>CAZQSB010000012.1:0-60745 GCA_964596015.1 uncultured bacterium | reverse complement strand
GCGGGCACGTGCCCCACAGCCTGCCGCTTTCGCCGCGGGAGTTCCTCGAGGGCGGCGCGCTCATGTCGCCGGAGGCGTCACGAGAGATGCTCTCCCGGTTCGGTCCGCGGCCCTCGAGTCCGGTGGACCTGTCGTGGGAGTTCATCGTCCACGGCGAGTCGATGGGTGACGGAGCCCTGCTCTATTATCTCTTCCGGCGGGCTGGTCTCGAGCGCGTCCGGCTCTACGCCGGCGGATGGGTCGAGTGGGCGGAGGACACGGGTCTCCCGGTCGTGAGGATCATCGGAGCCAGGGAGCTCAGAGAGCGCCTGGCGCGCGAGCGCCGCTGGTTCGCCCCCGACTCGCCGCCGCCCGGGTTCGCCTTTTTCGACGTGCGCCACGGCTCCGACCACGCCCGCGCGCACATCCCGGGCTCGGTCAACCTGACATCGAGGCTCTTCGCGGACTCGCTAGAACCGTATCTGGAGAGGTACTGGCCCGGGCTCGACAGGGGAACGGCGCCCATCGTGACCTACTGCTACGGCCCGGACTGCATCAGGAGCAGGTCGACCTCGACCGAGGCCGCCAGGCTCGGCTTCCTTGTCGTCGAGCGGCTCTACGAGGGTCTCGAGGGGTGGCGCGCCATCGGAGGGCCCATCGTGGGAGACGAGAAGCTCTCCGAGTAGGGGCGACCGCCCCGCGGAACAGCGAGCCGCCCGGTCCGAAACGGACCGGGCGGCTCTTTCTTTCCCAGGAGAGTGTTCGAGCGGGCTAGAAGACGTCCCGGAAGAACTGCTTGATCTTCGTCCACGTGCTGTCCTCGACCGGCGACTCGGGTGTCGTGCGGATGTTCAGCTTGATGTCCTCCACGTGCCACCAGCCGGCGTCCTCGGACGGGAACTCGATGTACACCTCCTGGCACACGAACATGATCGGCTCGGTCGTCACGACCTCGTTGCAGAAGACGGGGTAGACCTCATGATAGGCGTGCTGTCTGGTGAGCGCGGGCTCGACGTACTTCTCCGCCTGCCGCTCCAGAGAGCGAAGCCTGTACGTGGGGCCGATCCAGTCGATGTGGTGCCACACACCAGCGAGCTGGATGCTTTCGCACACATCGATCAGGCCGTCTCCGTTGGCGTCGTCGTGGCCGGTCTGTTCCACGTCCTCACAGAAGCTCGCCAGCGGGTACAGCGTATGCCAGAACGACCCATCAGGGGGCCAGTCGTTGTCGGCGCGAGTTCCCAGGAACTCGAGGACCATCTCCTCCTGGGCGACCGCGGACGCGGCCGACAGAAGCAGCGCCGCCACACAGACAATCATCCAACGTGTCATCAGAACCTCCCTCCGTGCCGAGGCGCGGACGCCTCGAAACGCGGCCGGTCGCCCGACCGGCCACCGGTGATCCGGGGCCAAGCTCCCCGTTGACGGGAGGTGCAGTTTGCGTGCCTCATTCCCCTTGTCTGTCTAAAGAGGGGAACTATGCGGGCGTTTCGTGGGAGATATCACACCCGCCCTTCACGCGCGCTCCCCGGACCCGAGGGAGCGGCGGTTCGGGCGCGCAAAAGACGGCGCCCGGTCACGAAGACCGGGCGCCGGCGCCACTCGGATGCTCGTTCGCTTCGAAGCTCTAGAAGCCGAAGAAGCGCTTCAGGCTCGACCACGTGCTCTCCTCGACGGGGCTCCCCGCCTCGGTGACCGTGATGTCGAGCCGGACCTCCTCGATGTGCCAGGTGCGGCCGCCGACGATGACGATATCGCAGGCGCTCACCTCGCCGTCACCGTTGTCCTCCCATCCTTCGACGGGGAAGTACGCGCAGAACTCCGGGCCCGCGACGACGTGCCACATGTCGCCGGTCGGGTCGCCGGTGGCCTGCGGGTCCTCAGGCTCGACGAACCACGGTTCCATGGTCGTGGTCTCGACCATGTAGTAGGTCGGGCCGGCCCAGTCGACGTGGTAGGTCACGCCGCCGATGACGATGTTGTCGCAGACGCTGACCACACCGTCGCCGTTGTCCTGATATCCCTCCTGCGTGTGCACGAGGCAGAAGTTCGGGTGGAGCTCATGCCACTCGGAACCGTCCGGCGGGATGTCGAACCGGATCGGCGCGACGCCCAGCTCGAGGTACATCTGAGCGCTCAGGGGAGCGGCGAGCGCTACGAGCGCGACGAGCGAAAGCGTGACACAAAGGCGCATGGCTACCTCCTGGTCCACGAAAGCCTCTCGTTGGCCGCGCGCGTCGCGCGGTCGCCCGGTGGGTGTCACCACCCCTCTGAGGGCGCTTCATCATATCACAGAGCATTCGAACAGTCAATGGTCACATCACGGTCGGCGGCGTTCGGCAAGGGAGTGAGGTGGTGCGGAACGAGAGCGGTTCGGTTGACTTCCGTCCGAGACGAGGTAGGATGGTGGTTGCAGAAACGCAACGTCCCCCGACCATCCCAGGCGGCCGGCTCCGGCAGGAGGAGGCACCTTGTCACAGCGCTCTGAGAAGGCGAATCCTTCCTCACAGCAGGCGGACGTGATCCTTGACAGCATCGCCGAGGGGGTCTTCACCGTCGACACCGATTGGCGGATCACGTCGTTCAACCGGGCCGCGGAGAAGATCACCGGCACCCCACGAGCCGAGGCGCTCGGGCGTCCCTGCTGGGAGGTCTTCCGGACGAGTATCTGCGAGTCGGCCTGCGCTCTCAGGGAGACGATGCGCTCGGGTGAACGGCTCCAGAACCGCAGGGTCTTCATCGTGACGGCGGACGGTGAGCGGAAGCCGATCGCCGTCTCGACCGCGCTCCTTCGAGGTCCGGATGGGTGTGTGGTCGGCGGCGTTGAGACGTTCCGCGACCTGACGACCGAGGAGACGCTGCGAAAGGAGCTTCGCGGCCGGCGTGGTCTCGGAGACATGGTCGGGCGGAGCACCCCGATGCGCCGGATCTTCGAGCTTCTGCCTGACGTCGCCGAGAGCATGAGCACCGTGTTGATCCTGGGGGAGAGCGGCACCGGGAAGGAGCTCCTGGCCCGGGCCCTCCATGAACTGAGTCCGAGACGGAAGGGGCCGTTCGTGGTCGTGAACTGCGGCGCCCTGCCCGACACGCTCCTCGAGTCGGAGCTCTTCGGCCACAGGGCCGGGGCGTTCACTGACGCCCGCTCGGACCGCGCGGGCCGCTTCGCGCGGGCCCGCGGCGGCACGATCTTCCTCGACGAGATCGGGGACGTCTCGCCCGGCCTCCAGTCGCGCCTTCTCAGGGTACTGCAGGACGGCACGTTCGAACCGCTCGGCGCCTCGGAGACGGAGCACTCGGACGCGCGCGTCATCGCCGCGACGAACAAGGACCTCGAGCAGCTCGTGGAGGAGGGGGACTTCCGGCAGGACCTCTATTACAGGATCAACGTCTTCCCGCTCACGCTGCCCCCGCTCCGGGAGCGGCGCGCCGACATCCCGTATCTCGTGGACCACTTCATCGAGCGCTTCAGAAGGCTCAAGGGCAAGGAGATAACGGGCATCGACCGGACCGCCCTCTCTCTCCTGATGCGGGCCCAGCTTCCGGGAAACGTCCGGGAGCTCGAGAACGTCATCGAACACGCCTTCATCGTTGCGAAGGGGAGCACCATTCGGGCCCGACACCTCCCTGACTCGGTGAAACGAGGTACCGGGACCGACACGGCCGATACGTTCGAGGACGCGGAGCGGGAGCTCATCATCCGCACGCTCGAGCGCACCGGCTGGCGGCGGACCGCGGCCGCGACGGAACTCGGCGTCCACAAGACGACCCTCTGGCGAAAGATGAAGCGGCTCGGCATCGAGGCCCCCGATCGCTGAGGGCAACGGTCCACTCGGAACGCCCCGTGTCTTCCCCCGGCGCCCGAGGTTCCCCTTGGAGTCTCCCTGTCCACGTGGGTTGCGTATCTGCACCACATTCGCTTCCGTAGTGTGCACTCCTGCATTCACTCTCCCGCATGCGGCGCCCCGGTTGCGCTTCCAGGAGTCCTCGTAATTTACTGTGATACAATCGTTTAGCTCTATCTCCGTGTCTTCCGTGCCACATTGGCACGGCCTCTGCTGTACTGTGTGAGTGGAGGTTCAAGATGCGCCTCGGAATTCCCATATGGAACGACCACGTATCGCCCGTGCTCGACGCGGCGGAGAGAGTCCTCATCGTGGAGATCGAGGACTCGGCTCCCGTTCGAAGGGTCATCCGGCGCCTGGCGACCGGCTCTGTCGCTGCAACGGCGGCGTCGGTGCGTGAACTTGGCGTCGACGTGCTGATCTGCGGGGCCGTGTCCGGAGAGCTGGCGAGGTTGATCGCCGCTTCGGGCACGAACATCGTTCCGTGGGTCACGGGCCCGGCCGATGAGGTCGCCGGAGCGTACGTGGCCGGAACGCTGGCCGACGCGCGATACCGCCTTCCGGGCTGCGGAGGCGGAATGCGAGCGGGACGGCGGAGGCGCGCACGACGTGGGCCTGGACGAGGAAGGGGGCAGCGATGAGGATAGCGATCACCTCAACGGGACCGGAGGAGACGAGCCCGGTCGACAGCAGGTTCGGACGAGCTCTGTGGCTCTTCGTGTTCGACACGGAGTCGGGAGAGACGACCACCATCGACAACACGGAGAACGCGCAGGGCCGGTCGGGAGTTGGCGTGACCACAGCGCAGCGGGTCGTGGACGCGGGCGCGGACGTCGTCCTGACCGGGAGGCTGGGACCGAACGCGGAGCGGGTGCTGTCGACCGCCGGCATCCAGACGGTACTCGGTGCTGAGGGGAGCGTCCGCGAAGCGCTCGCGGCGTTCCGTGAGAGGAATGCGCGGTAGAAACGGAGGGACGACAATGCCACGCGGAGACGGAACAGGACCGATGGGACAGGGACCGATGACGGGACGCGGCGCCGGCTTCTGCGCCGGCCATGGTGTCCCGGGCTACATGAACGTGCCCGGTCGGGGATGGTACGGCCGGGGCTGGGGTGGCCGCGCGGGACGCGGCTACCGCCACATGTACTACGCGACCGGAGTGCCCGGCTGGGCCCGGTATGGCGTGCCTGGGTACGCGCCCGCGCCGCCGACGCCCGAGAACGAGATGCGGGCCCTGAAGGAACAGGCCGGGCAGCTCGAAGAGGCGCTGGACGAGATCCGCCGCCGGTTGGCGGAGCTTCAGAACGACGAGGCGGAGTAGCTGTCGTCGGGCGGCCGGGATCCCGGGTCCCGGCCGCCGTACCAATGGGGGGTCTTTCGTGCGGATCGCTGTGGCGAGCGGCAAGGGCGGCACGGGGAAGACGACCATCGCGACGGGCCTCGCGCTCTCGGCGGCCGCCGTCGGAAAGAGCGTGGCCTACGTCGACTGCGACGTCGAGGAACCGAACGGTCACATCTACCTGAAGCCCCGGATCGACCGGACCACAGAGGTCGCGACGCGCGTTCCCGTCATCGATGAGACGAGCTGCACCCTGTGCAGACGGTGCGTCGAAGCCTGTCGGTTCGGCGCCCTCGCCGTCGCGCGAGACCGCGTGCTGAGCTTCCCCGAACTCTGCCACGCCTGCGGCGCCTGCGGCCTGGTGTGTCCGGTGGGCGCCATCAGCGAGGGGCGCCGCGAGGTCGGAATCGTCAGGTCGGGCACGGCGGGACCCGTCAGGCACATCGACGGACTGCTGACCGTCGGGGAGGCGATGCCGATGCCCGTTCTGAGAGAGGTCGTCAAACTCGCGCCGGACGCCTCGCTGCAGGTGCTCGACGCGCCGCCGGGCACGTCCTGTCCGGTCGTCGAGACCCTGGTTTCCGCTGAAGCGGTTCTCCTGGTCGTCGAGCCGACGCCGTTCGGCCTTCACGATTTCTCGCTGGCGACGGAGCTCGTGAGCGACCTGGGTCGCCCCGCCTTCGTCGTCGTCAACAAGGACGACGGCTCGGGCCGGGGTCACGCGGCCGCGGCGAAGGCCGGGCTCGCCGTACTGGCCTCGTTCCCCGAGAAGCGACACATCGCCGAGCTCTGCTCAGGCGGAGAGCATCCGGTGCTCACGGTCCCCGACTACGCGGCGACGATGGATGAACTGAGAGCCGCTCTCACCGGCGTCGGAGAGTCGGGAGGTCGCTCGTGAAGCAGCTCACCGTGACCAGCGGAAAAGGGGGGACCGGCAAGACCAGCGTGGTCGCATCGCTCGCGGCTCTGGCCGAGAACGTGGTAATCGCCGACTGCGATGTCGACGCCGCGGACCTCCATCTCGTGCTCTCGCCCGTCGAGAGGCGGCGCGAGTCGTTCGCGGCCGGATGTACCGCGTCCATCGCCCCGGACATCTGCTGCGGCTGCGGAGAGTGCGTTGAGAGATGCCGCTTCGCGGCGGTCGAGCTTCAGGACGGGGTGGCGGTCGTCAACCCGTACCTCTGCGAGGGCTGCGGCGTCTGCGACATTGTCTGTCCGAGAGGCGCCGTTCTGCTTTCGGAGGCGGAGGTCGGCGAGTGGTTCATCTCGGACACGCCGGCCGGGCCTCTGGTCCACGCGCGGCTCAGACCGGGCGCCGAGAACTCGGGCAAGCTCGTCTCGGTCGTCCGTCGCGAGGCGCGGGCGGAGGCGGAGAGGACCGGCAGCCCGCTCGTGTTGAACGACGGCTCGCCCGGCATCGGGTGCCCCGTCATCGCCTCGCTCACCGGAGCAGACCTCGCACTGGCCGTCACGGAGCCGACACTGTCGGCGCGACACGACCTGGAGAGGGTCTTTGAAGTCTCGAGAACCCTCGATACGCCGATGGTCGTGGCGATAAACCGGTGGGACCTGAACGCCGAGGTCTCTCACGGCGTCGAGGAGTGGTGCCACAAGGTTGGCCTTCCCGTTGTCGGCCTCATACCTTACGATAGGGCCGTTACCAGGGCGCAGCTGGAGGGCAGAAGCGTCGTAGAATCGTCGGACGGCGCCGCCGCGGCGACCTTGCGGCTTCTCTGGCAGCGCATCGAGGATCTGATGAGACCGTACGCGAAGGAGGGATGATGCCGGAGGAGAGGAGTTCGTGCGAGGACTGCTCCGCCGAGTCCTGCGGAGCGAAGAGCCGGCAGCAAGGCGAGAGCGACCAGGAGTACGCTGACAGGCAGGCGCTCGCCAGACGGCTCTGTCTGATCGATCACAAGATCCTCGTGCTGTCGGGGAAGGGTGGTGTAGGGAAGAGCACGGTCGCAGCGGGACTCGCCGTCGCTCTCGGCGCGCGCGGGCGCCGGGTCGGACTTCTGGACGTCGACATCCACGGGCCGAGCGTGCCGAGGCTCCTCGGGCTGGAGAAAGGGCAGGTGACCGGGACCGAAAAATCCATCAACCCCGCGACGACGGACGAAGGCGTCCGCGTCATGTCGGTCGGGTTCCTGCTGACGGGCCCCGACGACGCCGTCATCTGGCGGGGTCCTCTGAAGTACAGCCTCATCAAGCAGTTCCTGAAGGACGTCGAGTGGGGCGAGCTGGACTACCTCATCGTGGACTCCCCGCCGGGGACCGGAGACGAGCCGCTTGCCGTCGCGCAGCTCATCGACAACGCGGACGGCTCCGTCATCGTCACGACGCCCCAGGTGCTCTCCGTGAGCGACGTACGACGCTCGATCGCGTTCTCCCGCAAGGTCAACCTCCCGGTGCTCGGGGTCGTCGAGAACATGAGCGGGTTCGCGTGCCCGCACTGCGGCGAGACGAGCGACGTATTCGGCGCCGGCGGCGGCAAGGCGCTCGCGGAGGAGGCCGGCGCCCCGTTCCTCGGCGCCGTGCCGCTCGACCCGGCGATGGTCGTCGCCGGGGACACCGGTGGACTCGAGCAGTATCTGACCGGCGGCACGCCGGGCGCCACCGCGTTCGAGGCGCTCGTCGAGCGTCTCGTCGAGCTCGTCGAGGTGGACAAGAGCTGATTCTCGAGGGCAATTGCTCCTCCGACGGGCCTCGAAGTTTTTCTTCTCCCAATCTGTCGGGTCGGTCCGACACACGTCGGGTTGGCCCGACAGTCCTTTGATGGCACACAGTCAGGAATGTACCGCTCAACTCGACCGAACCTGTCGGGCCAACCCGACGGTTCGGTGCTCCGACAGGGCCGATTTCGGAACGGCCTGAAGCCCCCCGGTCCTCATAAATGCCCTATATAGATAGACTTAGCTGAGACAATGCTTGACTCCCTGGAACCGGCACGGAGCTTGCGTTTGTGACAACGTAGCCGTCCGGGCCTCCGGTGGCGCCGGGAGTCCGGTCAGCGGCTGCGGCTGACGCACCGCAACTGTTCACGTGTGAACTGGGGGGGAGAGACGTGGCGCATCGCCTGACAAACATCAACGGGTCTCGCTTCATCGGCGACGCCGAGCAGGGGGTCGTTCATGACCGTCGGCACGAGGAGTGTGAGGACTGCCTCGTTCAGGACCTCGTCGACCGCGGAAGAGCGGTAGGGTTCAGGCCGGACACGCTGGCCCAGGCGTTCGACGAGGGCTACGACTACTGCGACTGGTGCCTTGATGGTTCGGATCCCGACCCGCTGCCTGAGGAACGCGACAGACGGCCGCGCGCGAACCTGATGCTCGGCATGGCTGGATAGCGAACGAAGCGGCACACAAACGGACCCCGCAGCCGGGCTTGCCCGGCTCACGCGCGCGATCGCGCGTCGATCGGCCCCCCGGCTCCGGGGGGTCGATTGTGTTGCGGGGCGTTCGTGTCTCGGGTTCCGACCTTGTTCCGGAGCGTTCGTGCTCCCGGTCTCAGTCTGTGGTATGCTGAGGCTCCACTCAATCAAGCGAGGAGGAGCCTCCATGCGCACGTATCTCGAGTGCGTCCCGTGCTTCATGGACCAGGCGCTGCGGGCCGCGCGGATGGCGACGCCGGATCCGGCCCTTCACGAGGCCGTCTTGCGTGACGTCGCCTCGCGCGTGGCGTCGCTCGATCTCTCCCGAACCCCGCCTGAGATGGGCCGCGTCATCCACGCCATCGTGCGCCGCGTCACCGGTAACGATGACCCCTACGCTGCGATCAAGCGGTCCTTCACGGACGCCGCTCTCGAGATCCTCCCCGAGCTCCAGGGGCTCGTGGACGAGAGCCGGGACCGCTTCGAGACAGCCGTTCGGGTCGCGATCGCCGGCAACATCATCGACCTCGGCTCACACCCAGACCTCCGGGTCGACGACCTCCGGTCTTCGCTCGAGGACGCGCTTCGCGCGCCGCTCGACCCGGTCGGGCTCGAGCGACTGAGAGAGCTCTGCGGTTCGGGGGACGACGTTCTCTACATCGGCGACAACGCCGGGGAGACGGTGTTCGACCGTGTCCTGCTTGCGGAGATCCCGGCCGACCGGCTCACGTACGCGGTCCGGGGGCGCCCCGTCATCAACGATGCGACCAGAGCGGACGCCGTGGCAGCCGGCATCGATGCGGTCGCCGAGATCATGGACAGCGGAGGCGACGCGCCGGGAACGCTCATCGGACAGGCAGGGGAGGAGTTTCTCGAGCGCTTCCACCAGGCTGATTGTGTCATCGCCAAGGGTCAGGGGAACTACGAGACGCTGAGCGGAGCGGGAAGGGAGGTCGTGTTTCTTCTTCGCGTGAAATGCCCGGTGATAGCCCGCGATGTCGGCGCGACGGTCGGCGATTGCCTTGTCAGACCGTCGCCCTGAGGCCGCGCCCGTTCGGTCACGTCCCCGGACCAATGCCCTGAGGCCCCGCCCTGTCATGCCCCCGACAGACCGAAGAGGACACCCGTCGCCGTGGCCAGCGTGACGACGAGCGTCAGATAGACGGCCGTCTTCCTGGTGCCCACCACGCTGTGCATGATGAGCACGTTGGGCAGCGACACCGCCGGACCCGCCAGGAGGAACGCCAGCGCCGGGCCCTCGCCCATGCCGGCTCCCATGAGGCCCTGCACCACGGGGACCTCGGTCAGAGTGCAGAAGTACATCAGCCCACCGGCGAGCGCGGCGACCAGGTTCGAGCGGACGGAGTTTCCGCCGACGAACATGTCGATCCAGCGCGCCGGAATGAGCCCATCGTGTCCGGGCCGGCCGAGCAGCGCTCCGACCACCACGATGCCGACGAGAAGCAGCGGCAGGATCTGCCGCGCGAAGCCCCACGTGCCCTCCATCCAAGATCTGGTCTCGTCCGTCCCCGTTCCGGCGACGAGGATGAGTCCGCCGACGCCTGCGAGAAAAGGAACGAGCGGCCTTCCCGGCGAGATGAACGAGAGAACCAGCACCACGACGCCCACGAGGCCGGCGAGCCATGCCCGCACGCCGAACCACCTGACCAGCAGAAGGCCGAGCAGAGCGGCCGCGCCCCCCGCGAGGGGCCACTTGACCGAGTAGACCACTTGCCAGAAGCCGGTTTCTGAGGCGGGCGCCTCCCAGTTCGCGAAAGCAAGCACCGCGACCATCGCCGCGAAGGTCACGAGCGACTTCCACGCGGGCCGCTCCGAGACCGGCTCAGGAACCTGCATCGCCTTTTCGGCCCGGGCCGCTTCGTCCTTCCTGAAGAAGAGATGCATCAGGAGGCCGATGACGATGCTGAAGCCCACGGCGCCGAGGGCCCGCGCGATGCCGATCCTCGCTCCGAGGACGCGGGCCGTCAGGATGATGGCCAGTACATTGATGGCGGGGCCCGAGTAGAGGAACGTCGTGGCGGGCCCGAGGCCCGCGCCGCGCGAGTAGATGCTGGCGAAGAGCGGGAGAATGGTGCAGCTGCACACGGCGAGAACGGAGCCCGAGACGGAGGCCACGGCGTAGGCGACGAAGCGATGGGCCCTCGCGCCCAGGTACTTCATCACGGCGGCCTTCGACACGAACGCGCTGATGGCCCCGGCGAGGAAGAAGGCCGGGAGCAGGCCGAAGAGCATGTGCTCCCTCGCGTACCACTGCACGAGAGCGAGGGCCTCGAAGATCGCGTTCTCCACCGGTGGGGCATCGAACGGCACGAAGTAGAAGATGAGGAAGAGCGCGACGATGAGAGCGAACGCCTTGAGATCAATCCGCGGGTTCAGAGGTGGACGCTCCTTCCTGTCGTACCCTGGCCGCGCACTCAAGGAACGAGAGAACGCACGGCGCACTGAGTCTGTAGAAGACGTGCTGGCCGTCCCGGCGGCCGTCGATGATGCCCGCCGCGCGAAGCACGCCCAGATGGCGCGACACGGTCGACTGGTCGCTTCCCAGAAGCTCCGCCAGCTCACACACGCACTCGGGCCCCCGGGCCAGGCGCGCCACGATCTTCAGGCGCGGCTCGCTGGCGAGGGCCTTCAGCACCCCGGCGTCCTGTCTGAAGTCGAACTCGGACTGCTCTCGGTCTGCCATGCTCCAGATTATGTGCGCGAATGGCCATATATGCAAGTGTTAGGGTAATGTTCAGAAAACGGCCGCCGTCGCTTGATGCGGCACCGTCCTTGCCGTATGCTCGGGGTCACACAAACGCCCACGGGCGCTTGACTTCCGGCGAGGATGCGCGCCAACGTCGACGACGCCGCGACCGCGTGCGCCTCGAGCCGCGGCGGGCGGCACCGGGGGCGAAGAGCCCGCGCCCGACGCGACCGTCCAGGGGACGAGATGCCGCCGTGCCACTCTATTGATGCGGGCACGGCGAAATTCCAGACGAGGTGAAGGCATGGAGAGACTCTTCGCGAAGACGAAAGCCCTTGAGGCCCAGATCGAGCGTTTCCTGGACACCGCGACGGACGTCGGGCTGCTCTTCCAGGAGGCCATCAAGGACTACATGCACGGCGAGAGCGACGACTTCGAGCGCAGAAGGGAGCGCGTGAGCGACCTCGAGAAGGAGGCGGACACGCTGAGACTCGATGTCGAGCGTCAGCTCTACACCTACACGCTGATCCCGGAGTCGCGCGGCGACGTGCTGGGTCTCCTTGAACGCACGGACGAGGTCATCAACAACACGAAGACCGCGCTCATGCGCTTCTCCGTGCAGCGGCCCCGTGTGCCTGAGGACCTCGCCGACGATTACATCGAGCTCGCGTGCTTCGGGGGCCGCGCCGTCGACGAGCTCATCCAGGGCATCAGGGCATACTTCGTCAACGACCGCTCCGTGACCGACCGGGTGCACAAGGTCAAGTTCTGGGAGAAGGAGGCCGACGCCGTAGCCGAACGCCTCAAACGCCGGATCTTCGACAAGGACATCGAGCTGGCCCGGAAGATCCATCTCGACGATTTCGTGCTCTACATCGACATGGTCGCGGACGAGGCCGAGGACGTCGGCGAGCGCCTCGCCATCTCGGCGATCAAGCGGTTCGTCTAGGCGCGCCGGACGCCGCGCGGCGGTTCCGCGCAGGCGCGGTGTGACCGGGGAAGGAACTCGATCGCATGCTGCTCTTCTTCCTGTCCAGCGGACTCCTTCTCGGCTGGACTCTCGGCGCCAACGACGCCGCCAACGTCTTCGGGACCGCCGTGGCGACCAAGATGATCCGGTTCCGGACAGCGGCCATCACGGGCGGCCTGTTCGTGACGCTCGGGGCCGTGATCTCGGGCGCAGGCCCCGTCGATACCCTCGGCGACCTGGGCGCGGTCAACGCGCTGGCGGGGTCGTTCATGGTTGCGCTGGCCGCGGCGCTGGCCGTCGGACTCATGACCAAGTCGGGTCTCCCGGTCTCGGTCTCGCAGGCGATCGTGGGGGGCATCGTCGGCTGGAACCTGTTCACGAGCACTTCCACCGATCCGGCGCTCCTCACGAGGATCGTCGGAGCCTGGGTGGCGTCGCCGATCCTGGCGGGCGTCTTCGCGGCGCTCCTCTACTGGGTCCTCAGGCGAACGCTGCTCTGCTGCCGGATCCACCTGTTCAGACTCGACACCCTGACGCGCGTCGCGCTTCTCGCGAGCGGGGCCTTCGGAGCGTACGCGCTCGGCGCGAACAACATCGCCAACGTCATGGGTGTGTTCGTGCCGGCCTTCCCCGAGGGCTCCATCCGGCTGGCCGGCGGCCTCGGCCTCTCGAACGCGCAGGCGCTCTACTTCCTTGGAGGGGCCGCGATAGCCGTCGGCATCTATACGTACTCGCATCGCGTGATGATGACCGTCGGCAAGGCGATCTTCAAACTGACCCCCGTGACGGCGCTCATCGTGGTCCTGGCGCAGTCGGTGGTGCTCTACATCTTCGCCTCGGAGATCCTGAGGAACTGGCTCGTCTCCGTCGGTCTTCCGGCGCTCCCTCTGGTTCCAGTGTCGAGCTCGCAGGCGGTCATCGGTGCCGTCATGGGCATCGCGGTCGCCCGCGGCGGACGCGGGATCCGGTACGGGGTGCTCGGGCGGATCGCCGCGGGCTGGGTGGCCACCCCCGTCATCGCCCTCCTCATCACGTTCGTCGGGCTCTTCTTCCTCAAGAACGTCTTCGACCTGACGGTCCACATCCCTTAGCCTGGTCGCGCCGTACGGCACCACGGGAACGCAGTTCACGCAACAGGACAGGTGACCCTGTCAGACGCGGGAGGAGCGATGAGAGCACCGATCGGTCTCGTTGTCACGCTCGTCGTGTTCGCCCTGTTCGTGGCGCCCGCCCGGGGCGACTGGAGTGACGACCTTCGGCAGGTTCTCGAGGCCGGGCCCGAAGAGGACGTCTCGGCGCTCGTCCGGGACGTCGTCAGAGCGGACCCCGACTGGCGAGAGGTGGGGGACGCTCTCCGCTCGAGAGACCACGCGATGCCCGACTCGGTCGGACGTCCGAGGCTCATCATGCATGAGTGCGCTGACGGCGTCGAGCGGCCCTGGGTCATCGCGGCTCCCGAGGGGTACGATCCTTCCACTCCGACGCCGCTTCTTGTGGTGCTGCACGGCGGAGTGTCGCGGGCGGAGGTCGAGGAGGACCCCATCTCGTACGTCGCAGACTACAGCCTGGTGAGCGCCGCGCTCGGTGAGGGCATCATCGTCGCGCTGCCGTTCGGGCAGGAGGGCGCGACCTGGTGGGACGAGGTCGGGATGAAGAACATCTCGGACCTCGTGCGCTGGACCAAACGGGAGTACAGCATCGACGACGACCGCGTGTGGATGGGCGGGTTCTCAGACGGCGCGTCGGCGTCCTTCCTTCATGCAATGGTCGCGCCGAACGACTACGGAGCCTTCCTGGCGCTCAACGGTCACATGGGGGTCGGCAGCCTCGACGGCGACCTCGCGACGTACGCGCCCAACATGGCCAACACGCCGGTCCACGCGGTCACGACGTTCGACGACGGGCTCTATCCGTCCGCAAGGATGCGTCCGACCATCCGGATGGCGCAGGACGCCGGGGCCGACATCCTCTACCGGGAGCTTCCGGGAGAACACGACTTCGACTACGGCGAGGACGAGCTTCCCTTCATCATGGAGTTCCTCGAGCGGCACCCGAGGGATCCGCTGCCCCCGAGGGTCGTCTGGGAGACGGCCGACGCGGACTTCGGAGCGTGTCGCTGGCTGGCCATCGACCGCGTCGTCAACGCCGAGCCGGCGCCGTGGCACGTGGACCACAACGTCGGCCTGGTCGACGACCGCGTGACCATCGGCTTTCATCCCGACTATGAGGCTGAGACCGACGGCGTTCTCGTGGCGAGCGTCGTCGAGGGCGACTACCCCGCGAACGAGATGGGCCTCCTGGCCGGCGATGTCATCGTCGACGCGGACGGGATGACCCTCACGACCGTCGAGGACCTCGACGCGTGGAAGGCGACCGTCTCGCGCGGCGACGGGTTCGTGATGACGGTGGAGAGAGAGGGAGAGCGGGTCGAGCTCTCGGGCGCGCTGCCCGACATTTCGAACTACCTGCTCTTCAAGCGGGACCGTCCGTCGGGGATGGTGCGGGCCCTCGCGTCCGCGAACCTGGTCGACCTCGAGACGTCGCGGGTCGGGCGGCTGAGGGTGCTCGTCCACCCGGGCATGTTCAATCTCGATGAGCCGATCACGGTCGTGGCCGACGGCGATACCGTGTTCCACGGAGTTGTCGAGCCCAGCGTCGAGTATATGCTCGAGGGCTTCCTGGAGAACCGGGACCGCGAGCTCATCTACGTCGCGGAGATCCCGGTCGACCTGATGTCCGACACCGCGTCGGCCAGGTAGGCGTACTGCTCGGGCGTGTTGTAGATCTGGGCCGAGACGCGGAGGATGCCGGCCGGGCCCGACGGACAGGCCAGCACCGGAACCTCGACTCGGTAGCGGTCCCTGAGCACTTCCTCCATGGGGTCGAACGCGAGGGCCGTCGTGTCGAAGTGGTAGGGCCCGCTGCCGAGAGGGACGGCCGCCAGCGCGCCGACCATGCTGTCGGGGCAGGCGACCGGCGCGTCGAGCGCCTCGGTCAGGATGCGCTGCGCGTTAAGGGCCAGTGAGCGGTTCCTCTCCATGAGCTCGTTCCAGCCTCCGGGCAGCAGTGAGCCCATGAACGCGAGCGCGCGGGGAACCGACAGATAGGCGCTCGGGTCCCACGTCCCCGTCCAGTCGAACTCCACCCGGAAGCGCGACCTTCCCTCCAGTTTCGCGTTCGCCCCGTGGCTGATGACGAGGGGGCGGACGCGCTCCTGCCGGTCGGGGCGGACCCAGAGGAACGCCGCTCCCTTGGGAGCGCAGAGCCACTTGTGGCAGTTCCCCGTGTAGTAGGCGACACCGAGTTCTTCGATGTCGAGCGCCAGCATCCCCGGCGCGTGCGCCCCGTCGACGAGCGTGTCGACCCCGCGTTCCGAGAGCGCCACGGCGAGTCGCCGGATGGGCAAGACCATCCCGGTCAGGCTCGTGACGTGGTCGAAGAGCCCGAGCCTCGTTCGCGACGTCAGGGCCTCCACGACCGCTTCGACGACCTCGTCCTCGGAGTCGATGGGGAAGGGGATGTCGACGACCCGCACGGTGGCCCCCGACCGGTCGGCGACGAAATCGAGGGCGTTCCGGCTGGCGTTGTACTCGTGGGTCGTCGTGAGGAGTTCGTCACCCGGGCGGAAGGTGAGCGAGCGGAGGACCGTGTTGACGCCCGTGGTGGCGTTCCGGACGAACGCGATGTCGTCCGGGTCGGAGCCGACGAAGCGCGCGAGGGCGTTCCGGGCCTCGTCCAGCAGCGGTCCGAGGTCCCTCACAAGGAACTGAACGGGCCCGCGCTCCATCCGCGCCCGGAACCTCGATTGGTATGACAGGACGGGAAGAGGGCACGCTCCGAACGACCCGTGGTTCAGGAAGACCACGTCCGGGTCGAGCGACCAGTGCGCCGAGAAGGGCGACGGGCGCGGCCTGTTCATGAGTCCCTGATCTCCTCGAGGCGTTCCTGCCGCTCGGCGAAGTCCTCCGGAGCCCACTCGGGCATGCCCGCCTGTTCGAGCTCGTCGAGGGCCGTCGTCATGAGGTCGATGGCCACGGCGGTCTCGCCCTCGGCCACGGCGATCTCACCCAGGTCCCACCGGCTCATGCCCATCCACTCGATGCCGTTCGGGCTGCCCTTCTCGTGCATTCTCTCGGCCGTGTCGAAGACCTCGCGCATCATGAGCTTCGCGTCGGCGAGTCGGCCGAGCTTCATCTTCGCGTGGGCCACCGAGTAGTCGGCGATGAGCCGCGACAGCGAGTCGCCGTGCCTGTAGTGGTACTCGCGGGCCTTCTCGAGCGCGTCGAGCCCCTGCTCGTAATGCCCCGCGTCCAGGTAGTCCCATCCGAGGTTGTTCCACAGCGGCCCCAGCCACTCCTCGAGCTTGCCCGAGTCGGCCATGGCGATGCCCCGCCTGGCCCACTCGAAGCGCTCTTCCGGGGAGCCGGTCAGCGCGACCATGTGGGCGGCGTCGACGGCCCGCTCCCATTCCTCGCGCGTCTGGCAGTAGGTGAACATCTCACGGAAGGTCTCGCTGGCCTTCGCGGGTTCCTGGTCCGCCTGCCACTCGAAACGCCCGCGGACGCCCAGGTATCTCGAGTAGGCCGGTGTGTCGGTCTTGTCGGCCCGGGCGCCGGCCTGGTCGAGCCAGCCGCGTCCCTCCTCGATCCGTCCCGCGATGAGATGGGTCCTTGCGCGCATGGCGCAGGCTTCGACGTAGGTGGTCGTGTCGCCGGCCGCTATCGCGTCCTCCGCAATGGCCTCGTACTCCAGCCCGGCGTCCTCATAGAGCCTCGCGTTGAAGCTCTCGTCGGCTTTCTCGAGCCGCTCAGCGAACGGGTTCTCCTCCTCGGCGCAGCCCCAGGCGAGGGCGGCGACCGCCACAGCGAGAGCGAGAAGCCAGAACGCACGCATGATGATCCTCCTCATCGACGATTCGGGACTAGGCCGTCTCCGCATCGATCCCCGGCGTGAACTCCTGCAGTACGGGGAAGTTGTCCAGGTTCTTCGAGATCGAGGCCTCGAGGAACGAATCGACCCACCAGAATATGTCGTGCCGCTTGACCTGTTTCCTCAGGCGGTGCATCCGCGCGTGACGCTCCCACGGGTCCATCGTGAAGGCGCGATGGATGGCGTCGGCCACGCCCCGGACGTCGTAGGGGTTGACGAGAAGCGCCTCGTGCTGGAGCTCTCCGACGGCGCCCGCGAACTCGCTCAGTATCACCACGCCGCTCTCCTCGAGGCTCGAGGCGCAGTACTCCTTGGCCACGAGGTTCATCCCGTCCTTTAAGGGCGTGATGAGCGCGATCTCCGCCGTCCGGTAGTACGCTATGAGCTCGGGCCTCGAGAGCGACCGGTAGATGTAGTGGATCGGCACCCAACCGTGCGTCGTGAACTCGCCGTTGATCTCGCTCACGAGCCGCTCGATCTCCATCTTGAGGCTCTCGTATTCGGGGATACCGCGACGGCTCGGCACGACGACCTGCACCAGTGTGACCCGGTGCTGCAGGTCCGGGTAGCGACGGAGCGCGTCCCGGAAGGCCTCGAGCCTGTAGGGGATGCCCTTCGTGTAGTCCATGCGGTCGACGCCGAGGATGATCTGCTGATTGGGGAACTTCTCGTGGATGTGCCAGGCCCTCTCCGAGACTTCGGAGCTCCTGGCCATCCCCTCGAACTCGTCGTAGTCGATGCTGATCGGAAAGGCGCCGATCCGGAGCTTCTTCGGAGGCACCTCGAGGTCGCAGACCTGGCCGCGGCCGCAGGTGCCGGTCTCGGAGACGAGCGTCCTCAGACTGTGCACGAAGTTCCTGCGGTCGCGCATCGTCTGGAACCCCACGAGGTCGTAGTCGAGGAGAGCGGAGAGGACCTCTGAGCGCCAGGGAAGCTTGATGAACACGTCGAGCGGGGGGAACGGAATGTGAAGAAAATACCCGAGCTTCCCCTCGTATCCCATCGACCGGAGCTCCCGGGCCGCCAGCAGCAGATGATAGTCGTGGATCCACACGAAATCGCCGGGACCTGTGTTCTCGGCGATGACCTCGGCGAAGCGGCGGTTGACCTCCTCGTAGGTCGTCCAGTACGAGGGATCGAAGTTGCAGCGCGACTGGAGGTCGTGGAAGAGCGGCCAGACGACCTCGTTGGAGAAGCCGCGGTAGTGCTGTTCCACTTCGCGCGCCGTGAGGGGGAGCGGCACCAGCGAGTAGCCGACCGATTCCTCGTGAGCTCTGAGCGCGTCGTCGAGACCGTTCTCGTCGGTCGTTCCCGGCCATCCGATCCAGAGGCCGCCGCGGTCCCGGAGGACCGGCGCCAGGGCCGTCACCAGGCCGCCCGAGCCCGGCTCCACGTGCCACTTCCCGTCGTCCCTGCTGAGCACGATCGGCAGCCTGTTGGACACGACCACGAGTCTCTGAACGTCTCCCGCCTCCACGGTCCTCACTCTCCCTTCGTCACATCGATCCACCCGCGCAGGAGCGAGCGCACGTCCTCCGGTGCGTCCAACCGTCCACGCGCGTGAGTCGGACGATCGGGGCTTCCCACCTTGATCCCTATTCCGAGATCGCGTACGACCCGAAGCGCGTCCTCGTCCGTCTCGTCGTCGCCCACGTAGACGCAGAGCGTGTCGGTCGAGACGTCTCCGAGGAGCTCCAGCAGCGCCGTTCCCTTGTCGATGCCGAGCACCCGGAGCTCCACTCCGCCCAGGAACCGGCGGACCTCGAGGTCGTGCTCCGTGGCGTCCTTCTCCCAGAGGGCCGACACTCTGTCCTCGGCCTCACGCGCCTCATCGGGCGGCATCGGTCTCGTGTGAAGCGCCACCGACGCGTTCTTCCGCTCGACGTCGCCATCGAACCCGAGTTCGAGAGCCTCCCGCATCGCCCGGTCGAGACGCTCGGTCTGCTTCTCGGTGGGCTCGATGCTGAGGTCGGTCCCGTCGGGGTAGTGGAACTCGGTTCCCTGGCTTGCGCTGACGGGGACCCCGATCTCGCCGAGGAGGTAAAGGAGCTCCGAGAGCGGCCGGCCCGTCATGATGGCGAGGTGAGTGTTCCCGGCGTCCCGGATCTCCTCGAGAAGCGGCACCACGCCCTCGAGGGGACGGGCCTTCATCCGGTCACGGTGGAACGGCGCGATGGTGCCGTCGTAGTCGAGCACGAGACACCGCGACGAGGCGTCGCGCACCCGCTCCCAGAGGTCCGGCACGCCCGGGACCTCGATCAGGTTCTCGTCCGGCCGTCCGGTCGCGCTTCCTGCGCCGGCGATGTCTCTGCCGGCGTCGCTCATGCGAGCTCTATCCTGTCGCCGAGCTGGTGTTCCAGCGCCAGCATGACAGTCAGGTACTCGCGCAGATGTCTCGTGAGGAGGAAGTTATCGCAGACGAAGGAGCGCGCCTGCTCGCCCATCTGCTCGAGCCGGTCGCGGTGATGCAGGAGGTACCTGATGCGGAGCGCGGCGCCCTCCGGCGTCGACACGAGGAATCCCGTCTGGTGGTTGACCACCTGCAGACGGATGCCGCCGGTGTCTCCGCCGATGACCGGCTTGCCCTTCCACAGGGCCTCGGCCACCGTCAGACCGAACCCCTCGCGGATCGACTTCTGCAGCACGATGTCGGCCGCGCGCTGGAGCGCGTTGATGGTGAGATGAGCGTCCGGCGGAAGAAGGAGTATGTGGACGTCCGGGTCGCCTTCCGCTGCGCGCTTCGTCTCCTCGAGGACGGCCATGCCCTCCGGGTCGTCGGTCGCGCTGCCGCCCGCCAGAACGAGCTGGAGCGTCGGCGTGAACTTCCTCGCGAGACGGTACGCCTCGATGACGCCGACCGGGTCCTTGAAGCGGTCGAAGCGCGAGACCTGCAGGATCATCTCACGGTCCGGGTCGATTCCGAACTCGTCGTAGACCGACGTGATCTCCTCCGACGTGAGCTCCCGGTTCTTGTCGCTCAAGGGGTCGATGCTCGGAGGGATGAGGTACTGGGGATGGGGAAGCCGGTGAGAGAACGCCGCCAGCGAGAAGATGCTCGCGTCGTAGTCCCCAAGGAACCCCTTGAGGTACCGCCAGATCGGACGGTACGGACGCGAGGCGTCGATGTGGCAGCGCCAGATCCAGCGCCCCTTCCTGTTGGGACACATCCTCAGGAGCGGCGCCGGCTGAGGATCGTGTATGAACACGACGTCGGCGCTCTCGAGCTCGTCCCTGAGCTCGTCCGCGTTCTTCCGGTTGATCTCCTCAAAGTGTTCCAGCTCCGAGGCGCCGACCGTCACGCGGTTGCCCTGGAGCGCGTTGTGGAACGACTTCGTGGTCCCGTAGAACCCGCCGTCGCCCTCGATGACCAGCCAGGACGTGTCGATGCCGAGCTCATTCTTCAGTGGGACGAGCTTCGCGAGGATCTCGGCGACGCCTCCGCCGACGCGCGTGGAGTTGACGTGCACCACGCGCGTGTTCTCGAGCGGGCGGGCCAGCTGCCGGAGCTGGTCCACCGCCTCTTCGCCGGCGACCTCCGCGTAGCGTTCGAGTTCCGCGCTCACGAGACGTCACCTCCAAGGTGTCTGGTGAAGACCTCGACGAGCTCCGCCTTGAGCTCCGAGAGCGTCTGATAGAACGGGTCGATGCTCTGGCAGCTGAGCGCGAGCTCCTCGTAGTCTCCCGGAAGGTCCATGAGCCATGAGCGGAAGTCGTCCACGCCGCCCGGGGTCCGGCGTCGGGCGTCCACGAAGTGGTAGAACACGCTGCCGTTCGACATCCCGGCGATGGCCCCGGGCAGCTCGCCCGGTGTCTCGACGATCCTGTGGGTGTCGAAGACGACGATCTGCGACCTGATGAAGTGGAACTGGGCCTCGCGACTGGTCCATGGGAGGACCTCGCTCTGGTCCAGCTCCTCCTCGAGGACCTCGATGAGCTCCTGTCTCAGGTCATCGAGGTCGGCGAAGTCGGTCGGGTCGATGACGCTCAGCCTCTCGGCGAGCGCCGTGTTGTGCAGGGCGCTGTGGACCCAACGGGCGATATCGTTGTTGAACCGCGGATCGTCGAACTGCGGCCGAAGGAGTCCGCCCCAGAAGTGATAGTAGACGCTGTCGAGGTCGATCGCCTCGAGCTCGGTGCGGAGCTCCTTCAGGTTCTGCGCGCGCCGGCCGGTCGCAATGGCCGCAAGGGCGCAGTCCTTGATGGCAAACGCCTCTGGGCCGCGCGTCTCGGGAGCGACGCCCGGCGTGTTCCGGGATAGGGCTTCAGACACTGTCTATT
Source organism: uncultured bacterium (assembly GCA_964596015.1). Classification (GTDB taxonomy): domain Bacteria; phylum Joyebacterota; class Joyebacteria; order Joyebacterales; family Joyebacteraceae; genus WJMD01. The sequence continues at coordinate 39,330 of CAZQSB010000012.1, read as the reverse complement.
CCTTCTTCGGGGTCTTCTTCCACGAGGTCGCGTGTCCGCAGTTCATGCAGACGGGGAACTCCTCGCCTTCGTGGAAATGATGTTCGTCGACTCCGCCTTCGGTGTGGCAGATCTCGCAGACGTACGTGCCTTCCTCGGGAACCGACTCGCCGACCTTGTAGTTCCTCTTCTCCTCGGCCATCTCATCCTCCACATGTCGAGCGGGCTACCGTGGGTCCGGGTCAGCCCTTCTTTCGGGCTCTTCGTCGCGCTTCGTTCAGGAGCTTCGACCGAGCGCGCGTGGTGCGTCGTGACCTTTCATTGTATAGGGCACGAACGACCCCATGTCAAGGAACGGCCCCGTTCCGGGCGGCTCGGAGCTGGCGGGGCGCCGCCGGGGGCGATATGATGGCCTTCATGAAGGAGACGGACGTTCAGCCCCTCAGGGGTCCTCTGCTCGAATGGTACGATGCGCATCGCCGCGATCTACCGTGGAGGCGGACGTCGGACCCGTACGCGATCTGGGTCTCGGAGGTCATGCTGCAGCAGACGCAGGTCGCCCGGGTGGTCGACTACTGGACGCGCTTCATCGGGGAGTTCCCGACCGTCGAGGCCCTTGCCGCGGCGTCCGTGGACGAGGTCCTCTCGCACTGGTCCGGCCTCGGGTACTACAGCAGGGCCCGTAGGCTGCACGCCGCTGCGCGCGAGATCGTGTCGGAGCGCGGAGGACGGCTTCCCGCGACCGCGGGCGAGCTCCGGGAGCTGCCGGGGATGGGGTCCTACACCTCTGCTGCCGTCGCGAGCATCGCGTTCGGGGAGGAGGTGCCGGTGCTCGACGCGAACGTCGCGCGTGTCCTCGCGCGTATTCGCGCGCTGCGGGGGGATGTCGGGCGCGCGGTCACACGCCGGGCGCTTCTCGAGACGGCCGGTCTCCTGGTGAGCGGCGGCAGGCCCGGGGACGTCAACCAGGCCCTGATGGAGCTCGGAGCGCTCGTCTGTCTGCCGAAGGAGCCCGACTGCGCCGTGTGCCCGGCGCGGTTCGCCTGCGGAGCGCACGCCTCCGGTCGTCCCGCGTCGTTTCCGGGGGCCGTCGCCGGGCCCGCGCCCGTCCGCCTGAGGGAGGCGGTCCTCGTCCTGGTCTCTGACGGGCACGTGCTGCTGACCGACGAACCGCACCCGAGAGGTTGGTGGAAGGGGCTCTGGCGGCTGCCGTCGGCCGGGTCCGGGCGGCCGATCCCGGACGGCCCCCCGGCGAACCCGGTCGGAAGGCTCCGTTACACGGTCACGCGCCACCGCGTGGAGCTCAAGGTGCTGCTCGGGGATGTTCCTGTCCGCCGGGTCCCGCCGCCTTCCCATCGATGGGTCGCGTTCGGCGAACTCGCCGATGTGGCAGTGCCGGCGCCGCATCTGAGGGCGCTCGCCCTGGCGGGGATACAATTGAGAACGGCGCCCCGCGAGCGGGGCGCCTCCTCAGGCGGGACCGGGTCCTAGAGTCCGAGAACGTACTCGAAAATGAGCGGCGCGACGATGGAAGCGTCCGAGTTGATCATGTACCGCGGCGTGTCGACGTCGAGCTTGTGCCACGTGATCTTCTCGTCGGGCACCGCTCCCGAGTAGGAGCCGTACGAGGTCGTGCTGTCGCTGATCTGCGCGAAGTAGGCCCAGTACGGAACGTCCATCTCGAGGTCCTGGATCAGCATCGGGACCGCGCAGATCGAGAAGTCGCCCGCGATCCCTCCGCCGATCTGGAAGAAGCCCACCCGCACTCCTCGCTCGGCGCGCTCCGCGTACCAGCGGGCCAGGTGTTCGAGCTGCTCGGTGCCGCTCCGCACCGCCCTGTGCGAAGGGACCGTCCCGTTCATCACCATCGCCGTGAAGATGTTCCCGAGGGTCGAATCCTCCCAGCCCGGAGAGTAGACAGGTATGCCCTTTTCCCTGGCCGCGATGACCCACGAGTTCTCCCTGGGGATCTCGTAGTGCTCCTGGAGTTCCTCACGGTCGAGAAGCGCCTTGATGAACTCCCAGGGGAGCTTCGGCTCGTCGCGCTCGGCCGCCTCCTTCCACATCTCCACGAGAACCTGCTGCGTGTGTCGCATGACGGTCTCGGGGATGCAGGTGTCGGTGACCCGGTTGAGGCCCCTGTCCCGGAGGTCCTCCTCATCGGAGGGTGAGAGGTTGCGGTAGTGAGGAACCATCTCGTAGTCGGAATGCGCGAACAGGTTGAACACGTCCTCTTCGAGGTTCGCGGCCGTGCAGGAGATGGCGTGGACCTTGCCCTCCCGGATCATCGATGCCAGCGAGATGCCGAGCTCGCCCGTGCTCATCGCGCCCGCCATCGCGAGCAGCATCTCCCCACCCTCATCGAGGAGTCGTCGCCACCCCCGCGCCGCGTCCAGCGTTTCTCTGGCGTTGAAATGCCGGAAGTGCTTCTCCATGAAGGCGGTCGTGCTCATCTCGGTTCCCTCCTCCGGGTTCAGCTCCCGATGCCGATCTCGAGATCCGGCGTCGTTTCCCCTCCGCCTCGCACCTCGTGACAGTGAACGGGGCAGTCGAACTCGCCGGTCGGCGGATTCTGCTGGACGGTGAGCGTCTCGGTCGTCCCGTCTCCGACCGAGACGTGTTCGACGCCGAAGATGCGGTCGTCGGGAAAGGTGACGGTCACCTTCGACCCGTCGGCCGTGAAGTCGACCTTGTCGCCACCGGTCGCCGTGATCGAACCGGGCGTCAGAGTGCCGCCGCTCCCGCCCGCATACGTGATGGTAACGGACTTCGTGGACATGGCGCGCTCCCTTCCTTACGAGTCGCTCCGGTGGCTAGCCGTCTCTGGAGAGCCCCAACCGGTCCAGCATCCGGCCGTACCGTGGGTCCTCCCGGAGACGCCTGAGCCCCGGGCTCGACTCGATCCGTGACAGAGGATAGCCCCCCCGCAGGGCCTCCTCGATCAACTCGAGCGCGCGATCGCGGTTCCCGATGACCTCGTACGCCTGTCCGATACGCTTCAGCGTCAGAAAACTGTCTTCTTCCACGGCGAGGGCCTTCTCGAGAAGGTCCTCCGCGACGTCCGTATTGTCCAGCATCCCATGGTACCCGGCGATGTCCAGCATGAGCAAGACGTCATCGGGAGAGTGCTCCAGCAGCTTCTCCGCCTCGAGCGCGGCCCGTTCGTACGCCTCTCTCGATCCGGCCCGGTCACCCATGTGCGAGCGGATCGTGCCGAGCGCCCCCCACACGTAGTGGAGGCCGGGAGAGGTGGCCACCGCGTCCAGGAGGATCCGGTCCGCCTTCCTGCGCTCGCCGGCCCGGAAATAGACGATGGAGAGATTCCTGAGCGTGTGGGGATTGAGCTCGATCTCGAGCGATCGCTCGAAGGCCTCGATCGAGTCGGCGAGGTTCCCCCTGAAGTGCTGGACGCCGCCTATGTTGCTCCAGGTCCTCGCTCCCTCCGGATTCAGCGCGGCGGCCTGGCTGAAGAGCATGAGGGCCTCGTCGAGCGCCTGGACCGAGAAGCGGGACACGCCAAGCTCCATGTAGCCGCGCCAGTCCGAGGGGTGACGTTCGATGAGGAGCCGGAGGAACCTCTCGCCCTCGTCCCTGCGAGCGAGGTCGAAGAGCGCGCGAGCCGAGTAGCGGAGCGCGACCGGGTCGTCCGGCGAGGTCTCGAGCACGGCTCTCAGGACGTCCAGCCCTTCTTCCGGCCGACCCGAAGCCACGAGATGCATGCCGCGAGCCCGTCGGACGCGCTCGTTGTCCGGCGCGTTCGCGACGAGCGAGTCGAGAACGGCCGCTCCCCGGTCGAGGAGCGCCTCCTCCTCGAGAGCGCTGTACTGCCTGCAGCGGACCTCGACGATGCCGGCGGCGGCCTCCACGAGTGTCGGGTCCTCACTGAGCGCCCTTCGATACGAGTCCAGCGCAGCCTCGCGCCGCGCCTCGTTCCCGCCGAGGTTCCGGAATCTCTCGCCTTCGACGAACGCGGCGAGCGCAGCGTCGTCTGTCACTACGCCGGCCAGGCGCTGTCTGTCATCGTGCGTCACGGTTACGCCGAGCGCCCCGCCGACCGCCGGAAGCAGCGCGTGGTCGTCCATCGCAAGGGTGGAGAGGGCGCCCCGGACGACACCGGTTCCCGTCCGGGAGCCGCGACCCGCGCCGGCGAGCTCCAGCGAGACGGTGGCCCTGTCCTCGGCGACCGTGATGTCGATGGAAAGGAGCGCGTCGACGCCGAGCGCGCTCCGGGCGGACGCCGCGCTTCGCGGGACGGCGGCGCGAACGGAGTCGGGCGGGACGACCTCGAGCTCCGGTCTCGTCTCACCGAGCGTCTCGAGTATGCGGACGACTGCCTTCTCGACGCCGAGAGCGAAGGCGTCGTGCGTGGGCCCCGAGGAGTTCGTTGCCGGAAGTACGGCGATGCGTTGCGCCGCTGCGTGGGCGCAGACGGCGAGCAGGACGATCGCGAACGTCATCGACAGAACGGCTCGCGTCATCACCCCTCGTCCTCTTTCTCCACCTCGTCGATCTTCTTCCCCGACACGACCGACTCGGGCTCCGTGCTCACAGGGTTCCTTCGCGCATCCGCCTCGTCGTCCTTCATCTTGATGAGAAGCCAACGCTCGTCCTTCCCGCCCGTGCGGATGAGGGCATAGCCTCCCTTGAGCTTCTCTCCCTCGAGCCAGACAGTGACGTGACCCGCGTCGAGCGCGTCCTCCATCGGCACCTCGTCGCCGTCGTCGTCCTCCTTGATGTTCCGATACGTGCCGCGGTCCCAGATGATGACGGGTCCGGCGCCGTATTCGCCCTCGGGGATGACGCCTTCGAAGTCCGCGTAGTCGAGAGGATGGTCCTCGGTCGGCACCGCCAGGCGCTTCTCGCTCGGATCGGTGGACGGGCCCTTCGGGACGGCCCACGACTTGAGGACGTCGTCGACCTCCAGACGGAAGTCGTAGTGCAGCGTGCTCGCGTCGTGTTTCTGGATGACGAAGATGGGCTTGTCGCCCTTACTCCTGCCGCCCGACGGCTCGGGCGTGCTCCTGAAGTCGCGCTTCTTTCTGTACTCGCTGAGTGAGTCTCTCGGCATGGGCTGCTCCCTTCCCTCGCTCCGCCTCGCCGCTTCGCTTCATCGTACACGAACGATCGACCTGCGAAAAGCTTCGACGGGCGGCGACCCTGTGAAGGTGACGCCGCCCGTCTCGTGTGGTGAGCGCGCTTTCGGGGAGGACTACTTCAGGATAGACATCTTCCTGGTCTCGGTGAACTCGCCGGCCTGCATCCGGTAGAAGTAGACGCCGGAGGCCATGTCGCTCGCATCCACGCGGAGCGTGTGCCAGCCGGCCGGACGCGGCTCGTCCAGGAGCGTCTTCACTCTCTGTCCGCGGACGTTGTAGACCTCGATGGTCACATCCGACTCCTCCGGAAGAGCGAAGGCGATCTCGGTGACCGGATTGAACGGGTTCGGTGTGTTCTGCCCGAGCGCGAACGCCGCGGGCCTCATGCCGTCGCCTGCGACGTCGCGGGCGACGCGGTCCGCTGTCGGCAGCTCGACCACCTGGCCGTCGGGCAGGGCCGCGAACAGGCCGAAGGCCGGCCCTCCCATGTCGTCGTCCGGCGTCAGGAAGCCGGAAGCGAAGACCGTGATGCCCTTGCTGCCCAGATCCCGGAGGTCGGCTTCGTAGGACGCTACGACGGCGTCGTTGTCGTCGCCCGGAGTCACGTCGAGCTGGAGAACGGTGGGCCACAGAGTAGCGTACTCCGAGAACTCGCCGTATCCGAGGTCGTCGAAGAGCACCCAGTCCCACCAGCCTCTGCTGGCGACGATGTCGACCGTCGGCGCGTCGGTGGCGCCGTGGAAGGCGATGAGCTTGATGAGCCCGATATGGACGTACTCACGCATGCCGCCACGCGGGATGACTGTGAAGGCGATCTCTCTTCCCTCGGGGTTCGCTGAGAACGCGCCGGGGTCGAGCACGCCGGTGGCCATCGCGCAGTACCGCTCGTTCGCGTTGAGCGTCACCTCGAAGGTCGCGATGATGTCCTCGGGACCGTCGCTATCGCCGGGGGCCACGCCGATCGAGAGCGGCACGCCGGCCGGAACATCCACGTACGGTGTCGCCGTTCGGAAGGCGAAGTCCGGAATGAACGGGTCGGCGCCCTCGTTCACGTAGATGTCGACGACCTCAGCCGCCGGGTCCGCGGCGTTGTGGATGACCTGGAGTCTGGCCGTCGGGGTCACCGCCGGCAGCTCGACGACGTCCCCCGTGGGGAGGGCCGCGAAGAGACCGAAGGTCGGCCCGCCCTGGTTGTCGTCAGGCGAAAGGAAGCCCGAAGCGAAGACGACCGCGGCGCCGCCGCCCAGGCCTGAGAGGTCCGCCATGAACGAAGCGACGACGGTGTCGTTGTCGTTGCCCGGAGTCACGTCGAGCTGGTACTCGCCCGGCCAGAGCGTTCTGTAGCCGGAGAACTCGCCGTACGTCAGGTCGTCGATGAGCGTCCAGATGTGGTAGACGCCATGGACCCTGATGTCGACGGTGGGCGCATCGGTCGCCCCATGGAAGCCGATGAGCTTCACGAAGCGCGGTCCGCCGGACTTCCTGATGCCGTCCACGGCGAAGATCGTGAAGGCGGTGCTCTCGCCGTCCGGGTTCGGGGCGAAGTCGCCCGGCGTCAGAACGCCGTTCGCGACCGCCACGTAGGTCTCGCCGGTCTCGAGGGTCACCGGGAACTCCGCGATGACGTCCTCGGGGCCGTCGCTGTCGCCGGGGGCCACACCGATGACGAGTTCGACGCCCGCGGGCACCTCGACGAAGGGGGTGGCGTCGCGGAACGCGAAGTCGGGGATGAACGGATCCGGCCCGCCGTTCACGTAGATGTCGACGACCTCAGCGGCCGGGTCGGCGGCGTTGTGGATGACCTGAAGCTCGGCCGTCTGCTCGACCGTAGGGAAGGCGACGACCTGGCCGTCCGGAAGCGCCGCGAAGAGACCGAACTCGGAGCGGGTCGGTACGTCCGGCGGCGACAGGAAGCCCGAGGCGAAGACGATGGCCGCCCCTCCGCCGAGACCCGTCAGGTCCGCCTCGAACGAGGCCACGATGGCGGAGTTGTCATCGCCGAGCGTCACGTCGAGAACGTACGGCCGGGGCCTCAGCAGGCGGTAGCTGGAGTACTCCCCGTAAGAGAGGTCGTTGAACGGCACCCACTGTCCCATGCCTCTGATGACGATGTCGACGGTCGGCGCGTCGGTCACGCCGTGGAAGCCGATGACACGAACGCCGTGGAACTCGCCCGAGGTCCTGATGCCGGCCTTCGGATAGAGCGAGAAGGCGATGTCGATGCCGTCGGGATTGGGGTCGAAGCCGCCCGGGTCGAGCACGCCGTTCGCGATGACGGCGTAGGTCTCGTCCTCTTCCAGAACGACATCGAACGAGGCGATGATGTCCTCGGGACCGTCGCTGCCGCCGGGCGCCACGCCGATGGAGAGCGTCACGCCGGCGGGGACCTCGACGAACGGGGTCGCCGTGCGGAACGCGAAGTCCGGAACGAACGGGTCGGCTCCCTCGTTCACGTAGATGTCGACGACGGCCGCCGCGGGGTCCGCGGCGTTGTGAATGACCTGGACCTGTGCCGTCTGCGCCATGGCCGCGCCCGTGAGCGCGACGAGGATGGCGAGTGTCGAGAGAACAGTTGTTCTGAGCATTCCCTTCCTCCTCCCGTGCTGATCCCCTGATGCACGTTCACCCACACAGGCATCATGATGCAGGAGAATCAGACGGGATTCGAGAAAGACAAAGCGCAGAAAGCCGCGCATCACATAATCGCGCGGGTGGCGGCATCTTGGCTCGCCACCTCTAACACAATCCTAACACTACGCCATATATGTTTGGTGAAGCTATATTGTTTACAGGGGAGGCGAGTACATCTCAAGCCCGTGTGGCACCGTGTGAACGGCTACAAGGGAGTCCGGGCGCCTGCTCCATCGTCCAGGGCCGGTCCGTCTACAGCCATCTCCTCCTGTGGAAGAAGAAGAGCATCCCGACGAGAACCGCGAGCATGACGGCCCAGATGCCGGCGTATCCCCAGCGCCAGGAGAGCTCCGGCATGTGCTCGAAGTTCATGCCGTAGATGCCCGCGATGAAGGTGAGAGGGATGAAGAGGCTTCCGACGATGGTGAGGACCTTCATAATCTCGTTCATCCTGTTCGAGGCCGCCGACATGTAGAGGTCGATGAGAGAGCCGACCATGTCTCTCATCGTCTCGATCGTGTCGATGACCTGGATAGCGTGGTCGTGGACGTCCCGCAGGTAGACCCTGGTCTGCTCCGCGATGAGCTGGGAATCGGTGCGGGCGAAACCGCTGATCATGTCGCGGAGCGGCCACACGGACTTCCGGAGAAGGATCGATTCGCTTCGAAGCGTGTGCACCGAGCGCAGCGTCTCGGGGGAGGGGTCGGTATGGACCTCCTCCTCGAGCTCCTCGAGACGGTCGCTGACACGCTCGAGCAGCACGAAGTAGTGGTCGACGACGGCGTCGACGAGGGCGTAGCAGAGGTAGTCGGCGCCCGCCTTCCGGATCCTCCCCGCGCCAGCCCTGAGGCGCTGGCGGACGGGCTCGAAGACGTCGCCGGGCTGCTCCTGGAAGGACAGCACGCAGTCCTTCGTGAGGATGAGGCTGATCTGCTCAGAGAGGATCTCGTTCGTGTCGGGGTGGATGTGAGGCATGCGGAGCACCAGATAGATGGCGTCCTCGTACTCCTCGATCTTGGCCCTCTGCGCCGTGTTGACGATGTCCTCGAGCGTCAGGGGGTGGAGGTCGAACACGCGCCCCAGGCTCTCGACGACTCCGACATCATGCACGCCGTCGACGTTGATCCATGTGACGCTGTCCGTCCCGATGTACTGCGAGACCTCCTCCGGACTGCGGAGCTCGCGCTCGCCGATGGCCGTCTCGCCGTAGTCGATGACGCTGATGGTGACGACACCCTCTCTGGTGGCGCCCGTGTGAATGAGCGTCCCCGGCGGAACTCCGACGTCCTTGCCGCGGCGTCTGAAGAGTCTGGCCATGGTCCCTCCCCGAGAGCGTTCCAAGCGTTACCGGTCCATCGATACGATATAGCACGTGCCGCGGCGGAAGCCCACAGGAACCTCTGCCGCCCTTCTGCGAGACCCTGGCCAACGCGGCCGCCGTTCGTGGTTGGCGCTTCACTTGGGCCTCGTTCCGATGGTAGCATGGAAGGTCGTGACGCTGGATTCCCGCCGTATACCTGCGACCGGCGTTCGGGCGACGTGCGACCGGCGTTCCTGTCTGACCGCGAGCGACGCGACCCTGCCCGGGTCGTCGAACTGGAGGCAGCATGACTTTCCGAGAGAGACTCGAGCAGCTCCTGTCAGAGAGAACGGATCTCAGGAGGAACATCCCGAAAGCTGAGATGATCCGCGAAGCGGTGACGCACCGCGAGGCGGTGCCGAGCGCGTCGGGGGCGCTGGCCACCTGGACCCCTCCCGAGTCGACAGGTCGGAGCCCCAAGGACACCTACATCGTCCGACGTTCAGAGAGCGAAGACACCATCGATTGGACAAGCCCCAACAACATCGAACTCGCGCCCGAGACATTCGACATGCTCCTCGAGGACTCGCTCGAGACGCTCGGAGAGGTCGAGAGGCTCTACGCGACCGACCGCCTGGTGGGCGCCGACCCCTCGTACGCGCTGCCGATCCACACGGTGACCGACTGGGCGCTCGCGGCGCTCTTCACCGACAACATGTTCCGTCCGTGGGACGAGAACGCGGCGAATCAGAGCTGCTTCTCGGACAGACACTTCACGCTCGTTGCGCTGCCGTATCACAAGCTCGACCCCGACCGGTACAAGGGGCGGCTCCGCGTCGATCCGAGGCTCGGCCACACCTCCACGATGGCCGTGGCCATGGACCTCGACCGGAGGCTCGGCGTCGTGTACGGGTCGGCCTACGGCGGGAGCGTCAAGAAGCTCATCTTCACGGTGATGAACTACATGCTGCCGGCGGAGGGGATCCTCCCCATTCATTGCAGCGCGAACGAGGGACCGAGGGGAGACTCGGCTCTTCTTCTGGGACTCTCGGGTACAGGGAAGACCACGCTCTCGGCCGACGCCTCGCGCGCCCTTCTCGGCGACGACGAGCACGGATGGAGCGACAACGGCGTCGCCAACTTCGAGAACGGCTGCTACGCGAAGCTCATCGACCTCGATCCGGTCAAGGAGCCCGAGATCTACAACGCCTGCTTCCACAAGGACGACGTCGAGAACCACGGAGCCATCATCGAGAACGCCATGATGTATCCGTGGGGGGAGTTCGACCTCTACGACGACCGGCTGACGCCGAACTCGCGCGGCTCCTACCCGCTCCGCTACCTTTCGAACATCAAGGAAGACTCGCGGGCCGGTCATCCGAAGACCATTCTGTTCCTGACGGCCGACGCGAACGGCGTCATCCCGCCCGTGTCCCGTCTCAACCGCGCGCAGGCGATGTTCTGGTTCCTGATGGGGTACACGAGCAAGCTGGCGGGGACCGAGACCGGCATCGTGGACCCTGTGAGCACGTTCTCGCGCTTCTTCGGCGAGCCTTTCATGCCGAGGAACCCTGACGTCTACGCGACCATGCTCGGCGAGCGCATGGAGCAGCACGGAACGTCGGTCTACCTCGTGAACACCGGGTGGAGCGGGGGGCCCTACGGCGTCGGGAGCCGCATGGACCTTCCTCTCACGCGCACGATGGTCAACGCCGCGCTCGAGGGGAAGCTCGAGGACGTCGACTATGTGACAGACCCCATCTTCAAGGTCGAGGTCCCGACGAGCTGTCCCGGCATCGAGGACCCCTCCATTCTGATTCCCAAGAACACGTGGGACGACCCGCAGGCGTTCGAGGAGCGCGCCCGCAAGCTCGCCGGCGATTTCAAGGCGCACTTCGAGAAGGCCTACGGAGGAGCGGGTATCGCTCCCGAGGTCGCCGCCCAGTGCCCCAGCGCCGATCGAGACGGGATGAGCCCATGAGGGGAACGCCGCCCCGGGGCGGTTTCGCTCCCCGCGCAGACGAAGAACGGCCCCGGACCGTGACGGTCCGGGGCCGTTCGCATCTCCGCGTACTGCAGGCGTCTCCCTAAGGAGTGTCCGCGGACGCGCCGCTCACGAGCTCGATCAACCGCCTGCCGATGTCCGTGTTGTCGATGATCCCGGAGAAGCGCTCGCTGCCCGGGCCCGCCGCGAGGATGGGCACCATGATCGCAGTGTGATTGTCCCCGGCGTGGTCGGCGACGAACTCTCGCCTCTCGAGCGACCCGCCCACGACCGCGAGTCCGCCGCACTCATGGTCGGCCGTGACGAGCACGAGCGTCCGGCCGTCCTGTTCCGCGAAGTCGAGAGCGGCGCCGACGGCCGCGTCGAAGTCCATCATCTCGTCCACGAGGTAGTCGGCGTCGTTTTCGTGCCCGGCCCAGTCGATCTGCGAGCCCTCGACCATGAGGAAGAAGCCGTCGGCGTCGCGTGAGAGGATCTCGATGGCCTTCGACGTGAGCTCCACGAGCGACGGCTCGCGCGCGTCAGCCCTTCCGGGGTGCTGGCGGGCGAAGAGCCCGACCGCGGAATCGACCTCGCCGAGCTCCCGGAACTCCTCCGCAGATGTGACGATCGCCGATCTGCCGCCGAGTTCGGCGAGGAGGTCGCGGCCGTCGTCGCGAAGGCCGCCCGGCGTCGACCGAGGCGTGAAGTAGGCCCGGCCGCCGCCGAACAGGACCTCGATGTCGGACTCGGCCATCTGGCGCGCGATCTCGTTGTCCATGCTTCTGTCGACCACGTGGGCCGCGAAGACGGCCGGGGTCGCGTGGGTGATGGAGCAGGTCGCCACGAGCCCGGTGGCCATGCCCCGCGACTCGGCGTGCTCGAGCACCGTCGTGACGGGTCTTCCGTCTGAAGTGACGGAGACGGCCCCGTTGTGCGTCTTGTGCCCGGTGGCCAGGGCCGTGCCGCTCGCGGCCGAATCGGTCACGAGCGCGCCCTCGGCGAACGTCCACTGCAGTCCGCCCGAAGTGAGCCGCTCCATGTTGAGCTCTCCCGCGTGGATCTTCGCGGCCGTCACCTGTGCCGGGCCCATGCCGTCGCCGATCATCAGGATGATGTTCTCGGGGGCCGTCGCGTCGGCCCATGCGCTCGTCTGCAGAGCGAGAGCGAGCACCGCGACGACGGCCAGTCGCACCACCGGGTTCCTCTTCATCGTTGTCTCCATGCCATGGGGTGTCTGTCCGGTCCGCTGATTCAAACCAGAACGAGCGAAGCCCGCTCTGTCGAAACTAGACCGGGAGGCGTCGTTGAGCAACTCCCAAGATGCGGGAAGCTCCCCAGGCGGGGTCACGACGCGGCCCACCGGTCGTCGTCCGCGGGGGACGACGACCGGCGGGCCATGGTTGTGGGGGACAGTGTGTCGTGCTTCATGAGAGCGCTCAGGGGGGGCGAGCGCTAGACGAACACGAAGTAGCCGCAGCGGTGTCTCAGTGTCCGGATCCTCGTCAGAAACGTCATTCTCATCACCTCCGGTCGCCTCTCGCCGCCGGTCTGGGCGCCGTTCCGCCCTTGCCGGCCTTCATCCTGCCAACCTCAGCGCTCTTCCCTCCCCGGAGGCGCTTCAGCGGCCGTTCTTCCTTCAGGCCGCCCGTTCACATCCTATGACTCCGGGTCACCGCCGCAGGTTTAGTTGCGCGAGAGGATTCCCGCTCCGCAGGCGCCGGATGGCCCGGCGAAGGTCGGTGGGAGCTGCCGTCCGGAGGTCCAGAACGGTCCGCGTGACGGGGTGCCGGAAGCGGAGACGAGCCGAGTGAAGGGCGTGTCTCGGGAGGACGAGGTGTTCCCTGACCGCCTCGGACCCGGGCGAGTCCACGAGCTGTCGGAGAAGTCTGGCCGGCACGCCGTAGGTCTTGTCCCCGACGATCGGATGACCGGACACCTCGAGATGCGCCCGGATCTGGTTGGTCCGCCCGGTGACCGGTTCGGCGAGGACGAGCGCCGAGTCCCTGAAGCGCTCCAGAACCCGGACCCTGGTGAGCGCGCGACGGCCACGAACGGTGTCGACGACGGAGCGGGGGACGGGGTGCCGCTTTCCGATCTTCCTGAGCGGCGCGTCCACATCGAACGCGTCGAGCTCCGGGACGCCCCGGACCACGGCGAGGTACGACTTCAGGACGGCGCCGCGCTCGAACGCCTCGGACATGGTCCGCCGCGTGCCGGGCGACTTCGTCATGACGACGAGCCCGCTGGTCTCGCGGTCGAGACGGTGCGTGAGAGCGAGATCGTCGCCCCGTTCCGCGCGGAGGGCCGCGATGAGAGTGTTGCCGATGAAGCGGCCGCTCGCGTGCACGGGGATGTTCCCCGACTTCGAGACAACGAGAAGGTGTTCGTCCTCGTAGACGGCTTCGTACGAGAAGTCGACGTCCGGCTCGTCGACCTCCACCTCGTACTCCACGACGTCGTCCCGCCGCACGACGCGCTCAGCGCCGGCGACCTCTCCGTTCACCCTGATGCGGCCGGCTTCGATGCGCTCGCGCCAGAGGTCGCGGGCAAGATACCGGAACCGCTCCGACAGGAACTCGAGCACCGGTCGGTCCCGGAGCGAGTGATGGACCGTTGTCCTCAGCCTGTATGTCCGACGCGTCGACTCCATGCTGCTTCTCCTCGGAGGCATGATAGCACGATGCCCCGGGTCCGGTGTTGACGACTCGGGGAGGGTTCCTCTATTGTGGGGATTGGAAGATTTGTGCGGGAACCCCTCAGAAGGAAGGAAGGCATGACCCACCTACTGCGGCAATGAGGCTGGCGTCTCGCGCGACGTCGGGCACCCGCCCGACCTGCGCCTGAGCGCCCGGCCCTGGAGAGGGACCACGAGGGTCCCCTCCGGTCGCAGAACGTCTCCCGCGCCCGCGGGAGACAGGGCTCCGCGGGACCGCACCGCGGACAACCAGGAGGTGGGGACATGCACGAGCAGTCCATCCGTCGTCATTTCGAGTCGATGGGGGCCCGGGTTCGCTTCCGGCGCCAGGAGAGGGACGTCAACCGGTGGCGTCGCCGCGACTTCTATGGTCTCGCCATCGACGTCGCGCGCGACCGCAGGGGGTCCTGCTTCGAGATCACCGTCGGTCAGGACCCGCCCGAGCTCACCGTGATGCAGGCGCGTCCGAAGGAGCGCCATCTGCTTCTCTACGCGGATGACGGCAACCGTTTCCTCTGCGGTCACGACGAGCGCGACTGGTTCGTCGCGGCCGTGCCCGAGCGTGTGAGCACCATCCGCGACGCCATGCGGGCTCTGATGCCCGACCCGGTCCGCGAGGCCGCGCACGGCGTCTCGCCCGTGGAGACGGCCAGGCGGAGGAACGGGGTCTTCAAGCGTCAGGGCGAGTGGTTCTTCGTGCCTGTCGACCGGGAGTTCCCCGACGCCCTCGTTCACGGGAACGAGCCGATCCAGCGCACGATGTGGAGCAAGCCGCACGTCTGCGAGGAGCTCTATCGTGAGAACGGGCAGACCGTGTACGTCGTCGGCAGGGACATGTTCACTGCCGAGGAGTACCGGGAGCGCGCCCAGAGGGACGAGGAGTTCGCGAAGCGGCCGAGCCACATCAGGGTCGCGAACCCCGACGTCTACGCGCGCGGCGCCATCCGTCACCCGGACCACGCGACGCTGCATCTCAAGGGCTGGCACCGCGTGCTCCTGAACCGTGAGCAGCCGGTCTCGCTCCAGAGCTCGCTCGTCTGGTTCATCGACTAGGCCATGAGGGTCGGTACGGGGCCCGACGGTCGAACGTCCGGACCCGCGAGAAGCCGGAGCCTCCTCGCGCGGGTCGGACAGGCCATCAAGCCAAGCGCCCCGCCGTCTGTCTGACGGCGGGGCGCAGGTCCTGCGGTTCGTGATGTTCAGATCAGCGATACATGGCCTTGAGCGTGCCCCACGACGCGTCCTCGACCGGCGTGTAGCCGAACTCGTAGAGGCGCGCGACGTACTCGGAGCCGCACGGGACGCCGAGCCAGCCGTCGGTCGAGACGAAGAACCAGTAGGTTCCGGCCGGTAGTACCGCGTCGACGCACAGCTCGTAGCCGGCGGGTCCTGCTTCGGCGGCAACCAGGGTGATGAGTTCGCACCCCGGTGCCGCGTCCAGGATGTAGACGATCACGGGGAAGTCAGCGCAGACGCAGAACTCGACGTGTTCCTCTTCGGTGAGCACCAGCTCAAACCAGTCGGTGTCGCGGTAGTCCACTCCGCCGAAGAGGAAGTTCCCGCTGCTGCCGCAGATCGTGGTGTTCAGAGCGATGGACTGGAAGGACTGAGGGTCGCTGTTGCAGCCCGCGTTGTACGTGTCGGCATACTCATCAAAGCAGACGCCCTCGCCTTCGTCGAGGCCCCACGGCGGGCAGTCGACCACGCACGGGACGGAAGGGTTGCCCGTGATGTCGAGCACATAGTCGCCGCAATCCCCGAAGTATCCGTCGACGACGATGTGGTAGGTGTGCCCCGGGAACACCAGCAGATTGCTGATCTGAGACTGGTACCCGGTGATGCCGCAACTGGCGTCGTCATTGCAGGCGTAGGGCGCGCCGGGCGTCTCGGCGTCCTCATACACGAAGACCTTGGTGTCGTAGAGCGACGCGCAGAGGTCAATGGTGATGAACTCCGTGGTGGTCGGGGCGTATGAGTAGACGACGTCGGGAGAGGTCGAGCCCGTGAACGGGCACGCCTCGTCGTAGTCGTCCAGATAGGGGCACGTGTTGCCGCTATCGCTGAACGGGAGAGACGGGATGACGACCGCCGAGGCGATGTCCTCGCCGCCGTCGCGCCCTTCGTACGTGGGAGTTCCCGCAGGAGCGACGTTCTTTCTCGGTGGAATGTGGTCCGTGGTCGCCATCGAGCCGTACGCGATGCCTGCAATCACCATCACCAGCGCCAGCACGAGCGCAGTCGTTCTCATGTGTTCGACCTCCCCGCGAGCGAGTTGCTTTCCACCTGCGTTGAATGGACCATGAGCCGGCGCCCTTCGTCCTCCCGCCGAGGGGCCTTTTCCCAAGTGCCTGTCGCGGACACCCGAGGGGCCGCTCCCCCTGTCGGGCCGGAGTCTATCCGTCGAGTGAGCGGCGGTCAAGGCTGAACCTCGCCGGGAGCCGGAGAGCGGTGCCGGCAGGCCCTTTGGTCGGTTCGCTGCGGCGTCTAAGGAGTCGCCAGCCGCCCCATGAACAGGATCGAGCCGCTCACCCGGTCTCTGATCATGAAGAGGAAGGGCCTGTCGGCCCGGAAGACGGGCGGCGGCTCGGGAATCGACGTTCTGGCGATCCCGACGGCCGTGGCCGCGGCCGCCTCCGACCCCTCTTCGTTCACCTCAACGAAGGCCTTGTGAAGCACGAGGCTGATGAAGAGCTCCTGCTCGCCGCCGATGCCCGAGAAGTCCGCCTCCCCGGGCTGGAACGCCTCCTTCATCCCGAGGGCCATGAGGTCGTCCTTGAGCTCCTCGGTCCCCCACTCGATGCTGAAACGTGGCAGGTACACGTCGACCTTCTTCTCGTTGACCCCGCGGATCCAGCCGTCGAGGACCTCCGGCGTCAGCGAGGACTCGAGCGACTCGAGGTCCCCCGGCTTCTCGCCGCGGGGAAGGACGACGGTCATCGAGAGATCGCCGCCCTCGTACGGGAGGTCGAGGACCTGCGCGACCTCGTCCTCGAAGTACCCGTATCTGTCGACGCGATGCATCATGTCGACCGTGGACTCCCCGGCGGGCGAGAAGAAGGGAGCGTCGCGGGTGTCCTCCGCGTCGAACTTCGTTCTCCAGTCGCCCTTGAAGTAGATCGCGTTGGCAAGGACCAGCACGGTGGAGGCATCCAGGGCGCCGCGGGGGATGAGGTCCTCGATCCGGTCGTTCGTCGCGTTCTCGACCCATGTGTTGATGCGCTCTCTGGCGCCCTCGCTGTCGTTCACGAAGTCGACCGTGTTGAAGCCCGCACCCATCTTCTCCGAGACCAGCGTCGTGAACTCCTCCCGGAACGGGTATCCGCTCTGGCCCCAGAGGCCGTTCGCCTGGTTGAGGACGTAGCCGGACGTCTCGGCCCGCGCCTCCAGCCGCCGGTCGAGCTGCCCGAACGCCGACAGGACGGCGGCGGGGTCGGTCGCCGGGAGTCCGAGCGCATCGGCCATCTCGTCCGCGGTGCCGCCTCTCGCGCCCGCGTACGTCATGGCGAGGGCGGAGGAGACGCTCCGCGGGGACATGAACACGTTCGCGGCGACCTCAGTCTGGCCCGCCACGCGGCGGTAGAGATCGAGCGCGAACTCCGTGTTCCCATCCACGAGTTCCGCGGTGTCGACCTTCGGCTCCCCGGCGCCCGTCGCGCCACAGCCCCCTACGGCCAGCGCGAGCGCCGCCGTGGCGAGAAGCGCCCTCGTCGCGAAACCGTTCAGCAGCCTGATCCCATCGTGTGAGCGGGCCCGTCTCATGTGCATCCCCCTTCCGCGCCCTGAGGCGCCCTCCGTCCGCCATGCCCAGCGCACAAGAATACCACGGACCGGAAGGATTTCGAGGGACCGACTTCTCCCCGGCATCCCGGAGCTCCGCTGGACAAACGGCCCGGCGCTCTGCTTTACTGGCATCATGGAAGACCGACGCAGCGACATCCCCGACCAGGTCCGCCGGCTGATGCTCAAGGCTCAGCGGACGGAGCTCACCGAGTATCACATCTATCGCTCCATGGCGAAGGTGATCGAGAGCGAGCACAACAGGAAGGTGCTCGAGGGCCTCGCCGAGGACGAGCTCAGGCATTATCGGTTCTGGCGCGAGCAGACGGGCAGCGACGTCAGACCCAATCGATGGAAGATCGCCGCCTACTACCTGCTTACGCGGATCCTGGGTCTCTCGTTCGGCATCTCGCTGATGGAGCGCGGGGAGAGCCTGGCGACCCGGAGCTACGAGAAGCTCGCGGAGCATGTTCCCGAGGCGCTCGAGATCGCCCGCGAGGAGGACGAGCACGAGCGCGAGTGCATCGGCATGTGCCGCGAGGACCGGCTGAAGTACGCCGGCTCGATCGTGCTCGGCCTCAACGACGCCCTCGTCGAGCTGACGGGCGCCATCGCGGGGCTGACGTTCGCGTTGAGGGACGGCGAGCTTGTCGCGGTGGCCGCGCTCATCACGGGCATCGCTGCTTCGCTCTCGATGGGGGCGTCCGAGTATCTCTCGACCAGGACCGAGGAGGACGACGCGACGCTTGAGAAACACCCCGTGCGGGCCTCCTTCTACACGGGAGGTGCGTACTTCATCGCCGTTGTGTTCCTCGTCGCTCCGTACTTCATTCTCGGGAACGTCTACGCCGCGCTCGGATGGACGCTTGCGAACGCCGTCCTCATCATCCTCGCTTTCACCTTCTACATCTCGGTCGCCCGCGGATACAGCTTCCGCAGGCGGTTCGGCGAGATGATCGCGGTCAGCATGGGCGTCGCGGGCGTCTCGTTCGTGATCGGTCTCTTCGTCAGGCGATTTCTGGGGGTCGACGTGTGAGTCCCGTCTTCTGGATCGTCCTCATCTCGGTCATCGGTCCGATCATAGGCTCCGCCATCGGTGTCCTCAGGAGGCCGTCGGAGAGCTACGTCTGCAACATGATCTGTTTCGCGGCGGGCGTGATGCTGGCCATCTCGTTCCTCGAGCTCATACCGGAGTCGGTCGCCGTCTCGTCGATACCTGTCGCCGTCGCGGGCATCGCCCTCGGAGGGGCCGTGATGTACGGGCTCGACCGCGTCATCCCGCACATCCATCCGAGAGTGTGCACGCAGGAGCAGGGCCGCAACCTCCACCGGACGGCCGTCTATCTGCTCCTCGGGATCTTCCTTCACAACTTCCCCGAGGGTATGGCCATCGCCATCGGCACGGTCACGGACATCAGAGTGTCGTTCGCCATCGCCATCGCCATCGCGGTCCACAACGTACCCGAGGGGATCTGCACCTCGGCGCCGTACTACCACTCGACGGGCGAGAAGCTCCGCGCTTTCCTTCTCTCATCGTCGACGGCCGTTCCCATTCTCGCCGGGTTCCTCGTGGCCCGATTCCTGTTCCGGAACATCCCCGGAACGGTCGTCGGGCTCCTCGCCGCCGCCACCGCCGGGCTCATGATCTATATCACCACGGACGAACTCATCCCCTCGTCGTGCATGGGGAAGAACCACGCCAGCATCTTCTGGCTGATGGTGGGGGTCATCTTCGTCGTTCTGCTCGGGCTCATGTAGCGTCAGCCGCAGGGCTCCTTCAGGTTCTGTGGTCGGGTGGGGTCGGTGAGGACAACTGAGAAGGGAGCTCCATGATCGAGCGACGCGCCACCTACCGCCTTCAGCTCACGCCGTCGTTCACGTTCGCGGATGCTGCCGGACTGGCCGACCACGTGACTCGCCTGGGCGCGAGCCACGTCCACCTCTCTCCCTGCCTCGAAGCGCGGACCGGGAGTCCTCACGGATACGACGTCGTCGACCCGACGCGCCTCAGAGCGGAGCTCGGCGGGCGGGGCGGCTTCGAAGCAATGAGCCGGGAGCTGCACGGCCGCGGCCTCGGGGTGCTCCTCGATATCGTCCCGAACCACATGGCCGCGTGGCACGAGAACCCGTGGTGGTGGGACGTACTCCTCCGCGGCCAGGCAAGCCGCTACGCGCGCTGCTTCGACATCGACTGGCATCCGCCCGTTCCCGACCTCGACGGAAAGGTCCTCCTGCCGTTCCTGCCCGGGCCCCCGGAGAGGGTCATCGATGAGGGCGGCCTCCGGCTCGAGGACTCGGGCGGAACCCCTGTTGTCGTCTACGGCTCGTTCCGGTTCCCCGTGGCCGAGGGCACGCTTCCTGACGGCCTCGAAGACGGGGATGAACGACCGTCCGTCCGGGCGATGTCCGAGCTTCTCGCCAGGCAGCGCTACGTCCTCGCCGAGTGGCGAAGGGGCGCGCTAGACCTCAACTACAGGCGTTTCGCCAATGTCTCGGGGCTCATCGGAGTGCGTGTCGAGGAACAGGACGTCTTCGAGGCCGTCCACGCGACCGTCTTCGAACTCGTCCGGGAAGGCCTCGTCGACGGGCTCCGCATCGACCATGTCGACGGGCTTCGCGACCCAGCGGGCTATTTCGAGCGTCTTCGGGCGAGCGTTCCCGACGCCTGGATCGTCGTCGAGAAGATCCTCACCGGCGACGAGAGGCTCAGGGAGGACTGGCGCATCGAGGGCACGACCGGGTACGACGTCGCGGCGCACGTGGAACGTCTCTTCGTGGACGATCGTGGCGAGTCGGACCTCGACCGCGCGTACTCTGAGTTCGCGGGCCCGGTGCCGCCGTATCGAGAGCTCGAGATCGAGAAGAAGCTCCTGGTGCTCGACCGGCTCTTCGGTTCCGAGGCGGGGCGCCTGAGCCGCCTGGCCGCCGCGTCGGCCGAGGCTCACAAGGGCCCGAGCGGCGCGACGCCCCTCTCCGAGGCGGTTCGCGCTCTCGTCGCGGCGTTCCCGGTCTACCGGACCTACGTACGACCCGACGAGGCCGCCGCGACGAGGGAGGACGCGGACTTCATCGACCAGGCGATAGCCCGCGCGGCCGGTGTCAGGCCCGATGTTCCCAGAGAGGTGTGGGTCTTCCTGCGCGACCTCCTCCTCCTTCGCTACCGGGACGCCCGCGACCTGGACTTCGTTGCACGCTTCCAGCAGCTGACGGGCCCCGTGATGGCCAAGGGCGTCGAGGACACAGCCTTCTACTGCTACAACCGGCTCACCGACCTCAACGAGGTGGGTGGAGATCCCGGGCGCTTCGCGGAGTCCTCGGAGGAGTTTCACGCGTGGTGCGCCGAGATGGTCGGAACCTGGCCCCACGCGCTCTCGGTCCTGACCACGCACGACACGAAGCGGAGTTCCGATGTCCGTGCTCGCATAGCTCTCCTGGCGGAGGTCCCGGGGCGTTGGGCGCGGGCCGTGTCCGAGTGGTCCCGCCTCAATGAGCGCCACAGGACCGACGGGATGCCCGACAGGAACGACGAGTATCTCCTCTACCAGACGCTCGTGGGTGCGTGGCCCATCGACCCTGAGAGAACGCGGCAGTTCGCCCAGAAGGCGGCGCACGAAGCCAAGCGGCGAACAGCGTGGACCCGGAGGGACGACGGGTACGACAACGCCATCGACCGCTTCGTGGACGGCGTCCTTGGGGACAGGGAGTTCACGAGCGCCCTCGAGGCGTTCCTCGACCCGCTCGATGAGGCCTCGAAGGCGGCGTCGCTCGCGCGAACGCTCGTTCAGATGACGGCGGCGGGGCCCCCTCAGATCTACCGCGGCGACGAGGTCTGGTACCGCGCGCTGGTCGACCCGGACAACCGCCGCCCCGTGGACTTCGCGATGATCGCCCGCGCCGTCGACCGCGCCTCAGATGCGGACGCCCTCGAACCGGGGTCGTCCGGCCCCGGCGCGCCGCGCCCGAAGTTCGAACTCGCACAGGACAGACTCGGCGTCTCGAAGGCCCGGGTCATCCGGGTCGCGCTCGGGACGAGGCGGAAGTATCCGTCGGCGTTCGGGCCCGGGTCCGAACACATCGGTCTGCGCGTCGCCGGTCCGAAGGCCGGACACGTCATCGCGTTCGAGAGAAGGTCGGGCGTCGAGGACGGCGTCGGACCGAGGGAATCCGTCGTGGCCGTCGCGCAGAGATTCCCGGCAGCATTCGACGGGGAGTGGGGCGCCACGTCCGTCGCGCTCCCGCCGGGGCGCTACGAGAGCGTCTTCACCGGCGCGTCCTTCGAGGGGGCCGCACGGGTCGAGGATGTTCTGTCGAGTTTCCCCGTGGCCCTTCTCACGTCGCGGAGGTGTGACCAGTGAGGACATTCAGAGTGTGGGCGCCGTTCGCCGAGAAGGTGGAACTCGGGATCGAAGGGAGGTGGATCCCGATGTCGCCGACCGGACGCGGTTGGTGGCGCGTCGAGACCGACGCCGCGCCGGGCGCCGACTACGTCTTCCGCCTCGACGGAGGAGAGCCCAGACCGGACCCGCGCTCGCCGTGGCAGCCGGAGGGCGTGCATGGTCCCTCGAGGGTCGTCGACCACACGAGCTTCCCATGGACGGACCAGTACTGGCAGTCGAGCCCGCTCCCGTCTGCCATCATCTACGAGCTGCACATCGGGACCTTCACCGAGGAAGGGACCTTCGATTCGGCCATCAGGAGTCTCGACCATCTTGTCGAACTCGGCATCACGCACATCGACATCATGCCGGTGAACGAGTTCGCGGGCCTGAGAGGCTGGGGCTACGACGGGGTGGATGTCTACGCGCCGCACCACGCTTACGGGGGGCCGAACGGGCTCAAGCGACTCGTCAACGCCTGTCACGAGCGCGGTCTGGGTGTCATCCTGGACGTCGTCTACAACCACTTCGGCCCGGTGGGAAACTACCTCGCGGAGTTCGGGCCGTACTTCTCGAAGGACTACTCGACGCCCTGGGGCCCGGCGGTCAACCTCGTGGAGCCCTGGAGCGACGAGGTCCGGCGCTTCATCGTCGACAACGCCCTCATGTGGCTCCGGGACTACCACATCGACGGACTCCGCGTCGACGGGGTGCACGCGCTCGTCGATACCTCGGCGCTGAATATCATGGAGCAGCTCGCGAGCGAGGTCGAGACGCTCTCCGCGCGCGCGGG
The DNA here is from genome assembly GCA_964596015.1 of uncultured bacterium. GTDB lineage: Bacteria > Joyebacterota > Joyebacteria > Joyebacterales > Joyebacteraceae > WJMD01. The sequence goes on along the minus strand of CAZQSB010000012.1, from coordinate 16,696 downwards.
TCGCCATCACTTCGTCATCGGCGAGAGCGACCTCAACGACCCGCGGCTCATCCAGCCCAGAGAGACGGGCGGGTACGGCGTCGACGCCCAGTGGAGCGGTGACTTCCATCACGTGCTGCACGTTCTCCTGACGGGAGAGCGGGACGGGTACTACATCGACTACGGCGGGCTGGACGATCTTGCGAAGGCGCTCCGTCAGTCGTTCGTCTACGACAACCGGTTCTCGAGCTTCAGAATGCGCCGCTTCGGCCGCAAGCCGGCCGGCGTCAGCGGGCACCGTTTCGTCAGTTTCCTTCAGAACCACGACCAGATCGGCAACCGGGCCCGCGGAGACCGCATGGCTCACATCGCGGGGGAGCGCCGGCAGAAGCTCGGCGCCGGGTTGCTGTTCGCCTCCCCGTTCATTCCGCTCCTGTTCCAGGGAGAGGAGTGGGCCGCGACGACTCCCTTTCAGTACTTCACCAGTTACGACGACGAGAGGACGGCGAAGCGCGTCAGAGAGGGAAGACGCCAGGAGTTCGCGTCGTTCGGGTGGGACCCCGAGGAGGTGCCCGACCCGCAGGACGAGGAGACGTTCCTGCGTTCGAAACTCGCGTGGGACGAGGTTTCCGAAGAGCCGCATCGTTCCATGCTGGACTGGTACCGCAAGCTGATACGGCTCAGGAGGAGCAGCGACGACCTGTCGGACGGGGACATGAACGGCGTCACGACCCGATTCGTCGATACGCAGCAGTGGTTCGTGGTCGAGAGAGGACAGGTGTCCGTCATCGTGAACTTCGGCGAGGCGCCGCAGACGGTGCCGCTTTCCCCGGGGAGGCCGCGTCGTCCTCTGTTGACCTCCGAGCCGGGGCTTACTGTTCACGACGAACGGGTCGAAATGCCGCCGGTGGCGATAGCGTTTCTGGGGACGTAGAGAGGGAGAGCGCGAGGATGGAGACGCTCATTGAGCTGGTCCGGTCGCTTGCCGATCGTGGAGACGCCGAGGCGCTGGTCTCGTTCAAGGACGACGGGATGCGCGTGATGACCTACGAGGAGCTGGGCGGGCTCGCCGCCCGGGTGGCCTCCGGTCTCGCGGGCCGCGGCGTCGGCCGCGGCGACCGCGTCGCCGTCTCGGCGGAACCCTCCATCGAATCCGTCGCCGCGGTGCTCGGCGTGATCGGGAGCGGCGCCACCGTCACGCCGATCGACGTCCAGCTCACCGGACGCGCGCTCGAGCACGCTCTTCAGGCCGCGGGGATCGGACTGGCGTTCACCACGGCGGAGCGGGCGGAGTCGCTCGAGGCCGCCTCCGAGAGCCTGGAGCTCGTGGTCATTGACGAGGAGCCGGGCCTCGACGGCTTCGCGTCGGAGAGCGGCGAGCTCGGCGAGGCCGAGGGAGCACACGAGGCCGTGCTCTTCTTCACCTCGGGCACGACCGGCATGGCCAAGGGCGTACCGCTGACCCACGCGAACATCACGCACCAGATCGACACTCTCGTCGCATCGAAGCTCGTCGGCGCCGAGGACAGGATGCTCCTGCCGCTGCCGCTGCATCACGTGTATCCCTTCGTCGCGGCCGTCCTCCTGCCTCTCGCCCTCGGCATGCCTGTTGTGATGCCGGGCTCGCTGACGGGCCCGGACCTGGTCCGCGCACTCCGGGACGGAGAGGTCACCGTCATCATCGCCGTTCCCCGGCTCTACCAGGCGCTCCTCAACGGCATCGTGGCGCGGGTGTCGTCCCGCGGTCCTCTCGCCGTCGCGTGGTTTCGGAGCGTTTTCGGCCTCTCGTACGCCGTCCGGAGAACGTTCGGGGTCCGCCTCGGGAAGGTCCTGCTCGGACCGCTGCACAAGGAGTTCGGGCGGAGCCTCGACGTCGTCGCCTCGGGAGGCGCGCCGCTCCGCTCGGAGCTTGCCTGGAGGCTCGAGACGATGGGCTGGAGGGTCGCCATCGGTTACGGCCTGACGGAGACCTCGCCCATCCTCACGCTGAACCCGCCCGGGCGCGCCAGGATAGGGAGCGTCGGACGCGCCATCGAGCAGGTCGAACTCCGGCTCGACGAGGACGCGGAGGGAGCCGGAAACGGGCTGGGCGAGGTGCTGGCGAAGGGCCCGAACGTGTTCGACGGCTACCTCGACAACGAGGAGGAGACGCGGTCGGCCTTCACGGACGGCTGGTTCAGGACGGGCGACCTCGGGCGTTTCGATTCGGACGGCTACCTGTATCTCTCGGGTAGGGCCTCGAGCCTCATCGTCACCGAGGGCGGGGAGAACGTCTGGCCGGAGGAGGTCGAGGACACGTACGAAGAGAGCGACGTCATAAAGGAGATCGGGGTCTTCGAGCGGGACGGCCGGCTCCTGGGAGTCATCGTGCCGTCGCTCCCGGGCGTCGGCGACGACGAAACGCCGGAGGAAGCGGTCCGCCGCGCGGTCGAGAAGCTCTCGAAGGAGCTCCCGTCCTACAAGAGGGTCAACGAGTACGCTGTGACCCGGCGCGCTCTCGAACGCACGAGGCTCGGCAAGATCCGACGACATCTGCTTCCCGAGCGCTACGACGAGGCGGAGTCCGAGAAGGAAGGCGCCCGCGGTCCCCTGCCCGTCGAGGAGATGTCGGACGATGACCAGCGGCTGCTCGAGAACGACGCCGCTCGCGAGGTGTGGAAGTGGTTCACCGAGGCGTACCCTGACGCGCCTCTCACGCCGGACACCAGCCCCCGGCACGACCTGGGCATCGACTCGCTCGAGTGGCTCAGCCTGACGATGGAGCTTTCTGAGCGCGCCGGCGTCATGATCGCGGAGGACACCATCTCGCGCGTCGAGACCATCCGGGACCTTCTGGAGGCCGTGTCGGAGGAGGCGGAGGAGAAGGAAGGAGAGGAGGGGCGGTCGCCTCTCGAAGATCCGGAAAGTCACCTCAGTGAGAGGCAGCGCGCCTCTCTTGAGCCGCACAGCTCGTTCGAGGCCGCGATGGCCCGCGGGCTCGCCGGGTTCGTTCGGGCGATGAGCCGGCTCTTCTACAGCCTCGAGGTGGAGGGTCTTGAGAACCTGCCCGACGAGCCGCCGTACCTCATCGCGCCGAATCACGCGAGCTTCCTGGACCCGTTCGTTCTGGGCGCAGCGCTCGGCGCCGACCGCCTTCGCCAGGTCTACTGGAGCGCGTGGGTACAGGCGGCCTTCAGCAACCCGCTCAAGCGCTACGTCAGCCGTCTGGCCAAGACCGTCCCGGTCGACCCGCACAAGGCGGCCATCTCGAGCCTGGCGCTCGGAGCGGCCGTACTCATGCGCGACCACGCGCTCGTCTGGTTCCCGGAGGGAGGTCGCTCGCGGTCCGGGCGGCTCAAGGAGTTCAAGGCCGGGGTCGGCATGCTCCTCGAGGCGCATCCCGTGCCGGTCGTCCCGGTCATCATCAGCGGGACCTACGAGGCCTGGCCCCCGGACCAGGCGCTTCCGCATCCGCACCCGATCCAGGTGCGGTTCGGTGAGCCGCTCGACCCCGAGAAGCTCGACAGCGAGGGGGAGGGCGACTCCGCGAAGGACAGGATCACGTCGGGTCTCAGGCAGCGGATGCTCGAGATGGCCGACGGGGAAGGCGCGGGGGAGGAGTAGTCCGAAACGGTCCGCGCGGCCGGAGTGACCGGGCGCTGGAATCTCGCCGTCAGACCCACCGGCCGGAGTGACAGGGCGCTGGAACACCGGCGTCAGTCCCACCGGCCGGAGTGACCGGGAGTTAGAACCTGGCCGTCAGTCCCACCAGCGCGTAGTTCAGGAGCGTGAAATTGTAGACCTCGTCGTTGTCGGCGCCGCCTTCCACGATGCGGTAGCCCGCCCGCAGCTCGATGGTCTCGTTGGGGCTGTAGGTGAACGCGAGAAGCACGTCCTCCGCCCTTCCCTGCGGAGCCGCCAGCGCGTCCCCCTTGAGGAGCAGCCCCACCCGGTCGCTGAGCGCGTATCGGAGACGGAAGTTCAGGAGCGGCACGAACCCGACATTCGTCTTCTCCGACTCCCTGCCGCCGCCCTCGACCCGCACGAGGGCGTCCCGGATCTTCGCAGTGAAGCCCACGCCGTACTCCAACCGTCCGCGGGGCTCGAACTCGTAGCGGTAGGTGAGGCGGTACGAGTTGAACGTGTAGGTGCCGTCGAGTTCAGTACCGGCCGGAAAGGTCTCTCCCGCGAACGTGAGCGGGGCGTCGACCGACCCCGCGGCTCGGAGCGTCAGCGGAGCGTAGAGCCCCGAGATGACATGCTTCCCTGCGATGGTCCAGGTCAGGCGCAGGCGAAGATATCCGTCGGACTCGGTGTCGAGGTCGTCGACCAGAGAGAACTCGGTGCCCGTGTCGCCCGGTATCCGCACGTCGTTGTACCCGCTCCAGACAACGCCGCGTTCGTAGTCGATGCTCAGTTCGGCGCGCGCTCCCGCCGGAATGAGCAGCAGTACGAGAAGAAGAGGCAGTGCTCGTCGCATGGGTGACTCCCGTCGCTGGACCGTACCCCGAGCCGTCTCACGTGTCACATGAATCACACGACATGGAGGCATCTGTGTCAAGACGTGAGAGCGGGCGCCGGGGAGGGACTGAGGCGGATGAAGAAGCGGAGCGCGACGCGCCGGACCCTCGGGGGCCGGAGCTCTCAAGGACGGAACGGAAAGCGGGGGCCTCATTGGAGGCCCCCGCTCGGTGCTGCTTCTCCGCGCGCCCCGTGGGACGGCGAAGTTGAACTACTTCAGCATGACCATCTTGTGGGTCTCGGAGTACTCGGGCGTCTCGATGCTGTAGAAGTAGACCCCGCTGGCGCACGGACTGCCGCTGTCGTTGGTTCCGTCCCACGTCACCACGGCGTCGCCGGCGGCGACGACGTCGGAAAGCAGGGTGCGGACAACGCGACCGGCGGCGTCGTGGACCTTGATGGTCACGTTACCGGCCTGACGAACGCTGTAGGCGATCCTCGTGACCGGGTTGAAGGGGTTCGGGTAGTTCTGCGACAGGCTGACCGGACGGGCGATCGACTCCGTCACGTCGGTCGTGCCCCAATACACCGTGTTCTGCGGGTCGAAATTCGTCCAACCCGCCGTCCACTCGGTCGCCATCGTCTTGGTGGGATCGAAGGCGCCGCGGTACGTGACCACGTCGAAGCCGGCGAGGTCCGGATCGGTGAAGTTCGCGGTGCCGATGAGCTCGGAACCGGGGGCCGGGACCGGGTTCGGGTTCGTGAGGTCGCTCATGTCGGTCAGGCCGACCGTACTCGGGCTCCGCGGCTGCGAATGCGCGGCCGTGTAGCCGGGCTCCGTCAGGACCCAGGAGTCGACACCCGGAGGGGTCGTCGTGCCGGGCCAGCGGCTCGTGTTGTGGATCGTGCCTGACGGGGCGTCCTTCTCGAGACTCGCCTGGATGCTCGTGTGCGCGAACTCGACGACGTCGTTCACGGCGTCGGTGTGTGTGCACGCGTCGCGGATGCTGAGGCCGAACGGGAAGCCCATGACGACCGAGTTGAAGATCTTGTTCTGCGCACAGCGACGGATGACGGCGCTGTAGCCGAACGTGTGCGTCGGCGGCAGAATGATCGTGTCGTCGCGCTCAGGACCGACGAGCGTGATGTTCGAGAAGATCGGGGCCGTACGCGGAGTGGACGGCGGATCGAGCGCCGACCCCTCGTTGTCCGACTCCCAGCCGTTCGACGTGCCCTCGACATCGAACTCGAGCGGGTCGCGAACGACGAAGCCCCACTGGATGTTTCCCTGGTATCCGAAGTCCGTATCGAACATGTCGTCGATGTTGGCCAGCGAGACCAGGTGGTGCGGGTTGACCGTGCCGCCGAAGAACTCGTACGCGTCGTCGAACCCGTAGCTGACCTGAACGTGGTGGATCTCCGTGCCGTCACCGACTCCGCCCATCGTCAGGGAGTTGACCTCGTTGCCCTCCTCGATGCGGTAGCCGGGGTACTCGATGCGGACGTAGTAGAAATCACCGGAGTCGTCATTCGGGTCCGTGCCGCCGAAGTACCCGGGACCGCCCTCGAGACCCTCGATGAACGGGTTCGGCTGGTTGACGGGCGCCTCGCCGAGGATGATGACACCGGCCCACTCGCCGCGCTGGCGCTCACCTGGAGGATCCGTCGGTGCGAAGACCACCGGGTCGCTCGCCGTGCCCGTGGCGAAGATCTGGCCGCCGCGGGCGACAATGAGAGCCGAACCCGGGGCACAGAGAACCGTCGTGCCGGCCGGGATGGTCAGGCTGTAGGTGGAGTCGACGAAGTAGAAACCCGTCAGGACATACGTGGTGTCCGCGTCGAGCGTGCGGTGCCACTGCTGCAGGTACGTCTCGAGCTCGTGACCCGGGAAGCCGGGGCCGAGGACCTTCACCGGATCCTGCGCCTGGGCCGAGACCGCGACGCCCAGAGCCAGCAGAAGCAGGATCGACGTCTTGATGAACGACTTCATTGAGTGCTCCTCTCTTGAAGCTCGCCTGCTGATGCAGGACCGTCAGTCGATTAGTGACCGTAGTGACCCGAGAAGAACCCGAAGTCCTCAAGGCCCACGATGCCGTCCCAGTTGAAGTCGCTTCTCGCGGCCGTCGTGCCGTAATCGCCGGAGAAGAAGCCGAAGTCCTCGAGGCTGACGGAACCATCACCGTTGATGTCCAGTGACTTGCACGTGATCGCGACCGAGCCGTTGACCGCGATCGTGTAGACACTCACACTGATCGTCACGGTGTTCGGATAGTCGATGGACTCATCGGCAACGACCTCGAACCGGATCTGGCCGTTCACGTCGGTCTGACTGTCGACCGCCGTGACCGTGACGCTGCCGCCCGTCGAAACGAAGAAGAAGTTGCTCGAGTCGATCCCCTGGATCGGGGTCGAGTCGGCGCGCTTGGCTGTCACTGTCAGATACTGGAACGCGGGGCCGTCGCCCAGAGGGCAGGTCGTGAGACCGCCCGCCGAAGCCGCGATGGTCGACTGGTCCGGGTCCGGAATGCCGGCGCCGGCAACACCCGCGATCGCGAGAACCAGGCAACCCGCCAGAACTGCCGCCAGAACTCTCGACATGTCTTCCCTCCTTGAGTGAATGATCAGATCCCCGTCTTCGCACCTCAGACCCGGATGGGGTCTGGACCGCATGTCCGTGGGCTCGATGCAACCTCCCTTCGCGTGCTGTCCTGCCCACGGTCCTTCCCGTCCGCCGCCGATACCCTCTCGGGAGACTGCGGCGAGTCCCAAGCTCCTCACCACTTCAACCCGAGCGAGACCGAGTACTCCGGGTTCCGCTCGTCGACCAGATGATCGGTACGGAGCTCGCCCTGCGTCTCGACGATGTCCGAACCGGTCATGTTCTTTGCCGCGAACTTGAGCTCCGCGAAGTTCCAGAGCTCCTGTGTGACGGCGAGGTCGAGGACCTCCCGCTCGGCCTCGTAGATGTTCGCGCCGTCGTTCAGCGTGACAGCCATCAGGCGCTCGCCGAATCTGTTGTAGAGAACGTTGACCGTCGTGCCCCATTCCTCGATCGAGTAGAGGAGCCCGATGTTGACGGTCCACGGCGATTGGCCAACGAGGGGCCGTGTCTTCCTGGTGCGGATGATCTGACCCGTTGAGTCCGTTCTCGACTGGATGTACTCGATCTCCGAGTCGACGTAGGTGTAGTTGGCGGTCACCGACAGATTCCCCAGGAAGTCCGCGATGAACCCGAGACTCTTCCGGACCTCGAGCTCGAAGCCCTGGTTGTGGCCCTGGTCCGAGTTGAACGGCCGCCTGATGTTCCTGTACGACGTGTCCGGATGGAGGCTGTCCTCGATCGCGTTCTCGATGTCCTTGTAGAAGTAGCTGACCGCGATGACCTCGTCCGATTCGGGGAAGGCCTCGAGTCGGATGTCGTAGTTCTGGATGACGGCGCGGTCGAGGTTGGCGCTGCCCTGGTAGTTCTGGCCGGCGCTGTGGTCGTGATAGACCACCGGGGCCATCTCCCTGAGCTCGGGCCGGTTGACCGACCGGAAGTACGCGAGCCTCACGTTCATCCATTCGGTCGGCATGTAGGTGAAGTTCACCGACGGCAGGAGGTCGGTCTCGTTGATCACTGAGAGGATCGTGTCGCCAGTTGCCTTGTATGACTGGACGCGCTGGTCGGAAGACTCGATCCTCAACCCTCCGGTCACGCGGAAGTCGTACTTGTCGATCGTGAAGGGGACGTCGACCATCCCGTACCACGCGTCGAGGTCGTGCCAGCCCTCGTACTCCCCCGAGTATCTGTCCCTCTCGGTGAAGCCGAGCTTGCCCTCCTGGAAATTGTCTGAGACGAAGATCGAGTCGATCGGAGTGGCCGTGATCCACCAGTTGTCGGGATCCCACAGGTCGATCTGGGCCGGGTCGGACGAGAAGGCGGACACCTCGTAGGCGCGATTGCGCCGCTCCGCGAAGACGCCTGTTTTGAAGGACGCGTCTCCGAAAGGCCATGTGAGGTCCGCCCGGCCGCCGGAGGTCTCTTCGTCGAGGTCGATCCAGGTGCGCTCGTCGGCCTTGAGCAGCATGTAGCCGTAGGCGTTCTGGTCGTAGGTCGCGTACTTCCTGTCGGGTTCATAGGCGCTCGACTCGGAGCCGAAGGCCTTCCACTCGAGCCTGGGGCCGCCGGCGCGCCCGAAACGATGCGTTCCACCGACCTGCAGGTCCAAGCGCGCCCGCTCGTCCCATTCGATCTGGTGCTTCTCGCCGTTGCCGGACGCGTCGTGGCTGACCTGACCGACTCCCTCCCTGAGCTCTTCCTTCGCGCTCTGTACGTAGAGAGCGCGCGCCGTGAACCGGTGGTTCCTGGCGGGCGCGTAGCTCATGTTGAGCATCCCCGACCAGAGCACCTTGTACCCGTATGCCGTTCCCTCGATGTTCTCTCTGGGAAGGCCGCCTCCCCCGGCATCCTCGACGCGCCTCAAGTAGTCGTACTCCTCGTAGCCGGAGCTGTACTTGCCGCCCATAAGGAAGCCGAAGACGTTACGGCCGTCCTCTCGACCGATGTCGAAGCGGTTGCCGTACGAGAGGGAGTACGAGCCGTTGACGGGCGCGTCGCCCTCGACGAGCCCCCAGGTGTTCGGGAGGGCCCGGGCGAGTTCTCTGCCCTTGAGGCTGTCGGGAAGCTCCCGGATGCCGTCGTCAATGCCGAGCCAGTCAGTGTCGCTTCCCTGGGAGCGCATCGTGGTTCCGCGCGCCAGGTTCTCGCCGAAGGCTGTCGAGGCCGAGACGGAGAGCTGGGCCTCCTCAGGAATGTCGCGGGTATTGAGCTGGACGAGACCGCCCGTGAAGTCGCCCGGAAGGTCGGGCGTCGCTGTCTTCACGACGACGGTGCTGGCCAGAAGCGAGGCCGGGACGACGTCGAAGGTGAAGCTCCTGCGGTCCGAGCTCGTGTCGGTGCTCGTCGCGGGCACGCCGTCGAGCCACGTGACGTTGTACCGGTCGGTGACGCCGCGGACGAAGACGAACTTGTTGTCGACGACCGAGAGCCCGGTCACGCGCTTGAGGACGTCGCTGCTGGTGCCGTCAGGCGACTTCGCTATCTGTTCGGCGCTGATGCCGTCTCCGATGGTGATGGCTCTCATGCGTTCCGTGATGATGGCGACCTGGGTCGAGAGCACGCGCTCGGCGGAGACCACGAAGTCGTCGATCCTGAAGCTCGCCATCCCGGCGGCGGGCTCCAGTTCGACGTTCAGCTTCTTGGTGTCGTCCGCCCTGATGATCACCTCGGGGATGACCTCCGTCTCGTATCCCAGGAACGAGACCCTGACGTCGTACGTTCCGGCCGGGATGTCCTCGATGCGGTACTCGCCGTCCAGGTCCGTCGAGGTCCCGATGGTCGTGCCGACCAGGAGCAGGTTCGCTCCCGAGAGCCGTTCTCCCGAGTCGTCGTCACGGACCGTGCCGCGCAGCGACCCCATCTGTGCCTGTGCCGTCGCGGGAACGAGGAGCGCGATGATGACGACGGCCTTCGCGAGCCTCGTCATGCGTCCCTGTTGATGTCCCCGGAGCGGTCTCCGTCCTTGGCTCCCTCCGTCGGAGGGGTTCGTCCACGACCAGTGGCGCAAGAGTGTAGCCTCCCCGTGTTCACGGATTCTGAGGGCGACGTGAGGAATCGGTGACACTGCTGTGCGGTTCCGGTGTTGCCTGCTTCCCCCTGAAGCGAGGTTCCCGACACGCCGGCCTGGCGCGGCGGCGCTCTCGAGAACGCACGTCACCGGACGCGCGACGCCGAGTCTCTTTCCCGCTCGCCCTCGACCTCCGGGACCGGCCTGGGGCCGGCCCCCTCCGTTCCCATGTTCCGCTTCACGAGATACCCGCGGCGTTTGCGGAGTGTGGAGTCTACGCGTGATGTGTTTGCGAATTCTTAGGGCGGCGTGAGGAATTCGTCTTGCGGGAGGCCGGCTTCGACCGCCGTTCGATGAGAGACTCGGGGCGCCGGCAGGCCGGAGCCTGCGCCCGGGTGAAGCTCACACAAAGCTAACTTGAGGGTCGGGGGGCGCGCGCGTAGCTTTGAGTACCCCACTACAGCGACGCAGGGAAACGGGCCGCGGAAGCGGCATCCGAAACGCGCCGGCGCCACCCGGAACGGTGGGCGTCGGGGAGTCTCTTCGAGGAGGGAGGACGGATGGGCAGGCTGGCGATCATCGCCCTGCTCGTGGTGCTGACGGCGACACTTCTCTGGGCGCAGTCCGGGTCCGGCGATCTCAGCGAGACCGCCGGGGAGACGGTGCAGATCGAGAAGGAGACGCAGAGCGAGCGCGACGCCTGGGCGTCGGAGCAGGCGGAGCTCGAGGCGCGCTACCGTACCGCCAAGGCGAACGTTCGCTACCTGGACGAGCGTATCGTCGTCGAGCAGAAGAAGCAGGCCGCGCTCGAGGAGAGCATCTCGGAGCTCTCTCGCCGCCTCGAAGAGGCGCATCTGTTGCAGTCGAGCCTTCAGGACACGATGAACGTCATCATGTCGCGCTTCGAGGAGTTCGTGGAGCGCGACCTTCCGTTCCTTCCCGAGGAGCGGGAGCGGCGCATCGCGAACCTCCGCGATCTGCTGTCGAAGCCCGACGTCACCGGCGCGGAGAAGGTCCGGATGCTCTTCGAGGCGCTGCGAGCCGAGGCGGAGTACGGGAGCACCGTCGAGGTCAATCGGACCGAGATCAACGTGGACGGAGAGCCGGTCTTCGCCGACGTTCTCAAGGTCGGGCGCGTCTCGCTGTTCTGGAGGACCCCGGACGGCCGGCGTTCCGGCACGTTCGACCCCGCCGAACGCCGCTGGACCGAGCTCGACCGAAAGCACGACCCGGCGATCAGGCAGACCATCGAGATGGCCACGCACATGCGGCCCATAGAGCTCATCGCCCTGCCGCTCGGGAGGGTCCAGCCATGAAGAAGCTCATCATCGCAGCGACAGCGGCAGCTCTTCTCGTGGCCGGCGTGGCGAGCGCGCAGGATGTCCGCGAGGCGTTCAGACAGGCGGAGGCCGACCGGCAGGCGGCCCTCGAACGTGCCGAGGCGGCAGAGCAGGTGATTCTCAATGACCGCGAGGCCCTTCTGGCCAGGGTCGAGGAGCTCGAGGCGCGGGAGCGGGAGCTCGACGCCGAGCTCACGGGGCGCGAGAGCAGCGTGGCCGCGCTCGAGACGCGCCACGAGCGTCTGACGGACCGCTGGGAGCGCGAGCAGCTCCAGTACAAGGAGATCTCCGGCAACATCCGCCTGGCGGCGCGCGACCTCAAGGCGCTCCTTGAGATGTCGCCGCTCACCGCGCTCCGGCCCGACAGGCTCGACGTGGCCGAGCGCGTGCTGGCGCAGGGGTACTTCCCCGACATCGACGACGTCAGGGGCATGGCGTACGCTCTCTTCACCGAGATCGAAATGACCGGGCAGGTCGGCATGCGCCGGGGCACCTTCGTCGGCCGCGACGGCGAGGAAGAGGTCGGCGACATCATGACCGTGGGCCCCTTCACGGCGCTCTACAGGACATCCGAGGGCGGGGAGGTCGGATTCCTCACCTACACGCCGGCCGAGCAGAGACTCTTCGCGCTCTCGTCGCTTCCACCGAACCGCATGTCACGCCTCATCCGCGGATACATGGCCGGTGAGACCGCGACCGTCCCTGTCGACATCTCCGGAGGCGCTGCCCTCCGGGAGATCACGCAGCAGGTCGGTTTCTGGGAGCACCTGGCGCAGGGCGGCCCGATCATCTTTCCGATCCTCGCTATCGGGGTCCTCGCCGTCGGACTCATCATCTACAAGTTCCAGTTCCTCCAGAAGGTCCACGGCAACACCGACAAGGTGATGGGGGAGGTGACATCGCTCGCCGCTCGAGGCGACTGGGAAGGCGCCGAGGCCGTCGTCAAACGGTACGAGCACCGGAAAATGCCCGTCGTCGAAGTCATCGCCGACGGTCTCTCGGCCCGCGACGAGGACCGGGAGACCCTCGAGAGCGTCATGCAGGAGGCGATCCTGCGCGAGATGCCCAGGGTCGAGCGTGGTCTCTCGGTGCTGGCCGTCCTCGGCGCCGTCGCGCCGCTCCTCGGACTGCTGGGCACCGTGACCGGCATGATCGAGACGTTTCGCGTCATCACGCTTTACGGCACGGGCGACCCGAGGCTCATGTCGGCCGGCATCAGCGAGGCGCTCGTGACCACCGAACTCGGTCTGGCGGTCGCCATCCCGATCATGCTCTTCCACACCTTCCTGTCGCGCCGCGCGAACGCCATCATCGGAGAGATGGAGGAGAAGGCCGTCCATCTCTCGAACGTCATCCTCAAGCAGCGCGTGCGCACGGGAGATGCGACGGGTGACTCATCGCTCGACAGCGAGACGCTCATGGACAGGCTCGTGGCGAAGGTCGTCGGCAGGCTTCAGGAAAGGACGGCCAACTGATGGAGCAGCTCCTCACAAGGACGTACGACTTCATTCTGCAGGGCGGTTGGGTGATGATCCCGCTCTCGATCGTCTCGATCATCCTCTGGACATTCATGCTCGAGAGATTGAGCGTTCTTCGTTCCCTGAGCAGGGACGACATCACGATCGACGAGGCGATCGACGCCGTCCGGAACCACGTCGGGCCCGCCGGGGGTGAGGGACTCCGCGCGGGGCTCGTGCGCGACTACCTCAGGCACAGGAGCGGGGTTCCGAAGATCGACGTCAATGTGCTCAGGGAGGCGGCGATGCGGCAGCGGCCGGCCATCGGCCGATTCCTGCCGATGATCGGCGTCCTCGTCTCTGTCGCGCCACTGATGGGGCTTCTGGGAACGGTCTTCGGCATGATCGAGACGTTCCAGGTCATCTCCGTCTTCGGGACGGGCAACGCGGGCGCGATGGCGAACGGCATATCGATCGCGCTCATCACGACCGAGACCGGGCTCCTCATCGCGGTGCCGGGTCTCTTTCTCTCCGGGATGCTGATGGTCCAGGCGGCACGGCTCCATATGCAGCTCGAGGAGGACGTCACGATCCTCTCACGCATCATCCGGCGCCGGACGTGTTCACAGCGGGACGTCAGGAGGTTCGGAACCGTCTGCGCTGAGCCGGAGCCCGTGAGACGTCCTGAGAGGGTCGCCGTGCCGGCGCTGGCGGGCGCGTACACGGAGGGTGGTGAAGGCGCATGATCAGCGTGAGGAACAGCCTGCGCGGAGGCAACAAGGGCGTCGATATCTCAATGGGTCCCCTCATCGACATGGTCTTCCTGCTCCTCATCTTCTTCGCGGTCACGACGAGCTTCGTGAAGGAGGCGGGCATCGATGTCCAGAAGGCGACCGCGTCGACGGCCGAGCTCAAGGAGCGCGCGAACATCATGATCGGCGTCACGCCCGAGGGCGATGTCTTCTTCGAGGGAAAACGCATCGACGTGAGAAGCGTCCGCGCGCAGATCGAGCGGGCTCTCGCCGAGGACCCCGAGAGCGGGGTCGTGGTCGTCGCCGACAAGCGCAGCGAGACCGGCGCCGTCATCACGGTCATGGACCAGTGCCGCCTCGCGGGCGCCAAGTCCGTGAGCCTCGCGGCCAAGCGGGAGGACGCTTCCTGATGGCGGCCGTCCGCCAACTCAGATGGGCCGCCCCGGCCGCTGTCGGCATCAACCTGCTCCTCTTCGCGTTCGCCGCCTTCCTGCTTCAGGAACGCGAGGTGCCGCAGGACATCACCAATCCGATCGGCGTGAGCCTGGTCAAGCTCGAGGCGCCGTCGCTTCCCGAGCAGGAGGAGATCCGCGAGCCCGAGAAGCCGCAGCAGCAGGACAAGCTCGATTTCCTGCCCGATGTGGTGCGGCCCGAGCTGGGACCTCCCGGTGAGTTCGACCTCGGCGTCGGCGTCAACCTCGGACGCATGGGCGGCGAGAGCTCTCCGGAGGACTTCGTCTTCGAGTCGTACGAGCTCGATTCAGCTCCGCAGCCGATCGTGCGCGTCCCTCCGGCCTACCCGTATTCAGCCCGCGAGCGCGGGACCGAGGGCGCGGTGCAGGTCAAGATGCTCGTGACCACCGAGGGGAACGTAGGGCGCGTCGAGATCCTCGACGCGAGGCCGAAGGGCATCTTCGAGGACGCCGTCCGCAGGGCGCTCCCACAGTGGACCTTCCGGCCCGGCGAGGTGCAGGGAAAGCCGGTCACGGCGTGGGTCGTTACGACGATCCGTTTCAACCTGGACTGACCGATGATGCGAAAAGCGTTCCTGTTGTCGTCGAGCCTTCTCATGCTGGCTGTCGCGTGCCTGCCGAGCGCCGCGGCGGCGGCGACCGCGGCCGGGTCCGACGGCGCATCCGCACGTCCGCTCGAGAGCTTCGGAGACCTTCCGGCCGATTCGCGGCTCGCGCTCTTCGAGGCGCAGACGCTCCGCGACGAGGGAAACGCCGGCGAGGCGGCCTCGCTCCTCGCCGGGTTCATCGAACAGAATCCCGACAGCGACCACTATCTGGTGCGCTTCCACTCGGCCGTCAGCCACGCGCTCGCCGGTGACACGGAGCGGGCGCTGGAGGACTACCGACTCACCACCGAGCTCGAGCCGCGGTACGCGCAGGCGTGGATCAGTCTCGGGGAGCTGGCCTACAATCTGGGCCGGTACGAGCTGGCAGCGTCCGCGCTCGCGACAGGGTACGAGAAGAGCGAGATCAAACAGCCGAGTGTGCTTTTCTACACCGCGGCGTCGCTCGTCATGAGCGAGCGTTCCATCGAGGCCGTGCCCATCCTCGAGGAGCTTGTTTCCGGAGCGCACGGTGACGCGACGCTCGAGTGGCATCGGGCGCTCGTCATGGCCTACCTCGAGACAGGCGAGCTCGAGAAGGGCTCGGCGGCGCTCGACACCATGCTCAAGCGGTTCGGCGGCGAGCCGGAGTCCTGGGACGTCGCCTTCCAGTATCACGTTCGCGCCGACGATTACGAGGAGGCGGCCGTCGCGCTCATGGTGTCGGACTATCTCGAGCCGCTCACGAGGCAACAGCGCATGCAGCTCGGGGACATCTTCCTCGCCATCGGCGTGCCCGCGCTGGCGGGTGAGACGTACGTCGAGGCGGTCGGCGACAGCGCGACCACCGACGAACTCGAGCGTCTGGCCTCGGCGCATCTTGCAGCCTATCAGTTCGCCGAGGCCGAGGCGGCCCTCGGGCGGGCCATCGAACAGGATCCGACCGCTCGGCTCTGGTCGCTTCTAGGGGACCTTCACTTCATGCGGAGCGACTACGGGCCGGCGTACGACGCCTACGCAAGCGCCGCGGAAGCTGACAGCACATTCTCCAGATCGTTCCTCATGATGGGATACTGCGCCATCCAGCTCGAACGTCCCGATGACGCGATGGCCTCCCTGCGAGTGGCTCAGACCTTTCCCGACCAGGCTGACAAGGCCGAGAAGCTCATGGCCGCGATCGAGGCCGTCGAAGCGCAGAAGGAAGCGCAGAGGCGGCGTCGCGAAGCCGAGGAGCGGGCCATTGAGGAGAGGCGCGCCACGGAGTACAGACCCCTCATCGACTGAGCGGACGCCCAACGATGCAGGCCGGATGGTGGTGGCCGGACCGCTCGTCGCGTGTCGAGCACCAGCGCTCCGTCGGCCCGGCGCACGCCGTGAAGCCGCCGAGAGTGGTCGGCACGCGCCGCACGCCGTGAATCCGCCGAGAGTGGTCGGCACGCGCCGCACGCCGTGAACCCACCTGACACGGACCCCGTCACCTGATAAGCTCGTGCGGACGAGTGCCGCGTTGGCCCGTTCATGGAGGATGCCCGTGGGGAAGCTCACTGAGCGATCCGACCTGGAGAAACTGACCGTCCTGGGGGAGCGGGCGGGCCCCGAGCGGAAGCTCGAGGCGTTCCCGAACCACCACCCCGACCGCGACTACGTGGTCACCCTCGAGACCGACGAGTTCACGTGTCTGTGCCCCGTCACCGGCCAGCCGGACTTCGCCGAGATCCGTGTTGAGTACACGCCCGACGAGAAGGTCCTCGAGTCGAAGTCGTGGAAGCTCTACCTCTGGTCGTTCCGGGACGAGCAGGCGTTCCACGAACACGTCGTGAACGTCATGCTCGACGACCTCGTGGAGGCGCTCGAGCCCAGGTGGTGTCGGGTGACCGGCACGTTCGCGGCGCGGGGAGGCGTCGGCATCTCCGTCGAGGCGGAGTACGGCGCGTTCCCTGGTGAGAGCCCCGAGGAAGGCGCGTCGGAGGACCTCTCTTGACCGCGTCCGCCGGAGCAAGCGTACCGACCGGTCGGAGCACCATCGGCCCGGCGTCGCCCGGCGAGGACGCCCTCAGGGCGC
>CAZQSB010000011.1:0-73655 GCA_964596015.1 uncultured bacterium | reverse complement strand
ACGGATCCAGAGTCCGCTGTCCTGCCACTAGACGACTCCCCAGCCTATTTCGTGTGCTTCATCGCCTCCGTGATCCGTTCGAGCACCTTCTCCCTGCCGATGAGAGACAGCGTCTCAAAGATGCCCGGGGTCGCCGTCCTTCCGCTGACCGCCGCGCGGAGCGGTTGCGCGACCTTGCCGAGACCCACGCCCTCGCGCTCCGCGAACCGGCGGATCAGTGGCTCCAGATCCTCGGTTTCGAAGGAAGGCGCCGACTCCAGAACATCGTGAAGCCCGGCCAGTAGGTTCCCCGCGCCGGGCTTGGCCAGCACCTTCAGAACGTCAATATTATCATAGCTCAACGACGTTGCAAGGAAAAAGCCGATCTGGTCGACGGCGTCGTCCAGCGTCTTGATGCGGTCACCGACGAGCTCGACGATCCGCTCGATCCTGGCCCACTCGTCGGGGCTCAGTTCCCCTTCGAGACAGCCCGCCTCGGCGAGCCGCGGCACGACCCTGCGGGCCCGCTCCGCCGGTCCCAGCCGTACCAGCCACTGCTCGTTCATCCAGAGGAGCTTGTCGGGGTCGAACGCCGCCGGCTTCTTGCCGACCCGGGCGACGTCGAAGGCCTCGACGAGCTCGTCGAGAGAGAAGAACTCGCGGTCGTCGCCGGGCGACCATCCGAGGAGCGCCAGGTAGTTGACGAGCGCCTCTCTGACGAAGCCCGCGCTGCGGTACTCTCCGACCGCCAGCGCGCCGCGGCGCTTCGAGAGGACCTTGCCGTCGGGTCCGAGGACGAGAGGAAGGTGACCGAACCTCGGCGGTTCGCCGCCGAGGGCGCGGGCGAGGAGGACCTGCTTCGGCGTGTTCGAAAGATGGTCGCTGCCGCGAATGACGTGGGTGATCTTCATTGTGAGGTCGTCGACCACCACGACGAAATTGTACGTCGGCGTCCCGTCGGAACGCGCGAGCACCAGATCATCCAGTTCGGAGTTGTCGACGACGACCCGGCCCTGGACCATGTCGTCGATCTGGGTCCGGCCCTCCGGTACGCGGAACCGGACCACGAACGGGCGTCCCTTGTTCTCGAACTCGCGGCACTGCTCTTCGTCGAGCGCGAGGCACTTCCGGTCGTAGCGCCAGTCCCGTCCTCCTGCCGGCGCTGCGCTTCTTCTCTTCTCAAGTTCCTCGGATGAGCAGAAGCACTTGTAGGCGGCGCCGGTCTCGAGCAGACGCTCGAGCATGGGAGTGTACGAACCGCTCCGCTGCGATTGGAAATAGGGTCCGTACGAGCCGCCGACGCCGGGTCCCTCGTCCCAGTCGAGGCCGAGCCACGCGAGGTCCTCGACGATGGCGTCGGCGAACTCCGCGGTCGAGCGCTCCCTGTCGGTATCCTCGATGCGGAGAATGAAGGCGCCGTCGTTGTGCCGCGCGAGCAGCCAGTTCATGAGCGCGGTCCTCGCGCCCCCTATGTGGAGGTAGCCGGTGGGGCTCGGAGCGAAACGTACTCGCATGGGCGTCTCCAGGTGGCTCTTGCTCTCCTCGCGCCGCGGCCGGGCCGGGAAACGGGGCGCGGGGCGGGGTTCCGGCGGCGCAGTCAGGAACGCGGCCTCGGACGAGGCCGCGCACCCAGAACGGATGCTAGCACCGCCCGGAAGCCGCTGTCAAGCCGGGCGTCTTGCCAGAAGCGCGGCCTCATCGTACAATGCTCCGGAAGGACCACCCTCGCCGGCCGCCGGGAGCGGCCGGTATCACGCTTCCTCGAGGAGACAGGGATGCCGGAGAACGCAGCCGAGAAGCCTCTCGACTTCGTGCGCGCGATCGTGGAGGAGGACAACCGGACGGGCCGATACGGGGGCCGGGTGCACACGCGCTTTCCGCCCGAGCCGAACGGGTATCTTCACATCGGCCACGCGAAGGCGATCAACCTGAACTACTCGCTCGCGCAGGAGTATGACGGGCTCTTCAACCTCCGCTTCGACGACACGAACCCTCTCGCGGAAGAGGAGGAGTTCGTCGAGTCGATCCAGACCGACGTCCGCTGGCTCGGCTTCGACTGGGACGACCGTCTCTACTTCGCGTCCGACTACTTCGACAAGCTCTACGAGTACGCCCGCGAGCTCATCCGGATGGGGAAGGCGTACGTGTGCGACCTGACGCCAGAGGAGACCGCTGAGTACCGGGGGACGATCCGCGAGCCGGGGCGTCCGAGTCCGTACCGCGACCGGACCGTCGAGGAGAACCTCGAACTCTTCGAGAGGATGCGGCGCGGAGAGTTCGAAGACGGGTCGCGCACGCTCAGGGCGCGCATCGACATGTCGTCGCCCAACATGCTCCTCAGGGATCCGGTCATCTACCGCATCCTTCACGTCGCTCACCACAGGACCGGCGACGCGTGGGCCATCTACCCGATGTACGATTTCGCTCATCCGCTCTCCGACTCGATCGAGGGGATCACGCACTCGAACTGCTCCATCGAGTTCGAGAGCCATCGTCCGCTCTACGACTGGTACCTCGATCAGCTCGACGTTCACCATCCCCGTCAGACGGAGTTCGCGCGCCTCAACCTGACGCGTACCGTTCTTTCGAAACGTCGCCTTCGCAGGCTCGTTGAGGAGGGACATGTGGAGGGGTGGGACGACCCCCGCATGCCGACGATCGCGGGCCTCCGGAGACGCGGCTACACCCCCGAGGCGATCCGGGAGTTCCTGAACAGGGTCGGGGTGGCCAAGACGCCGACGACCATCGAGATCGAGCTCTTGGAGCATTGCCTCCGCGACGACCTCAACCGCAGGGCCAGGCGCGTGATGGCGGTGCTCGACCCGGTGCGGGTCGTCATTGAGAACTACCCCGATGGCAGGACGGAGGAGGTCGAGGCCGTCAACAACCCAGAGGACGAGGAGGCCGGCACACGCATGCTGCCCTTCTCGCGGAACCTCTTCATCGAACGCGACGACTTCATGGAGGATCCACCGAAGAAGTTCTTCAGGCTCGCTCCCGGCAGAGAGGTTCGGCTGAAGCACGCGTACCTGGTGACGTGCACCGATGTCCTGAAGGACGCGGACGGTCGCGTCAGGGAGATCCGCTGCACGTACGTCCCGGAGTCGCGGGGCGGCGAGGCGCCGGACGGACGCCGCGTCAGGGGCACGCTTCACTGGGTCAGCGAGGAGCATTCCCTCGAGGCCGAGGTCAGACTCTACGACCATCTCCTCGTGGAGCCGCCCGAGGAGGGCGAGGTCGACATCACGGAGCTCGTCAACCCGGAGTCCCTCGTGGTCGCGCGCGGCGCCCGCGTGGAACCGTCCCTCGAGAACGCGGCGCCGGGAGAACCCTGCCAGTTCCTCCGGCTCGGGTACTTCACGCGCGACACCGATCGCCGGCTTGTCTTCAACCGCTCCGTCGCTCTGAGGGACACGTGGGCGAAGATCGCGAAGGCGCGCGGGTAGAGGTGTCCCGGGGCGGCGCGCCGCGTTCCCTCACGTCGCCGGCCGTCCGAGCGGCGACCACCGGCGCCGGCCTGTGGCACGGATTTTGCCCTTTTTTCCTGCGGGCGGCCTGTCCAGTCCGAACGGGAGCACCGATGCGCGATCTCATCCGGGCGGCCCGGGACCGCGACCCCGCGGCGCGGGGCGTCTCGGGCCTCCTTGAAGTCGTCCTCTCATATCCCGGCTTTCACGCCGTGCTGCTCCATCGAGCGGCGCACGCGCTGTGGCGCGCGCGACTCTGCTTCCTCGCGAGAACCGTCTCGCAGTTCGCCCGCTGGCTGACGGGCATCGAGATCCACCCCGGCGCCCGGATCGGCAGCGGGCTCTTCATAGACCACGGCATGGGCGTCGTGATAGGGGAGACCACCATCATCGGCGATAACGTGACGCTGTATCAGGGCGTCACGCTCGGAGGTTCGGGGAAGGAGACCGGGAAGCGCCACCCGTCCCTCCACGACAACGTCGTCGTCGGCGCCGGGGCGTCGGTCCTGGGCAACATCACGGTCGGAAGGGACGTTCGGGTCGGCGCGGGCTCCGTGGTCGTCAAGGACGTGCCGGACCACTGCACCGTTGTCGGCGTTCCCGCGAGGGTGGTCCGTCACAAGGGGGAGAGAGTGGTCCGCTTCCCACTCGATCACGCCGAGATGCCCGACCCCGTCCAGCAGAAGATGAGCGAACTCGAGCAACGGCTTGACGAGCTTGAGTCCTTCCTGAAGGACCGCCGGTCCTCTTGACAGCCGTTCGGCCACCCACTAGTCTCAACTGTGTCACGGCATCGGGACCTCCCCGGCGGGTCTCTCACAGGAGCCCGAGCCGAGCCATCTCCGGCGCCTCGCGGGAAGGAAGTCCGGTCACGGACCCGATGCCGGCAGAGGCGGGCCTCCTTCCCGGGGCCGCCTGCGACCGCTCTGCGACTGAACAGGCCTGCCGGCGGCCTCGACCATCTCGCCGGTTCCTCATTCACCATGAGCCCGTCGCCGGACGGCGGCGCGGCGCCGTCACGCGGGGGTCAGTATGAGATGGGCATGGCTCATCACAGTGTCGCTTCTTCTGATGTGCGGGACAGCTCTTGCCCAATCCGGGACGGAGGAGACGTCCGGGGAGGCCGACACGACGGAAGTGGAGAGCGTGGTCGCAGACACGGCGTCCTCGACCGACGCCGTCTCGGACACCACGGCCGCGACGCCCGAAGGCGAGGTGTCTGAGAGCGGAGTCCGGGTGCTTCGAGCGTACGTCTGCAAGGGGATCGAGGAGAGCGAGCCGGCGGAAGCGGGAAGGAGCTTCCTTTCCCCCGACGACGGCGTCCTCAGGCTCTGCTGCTTCAGCGAGGTCGCAACGGCGCGCGAGGACACCATCCTGCACGTCTGGTACTGGGGCGACAGGGAGATGGCGCGCGTCCCTCTCGAGGTCCGCGGCCCGAGGTGGAGAACGTGGAGCTCGAAGCGGATCATCGAGGAGTGGAGGGGCGACTGGCACGTCGATATCATCGACGCCGACGGCGCGGTCCTCAAGCGCCTTGAGTTCTCCATCGAATGACGCCGCGGCGCCCGCGCGCCGGCATCGGACAGGGCGGCGGGCGTGCTCCTCACCGGGCAGGACGGCGCCAGCGTGCCCTCACCGGGCAGGACGGCGCCCGCGCGCCGGCATCGGACAGGGCGGCGGGCGCGCTCCTCACCGACATGACGGTCCCCCCGTGCTCCTCATCGAACACGGCTGCGCCCGGCCTCCAGCGTGGACGGCCGGGCGCCGCTTTTTCCCCGAACGAGAGCGGCCCGGACCGTCTCGGAAACCTCTTGACATTCATATATTCAGATTCTATGATATGCGAAGTGTTGAATGTGGTGTGAGCACGGGGAGGCGCATGTGGCCGGCAGGAGGGGTCAGTCCCGCGGACGGCCCCGGCCCGACGTGGGCGAACGGACGGAGAGGGCGGCGGAGATCCTGCGCGCGCTGGCGCATCCGGTGCGCGTCGAGATCGTGCGCCTTCTGGGTGAGGGTGAGCTCTGCGTCAAACGGCTGGAGGAGATCCTCGGCGTGCCGCAGCCGTCTGTTTCGCAGCACCTGGCGCGACTCCGCTACGCAGGCATCATCGAGTCCGAGCGCCGCGGACACCTGGTGTGCTACAGGCTGAGACACGAGGGCGCTGCCAGCGCGGTCGACGCGCTGGTAGGCGCGGACGAACAGACCGAAGAGTGAACACGATGTCTCGTGAGGAGAAGGAGGGAAGAGCTCATGGAGTCGACGAACGCTGTGAACGTGACGGAGGCGACGTTCGAGAACGAGGTCGAGAAGGCGGACACCCTGGTCCTGGCGGATTTCTGGGCGCCGTGGTGCGGTCCGTGCCGCATCGTCGGTCCGATCCTCGAGGAGATCGCGGGAGACAGTCAGGGGAAGCTGAAGGTCGTGAAGATCAACGTGGATGACAACCCGGGCCTGGCGCAGCGGTTCGGCATCCGCGGCATCCCGACCATGATCTTCTTCAAGGACGGCGAGCAGAAGGAGATGATGGTAGGCGCGGCGATGAAGGAGAAGATCCAGGAGAAGATCGACTCTCTGCTCTAGCGGAAGCGAAAAGGAGAACCAGATGAGAACACGCACGCTGTTCGTTCTGGTCGCGGTCCTGGCGGTCGCGATGGTCGTTCTCCCGATGTCCGGCTGCGGCGGCGGCGAGACACAGGAGAGCGAAGGGACCGCCGAGACCACAGAGCGCGACTCTGAAGACTCGAGCACCGGAACGGCCCCGGGCCAGTTCCCGCCGGAGTTCGCCCTGGAGGACCTGAACGGCAACACGGTGACGCTGGCCGATTACGAGGGCCAGGTCGTGGTCATCGATCTCTGGGCCACATGGTGTCCTCCCTGCCGCGAGGAGATACCCTTCCTCGTCGACCTCTACGAGGAGCACAAGGACAAGGGGTTCGTCGTACTCGGCATCGGACTCGACCAGGGCGGAGCTGACGTCCTCAGGAAGTTCGCCGACGAGAACGACGTCACATACCCCGTGCTGGTCGGCGACCGCGCCGTCTCGAGCGACTACCGCGCGTCGAGCATCCCGACGACCTACATCGTCGGCCGCGACGGCAGGATCGTTGAGCGTCACGTCGGTTTCTCGCCGGCGATCGGGGCGGAGCTTCGGGAGGCCGTGGAGCAGCTGCTCTCGCCGGTCGAGGTGTAGCGGGGGGTGAGTGTGAAGTGGACCGAGCTGGCGGTGCCCCTTGGGCTCGTCGCGCTGTGGCTCATCCTGCAGCTCGTCGTGCTTCCGAGGATGGGGGTCTCGACGTGACTCACTCCGGCATGCGGGCCCGCGGAGCGGGCCGGGACCGAAGAGTCTGAGACCGACGAAGGCGGAGCGGACAAGTGAGCGATGTTCGCGTGACAGTCAGGAAATCGGAGGGCGTGCTCGAACTCGTCGGGCCCGACGGCGTGGAGCGATACCGCGTCAGCGTCGGCGCCAATCCCGACCTGGCCGACAAGGTCGAGGAGGGCGACTCGAGAACTCCCGAAGGCGAGTTCCCGGTCGTGTCGATCGAGGATTCGGAAGACTGGGAGCATGAGGGCCGGAGGTCGTACGGACGGTACTTCCTCCGGCTCGCATGTCCTCCCTGGAAGGGCATCGGGATCCACGGCACCGATGAGCCGGAGCTCCTCGGGAAGCCCGCATCGCGCGGCTGCATCCGGATGGCGGACGACGCTCTCGAGCGTCTCGTCGAGCTGGTCGATGTCGGGACCGTCGTTCGAATCGTCCCATGAGTCCCGTCTCCCGTCCGCGGGCGAACGGCTTCGGCGACCCGCTCCCCTGCGGACCGGCTCGGCGGTCAGGAAGCACTCCGTGAGAGTCGGGCCAAACGTGTTGACATGACCTTCGACGGTCGGTAGGATTCCTCTGCCCGCCCGGCGCGCCGCGCGCCGGTCCTCCTTGAACCACTCACAAACATGGAGCATCGATGTCGACGGGCCAGTTCGTAGCCGTCGCCGGCAACATCGGCGTGGGGAAGACTCACCTGACAACGCTCCTGGCGAACCATCTCGGATGGCGCGCGTACTACGAGCCGGTCATCGACAATCCCTATCTCGACGACTTCTACCTCGACATGAAGCGGTGGTCCTTCCATCTCCAGGTGTACTTCCTGTCGCAGCGCTTCGAGATCCACCGGGCGATGCTCAGGACCCCCGGGCCGTGCATCCAGGACCGGACCATCTACGAGGACAGGGAGATCTTCGCCGCCACGCTTCACCGAAGCGGGTTCATGTCCGACCGAGACTACAGCAACTACCGGGCGCTGTTCGACGCCATGACGAGCTTCCTGCGCGCGCCCGACCTCGTGGTCTATCTGCGCGCCGAGGTAGGGACGCTCGTCGACAGGATCTGCGCTCGCGGTCGCGACTGCGAACGGGAGATCTCTCCTGACTACCTCGCGGAGCTCAACGACGCATACGAGGCGTGGTCGGAGCGGGCCGCGCGCATGACGAGCGTGTTCACCATCGAGACGGACGGTCTCGATCTGGTGACGGACGAGGAAGCCATCAGGAGCGTTCTGGACGAGATCGTGGGACGGCTGGGCGTGGCCCCCGGGGGATCTCCGGCCGAGAACGTTCCGGAGCGGATGCCGGCCGCCTGAAGGGCGGCGTCTTCCGCGAATCCAGAGCACAGCGAGGACGTCAGAAGGAGCGTTGCCCATTCCGTGGGCAGGCGCGTCGTGTCGCCGCACGCCAGAACGGCGCCTGTCGGGACGGGGCGCCCCAGAGCGCGCCGGCGGGCATCACAGGCACACGGGAATCCGCACAGATTCGGCATATTCTTGACGTTCGGACATGGTGGTGGTATAATGAGATTCACGACAGGGGGGCCCATGAAAAGCAGGAGACACGCCGCTCCGGCGATGGTTCTGGCGCTCGTTCTCGTGCTGGCGTGGGTCTGTGCGTCCTCCGCCGAAGAGCGGACGGCGCCCGACTTCACGCTGCCGGACATCGCCGGTGAGGACATACAGCTTTCGGAGCTCCTGAAGGACGGGCCTGTGATCGTCGACTTCTGGGCGACATGGTGCAAGCCCTGCATCAAGGCCTTTCCCGAGCTCCAGTCGCTCCTTGACAACTACAGACACTGCGGTCTGAGGGTCGTGGCCGTCTCCATCGACGGTCCGCGCTCGAGCTCGCGCGTGGGCTCCTTCATCAAGTCGAGGGGACACACGTTCGACGTCGTGCTCGACCCGGCCCAGAAGGTCGCGCGCAAGTACCACGTGACCTCGGTGCCGAGGACGGTGCTCGTCGGACAGGACGGGGTCGAGATCCTGGCCTACACGGGATACAGGCCCTCTCATCACGAGGAGCTCGCGGAAGCTCTCGAAGCTCTCTTCCCGGAAGGCTGCGAGGAGCCCGATGAGGAATCGGGGGACACGGCGGAGGAAGCCGGTGAGTAGACTCGCTGTCCTCGCATGTCTGATCGCGCTGTGGGCGTGCCTTGCTCCCGACGCGTCGGCGCAGGACGTCTACGCCGCCGGCGTCATTACGTCAGAGTACAGCTACCACACCGAGGCGGAAGCGTCGCTCTTCGACAACCGCGTCGAGCTGGACATCGAGACCGGTCCGGTCCGTCTGGGGTTCGTTCATCGTTTCTACGAGCCCTCAGGTGAGGACTATCCGGGCGCGCTCGACATTCCCGGCTCCGAGTTCCGGCAGCGATTCGCCGAGTTCACGAAGGACTCGTTCCGGGTCCGCGCGGGCGACTTCTTCGCGACGTTCGGGCGAGGTCTCTCGCTCAGGAGCTACGAGGAGGTCGAGCTGGAGCACGACACGTCGCTCGACGGCGTGTTCGTGCAGGTCGACCGCGGCGCATTCTCCATTGAAGGTCTGTCGGGGACGATCGATGAGGAGGTGACCTCCTCCCGGACCCGTGAGCATCTCGTCCGCGGCGTGCGGCTGGGGACGAACCTCGGGGGTCGCGTCGACGTCGGGATGAGCGCGGTCGGCCGCTCGTCCGAGCTCGTCGACGAGAACGTCGAGCTGCCTGACGAGATCGCTCACCACGAGGATCGCGTGCTCGGTCTCGAGACGTCCGCCTGGCTCGGGCCCGTGACGCTCGGAGCAGAGTACGTCGGCAGGAGCGGCGAGAACCCGTTCGCCGACGGCGATGAGCTCGAGGGGCACGGGGCCTATCTTGCGGCGACCGTCGACCTCGAGTGGGCGACCCTCTTCGGCGAGTTCAAGGACTACGAGGAACTCGGCCACCATCTCGTCAACCCCCCGACGTGCGTCCGCGAGCACTTGTGGACGTTGATGAACCGCGCCACCTACGAGATCGATCTCGACAACGAGCGGGGCTTCCTGGGGGAGATCAGCGCCCCGCTGGGCGACGCGCTCTACGTGACGGGCGGAGCGTCGGAGGCGCGCACTCAGGGCGGCGATCTGAGCCACTGGGAGATGTTCGCCCACGTAGACCACGCGCTCGCGTCGAAGCTCACGGGCTCGTTCGCGGCGTCGTGGTCGCGGGAGTATCTCGGCAACGAGTACAACGATTTCACCGAGCACCTCTCCGGGGCCGCCGAGTTCGTCGTCGAGCCGGCCTCCGGAGTGCCGATCGAGCTCGTCGTCGAGGGTCAGCGCACCGAGGAGTTCTACGGGGACGTGCACAAGGACTATCTCTTCTCGGTGACGACCTATCCCGGCGACGGAACGACCTTCAGCGTCCTCGCTGAGACCACCGACGACGAGACCGTCGAACGGAATTTCTGGACGTCCTTCGAGGTACGTCGCGAGGTCGTCGAGGATGTCGAGATGTCGTTCATGATGGGCACGGAACGCGGCGGCAAGAAGTGCACCGGGGGGATCTGCTACGTTGAGCCCGAGTTCGAGGGATTCCGCGTCCGGTTGACCGGGTACTTCTAGGAGGGACCGTGATCGGCTTCCGACGAACAGCTGCGGGAACCTTCGCCGCCGTCGCCGCGCTCGCGGCGCTGGGCGTCGCCCTCGGTGGGGGATGCGACTGGTTCGACGACCCCATCGAGCCGAACGTCCCGCCCGACACGGAGATCGAGAGCTGTCCCGGTGAGATCGAGGCCGGAACCTCGGCGGTCGTCACCTGGAGCGGCAGCGATCCCGACGGCGAGGTGGTCTCGTACGAATGGACCTTTGACGATACGGTCCTGGGCAGCACGACGGGAGTCTCGGCGACGTTCGACTCTGTTCCCTCGGGAGCCCACACTTTCGGCGTCGCGGCCGTCGACGACGACGGCGACGCCGACCCGACGCCGGCGACCTGCGCGTTCGTCGCCATCGATGAGGACGAGAACCTGCCGCCCGAGACCGAGATCACAGCGTGTCCCGGCGCCGTCACGGCCGGTGACGACGTCGCGGTCTCGTGGAGCGGCTCGGACCTCGACGGAGACGTCGTCTCGTACCTCTGGAGCTACGACGGCTCGGACCAGACGGCTACGGCCGACACGACCCTCATCATCGAGAGCGTCGTGGTCGGTCCTCACACGTTCTCGGTCGCGGCCGTCGACGACGACGGCGACGCCGACGCCACGCCCGCGTCGTGCTCCTTCACCGCGACGGCGCCCGGGGAGCCCGTTCCCAGGGTCGTGCTGGTCGAGCTCTTCACGAGCCTGACCTGCATCAACTGCCCCAACGCCGAGGCGGCGCTCCTGGCGCTGCTCGATGAGTACGGCGCCGACAGCCTCTGCGTCGTGGCGTACCACGACAAGGGACCCCCGGTCGGGCCGGACGTCCTGGCGACCCAGGAGATGATGGACCGGATCGACTGGTATACGGACGTTCACGGCAGCGAGAACGAGCTGCCGCTGGCTCTCTTCGACGGGGACTTCGAACGGGCCGTTATAGGAGCGGCCAGTCCGTCCTCCGCGGAGGCGGCCTACAGGACGGAGATCGAGGCCAGCAGGTCTCTGCCCTCGCCGCTCTCGCTGGACCTCAGCGGGAGCATCGAGGGAGGCCGCGCGAACGTGACCATCCGGGTCCGGGCGCACGACGAGCCGGGAGGCGTCTCTCTCGTGCTCCGTACCGTCGTCGTGGAGGACGAGGTCCTCTCACAGTCGCGCGAGTTCGAGTTCGTGGCCAGGGATCTTCTGGAAGATGAACCGCTGACGATGACCGCAGTGGGCGACTCGGCCGTGGTGACGAGGTCGTTCGACCTGGACCCCGGCTGGAACGTGAACCATCTCGATGTGATCGCGTTCGTGCAGGACGACGCGACGCAGGATGTGTTGCAGGCCGGACGCCTTCTGGGCGGCCGCTAGAACGATCCGGAGGAGTTAGAACAGGGAGAGAAGCAGGAACACTGTCTCCACAGAGAGCACGGCGACAGGGGCCTCACAGGGAAGAAGCGGAATCGCCGCGAAAGGAGAGCAGCATGATGAAGCGAACGGCGATCGTGGCAGTGCTCTGCGCCGTCCTCATGGGAGTCGCCGCCAACGGCATGGCAGCAGACCGCGTCGTTCTCGCTGAGATGTTCGGCGGGACGTGGTGCGGCTATTGCCCTGACTCATCGGGGGCGCTCCAGATCCTCAAGACCGAGTTCACGGACGACGAGTTGCTCGTGATCTACAACCACGTCGGCGGCGCCGACCCGTGGCGCACGTCCGAATCCGAGAGCCGCGCGAGCTGGTACGCAGTCGGCGGAGTGCCGCACGTCGAGTTCGACGGGGTCACGGACGTTGTCGGTTCGTACGGCTCTCCCGAGGCGACGGCAGACGCTTTCCGGCCCATCGTGAACACCAGGCTCGGCGTCTCAAGCCCCCTGACCATTGACGCGGTCGGCATCATCGGCCCGACGAGCGGCTGGGTCGAGGCGACCATCAAGGCGTCCGAGTCGATCGCCTACAACGACATGCGCGCCCAGTTCGCCCTCATTCAGAACGGGATGAGCTACGGCGGCAAGGACTACGACTTCACGCTGCGCGACTACCTGCCGGTCGAGACCATCGCGCTTTCGTCTCCCGGAGACTCCGTGGTCGTGACCCGGAACTTCGCGGTCGACGGCGCGTGGGACCACACCGAGATGCAGTTGGTCGTCTTCGTCGAGCGCACGACGGTCAAGGAGATCGTCGGCGCCGGAATCATGGAGAACCCGTTCCAGTTCGACCTGATCACCGATGTCTACGCGGCCGAGGTCCCGCTCATGGGCGGCAGCGTGTTCACGACGGTTCTCAAGAACACCGGCACGGCGCTGGACACCATCACGCTCAACATCGAGAACGTCGAGATCCCCGACGGCGTCTCCTCGTGGGACTGGTTCGCGAACTACTGCGACGAGACCGGCGTGTGCTACTTCGGTGAGCACAGTTTCGTCCTGGCGCCAGGCGAGGTCGAGACGCTCGACGTTCACGTGGACGACTACAACGGTTCAGTTCCCGGTCTCGCGGTTACCCGGCTTTTCGGGACAAGCAGCGGCGACAACACGGTCCTGGAAGAGGAGTATTACGCGACCTTCGTCGGAAAGCCGTCCATCCTGGTCGTCGAGGACGACGGAAGCGAAACGTACGGCGCGATGATGAAGGCCGCGCTCGACAGCGCCGGATACGCCGGACACGTGTGGGACGCGCACACGCTCGGCCGACCGGGCGGCGATCGGGTCGCCTCTTACTGGGCCGTGCTCTGGACGACGGCCAACGGCGACGCACTCGACATGACGGCCGAGGACGAGCAGGACCTCATGAGCTACCTGGACGCGGGCGGGAATCTCTACTTCGCCAGCATGAACTACCTGTCCGCGCGGCCATCGCTCTCGACGTTCGCGTCGGACTATCTGCACGTCGACTCCTGGGCCTCGGACGTTGGAGGCTTCAGCATGACGGGGGTCTCCGGCGACATCGTGTCCGATGGGATGTTGCTCGGCCTTCTCGGCGGTCCGTTCGTGCCGGGGGCTACTGACAGGTTCACCCCGACCGCGCCCGCCGACTCTATCTTCTACGCGTCGGGCGGGCCTCGCGGACTTCGCGTTGAGGACGGCTACAAGGCCGTCTTCACCTCCTTCCCGTTCGAGCTGGTCAAGACCACGACGGCCGATCCGAACAACCAGAAGACGCTGTTGGACCGCATCATATCGTGGTTCCAGATGACCGATGTCGACGACGATCCTCTGCCCGGATTGCAGAGGCTCACGCTCGGCCGGAACCACCCGAACCCGTTCAATCCTGTGACGACCATCGAGTTCTCGGTGCCCTCCGACGCCGGCCGCGTCGAGCTCGGGATCTACAACGTGGCCGGGCGACGGGTCCGGACCCTGGCCTCGGGTGAACTCGAAGCAGGTCCGCACAGCGTCATGTGGGACGGCAGGGACGAGAACGGCCGGAGCTGTTCCTCCGGCATCTACTTCATGCGTCTGACGGCCGGACGCGAGACCCGAACCGGCAAGATGACGCTTCTCAAGTAGCGCCGACCCGAAGTCAACGAGGCCCGGGTGCTCCCTCGGGGGCGCCCGGGTCCGCGTTCCGGGTGGACGCCCAGACGGAAGGGATGCGTTCGATGCGACATGTTCCACGGCTTCTGGGCCTTCTGCTGGCGGCGGCTCTTCTTCTGCCGTCGGCCGCTCAAGCCTATCCGAGAGACGACGCGGCCGTTGTCGAGGTCGACGTTCGTTCGCGCGCCGAAGTGCGGCGCCTGGACCGGCTCGGCATGGACATCATGGACGTGAGGGACGGCGTCGCGGAGATCGCGGCGACGCCCTCCGAGATGGACGTGCTCCGGGCCAACGGCTACATCCCCCGTATCGTCGTCGAGCGGATGGTCGATCAGGTCCGGTCGCTGCGTCTCGAGGACCGCGGTGAGTATCACAGCTACAGCGAACTCACGACCGACATGGCGGCCTGGGCGTCGGCCTATCCCTCCATCACCGAGCTCATCTCGATCGGGGAGAGCGTCTACGGCCGCGAGATATGGGCCATGAAGATCACGGACAATCCGGGAGTCGAGGAGTTCGAGCCGGAGATCCAGTGGATCGGCGCGCACCACGGCGACGAGACCATCAGCGTCGAGGTGTGCTACTACATGATCGACCATCTTCTGACGAACTACGGGACCGACCCCCAGGTCACGTGGCTCGTCGACGAGCGCGAGATCTGGATCGTCCCGATGTTCAATCCGGACGGCCACACGAGCGGCTCGCGGTACAACGGGAACGGTGTCGACCTCAACAGGGGATACCTCTGCCCGTGCGGCTGCAACGCCGGCTCGGCCATGGCACAGCCGGAACATCAGGCGCTCGCGGCGTTCAACGAGCGGATGAACCCGGTCACGTCGCTCACGTTCCATTCGGGCGCCGTCTACGTCAACTACCTCTGGGACTACACCTACGCGGCCACTCCGGACGAGCCGATGCTCATCACGCTCTCCGAGGGCTACAGCTCGTACAGCGGTCTGCCCGTGACGAACGGCGCCGACTGGTACATCGTGCACGGGAGCTGCCAGGACTGGTGCTACGATCAGCGCGGCGAGATCGACACGACCATCGAGGTGTCGGTCACGAAGGACCCCCCGGAGTCCTCGATCGACCCCATCGTCGCGGACAATATCCCCGCGATGCTCTATCAGGCGCGCATGTCGGGCAGAGGCATCCGTGGTCTCGTCACGGACGGCGAGACGGGCGAGCCGCTCTACGGGACGATCTCGATCCCCGAGATCGGCAGGGACGTCTATACCGACCCGGACGTGGGCGACTACCATCGGATGGTTGAGGCGGGGACCTACACGGTGCAGTGCGCCGTCGAGGGGTACCCCACCGAGACAGTCTACAACGTGTCGGCGGGTCTCGACACGTTCGTCGTCGTTGACTTCGCGATGGAGCCGCCGCCGCGGGGCACGGTCGCCGGCTACGTGACCGACCAGGCGACGAACCCGATCGCAGCGACGGTGGAGCTCACCGACCTCTCGGGCTACTCGACCGTCTCCGACTCCGCGACCGGCTACTACGAGATCCCCTACGTGCCGGCGGGAACGCACTCGGTCCGTGCGAGCGCCCCCGGCTACCGCTCCGAAGAGCGGGCCGACGTCGCGGTCGTCGACAACACGACGACGACCGAGAACTTCTCGCTCCTGACGCCTCTCTTCTACGACGATTTCGAGGACGGGCTCTCAAGCTGGAACGGGTCGTGGGCCACCACCACGTCCTCGGCCATGAGCCCGACGCACTCGATGACCGACAGCCCCGGCGGCGAGTACGGCAACCATGCCTTCACCGTCACGACCCTGGCCGCTCCGATCGATCTGACCGGGCACTCCGAGGCGACGCTGGCGTTCTGGCACCGCTACCACACGGAGGCCGGGTACGACCACTGCTACGTCGAGGTGAGCCCGGACGGCGGCTCGAGCTGGTTCCAGGTCGCGTCGTTCGACGGACTCCAGAGCGCGTGGGTCGAGCAGGAGGTCGACGTCTCGTCCTGGGCCGGGACGAGCGGTTTCCTGGTCCGCTTCACGCTCGATTCCGACGGCTGGATCACGAACGATGGATGGTACGTCGACGACGTTCAGGTCTACGGCGACCCGTCGCTCACGGGGGTCGACGACGAGCCGCTCGTGCTGCGCGCGCGCGTGTCGAACCATCCCAATCCTTTCAACCCCGTCACGAGCATCGCCTACTCGGTTCCCGAGGACGGACCCGTGGCGCTTCGCATCTATGATGTCGCCGGCAGGCTCGTGCGGAACCTCGTTGACGACGGCGCCATGACGACAGGCGAGTTCCACGCGACGTGGAACGGCGTCGACGACTCCGGACACGCCGTTGCAGGAGGCGTCTACTTCGCGAGACTCGAGACCGCCGCCGGACAGGCCTCGTCGAAGCTCGTGCTTCTGAAGTAGCTTCCGGAACGTTTCTGGCAACCATCATCGGGGCGGCCTCTCGGGGCCGCCCCGTACCGTTTCGCGACCGCCCTTGACACGACGAGTTCCTCGGTGACATCATGCCTCCGATCGGGGGAGAGGGCCTCTCTTCGAAAGGCGTCCGTATCCTTTGAAGCGACGCAGGGTTCTGAGCATTCTGATCGCGGCGGTGGTCTGCGCGGGCATCATCCTCGCGCCGACGCCCTCGGGCCTCACGCGCGAGGGTCAGAACGCCATCGCCATCTTCGGCCTCTGCTTCGTGCTGTGGGTCGGGAACGCGCTGCCGCTTTCGGTAACCAGTCTCTTCGCCATCGTCCTTCTTCCGACGCTCCGGGTCATCCCCGCGTCGCGGTCGTTCGCGCTCTTCGGAAGCCCTGTCGTCTTCTTCATTCTCGGTGCGTTCATCCTTGCGGCCGCGATGATGCGCTCGGGTCTCTCAACGAGGCTGGCGCTCGCTTTCCTCAGGCGCTTCGGCGGAAGTCCCGGACAGCTCCTCGCGGGCGTCATCTTCTCGGGCGGTCTTCTGGCATTCCTCATGCCCGCGCACGCGGTCGCCGCGCTCCTGTTTCCCATCGTTCTCGAGATCGTCCACGCTCTCGAACTGCGACCGATGCGCAGCGGGTACGGCCGCGCCCTGCTTCTGGCCCTGGCGTGGGGCGCCGTCATCGGCGGCGTGGCCACCTTCCTCGGCGGCGCCCGAAACCCGCTGGCGCTCGGCATCCTGCAGGAGCACTACGATCAGTCGATCGGATTCCTCCAGTGGATGGTCGCCGTCGCGCCGTTCGCGATCGTGCTGATGGGCGTGGGCTACTTCGTCCTGAGCCGGGCGTGCCGGATCGAGGTCACCGACGTGTCGGAGGCCTCGCGGGTCCTCGACCAGAAAGCCAGATCGCTCGGGTCGCTCTCGTTGAGGGAGAAGGGCGTCGCCGCCATCATGGTCCTGACCATCGCGGCGTGGATCGTGGCCGGTCAGAACATGGGGCTCGCTTCGATCTCGCTGCTCGCGGCGGTGTCGCTCTTCGTCTTCGATCTCATCGACTGGCAGAGCGTCGAGGAGTACGTCAACTGGGGCGTCATTCTCATGTACGGAGGCGCCATCGCGATCGCGACCGCCCTCCACGAATCGGGCGGCGCGGCCTGGATCGCCGAGGTGGCCGTGCAGAGGCTCTCCGGTCTGCCGCCGTTCATGATGTTCCTCGTCTTCGCAGTCGCCGCGACGATCCTGACCGAGGCGATCAGCAACGTCGCCGCCGTGGCTCTCTTCCTGCCCATCGCCTTCGGCATCGCGGAGGGGAGCGGGCTCGCGCCCATCCCCGTCGTCTTCGCGGTCGCCGTTCCGGCGGGCCTCGCGTTCGCGCTGCCGATGGGAACGCCGCCCAACGCCATCGCCTACTCGGCGGGATACTACAGGCTACGCGACTCGGTCATCCTCGGCGCGGTCCTGAAACTGGCCGCCATCGCTCTGCTCGCCCTCGTCGCCCGCGTCTACTGGCCGCTGCTGGGAATCGTCATCTCGACTGGGGGAACGCCGTGAAACGCATGCTCCTGCTGCTCTCGCCGGCCCGCGTCTCCTCGTCCTGCGTCGACGAGGCGCTTGACCAGGCGGCGGAATCGAACGCCGAGCTCGTCGCCTACTTCATCCTCGACACGACGATCAGCGAGAACCTCAGGAAGCGGATCCACGACATGGGGTTCCTCGGAGACGCTCCGAGCGACGAGTTCATGAAGGCGATGCGACATGAGCACGAGCTGCAGGGACGGGAGCAGCTCGAGCGGATCGGGGAGCGGGCCGGGGAGCTCGGGATTCCCTACAGATCGGAGCTCGTGATCGGCGACTTTCTGACGAAGTCGCTGGCGGCGGCCGACCGCGAGCACCCGGAGGCCATCTTCGTTTCGAGGAGAGAGCGAACGGTCATCGCGCGCCTCGTGGAGGGGTCCGCCGTGAGGGAGCTCGAGGCCAGCGCGCCGTGCGAGGTGCTGGTCCACGACGAGGACAACGGGCTGGAGTAAGAAGCTCCCGAACGACAGGCGCCCCGCCGCGTCCCTCCGGAACCGACGAGGCTCCAGGACCGCGACGGGGCGTCCTTCACTTTCGCTGCGCGCCGCCTATCTCCCGGCGCGCATTCTCTCAAGCTCTTCCTCGAAGACCGCCCGGAGCCTCTCGCGCTCCGTCAGTTCGATGGCTTTCTCCATTTCACGGATCGCCTCGTCGACACGCCCGGTCTCATGCAGAAGGCTCGCGAGGTTCGCGTGAGGCGACGGGGACCTCGGCGAGATGATGATCTCCTTCCGGAGCTCGTTCTCGGCTCTCTCGACATCGCCCATCTTGTAGTAGGCCTGAGCCAGACGAGTGTGCACGTGTTCGACCGGCTGACGTCCCGTGAGGGCCGCGCGGAGGGCCCGTACGGCCTCCGGATAGCGCTCCTGGGCGAGGTAGATGTCGGCGAGCCTCGACTGAGCGAGGCTGTTCCTGGGTTCCAGCTCCACGGTGCGCTCGAGGTACTCCTGCTCCTGGTCGAGGTCGCCCGTATCGAGATAGATGAGCGCGAGCGTGTAGGTCGCGTCCGCGTTCCCCGGTTCGAGCTCGAGCGCCGTCTCGAGCGCTTCGATGGCCTCGTCGGGCGCGCTCTGGAGCTTCAGGGTCTGCCCCAGTCCGACGTACGCGCTCGCGTCGTCCGGATCGACGTCGATCGCTCTCCGAAAGGTCCGAGCGGCCTCGGAGAGCCGGTCGAGCCTCATGTAGGCCGTGCCGAGGCTGACGTAGGCGGGACCATACTCAGGGTCGACCTCGATGGCCCGTCTGAACGACTCGATCGCCCCCTCGAAGTCTCCTGCGCGGAAGCGCCGGATGCCCTCGGTGAGCTCTCCCCGCTGTTCCGGAGGGAGGTTCTCGTCCACCATCTCAAAGCTGCCCGACGAGCGCGTGACCTCCGCGAAGCTCGTCTCGTCGAGCTCCTGCCTCAGGCGCGGAAGTGTCGCAAGTCCCAGGGCGTGGAACGCGATCAGGACGCCGGCCCCGACCGCGAGGAGCGCCACCGGCAGGAACCGCCTTCCGACGAGCAGCGTCAGGACGAGTCCGACCGCTCCTCCGATGAGGCCGGCCACGAGGAGCGGGACCTGCCCGAGCACGAGCCCCGGCAGGGCGGCCGCCGCGAGGACACAGAGTCCCCCGACGCGGCGCGCGGCGCGGTCGCCGAGCGAACCGAGGTTCCACCCGAAACCGTACGTCGCGGGATTCTCCCAGACCCCGCGCGCCATGAGCGCCAGCGTTCCCGAGGCGAGCGCAACGACGACGAGGCTCCTGGGTGTCCACAGGGCCGCCGCGCCGCCCGCGTAGCCGCCGTAACCCAGAAGGAAAGCGAAGAAGAAGGCGCTCGCGACCATGACCTCGGCGAGAGGTGTGAACCGGCGAAGCTCGAACGGCGGGGCGTAGTAGAAGTAGAAGACCGCCAGGACCCCGAGCACGTACGTGAGGGCGACGTAGCTGACGGTGAGCGCGAAGAGCGAAGCCAGCGAGAAGAGAAAGACCGATACGAGAAGCGGGCGCTTTCTGCCCGGCTCTCCCGTCGGAATCCCCGTCAGGCGTCTCAGGGACGACACGGTCAACCCGGTGGCACACGAGGCAGCCAGCAGGCCGATGATCGAGATGGCGTCGAACGGATGTGAGACCGACAGCAACCCGTCCACCCCCATGAGCATGCGCGCGCCGAACACGAGGCCGGCGAACGTCACGAGCGGCATCGAGACCGCGGCCACGATGTCCAGTTCCCGGGCGGAGGCCCGGAATCTGACGGGGTCGTGCAGTCTGTACCAGAGCATGAGCACCGGGACGATCACGAAGAGGTCGATGAGTGAGTTCGAGAGGTCCGAGAGCGCGAACGGAGTGACGTTGGCGAACGCCCTGTGGATGTCGGCCCGTCCGAAGAAGAGTTGGTAGACGTTCTCCATCCGGCCGCCGAAGAGGTTGACCACGGAGACCGTGATGGGCGGGAGGGCGAAGAAGAAGAACATCGTGATGTAGATGACGAAGATCGACACGACGCTCCTGAGCGCATTCCTCGTCTTGAGGTACACGTACCAGGCGCCGAGAAGGCAGCCGAGGGCGGCTTCGAGACGGATGCCGACCGTCGTTCCCTGGAAGTCCGTGTACGCCGGGTTCATCAGGTTGAGGAAGGCCCTTCCGATGGAGCCGTCCTTGGGAATGAGATAGCCGATGAGCTCGGGCGCGTCGCCGGCCGTCGGGACCAGCAGGTCGAGGACCGGCGGGAGGAGTGTCAGGAGCCACGCGAAGAGCATCAGCCGCGTCACCCGCTCGATCCGCTCGCGCGAGAGGAACGCGAGGACGACGGCGAGGGCAAGCAGCGGGGCAACGTATGCCAGCGGATAGTGCAGGAAGTACGACAGAAAGTAGAGCGTCTTCTGCTGGCCGGAGACCTGCTCGAGGAAGTGCCTGAGGATGATGATCGAGGCGAGGAAGAGCAGCCAGCGACCGAGCCCGATGTCGAGGGTCTCGATCCTCTCGGCGATGCCGCGTACCCACTCGTTGAGACTTCTCTTCACTGGTCCTCCGACGGGTTCATGGCGACGGCGAACCCTCCCGGCGCGGTCCGGTACGGGTCCGGCACGGGGGTTCACTCGTCGCGGCGACCGCTCGCGTACAGGTTGAGATAGATGGCGAACCCGAGGCAGGCCATGGAGAACCGCCAGAGGGTCACCGGCGCGAGGTCGTGCGCGAACCGGCCGCCGGCGAAGTTGACGATGACGCCGAGCGCGAACACGATCGCGGCGACGGCCGCCAGCACGAACGACGTGAAACGCATCAGGTACCCCCCGCAGGATGCTCCCGGATGGCGCAACCTCAGGAATCTAGGGTACTTCCGGCGCATTGGGGAGTCAAGACTCAAGGGCTTCCGGCTTGACCCCCCGGCGGACACGGCGTAGAATCCGTGAGAGAAACAATACAGAGGCCGTGAGCGAAGGGCGACCCTGGACATGGACGACCACACATACGATCGGGAGATGGAGGAGCTTCTCCAGGAGGAGAACGAGAAGCTCCAGCAGCTCCGGGAACTCGTGGACAGCGCGTGTGAGGAGATCAGAGCAGGCCGACTCGACCGTCAGGAGGCGACCGTGCTCGCCCAGCGCGTGCGTCGCGAGGCCCGGACGCTCATCCCCGATCTGATGGACAAGTTCGACCTCATCTACAAGAGCCGTTTCGAACGTCTCATCTCCCAGTACATCGACGAGGCACGGCGAGGCGCCGGTTCCTGACGGCGTCTCCATGCCGACCCGCCACCCGGACCCCGCGGGGGCCCGGGTGGTCTCTCGTTGCCCGGCGGCCGCGAGCGGTCGCCGCGGCCCGAAGGAGTCGAAACGCTTTGACGAAAACCCCCGCCCTGTGGTACCTTGCGGGACTTGAACGCAACGGGCGGGCCGCCTTCCAGGCCCACTCCCAGGAGGCGCGGTGACGATAGCGGTACTGGCCAGCGGCAGCTCGGGAAACGCATTGGTCGTGTCCGCCGGCGGGACCCATCTCGTGGTCGACGCGGGCGTATCGGCCAGGCGTCTCGTCGGGGGCCTCGACGACCTCGGGATCGCGACCGACGACGTGGCTGCCGTGCTCGTGACCCACGAGCATCACGACCACGTCTCGGGCGTGGGACCCGTCTCGCGCCGTCTTGGCGTACCCGTCGTCGCGACGCGGGGCACTCATCGCGCGCTCCACTCCCGCCTGGGAAGAGAGTGCATCGGCGTGACGGTGACCGCCGGCAGCCCACTCGGCCTCGCGGGGCTTGAGGTCCGCGCCTTCTCGACGAGCCACGACTGCTCGGAGCCGGTGGGCTACACCGTGTCCGACGGCGCCACGACGCTCGCGGTCGCGACCGACCTCGGCGTCATGACGCCCCATGTGCATGAACGACTGGCCGCCGCGGACTGTGTCGTGCTCGAGTCGAACCACGACGAGAAGATGCTCGTGGACGGCCGCTATCCGTGGCATCTGAAGCGGAGGATCATGGGGAGGCTCGGCCATCTCTCCAACGCCGCGGCGGCGGCCGAGCTCCGGTCGCTCGCCGGCTCTCGCCTCTCCCTTGTCATTCTCGCGCATCTTTCCGATGAGAACAACGACCCGTCCCTCGCCGCCGACGTGGCGCTCGAGGCCCTCGAGGACGGGGGACTCCCCGACGTCGGACTTCACGTCGCGTCGCAGCGTTCGATGCTCGGGCCGCTCGAGATAGCTACCCCGGGCCGCGCGGAGGCATCCAGCACGAAGATGGAGACAGCATGGAGAAGATAGCGGTCGTCGGGACAGGCTACGTGGGTCTCGTGGGAGGGGCCGGTCTCGCGGATTTCGGGAACACCGTCATCGGCGTCGACATGGACGAGTCGAAGATCCGCACGCTCGAGAAGGGCGAAGTTCCCTTTTACGAGCCCGGGCTGTCGGAGGTGGTGACAAGAAACGTCAAGGAAGGGCGGCTCTCTTTTACGACCGACTTCGCCGCGGCCGTGGCCGAGTGCGGCATCATCTTCATCGCCGTGGGAACGCCGGAGGGCGAGGACGGCGCGGTCGACCTGTCGCAGGTCGACACCGTGGCCAGGGACATCGGCCGTCACATGACGGGCTATCGGGTCATCGTGCAGAAGAGCACGGTCCCGGTCGGCACGGCCGTCCGTCTGAGGCGTCTCATCGAGGAGAACCAGTCGGAAAAGCACCCGTTCGACGTCGTGTCGAACCCGGAGTTCCTGCGCGAGGGGTCGGCGGTCGAGGACTTCATGCATCCGAACCGCGTCGTGGTCGGAACCGAGAGCGAGAAGGCGCGCGAGACCATGCGCGAGATCTACGCGCCTCTCTATCTCATCAAGACGCCGATCGTCGAGACCACATGCGAGACTGCGGAGCTCATCAAGTACGCCTCGAACGCGTTCCTGGCGACCAAGATCTCGTTCATCAACGAGATGGCGAACCTGTGTGAGAGCGTCGGCGCCGACATCCAGACGCTCGCCTACGCGATGGGGCTCGACAAGCGGATCGGACCGAAGTTCCTTCACGCGGGCGCCGGCTACGGCGGGTCGTGCTTCCCGAAGGACACGAAGGCCCTCGTGAAGATCGCCGAGGCGGCCGGCCGAGAGGCCAGCATCGTCGCCGCCGGCATCACCGTCAACCAGGCGCAGAAGCGCCGCATGGTCGACAAGGTGATGGAGGCCGCACAGGGAGACCTCGACGGGAAGACCGTCGCGCTTCTCGGCCTGGCCTTCAAGCCGAATACCGACGACATGCGGTACGCGGCCTCCGTCGTGCTCGCGGAAGGCGTGCGCGACGCCGGGGGCAGGGTGCGGGCCTTCGACCCGGTGGCCATGGAGAACGCCCGCGACGTCCTGCCGTTCGTGGATTTCTGCACGGACGCGTACGACGCCGCCACGGGAGCGCACGTTCTCGCGCTCGTGACCGAGTGGAACGAGTTTCGGAGACTCGACATCGACCGACTGAGAGAGCTCATGGCCCGACCTGCCGTCGTCGACTGCAGGAACGTCTATCATCCCGCGGACTTCGAGGAGCACGGGTTCACGTACATCGGCGTCGGCCGGGGACGGCACGACGTCGAGGCCTCATAGAGGGGGGCGACATGTCGGCAGCGAGCGATGCGGCGGGCGGGAAGCCGCTCCCGCGCGGCGTCAGGGCGAGAAAGCTGATCAGCGGCGTCGAGATCAAGGAACTCCGCCTGATCCCGGATGAGCGCGGCTATCTGATGGAGATGATGCGCGCCGACGATCCCTTCTTCAGGAAGTTCGGACAGGTCTATCTCTCGGTCGCCTACCCGGGCGTCGTCAAGGGCTGGCACTACCACAAGGTCCAGACCGATCACTTCACCATCGTCAAGGGGATGATGAAAGTGGTCCTCTATGACGGCCGCGAGGACTCTGCGACAGCGGGCGAGGTCAACGAGTTCTTCATGGGGGAGCTCAACCCCATCCTCATCACCATCCCGCCGGGCGTGCTTCACGGCATGAAGGCCATCGGCTCGGAGCCGGGCTATCTCGTCAACTGTCCGACCGAGGTCTACAACTACTCCGAACCGGACGAGTTCCGAGTGCATCCGCATGAGAACGACATCCCGTACGACTGGGGTCGCGAGGACGGATAGGCTGCACGGCTGGCCCGTTCGACAGGCACAGACGGAGACCCAACGATGAGGCACTCGACATCCACGCGGGCGTGCGCGGCGCTCTGTGTGCTCCTGGCCGCGGCTGCTGCGGCCTTCGCGGCGCCCGAGCGGGATGCCACGCGGGAGAGCAGCAGGGACACATCCGACAGCGCGGTCGAGAGAATGCCGGCCTCCGCGCCCACGAAGGCCTTGAGCGGTCCGGTCGACGGGTCCGTCTACATCGTCGGTCCCGGCGACGCTTTCTCCGTGAACCTCTGGGGACAGGAGATCGCCACCATGTCCGCCGTCGTTACGCCCGAGGGTGAGCTCGTGCTGCCGGGCGTGGCGACGTTCCAGGCCGCCGGGAAAACGCTCGATGCGTTCGAGCGCGAGATCGCCGACCGGCTCGACCGGCTCTACACCGATGTCGAGGTCACCGTCTCCCTGACGAAGCTCAGGGAGATCAGGATCAACGTTCTCGGAAGCGTCGAGGAGCCCGGTTCATATGTGGCGACGGCGCTCGATCCCGCCGGCGATCTCGTCTCGGCCGCCGGCGGGCTGACGGAGACGGCGAGCCGGCGCAACATCGTCGTCAGGCGTCGAGGTGGCGAGACAGCCCGACTCGACCTCGACCGCTACAGGAACACCGGCGACCTCTCGGCCAACCCGCCCGTTCTCGACGGCGATGTCATCGTCGTGCCGCACAGGTCCGAACAGGTTCACATCTTCGGGGCCGTGGCCTATCCGGGAAGCTACGAGCTCGTCGAGGGCGAGACCGTCGGTTCGCTCATCGAGCTCGGCGGCGGTCTCACGCCGAAGGCGGCGGCCGACTCGCTCGAGTTCAGACGGTTCGTCGACGCCGATCTCACCGTCCGGGCCATCCTCGACCTTTCCGACCCCGCGACGCTCGTCCGGCCGCTGATCGCGGGAGACCAGGTCTACATTCATGAGCTGACCGAGCTGCACCGTGTCGAGGCCGTTTCGGTCGTGGGAGAGGTGATGAGACCCGGGCTCTACGGCATCAACGAGGACATCGACCGGCTCTCCGACATCCTGGCACGCGCGGGAGGCCCGACGCCCGAGGCTTCCCTCCAGAGCGCGCGGGTCGTTCGGCTCAGGGGCGCGAACGAGCCCGACCCCGAGTTCGAGAGGCTCATGGAGACGCCGGTCAGCGACATGTCCGAGCTCGAGTACGCTTATCTCAAGACGCGCCTCAGGGAACGCGAGACGACCGTTCTCGCGGACTTCAGGGAGCTCCTTGTCGAGGGGGACACATCGCAGGACGTGCTTCTGAGGCATGGAGACCGGGTCGTGGTCCCGGCGCGCGAGACGACCGTGCTCGTGAGCGGGCGGGTGACACACCCCGGGCACATCGACTTCGTGTCGGGGAAACGTTATTCGTACTACGTCAGGAAGGCCGGCGGGTATCTTCCGGACGCCAGAAAGAGCCACACCAGCGTCATCCGTGGGGAGACGGGACACCGCGTGCCCGCGAGAAGGGTGGCCCGGCTCGACCCGGGCGACGAGATCTGGATCCCGGAGGAGCCGGAGGGCGACTGGTGGGAGGGTCTTCAGGGCGTCGTCGGGTTCATAGGCTCGCTGGCGACCATCTATCTGGTGATCTCGCAGGCTTCCGAGTGACCGCCGACGGAGTCGTGATGCCATGAGCGATCAACGTTCGATCGTCGCGCTGATCTTCGGCTGGCGCCGCCTGATCTATCGGATCACGGCGATCGCAGTGCTCGTCGCCGTCGTCGGCAGCCTTCTCATGTCGAACTGGTACGCGGCGACGGCCACGTGCATGCCGCCCGAAGAGAGCGAACGCCCCGGCGCGCTCGTTTCGATGTTCAGTCGATTCGGCCTCGAGTTCGGCGCGGGTGGGCTCGTCTCGTCCACTCCCATGAGCGACCTGATGCTCGGCGTTCTCAAGAGCAGACGTCTGCGCGGCGCCGTCGTCGACCGGTTCGACCTGGTCGAGGTCTACGAAGCGGAGTCGAGGCGCCACGCGGTCGCCGATCTGGCCGATCATCTTCAGGTCGGCATGACCGCGGACGGCCTCATCGAGGTGCAGGTCGAGGACAAGGACCGCGAGCGCGCCGCCGCGATGGCGAACACGTTCGTCGAGCTTCTCGACCAGTACAACCGTGAGACGAGCATCGAGCGGGCCGGTCGCACGCGCGAGTTCATCGACGTGGTCCTTCAGGAGAATCGCGCGAGGCTTGAGCAGGCGGCCCGGGAGCTGGAGGTGTTCAGACGCGAGCACGGGGCCATCGAGCTCACCGAGCAGACCCGCGTCACGGTCGAAGCGATCGCCGAGCTCGAATCGGAACGTACGGCTCTTGAGATCGAGCGCGGGCTTCTCGAGGGATTCTCCGCGCCGGAGAGCGCGAGGATGCGGCAGATCACCGCGCGCATCCGCGAGCTGAACGAGAGGATCTCGGAGCTGAAGGAGGGAACCGACGGAGACGACGGGCCGGGGGTCTTCATCCCGCTCTCAGAGATACCATCCCTCGGGCTCAGGCTCGCCGACCTCACGCGCGAGGTCATGGTGCAGGAGACCGTGAGGGAGTACCTTACGAGCCAGTATGAGGAGGCGCGCATCCAGGAGGCCCGCGACCTCCGGTCGATCCGCGTCGTCGATGAGGCCGTGCCGCCCATCAAGAAGCACAGGCCACGGAGAAGCATCATCGTCATCCTGACCCTCCTCGTCGCGCTCGCCGGGTCGGTAGGCCTCGCTTTCGCCGCGGACTCGCTCGAGTCGTATCTCGCGAGCGAGGGGGCCGAGGCGGTTCCCATGGGAAGCCGGGAGTCCCGGATCATCAGGCGCGCCGTCGCCGCGCTCCGGACGTGGGGCGGGCCTCGCGACGGAGCCGCGACCGAACCGCGGAACTCGTAATGAGGCGTGTCGTCCTGCGGGGTGTCGCCTGGGTGGGCGGCACCATGCTGCTCGTCCGCGTCGTGCGGTTCGCCGCTCTCCTCTT
The DNA here is from genome assembly GCA_964596015.1 of uncultured bacterium. GTDB lineage: Bacteria > Joyebacterota > Joyebacteria > Joyebacterales > Joyebacteraceae > WJMD01. Next base: position 46,247 of record CAZQSB010000011.1, on the reverse strand, counting down.
CCTGGGCGGTCTGCTCGACCCTCGAGACTTCGGCCTCTTCGCCGCTCTCTATGTCATCGTCGACGGCCTGGTCCTGCTCCAGGGCTTCGGCATCGGCCACGCGTTCCTCTGCCGACGCGAGAAGACCGACGAGGCGGCCGACACCTCCTTCTATCTCTCGGCCGGGATCGGTCTTGTCACGGTCGCCGTCGCCTGGGCGCTCGCGCCTGCGGTCGCGGACTTCTACGGCGAGCCGACGATGGTTCCGCTCTTCCGCGCGGCCTCCGTCGTACTCGCGCTTCACGCCTTCAGGCTTGTTCCCTTCCGCATCGTCGAGAAGTCGCTCGAGTTCAGGAAGAAGCTAGCGCCGACGCTGTCCGGCGCCGTGGCCTACATGGTCGTCGGGCTCCTTCTGGCGTATCGGGGCGCCGGCGCCTGGGCGCTCGTCGGGGGAGAGGTAGCCTCGCTCGTCGTCGAGACGTTCGGCTACTGGGTCGCGACCGGGTGGAGACCCCGGCTCCGCTTCAACCGCGTCGTCGCTCTCGAGGATCTGCGCTTCGGCTGGGTCGTGCTGGGCGGCAGCGCGCTCATCTTCGCCTTCAGGAACATCGACAGGGTCGTTCTGAGCCGGTTCCTCGGAACGGACGCGCTCGGGTTCTATGCCTTCGCCTACTCACTCGCGAACCTTCCGGCGACCTTCTTCGTCAGGACGCTCAACACGGTCCTGTTCCCCTCCTACGCGGCGCTGGCCGACGAACCGCGGAAGCAGCGGGAGCTCTTTCTCCGGGCGACCTCCTACATGACGGGCGCCGGCGTCCTCTATGCGCTCGGTCTGGTGGCGTTCGGAGGGCGCTTCCTCGGCGCGGTGTACGGGGACAAATGGGACATGGCGGTGCCGGCGCTTCAGATCCTGGCGTTCTTCGCGCTCCTGAGAGCGCTCCAGGCGCTCGTCGGCGATCTCCTTGTGGCCATCGGGCGGCCGGTCGTCTTCCGGGGCATGAATGCGCTCCAGCTCGCGGTCGCGGCGGCGGCCATCGTGCCCGCCGCGCGACTCGCCGGCGTGCCGGGCGTGGCGCTCGCCATGACCCTGGCGCACGCGGTCTCGCTCGCCTTCGGATGGTGGAGGCTCAGGAGCGCTCTTTCCATCGCCCCGCGCGCTCTCGCCGCCGTGCTCAGGGGACCGCTGATCGCCGCCGCGCCCGCCGTGCTCATCGTCTTTCCGCTCGTGGCCTGGCTGCCCGCGGACGCCGGACCGTTGCTGGTCGTTGCCGCGGGGCTCGTGGTCGCGGTGGTCTTCGGCGGCGTCTGGTACGCGGCCGACCGAGGGCTCCGGAGGGACGTCGCGGCGATGAGGGAGGGACGGAAGCCCACGGGGGAGGACCTGCCGTGAGGACCTCACGCGCACAGGGTCTTGTGTGGACGGCCGTTCTGCTCGGCGTGGCGGCGCTCGTCGCGTTCGTCGCGAACGCGCCCCTCAAGGCCGCGCTGATGGTCATCGGGCTCGCGGCGGCCGCCGCTCTCGTCTGGCGGTACGGCGCGGCGGAGGGACTCTGGCTGCTCTTCGTGCTGTCGCTGCCGTACAGGGAGCCGCTCTCCGTTGATATCAGGGGGACGATCTCGCTCTTCCCCTCGGACCTTCTGCTCTTCGCGCTCGTCGCGGCCCTGGCGGCGAGGGGCCGCCTCGCAGGACTCTGGAAGAGAAGCGTCACACTCAGGTTCGGGCTGGCGATCCTGGCGCTCAGCGTCGTGGGGCTCCCGGGCGCGACGAGGTTCTTCTGGGGCGTCGCCTCGATCTACCGGATCGTCGGTCAGCTGGCCGTCTTCGCCGTCGCCGTGACCGTCGTGGAGGACGGGCGCGCCGCGCTCCGCACGCTCGTGGCACTCGTGGCCGGCGCCGCGCCGGCGGTCCTCTACGGGCTCATCCAGGCGGCGCAGCCGTTCGAGGCCGCCTATCCCGAGTGGGCGAGCCACCTCATCGCGTACGGTCCGGGCGGCGTGCCTCACCTCAGGGTCTTCTCGACGTTCAACCACACGCTCCGATTCTCGCACTTCCTCTCGGTCGTCTTCGGTGTGGCGATCGGTCTCGTCTTCGAGAAGCTGTCGAGGGTCGTCCGCGCCTTCGTCCTGGTCACGGGAACGGCCGCGGCGTACTGCAATCTCTTCACCTATTCCATCGCCGGCATGGTGGGTATGCTCTCCGCGGTCGTCGCCACGCTCTTCACCGGCCGCAGACGGGCGGCTCTGGCGTTCATCATCCTGGCGGTGGCGTTCCTGGCGCTGTCTCCGACCGCCCTTCTCAGGAAGGCGGACCGTGTCCTCAGCGGAGAGGCGCTGACGCTGGCCGCCAGAGCGGTGACCTACCGGCAGGCGGTCGACATCATGACGGACCACCCGCTGACCGGCGTCGGATGGGGCAGCATCCGAAGCTCGCTCGAGTACGACTACCGGATCACGCGGGCACAGGCGGTCGCTTTCGGCGCGGAGAACTACTTCCTCCAGCGAGGCATCGCCCTCGGGATCCCCGGCCTTCTCATCGCGGCCGCGGTTCTGGTTCTCTTCCTCCGGCACGTCTTCCGTTCGTCGGGGAGGGGTATCGGTCCGGACTGGCCGCGCGGCGCGATCCTCATCGGGGGCGCCGCCTTCTATGTGCAGGCCATGTCCTATCCGGCCGCCGACGCGGTCGTGAACTTCGTCCTGTGGCTCTTCCTCGCGCTCGCTGAGAGGATGTGGCGCGACGACCCTCTCCGGTCGGGGAGGACGGATGTCCCGACGACCGGGCGACGTGAGGGGGCCGCCGCGTGAAGCGAGACGCTCCGAAGAAGGTCCTCTACATAATGCACAAGAGCCTGGCGGAGCCCATCCCGAGGCTCCACGGGCTGTCTCAGGTGAGGGCCCTCGCGGCTGAGCGTTCCTTCGAGGTGCTCTCATTCGAGCCCGCGGGCGGCTCTTCGGAACGTGAGGCGGCCTTCGCGCGCGAACTCGGGCGACTTCGCGAAGCGGGCGTCGCCCATGGGTCGCTCCGGCCCGCCGGGAACCGCTGGAGCGACATCGCGCGCGGCGCCCTCGTGATCGCGCGCTCGGTTCTGTTCCGCGGCACCCGCATCGTCCACACGAGGAGCTACGTCCCCGGATTCATGGCCGTGCTCGCTCGGCCGCTCCTGCCGTTCCGACACGTCTTCGACATGCGCGGCCTCTTCGTCGACGAGTATCTTCTCGACGGGGCGTTCCGGGAGGGTACGCCGAGGCTCGTCTTCGCCCGGTGGCTCGAGAGACGCGTTCTGGCATCGTCGGACGTCGTTGTCGTGGTGTCGGAACGCTTCCGCCGTCACGTGCTCGAGGACCCCGGACTCAGAGGGGTCGTCACGCCCGATGTGGTGCACGTGATCCCCAACCGCGCGCGGCTCGAACGATTCGAGCGGCGTCCCGACGACGCGGAGAAGGGCCCCGGCTCCCGTTGGGTCACAGGCGTGTACGTCGGGTCCGACGCCGGATGGCACCGCTTCGACGTGACCGCGCGGCTCATGGCGGGCGTGATGCGGGCCAGGCAGGACGTACGCTTCATCGCGGCCGTCTATCCGGACGCCGCCCGCGCCAGGCAGGTGGCCCTCGATGCCGGCGTCCCCGACGACAGGTCGCGCTTCGTCACGCGCGACCCGGGAGACGTGCCCGAGCTTCTGGGAGAGGCCGACTTCGGCCTCATGCTCATCGAACCCCACGTTTCCAAGGAGGTCTCCGCTCCGATCAAGCTCGCGGAGTATCTCGCGTCGGGTCTCCCGGTGGTCGCCGGAGGCGGAATCGGGGACGCGCGGGACTGGATTCCTGACGAAAAGCTCGGTATCCTCATCGGCCTTGACGACGTTCCCGCCGCGGTCGACGCGACGCTCGGTTTCCTTTCCTCGGAGGACTTCCGGAGCGGCGCGGCGTCGCGGAGAGCCCGGGCCTTCGCGCGGAGGCGCCTCGACATGAACGAGACGCTTCGGGAGTATGAGCGCGTGTACAGACGTCTGGAAGGGCGATGAGGGCGAGCATCATCATCGTCAATCACAACGGCGGTCCCTCGGCCGTCCGGAATATCTCGCACATCGCGTCCGCGATCGGTGACGGAACCGAACTCATCGTCGTCGACAACGACTCGACCGACGGGAGCGCGGAGGCCGTGGAGCGCGACGTTCCACCGGCGATCGTCATCCGCTCGGCCGAGAACAGAGGCTACGCCGCGGGGGTCGACCTCGGAATCGAGGAGTCCCGCGGCGACGTCGTCGTGGTCCTGAACGCCGACGTCCGACCCCGCGACGGCGCGCTCGAGCTTCTGATCGACTCGGCGTCCGGCGACGGCGGCAGACGACTCGTCGGCGGCCTCGTCGTCGATCATCGGGGGAAGGTCTCGCGCAATTGCCGCCGCGCGCTGCCCCGACCGGTCGACATCCTTCGGGAGGCGCTCTTCCTGCCGCCCAGGGCCCGCCGCGTTCCCTTCGGCGAGGGCCTCGCCGAGACCGACGTCGTCTCGGGCTCCGTGATGGCCGTCGGACGAGGAGCCCTCGACGAACTCGGTCCCATGGACGAGGACTACTTCCTCTACAACGAGGACGTCGAGTGGTGCCGGCGGGCCGGAGAGAAGGGCATCCCCGTTCTGGTCGAAGAGCGGGCGGTCTTCGAGCACGAAGGCGGCGCGTCCACCCGGGGCGACGACGCCCGTGCCCTGACGGCCCGCGTGCTCGCGGACTTCCAGTACTTCTGCGAGAACGGAGAGGCCCCGCGGGAACTCGTGCGCCGGCTGTGGCTCACGAGACTCCTGTGGCGGTCGCTCGGGTACGGCGCGGCGGCGCTCCTGCCGCTCGCGAGGCGGGAGGTGTTCCGGCGGAGGGCGGCGGTGTGCCGGCTCATCCGGCGCGCGCTCCGCGACCTCGAGTGGCGGCCGGCCGGGCCCGGAGCGCAGAACGCCCATCCGTCGAGACTCCTCGACCTTCCGGCTCCGCGTCCACTCCGCGACCCGCGTCCCTCCGTTCTCCTCGTCCTACCGGACCTCGATTTCGGAGGCGCTCAGAGGCTCGTGGAATCGACCGTCACGGGGCCCCTCCGTGAGCGCTACCGGTTCGAGATCCTCTGTCTCAGGGAACTCGGCGGGATCGGCGAGGACCTCAGGCGTCGGGGCGTGCCGGTCCACGTTGCCGGGCTCCGCGGCTGGCGGTCGCTTCGGGACTGGAGGCTCGCCGCCGATGTCTGCGCACTGTTCCGACCGGACATCGTGCATTCCCATCTACTGCCGGGCGATGTCTGCGCCTGGCTCGGATTCGGTCCCCGCGTTCCGCGCGTCTCGACGAAGCACAGCGTGGACGGCTGGATGGGGCCCGCATCGAGGGTGGTCGAGCGACTCGCGCTCCGCGGCGCGACCGAGGTCATCGCGGTGAGCAACGGTGTCGCCTGCGCGAAGAGCTATCTCGGCCCCTCCGGCGCGCTCCCTCTCGTTCTCGAGAGCCCCGCGGCCGTGCCCTACGCCGACTCGCCCGCGCCGCTCTTTCGCGACGGCCGCCCGGTGACGCTGGCGATGGTGGGGAGGCTCCACCCGGTCAAGCGCGTGGACCTCTTCATCCGATGCGCCGCGGCGCTCTCGGCGCGGGCGCCGGGGCGCCACGTCTTCCGCGTCGTGGGCGAGGGGCGCGAGCGGCCCCGACTCGAGGAGCTGGCGCGCGAGCTCGGGCTGGCTGGCGAACTCGAGTTCCGGGGAGCGGTCCGCGACGTGGCGGCGGAGCTCGACGAGGCCGACATCGTCCTTCTCCTGTCGGACTACGAGGGGCTCGGGCTCACCGTGCTCGAGACGCTCGCCCGAGGACGCGTCCCTCTCGTCAGGCGCGTGGCGGGTGCGGAGGAGACCGTTCCGGAGGGGGTCGCCGAGCTTCTGATCGACACCGAGGACCCGGAGGTCCTGGCCGCCCGCGTCGAGGAGCTCGTGGCCGATCCCGGGCGCTGTCGGGGGCTGGTCGACGCGGGACGCGCCTGGCTCTGTTCCCGGGCCGACCGCGCCGCGAAGCTCGACCAGGTCTACGGCGACGCGCTTCAGAGGAACGAGCGGAAGCGCGTGCTCCACATCATAACGCGCCTCATCGTCGGCGGCGCGCAGGAGAACACCATCGCGTCCGTCGAGCGCGTCGATCCGACGCGCTTCGACTCGAGGCTCTGGATCGGGCCGGAGACCGGAGCCGAGGGGTCGCTTCTGGAGGACGCCCGCAGGAGAGGACTGAACGTCCGGATCTTCCCGCGCCTCGTCCGCAGGATCAGCCCCTTCGACGACCTGGTCTCGATGTGGCATATGGTGCGCATGCTGAGGCGTCGTCGATTCGACCTGGTCCATACGCACAGTTCGAAGGCCGGCATCACCGGCCGCGTGGCCGCGAGGCTCGCTGGGGTTCCGGCCGTCGTCCACACCGTGCACGGATGGGGCTTCCATGAGCACATGCACCCGCTCCTGCGCGGGTTCTACGTCTGGCTCGAGCGGGCCATGGTACCGCTCTCGGACCGCCTCGTTGCCGTCTCGCACAGGACCACCGACATAGGACTCGCTGCCGCCATCGGAGAACGTTCCTCGTACGACGTGATCAGGAGCGGCATCCCGACCGCGCGCTTCCATCCCGACGCCGACGTCGGACGGAGCGTCAGGCGCTCGCTCGACATCGGGGAGGACGACATCGTGATCGGCTCGGTGGGTCGTCTCTCGCCTCAGAAGAACCCCGCCGACTTCGTGGAGCTGGCGCGTCTCGTACGGGAGCGGTCCGAGCGGGCGACCTTCGTGTACGTCGGCGACGGGCCCATGCGCGATGAGATCTTCCAGCTGGCCAGGGAGAAGGGCGTGGACGAGCACATCCGCTTCCTCGGGATCCGTCACGATGTGCCCGATCTTCTCCGGGCATTCGACATCTTCGTCCTGACTTCGCTCTGGGAGGGGCTGCCCCGCGTCATCCCTCAGGCGCTGGCCACGGGGGTCCCCGTCGTGGCCTACAACGTTTCCGGCATCGAGGAGGCGATCCGCGAGGGCGTGAACGGACACCTCGTGCAGCCGGGAGCCGTCCGAGACGCCGCACAGATCGTCGCCGACCTCATCACCGACGACGAGCGGAGGCGGGCGGTCTCCGTCCGCGCGCTCGAGACGTTCGACCCGGCGTTCACTGAGGACGGCATGGTCGAGTCGCTCGAGACGCTCTACTCGTCGCTCCTCGACGTCTGACATCCCGTTCCGACACAGCCTTGAACATCTCGGGTCTCGCGAAGCGCGGCAGGCGTAACGTGCCCTTCGTCGGGAGGTTGGCGGCGCGCCGGTCGCCCGGGCATGCGCCTTGCACGCGATGTGAAGACGGACGTTCCGGTCCGGCGAAAGCCGTTGCCTCATGCGCTCCACCGATAGTATAGTGGTGTCCGTCGACGACGAACCGAATGCCCGGGCCACCTGAACGTCGTATCCCAGTGGGGCCGTCCGGGCACGCATCACAGATAGGGGCCGCTAAGCATGAGAGCACTCGTCACCGGAGGGGCGGGCTTCATCGGATCGCACCTCGTGGAAGCCCTGCTCGACCGAGGCGATGAGGTACGGGTCATAGACGATCTCTCGACGGGGCGCTTCGAGAACATCGCGCATCTCGAGGGAAAGCCCGGTTTCACCTACGTCATCGACACCATTCTCGACGATCAGATCGTCGGCGAGCTTGTCTCCGAGGTCGATGTCGTCTTCCATCTCGCGGCCGCGGTGGGCGTCGCCTACATCATCGAGAATCCCCTGAAATCCCTCGAGACCAACATCCGGGGAACCGAGGTCGTCCTGCAGAAGGCCAACGAGGGGAAGAAGAAGGTCGTTCTCTTCTCCACCTCCGAGATCTACGGCAAGGCGGACGCGCAGCCCTGCAGCGAGACCGATGACCGGATCCTCGGGTCCACGATGATCGCGCGGTGGGGCTACTCGTCCTCGAAAGCGATTGATGAGTTCCTTGCGCTCGCGTATCATCGCGAGAAGCAGCTTCCGGTGGTGATCGTCCGCTGCTTCAACACCTGCGGTCCGCGACAGACCGGGCAGTACGGGATGGTCATCCCGAGGTTCGTGAAGCAGGCGCTTCTCGACCACCCCATCACGGTCTACGGGGACGGCCGGCAGACGCGGTGCTTCTGTGACGTCTCAGATGTGGTCCGCGGGGTCCTCTCCCTGGTGGACGAGCCGAAGGCGGACGGCGAGGTCTTCAACATCGGGAGCGACGAGGAGACCACCATCGATGAGCTCGCCGAGCGCATCCGCGAACTCACCGGCAGCCAGTCGGCGATCGAGCATATACCGTACGATAAGGCCTACGAGGAGGGCTTCGAGGACATGCGGCGGCGGATCCCGGACCTCACGAAGATCCGGGAGACCGTCGGATACGAGCCGCAGGTACGGCTCTCGGAACTCCTCGAGCGCGTCGTAGCGCATTTCAAGAGATAAACTGGGGCCGCCGCACACGGGAGGGCGTACAGAACGAGCTTGACAGCTACTAATGAGTCCTGAATAATCCCGGTTCCGACTTTTGGCAGGGATCTGTCAGGAAACTGTCATGATCTTCATCTGTGCGTTCGGCCTGTCGCTTCTGGCGGTTCTGGCACTCACCCCCGCGGTGCGTACCCTTGCCACCAGGCTCAGGTTCCTGGACTACCCCAATCGCGCCAAGGCCCACAGGCGGCCGACGCCGCTCATGGGCGGTCTTGCCGTGGCCATCGCGAGTCTCGCGGCCGCGGCCAGCGCCCTGGCGCTCATCCGGTGCCCGTACAGCGCGCGCATCGTCGGATTCATGTCCGGCGGCCTCATCGTCGTGGTGCTGGGTCTCGCGGATGACGCCAGCGGCATGCGTCCCCGGGTCAAGCTCGCGGGGCAGGCCGCCGCGGCGACCGTGATGCTCCTCTCCGGCGGCATCGACGGCATCCCGCTCCCGCTGCCTCTCGCGTTCGCCTTCGCCTTCCTCTGGATGGTGGGGCTCATGAACGCGTTCAACTTCCTCGACAACATGGACGGGATCACGTCGGGGCTCGCGTCGATAGCGTCGTTCGGCATCTTCACGCTCGCGCTCGGTCACGGGCACGTGCACACGGCCATCGCGGCCATCTCGGTCGCCGGCGGCGCCCTCGGGTTCCTCAGATACAACTTCTCTCCGGCCTCGATCTTCCTCGGGGACGCGGGCAGCCTCTTCCTTGGATACGTCGTCGGCGGGCTCTCGCTGCGGGCGGTCTCGTACGCCGGGGCTGACCCCACCGCTCTTCTGATCCCCGTCCTCATGCTGGGATACCCTATCTTCGACGCGACGCTCGTGACCGTGGGGAGGATCGCCGACGGGCGGGACGTCGCCAAGGGCGGCACCGACCACAGCTCCCACAGGCTGGCGCGCCTCGGCCTGAGCGCCGGACAGACCGCGACGACCATCTACACCATCTCGGCGCTCTTGACGGGCTCGGCCGTGTACCTGGCGCTCTTCCAGAACGGTCACGTCGGTCTTCTGGGCCTCGCGTCGCTGGCCGCCGCGGGAGGCATGCTGTTCCTGGGCCTCAGGCTCATCCGCGTTCCGGTCGCGCGGCGCTCGGAGGAGATCGCGAAGAGCGTCCGTATCCTGCGCCAGCTGTCGGAGGACGAGATGGTGCTCTTCTCCGGGCGCAGTCGGCCGGAGGAGACACGACCCCGGGCCCCCGAACCGGCAAAGACAAAACCCCGTGAGACGATCTCGACCAGGTAGCGGACTCGGCGCGCGCAGCCTCTTCGTCGCCGTTCCGCGGAGGAGTCCATGCTGGATCTGAAGTACATCAGGACGCATCCCGACGAGGTGCGCCGCGCCGCGGCGAACAAGGGCGAGAGCGCGGACATCGACCGCCTCCTCGAGATCGACGAGAAGCTGAGAGAGCTCATCGTCGACGCCGACGGGCTCAAGCAGCAGCGGAACGAGGAGAGCGAGCGCATCGCCGAGCTCAAGAAGGCGGGCGAGGACGCGTCGGAGGTCATCTCGCGTATGCGTGAGGTCTCTTCACGCATCAAGGAGTACGATACCCGGATGTCGGGACTCCGCGAGGAGCTGGCGGGCCTCGAACTCACCGTTCCGAACATCCCTCACGAGTCGGTCCCCGTCGGGAAGGACGAGGACGACAACGTCCTCGTGAGAGAGTGGGGCGAGCCGGGAGCGCTCACTGAGAGTCCCGCTCCACACTGGGAGGTGGGCGAGTCGCTGGAGATCCTCGACATCGCAGCCGGGAGCCGGGTCGCCGGTTCCGGATTCGTGACGCTCAGGGGCGCGGGCTCGCGGCTGAGTCGGGCCCTCATCTCCTTCATGCTCGACGTCCACACGAAGGAGCACGGCTATCTCGAGGTGTCGCCGCCCTATCTCGCCAACCGCGACGCGATGACCGGGACCGGTCAGCTTCCCAAGCTCGAGGAGGACATGTACCACGCTCCCTCCGACGACCTTTTCCTCGTGCCGACGGCCGAGGTCCCTCTGACGAACCTGCACCGCGAGGAGATCCTCGAACCCGGAACGTTGCCGCTTCGTTACACGGCGCACACGCCGTGCTTCAGGAGAGAGGCCGGCTCGTACGGGAAGGACACGCGGGGGCTCATCCGAGTGCACCAGTTCGACAAGGTCGAACTCGTGCAGGTCGTCGAGCCCGAGCGCTCCTACGACGCGCTCGAGACGCTGACCGGTCACGCCGAGACCATCCTTCGGCGGCTCGGACTTCCGTACCGGATCAAGGTCCTCTGCACCGGCGACCTCTCGTTCGCCGCGGCGAAATGCTACGACATCGACGTCTGGGCCGCCGGCATCGGGCGCTGGCTCGAGGTGTCCTCCTGCTCCAACTTCGAGGACTTCCAGGCTCGTCGGGCCGGGATCCGCTATCGTCCCGAGGATGGGGGGAAGGCCCGCTACGTCCATACGCTGAACGGTTCCGGCGTCGCCCTTCCCAGGACCATCATCGCGATCCTCGAGAACTACCAGACAGAGCGCGGAACGATTCAGGTGCCCGAGGCGCTTCGTCCGTGGATGGACGGCGTCGAGGAGATCGCCTGAATCGGTATCAAAGCCGCCTTCCGGGGCGTGTCGGCCCGTGAATGCGGCGACTCCGCGGAGCGTCCCATTCCGTGCGCACGAGCCGGAAAGCCCGGACGGGTCCCGCTGACCGCCCGGGCGCATGCCGTCGGGCCGCCGCGTTCACCGTCCGCCGCGCCGCCTCCCGGTCGTGTTGACTTGGATGCCCCCTGTGCTAGACTGACTTTCGGACGGTGCCTCGCTCGCGGGAGTGGAGGGTTCGAACGGTGGCGCATACCCGGAACAGGTGGAGAGACCCTGACAACATCGGGGCGCCGAGAATGCGGGCCTACGTCTTCGTGGCCGTCTCGGTCATGGCCATCGCCATCTTCCTGTATACGAACAGCCTGATCCGTCGGCTCGAGTTGCAGGCGGCCACGCTCTCCCGCTCGATCGCGGGCCTGTGCGCCACGGCGACGTACGCCGCGAGGGAGAACGAGGAGCTCCGTGTTATCTTCACGGAGCTGATCGAGTCGATAAACTTCCCGATCGTCATCACGGACGTGCGCGGGGTCCCCATCACCTGGAAGGGGCTTCCGTTCGAGATAGACCCGTACGACGTCACGCACGAGCAGTACCTGAACGCCGACCCGCAGGCCGCCGACGAGACGCCGCTCGCGAGGATCATCGCCTTCACGCGCGAGCTCGACCGGAAGCAGTCGCCGATCCCCATGACGCACCTGGGCGACGACACGGTGCTCGGCTACATCCATTACGGCGAATCGAGCATGATCCGCGAGATGCGGTACGTTCCGCTTATCGAGCTCGCCGCCTTCGGCGTGCTCGTCGCGCTGGGCTTTCTGGGATTCAGGAACGCCAAGCTGGCCGAGCTCCGGTCGATATGGGTCGGGATGGCCAAGGAGACCGCGCATCAGCTCGGAACGCCCATCTCTTCTCTGATGGGATGGGTCGAGCTCCTGAGGAGCACGGCGAGCGAGGACTGCGGCGCCTGCGGACAGATGAGCGGCATGACCGACGAGATGCAGCGCGACCTTGAGCGGCTCGAGAAGATCTCGCTGAGGTTCAACCAGATCGGGTCGATCCCGAAGACGAAACGCCAGGACGTCGTCGTCGTTCTCAGAGAGGCCGTCGACTACCTGCGCCGCCGCCTCGAGACGCTCGGCCGCGACGTCGCCATCGAGGAGCTCTATCACGAGGTCCCGCCGGTCGACGTCAACCGCGAGCTGATGGAGTGGGTCGTCGAGAATCTCGTGAAGAACTCGACCGAGGCGCTCCCGCCCGAGGGCGGGAAGATCGTCATCTCGACCGAGTACGACGCCAAGCAGGGCGTCGTGCGGCTGGCGTTCACCGACAACGGCAAGGGCCTCTCGCAGTCGGAGCGGCGCCGCATCTTCCTGCCGGGATACTCGACCAAACGGCGCGGATGGGGCCTCGGCCTCGCCCTCGCGCGGCGCATCATCGAGGAGTATCACAAGGGACGTCTCTACGTCGGGTGGTCCGAGCCCGGACAGGGGACGACCTTCATCATATTGCTTCCGGCGACATAGGGCGGCCTTCGACCGTCAGTCGCCCGGGAGCGGTCCCGACCACGGTATGAAAGCGCGCCGCCGGACGGGACGTTCTGGGAGGGGAGGACTGATGAACGGGAATGTGAGGCGGATCCTCTGGGTCGACGACGAGATCGATCTCCTGAAGCCCCACATCATCTTTCTGGAGGGCAAGGGCTACGAGGTCGGAACGGCGACGGGAGGCGAAGAGGCCGTCGGGATGATCCGCGAGAAGCCGTACGACATCGTGCTCCTGGACGAGATGATGGTCGGCATGGACGGACTGGAGACGCTGGGGATCATCAAGGAGATCGATCCCTCGCTCCACGTCGTCATGGTGACCAAGAGCGAGGAAGAGGAACTGATGAACGATGCGCTCGGACGGCGCATCGACGACTTCCTGATCAAGCCGGTCAAGCCGACGCAGGTGCTCCTGGCCATCAAACGGATCCTCGACGGCCGGAAGATGCGTCGCGACCAGACGGCTCAGAGCTACGCGTCGGAGTTCAACGCGCTCCAGCGGCGTCTGATGGAGCCGATGGACTGGAACGAGTGGATCCAGCTCTACATCAGGCTTGTCCACTGGGACCTCGAACTCGACCGCAACCGCGATCCGGGTCTCCAGCAGACGCACGCGGACCTCAAGCATTCGGCGAACGCCGAGTTCGGCAGGTTCGTCTCGAACGAGTATGAGGGCTGGGTCAACGACGAGACCGACCGCCCCGCTCTCTCGGTCGACATCTTCGACCGCTTCGTCGCGCCGCTCCTGAAAGCGAGGAAGAAGGTCTACTTCGTCGTTCTGGACTGCATGCGCCTTGACCACTGGCACAGCATTCAGAGCGACCTCGAGGGTCTCTTCTCCATCACGAACAGCTACTACTACTCGATCCTGCCGACGGCCACGCCGTTCTCCAGGAACTCGCTGTTCGCCGGCCTCTGGCCGGTCGAGCTCTCGCAGTACGTGCCGGACCTGTGGGCGACGCCGGCCCGCGATGAGTTCAGCAAGAACCGGCACGAGCGGAGGCTGATGGACCTGCAGATCGATCGTCACGGCCTCAGGTTCGCTCCGGAGCACAAGTACGTGAAGATCTACGAGAAGGACGAGGCGGAGAACGTCAAGCGCCAGATGTCCTCGTTCGTCGATCACAAGTTCGTGTCGCTGGTCTACAACTTCGTCGACATCCTCTCGCACTCGCGCTCCGAGTCGGAGATCCTGCAGGAGATCGCCCCCGACGAAGCGGCCTTCCGTTCGCTCGTGAGATCCTGGTTCAACCACTCGGCCCTCTATGACATCATCGCCGAGATGGCGCGTCAGGGAGCCACCGTCGTCCTGACCACCGACCACGGTGCGGTCCTGGGCAAGCGGGCCGCGCTCATCAGGGGGAATCGCGATACTTCGACGAACCTCCGCTACAAGTTCGGAAGCAACCTGGGATGCGACGAGAAGGAGACCTTTCTCATCAAGGAGCCGGCCCGGTTCAAGCTGCCGGCCGACGGAGCGAGCAAGCAGTACGCGATCGCCAAGGAAGACTACTACTTCGTCTACCCGACGGAGTTTCACCGCTACGAGAGGCAGTATCGCGGGAGCTTCCAGCACGGCGGCATCTCGCTCGAGGAGATGATCCTGCCGTGCGCCGTCATGGAGCCCAGAACGTGACGGAGGACGGACCCGGCCTGATGACGCGGGCAGTCGAGACAGCGTCCGCGGACGAGACCAGGGAGCTCGGGCGGCGCGTGGGCGCTCTGGTCCGCGAGGGCGATCTCATAGCTCTTGTGGGCGACCTGGGAAGCGGGAAGACCGTCTTCGCCCAGGGTCTGGCCGCGGGACTCGGAAGCGGAGACGTCGTCTCGAGTCCCACTTTCGTCATCGTCAACGAGTACGCCGGCCGGCTTCCCATTCAGCATGTCGACCTCTACAGACTCGGCGATCCGGCCGCGGTCGAGTCGCTGGGCTACCGCGAGCTCTTCTGGTCGGACGGCGTGACCGTCGTCGAGTGGGCCGAGCGGGCGGGCGACCTGCTCCCTGAGGACAGGCTGGAGGTCGCCTTCTCCTTCCTCGAGGGAACCGGCCGCGAACTCCAGCTCACGGCGACCGGCCCGCGTTCTGCTGCACTTCTCTCGGCGCTCTGCGCCTCCTCCGAACGGGAGCGGCCGTGCGGATCCTGACCGTCGAGACATCGACCTCGCTCGAGACGGCCGGGCTCGTCGTGGACGATCGGGTCGCCGGCGAGAGGAGCGCCGAAGCGGGCCGCGGCCGCGAGGTCGAGTTCCTCGAGCTTGTGCTCGACGTTCTCGGCGCCGGCGGATCCGCCCCCGGCGACCTCGACCTCATCGCCGTCTCGGCCGGCCCCGGCCGCTTCACAGGTCTCAGGGTGGGTATGGCCACGGCCAAGGGGCTCGCGGCGGCGACTGGGATACCCGTCGTGCCGGTCTCGACGCTCCGGGCCCTCGCGCTCTCGTCCGGGCGCTCCGGACCGGTCGCGCCGCTCATCGACGCCAGACGCGGCGAGGTCTACGCCGCGCTCTTCGACGGGGACACGCGACTCCTTCAGGACATCGCGTGCCCTCCGGACGAACTTCTCCGCGCGTTCCCGCCGGTCGATGGAACGCTCGGCTTCGTCGGCGGGGGCGCCGCGGCGTACGCCGAGACGATCGCCGAGGTCTTCGGGGAACGTGCGGCCATCGACACGCACGCGCCGACGCGACCCGATCCCCTGACGCTCGCGCGCATCGCGCGCGGGGAACCGCGCACCCCGCTCGAGCGGGTCGAGCCCGTCTACGTCCGCGGCGCGGGAGCCACGAAGCCGCCGGGGACGGCCGGATGAGCGACCTGACGGTCCGGCCGATGGAGCCGGGGGATCTTGAGGCCATCGAGAGGATCGAGGAGACGGTCTTCTCGACGCCCTGGAGCCTGAGCGCCTTCCGGGAGGGACTGGCCGTCGGGGCGTCGGTCTCGTGGACCGCTCTGGCCGGAGGACGGGTCGTCGGATATCTCGTATCGTGGGTCGTGGAGGACGAGCTCCACATCGGGAACGTGGCCGTCGCGCCCGCGTTCCAGGGCAAGGGAGTGGCCCGAGCGCTCGTTGAGCGCTCGCTCCAGGACGCCGCCGCGCGCGGCGTCACGTGGGCCGCGCTCGAGGTCCGGCGCTCCAACGAACGCGCGACGAGGCTCTACGACTCCTTCGGTTTCCGCCGCATCGGCGTGAGGCGCGGATACTACTCCGACAACGGGGAGGACGCGATCGTCATGGCGCTCGATCTGGGGGAGGACGCGGAGTGAGAGGTCCGACGACGCTCGACGCGGCCGCCGGAGCGCTCAGAGAAAGGGGCATCGGTTCCCCGGAGGTGGGCATCGTGCTCGGCTCGGGGCTCTCGACCTTCGCCGACGGCCTTGCGGAGGCCGTGTCGATACCGCTCCGTGAGGTTCCCGGCGCGCCCGTCTCCGGCGTCTTCGGACACCGCGGGGAGATAGTGGCCGGATGCCTGGGCGGCCGCCGCATCGCCGCGCTGGCCGGCAGGGTCCATTACTACGAGGGCCGAAGCGTCGACGAGGTCACGTTCGGCGTCTCCCTCATCGCGGCGCTCGGAGCGAGGACGCTCATTCTCACGAACGCCTCGGGCGGCATCGATCCCGGGTTCGCCGTCGGCGATCTCATGCTGATCGCCGACCAGATCGGTCTCATCTGGGGAAGGGCCGTCCCCGGACGCACGTTCCGGGCGGCGGGCGCCTACTCAGGGCGCCTGAGGGACCTCGCCCGCGCCGTCGCCTTCGAGCGCGGCGTCGTCGTGCGCGACGGCGTCTACCTGGGGGTGCTCGGCCCGTCGTACGAGACGCCGGCCGAGATCGGCTTCGCCCGCTGGATCGGCGCTCAGGCGATCGGCATGTCGACCGTCAGCGAGGCCGCGGAGGCCGTTCGACTGGGCCTCGAAGTCCTCGGAGTCGCCCTCATCACGAACATCCCGCTCCCCGGAGTATCCGAAGAGACCACGCACGAGGAGGTTCTCAAGACCGGACGCGCGGGCGCCGACCGCCTGCTTTCGCTCGTGACAGGCGTGGTCGAACGTCTATAATGAAGGTTCCGGCGCCCCGGCGCCTGAGCGGGGCTCCGTGCGCTCCCGCTGCGGGACCCGGGACGAAAGCGACCCGGGAGGGCTCGAAAACCGACGAGATCTGGAGGTCCTGTCCATGGACGGGTTATCCTGGCTGAGACGCCGCAAGCCGGGCATCAAGGAGACGGCCAAGAGGGAGGTGCCCGACGGCCTGTGGCGGAAGTGCGACGCCTGCGGCGAGATCATCTACCACAAGGAGCTCGAGCGGAACCTCTGGACCTGTCCTTCGTGCGGGTACCACTTCCGTATCTCGGCGCTCCAGTACCGCGACATCCTGACCGACCCGGGCAGCTTCGTCGAGCTCCTCTCGGGACTCGAGGCTGTCGACCCGCTGGGGTTCGTCGACAGCATGAAGTACACGGAGCGTCTCGCGTCCGCGAGAAAGAAGACAGGCCAGAAGTCGGCGGTCGTGACGGGAAGCGGCCGCATGGAAGGTCACCTCGTCATGCTCGGGATCCTCGACTTCCGCTTCCTCGGAGGGAGCATGGGGTCGGTGATGGGGGAGAAGCTCGCGCGGCTCACCCGGATGGCCATCGAGGAGCGTGTACCGCTCGTCACGCTCTCGAGCACCGGGGGCGCGCGCATGCAGGAGGGCATCCTCTCGCTCATGCAGATGGCGAAGACGAGCGCGATGCTCGCTCACTTCCACGACGAGGGACTTCTCCACATCGCCATACAGGCCCATCCGACGACGGGCGGGGTCACCGCGAGCTTCGCCTCGCTGGGCGACATCATCATCGCCGAGCCCGGCGCACTCATCGGCTTCGCCGGACCGCGGGTCATTCAGCAGACGATCCGCGCTGAGCTGCCGGAGGGATTCCAGCGCTCCGAGTTCCTGCTGGAACACGGCATGGTCGACATGGTCGTTCACAGGAAGGAACTAAAGAACAGGATCGTCAGACTCCTCGGCTTCTTCGGCGAGGACCGGGACGAGACGGAGGACGCACTTGGACAGGCCAGACGACAAGGGCTTTAGCTCGTACCGGGCGTGTCTCGACTGGCTCTTCGCCAGACACCGCTTCGTCATGAAGCCCGGGCTCGAGCGCGTGGAGCGGCTTCTCGCGTCCGTCGGCTCGCCCCACAGGAAGTTCCGCATCGTGCACGTCGGCGGGACGAACGGGAAGGGGTCGACGGCCTGCCTCATCGCGTCCGTCCTGACGGAACACGGCCTCCGGACCGGGCTCTACATGTCGCCCCATGTCACGAACTTCGTCGAGCGCATGTCGGTCGACGGCAGGGCGATCATGCCCGAGCGCGTCGTGGACATCGTGAACAGACTGAAGCCGGCGGCGCTCGAGATCGAAGCGACCTTCTTCGAGATCACGACGGCCGCCGCGGCGGTCTACTTCGCGGAGGAGGGGGTCGACATCGTCGTCGCCGAGGTCGGTCTCGGAGGTCGCCTCGACGCGACCAACGCGCTCGATTCGGCGCTGTCGGTCATCACCAGGGTGGCCATCGACCACGCCGACGTCCTCGGCGGGAGCGTCGCAGCCATCGCGGCGGAAAAGGCCGGGATCGTCCGCGAGGGCGGCGTTGTCGTCTGCGGAGCGGAGGGGGACGCGCTCGAGGTCGTCCGCGGCGTCGCGGCGGCGCGAAAGGCGCGCTTCGTCGATGTCAGGGACGCGTCGACGCTCTCGGGGATCGAGGTTTCCACGAACGGCAGCACGTTCTCGTTCGCGTACGGCGACCGCACGTACGAGGATCTCTCCATTTCGATGCTCGGCGGTTTCCAGCTCGAGAACACCCGTGTCGCGCTGGTCTCGCTGCATGAGCTCATGCGCCTCGAACTCGTGAAGCTGTCCGAGGCCTCGCTCAGGAGAGGGCTCGTCGAGGCGAGCTGCCTCGGGAGGATGCAGATCATCGACAGGCGACCTACGATCGTCGCCGACGTCGCGCACAACCCGGACGGCGCCCACGCGCTCATGGTCTCCGTGGGCGAGGTCTTCAAATACGAGAAGATGATCATCGTGCTCGGCATCATGGGAGACAAGGACGTCAGGGGGTTCGTTGCGGCGCTCGCCGACTACGCCGACCTCCTGATCACGACGGCTCCGTCCACGGGTCGTGCGGCCGACGCCGAGGAGGTGGCGGCCGTCGCGAGGGACCTCGGCATCGAGGCCCGGGCGGTCCCCTCACCCGGGGCGGCCATCGAACAGGCCATCTCGTCGGCCCGGGAGGGCGACCTTGTCCTCGTGACGGGTTCCCACTACACTGTTGGCGACGTCATGACGAGTCTGGGAGTCGGACAGGCTCTTGAAGCGTAGGCCCCCCGGGGGAGGAGCATCATGGCGAACGTTGTCCTCAAGAACGTGACGAAGATCTTCGACGGCGAGGTGGTCGCCGTGGAAGACGTGAGCCTCGAGGTCGAGGACCGCGAGTTCGTCGTTCTCGTCGGTCCGTCGGGATGCGGAAAGTCGACTCTGCTCCGCATGGTCGCCGGACTCGAGGAGGTCACCGAGGGCGAGATCTTCATCGACGACCGCCTCGTCAACGACGTCCCGCCGAAGGACCGCGACATCGCCATGGTGTTCCAGAACTACGCTCTCTACCCGCACATGTCGGTCTACGACAACATGGCGTTCGGGCTGAAGCTCAGGAAGCTCCCGAAGGATGAGATCGACGAGCGCGTGCACGAGGCCGCCGAGATCCTGGGGATCGAGAAGCTGCTGGACCGCCGTCCGAAGGCACTCTCCGGCGGTCAGCGCCAGCGCGTCGCCGTCGGACGCGCCATCGTCCGGAAGCCCAAGGTCTTTCTCTTCGACGAGCCCCTTTCGAACCTCGACGCGAAGCTCCGCGTTCAGACGCGGACGGAGATCTCGAAGCTGCACGAGCGTCTCAAGGCTACGATCATCTACGTCACGCACGACCAGACCGAGGCCATGACGATGGGAAGCCGCATCGTCGTGCTCAAGGACGGCCTGGCGCAGCAGGCGGCGAAACCGCTCGAGATCTACCAGCGACCTATCAACCGCTTCGTTGCGGGGTTCATCGGAAGTCCGGCGATGAACTTCATCGAGGGGAAGCTCGAGCGCGAGAACGGGACCATCCGCTTCGTATCCGAAGGCGTGGACGCCGTCGTGCCCCCGGCCCGCGCGGCCGGGCTCGGCGGGACCGAGAGCGAGGTCGTCTTCGGCATCCGTCCGGAGGACATCTACGACGTGTCGGACGAGGACCGGATCGAGAACAGCACCCGCATCTCCGCGACGATCGACGTGGTCGAGCCGATGGGCAACGAGATATACCTGTACTTCAAGCTCGGCGGTCAGGACATGGTGGCGAGGATCGACGTCCGGGAGCCGCCCGAGGTCAACTCCACGCTCGACCTGGCCATCGACATGGACAGCGCCCACTTCTTCGAGAAGGAGAGCGGCCGGACGCTGGTCGGCGACCGGGAGGAGTGAGCGGCCCCTTGCGAAAGACCCTCGGCATCGACATAGGTGGGACGAACGTCCGCGTGGCCGTCGTCGATGACGACGGCCAGGCGCATGAGCTCACGGAGAGCGCCTGGAGCGGCGACGAGCCTGCGGACTGTGTGTCGGTCGTCGCCTCGCTCGCGACGCCTCTCATCGAGAGGGAGGGCGCGACGGCGGCCGGATGCGGCTGCGCCGGACTCGTGGACCACGTCCGGGGAGTCGTGACCAGCTCGCCGAACCTGCCGTCGTGGCACGACGTTCCGCTGGCGGCGAAGATCAAGGACGCCCTCGGCGTCCCGACCATCGTCGAGAACGACGCGAACGCGGCGGCGTACGGCGAGTTCGCGGTCGGCGCGGCGCGGGGCGCTCACAACGCGATCATGCTGACGATCGGGACGGGGCTCGGCGCCGGGTTCATCCTGGACGGACGTCTCTACCGCGGGAGCCACGGCGTCGCGGCCGAGTACGGTCACACGACCGTCGACATCGGCGGCATTCCCTGCGCGTGCGGCGGCAGGGGGTGTCTCGAGGGCCTCGTCAGCGCTGGAGCGATGGTTGAACGGGCCCGCCGGCTGCTCTCCGGCGGCGGGGAGTCCGTTCTCCGCAAGATGGGGGACGCTCTGAGCGCGGTCGACGTGGGGCGGGCGGCGGAAGCGGGCGACGCGGTCGGGACGGCCGCGGTCGCCGAGACGGGCCGCTATCTCGGCGTAGGGCTCGCCAATCTGGTCCGGACCCTCGACCCCGACGTCATCGTTATCGGCGGCGGCGTCGCGGGCGCGGGCGGCGCGCTCATGGACCCCGCCAGGGAAGAGCTCGAGCGGCGTCTCTCGGGCTGCCCTTCACCGATGCCGCGCCTTGTGTTCGCCGAGCTCGGAAACGCCGCGGGCGTGGTCGGCGCCGCCCTTCTTGCCCGCGCCTCGCACGGAGGCGCCTGACCCGACGGGCGGGCCTCGACGCCGGGGATGGCCGCTCGCGGAGTCGAAGAGGACGCGAGGCCGTACCGTGATCCCGATGCTCCTCCTGATCGCCCTTCTGAGCGCCGCGCCCGCGAACGGCGACGGCGACGAGGGCTTCATCGTCTCGGCCGATGCCGTCGAGGGTCGCGAGGGTCCCGAGGGGCGCGTCGTCGAGCTCTTCGGCAACGTCACCATCACACGGGGCGATGCGGTTCTCTCCGGGACACGCGGCACCGTCTACGAGGACAGTGGCCTCGCGGTTCTCACCGGCGACGTGCGCGGCACGGACGGGCCGGCGACCATCGCGTCCGACTCGCTCCGGTACTACCGGGACGACGAGCTCGCGATACTCACGGGCAACGCCTCCTACGCCGACACCTCGGTCACCATCACTTCTCACCGCATCGATCTCCATCGTCTCGAAGAGATCGCCGTCTTCTCCGGAGGCGTGATCGCCCGTGACGCGGACGGCGAGGCCGAGCTCGCGGCGGGGCGACTCGTCTACGACGCCTCGAGAGGAGAGGCGCGCGCCTACGACGACCCTGTTCTCACGACCTACGACGAGGAGGGCGAGGTCGACGCCGTGCTCCGCGGCGTCGTCATCGAGATGGCGGCGGAGTCGGAGATCGTGCGCGCGTTCGGCGCGACCCGCATCGAGACGCGCGATGTCTCGGCCAGGTCCGGAGTGGTCACGCTCCTCGGAGAAGAGGAGATGATCATCCTGGACGGCGACCCGTCGGTGCGGCAGGAGTCGGACCGGCTGAGCGGCGGCCGCATCATCGTGCGGACCGACGAGGGCGCCATCGAGCGCGTCGACGTGACGGGCGGCGCCAGGGCCGACTATCGCATCGAACCCGAGGAACCCGGAGGCGACTTCGAGACGGGATACGTCGCGGGCGACAGCCTGACGATGTACTTCCGGGGAGGCGACCCTGTCAGGACGTTCGTCGCCGGAGGCGCCGAGAGCGAGCACACCATCGGGACCTCCGGTGAGCTGAACCGGCTCACCTCCCGCACGATCGACGTTCGCTTCTCGGACGGCGAGATCGTGAGGGCCACCTTCCGCGGGGACGCTCGGGGCTCATACGCGTTCGTTCCCGAGAGCGCCGACGAGGCTCGGAGCGACACGCTCGAGCTGGACAACGTGGCCTACGCCTCGACGACCATCGACTACTACGTCCCGAGGAACCGCATCGTGCTGACGGGTGGCGCGACCGTCGAGTACAGGAGCACCGAGCTTCGGGCCGGGCGCATCGAATTCGATCCTGAAGAGGAGCTCATGATCGCGAGCGAGAACCCGGACCTCCTCGAGGGGGGAGAACGACTCGTCGGCTCGCGTCTGGGCTACGACCTGACGAACGAGTCCGGCGCCGTCATCGGCGGGGTGACGACGTTCGAGGAGGGCCTCTACGCAGGCGACTGGATCGTCAGGGAGTCGGACGGTTCGCTCTCCGTTCGGGACGGCGTGTACACGACGTGCGCCGAGCGCGAGCCGCACTACCGACTCGTGGCTCCCCGCATGCGCATCTACCTGGACGACAAGGTGGTCGCCCGCCCGGTCATCCTCTACATCGGCGAGATACCGGTTTTGGCCCTGCCGTTCTACGTGTTCCCCATCCGCAAGGACCGCCATTCGGGGTTCCTCATCCCGACCGTCGAGTTCGGCATCTCCGAGGACAAGGGGCGGTTCATCAGGAATTTCGGATACTACTGGGCGCCCAACGACTACGTCGACTTCCAGGCCTGGGCCGACTACTACGAGGCGACCCGCTGGGTCGGCCACATCAAGACCAGATACAAGCTCAGATACGTGCTCTCCGGCTCCGTCGAATCGTCGTTCACCGATGAGATCGCGGGCGGGAAGCGCCGGTGGGACCTGAAGGTCTCGCATCGCCAGGAGTTCGGCAGGCACTGGACGGCCGGCGCCTCGGGCGACTTCAGAAGCGACGCGGCGTACGCCACCGACACGAACCAGACCATCGAGGAGAGCGTCAACAGGAGCCTCCACTCGCAGCTGTGGCTCAGGGGGACGTTCCAGGGATTGTCTCTCGGCGTGACGCTCGACAGGAGAGAGGAGCTCGATCGGGACGTCGTCTCCGAGCTCCTGCCGAAGGCCGACATCTCCTTCTCAACGAAGCCCCTTGCGACCGCCGGCGCGGACGCCGGGGCGCTCCGGAGGCTTCTCTCGGAGATCTCTCTCGGATGGCGCGCGCTCGCCGTCAACGATCGCGACATCTCGGACGGAGACGAAGAGGTCCATCAGGGACTGGGCGTCTCCGCCAGTCTCCGGAGCGGCTTCAAGGCGTTCCGCTGGATCAACCTGACGCCGAGGCTCAATGTCCGGGCGAACGTCTACGACCGCGACCGGGAGGGGAACGAGTTCCCCACGCGTGTCACCTACGACGCCGGGATGACCGCGGGCACGACCATCTACGGCACATTCCTGCCGGAGGTCGGGCCGGTCCGCGGCATCAGGCACATCATCGAGCCCTCGGCGTCGTTCACCTGGACTCCGGAGTTCGAACGGTATCTGGACGAGGACGGGGACGATCGCTTCTACTCGTTCACCGGCTTCGGTGGGACCCCCCGCGCCCGGGAGTCGCTCAGGCTGTCGCTGGCGAACAAACTCCAGATGAAGCTCGCCTCAGGCGAAGAGGTCCGGAAGCTGGACAATCTGGCCAGGCTGTCGTTCTCGAGCTCCTACGACTTCCGCGAGGAGGACAGGCCCTGGTCCGACCTCTCCTCGAGTTTCGAACTCCGTCCCGGGGACGCCCTGTCGTTCCGCTGGTCTGGCCGGCACGACCCGTACGAGGATTGGGCGATCCAGAACTCCAGCCTGACGACGACGCTCACCCTGAACGGCCGGGGACGGACGCTCGCGGATGAGCCCTGGGAGGAGAGGATCCAGGAGTTGGCGTCGCCCAGCCCCGTCGACGAGCTCCGGCGGCAGGTGGCCGAGCGCGCCCGGGCGAACCTGACCGCCGCCAGGCCGTGGAACGCCTCGCTCACGTTCCGCTACTCGCGCGGCGCGACCCCGGGCAGCGAGTCCTACTGGGTCGACAGCAGCGTCGCGTTCTCTCCGACGCCGAAGTGGCGGATCAACTATTCGCTCCATTACGACCTCGAGGCCGCGGAGGTCGCGAGCCAGGAGTACACCGTCTACCGCGACCTGCACTGCTGGGAGGCCCAGTTCACCCGCCGCTACTACAACGAGGAGTGGCAGTACTACTTCCGCATCAGCGTGAAGGCCCTGCCCGAACTCCAGGCCGAGGTCGGCGAACGCTATCTGGCGCGCGGTATCCGCTAGGTCCTGGTCTCGTAACTTCTGTTACCACAATGACTTGCGTCCCGGACCGCGAACGGTTCGGGCGCCGGATCCGTTCCCTCGGAGCCCTCCGAACAGGCCCTAGCGTTGGGGCGTTCCGAAGCGGGGTGAGCGGGAACGGCCAGCCAGTAGGCGGATTCCTGTTGACAGAATGTGGGGCGTGTTGTAGCGTGTCCCCAACTTGGTCAGCTTGGACGGGTTTTGGTGCTCACAGGCAGGTTGCCAGAGGGGGGCAAGGATGAACAAGGCGGAGCTCATCGAGAAGGTCGCACAGCGCTCAGGGCTTTCGAACCGCGCGGCGAAGGACGTCGTGGACTCCATCTTCGCGGTCGATAACGGGATCATCGCCGAGGAACTCAAGAGCCGCGGCAAGGTCCAGATCACGGGCTTCGGCACGTTCCAGGCCGACAAGCGGAACGCCCGCGACTGGCGGATCCCCGGCACCGACCGTACGAAGCACGTGCCGGAGCACTACGCGCCGAAGTTCAAGGCCGGCAAGTCGCTGAAGGACACCATCAAGTAGAACGACCCGAAAGGGCACACGACTCAACGGGGAGCGGAGAGTCCTGGACTCTTCTCTCCCCGTTTCTCTTTGCTCGCCGGGCAGCGACCCGGCGGGGGGACATCATGCAGCATCTCGTGGCGAAGATCATGAAGCGCGAGGAGTTCGGGCGCCGGACCGCGCCGTCGGGTCTCACCGTGTGCCGCGTGAGGCTCACCGCCCGTATCGAGGGCCCCGTATCCAGTGCCCTGACCGTCCCTGACCGTGTCAAGGGGCGGGAGGTGACCGTCACGCGCGACGTCCCGAAGCCGTGGCTGCCGCGCGTCGGCGACCGCGTCGTGCTCGACCCCGGGGAGAGCGCCAGGGCTCTCTCCCCGAGGCCCGCGCGGCGCCCCGAGCCGCCGGTCGGAGCGGGGACAGTGGCGCTTGCCTCCGCGGACGTCGACCGGGACGGCTTCGACGAGGACCTCATCTCGAACGCCTTCGTCGAGGGGGTGGTCCAGCCGCACAGGGGAGCCAGACTGGTCTCGCTGCTGGACGCGCAAGGCGGTGACCGCTTCGCGCAGGCATACGAACACATCATGGCGGGGAAGTACGTGCTCCTCGGTGGCGCCGAGGACGTGGTCGTCGAATCCGGGATGCCCGGCGAACTGTGGAGCGCGTCGCTCGACCGGGAGGTCGACGATGCCTCGCGTTCGGTGGTCTACTCGAGGAGGCTCAGGAGCCCGCGGGGCCTCCGCTTCCGGAAGCGCGTCCGGGTCGAGCCCGACCTCCCGGGCGTCCTCACCGAGGTGACCCTCCGATACGAGCAGGAGCCCGAGGGGGAGCCGGTGACTGCCGGAATCGACGGCGGGACGGAGCCCGAGGACCGCAAAGACCATGCCACCGTATCGTACGCGGTCCGTCTGTCGACCGCCGTGCACGGCGCAGGCTCCCGGAACGTCTTCGTCCTGCCGACGCCGCAGGGGATGAAACTCGTGCGATACCACAGGCCGCCGTACGGCAGCCGCTGGCGCTGGAGGGACTGGAAGAACGAGACATTCGGACTCCGTGCCGGGTTCATCCTGAGCCGCAATGAGGACACCGGCAGGGCGATGATGCTCCTCTTCAGCGCCCGCCGCTCGCTCTACGTGGGGGTCCTGAACGACCTGTCCGGTCCGGAGCTCATGCTCCGGCACAGGCCGGTGCGACTCGCCTCCGGGACATCGAGGACGTGGGGCGCCGCGTTCCTGTCGGGCGACGCCTCGGCGGCGTCCGGCTCGAGCGCGCTCCTTCTGACGAGAGGGAGGTCCGGCCGCGAGCTGGCCGTGACGGTCAGGACGACGCGCCGCGTCGAGCGCTTGACGGCGACGCTTGCGACGGGCGGCGGACGGCGTCGGCTGACGCTCGCGCCGAGGGAGGTACCTCACGCGGGCCGCGTCTTCAGCGGGGTCATTGCTGGTCGCGGCATCCGGGACGCCCTTAGCTGCCGGGTCCGGGTCGGGGACGACGCACTGGCGGCGCAGCTGGAGGCGGTATGAATCGGACATTCGATCCGCTGACGCTGGGCTACGACTGGGAGATGGCCGTCCTCCGGGCCTCGGGCGAGAACGTGACCGAGAAGGACGTGGCCGAACTCGCCGACACCCTGAGGGGCCGGCTCCCGTGGGCGGAGACCGGCACCGACCTCGAGCTCCTCGAAAGCCGCATCGGAGCGATCCGGAGCTTTCCCGAACTCCTCGACAAGAGCGAGCGCTTCGACTCGGAGCTTCGCAGGGAGCTCGAGAAGAGGTCCTGGGGACTCCTCCGGCTCGGGGCCAGGCCCTTCCAGATGGAGCCCGTCGGCGCGCACATACATGTCGGAACGCTGGCGGGCGCCCGCGACGCCATCCGGGTCCAGAACGCGATGATACGCCATACGGCCCCGCTGGCCGCGCTCTCGGCCAACAGCGCCGTCTACCGCGCACGGAGCGGCGGATACAAGAGCTACCGCATCGCGTCGTTCGCCGAGGGCTGCTCGACGCCCCAGGCCGTCTACAGTCCGGAGATGTCCCAGTGGATCTGGGGCACCGACGTCAACGCCAAGCACATGTGGGGGTCGACCGTGGAGCTCCGGGTGGCCGACTGCGCCTCGTCGCCGCGGCTCATGTGCGAGCTTTCGGCCCTCGTGGCGGGCGTGATGACGCACGTGGCCCGGCACGAACTCGCGCGCGAAGTGCGCGAGGAGGAGTACCGCGAGTTCCTCGTCAACCGTTGGCGCGCCGCCAGGCACGGACTGCAGGCCGTCTTCCAGCGGGATGGGCGCGACGTCGAGGTGGTCTCGCTGTTGACAGACATGGTGGAGATGGCGCAGGATGGCATGGAGCTCGTGGGAGCGTCGCGGAGCGACCTCCGCACGATCCGGTCGATGCTCCGGAAGCGGCAGACCCAGGCCGACTTCCAGCTGGCCGTTCTGGAGCTTGAGAAGGGTGATCCCTACCGGTTCACGCGGGCCATGATGAACGTGCAGCGCGACCGGCGCGCGTTCGAGCGCTATCTCAGGAACGCGCCCGTGCTGCCAGCGCTCGAGCCGGAGGACCACGACGCGTTCGTCCTGGGGCTCGTCGAGGTCGAGACGCCGTACACGGTGCTGCTTCGGGCCACGCCGCTGGGGCCGGACGCGCTCGACCGTCTCATGGGCGGCTTCGTCCGGGACGGGTTGGTCGTGGAGGCTCGCGACCCTCTCGGAGTGCGAGTATACACGAGGGTCGGTCAGTGAACGCGCGAGCGAGCCGGCGTCCGGCCGGCCGACGAGGTGACGCATGGGCGAGGTGACGGGCATGGTCGATCTCCTGGGAGCGCTCTTCAGGCTCCTCGGTCTGGACCAGAACGCCATCTTCCCGGCCGTGGCGCTTCTCATCCTGTTCTTCCTCATCGCCGTCCCGGTCGGACTTCTGGCCCAGGCCAGGAGGGTGGAGACCGGGCAGGAGGGCATCGTGGGCGAGCGGGGGAGCGCCGTCAGCGACCTCGACCCGGAGGGGAAGGTCTTCGTGCACAGCGAGTACTGGAACGCGGTCTCCGACGAGCCGATCGAGAGCGGTTCACCGATCGTCGTGACCGGAGTCCTTGGGCTGCGGCTCGTCGTCGAGCGGGCGCCTCAAAGGAGGTAGTCGATGCTGGGAACCATCATACTCATTCTGGTCGCGCTGGTGCTCATCGCGAAGTCGGTCTACGTGCTCCGTGAGTACGAGCGCGCAGTCGTCTTCCGGCTCGGTCGGTTCACCGGAGTGAGAGGACCGGGCTTCATACTGATCATCCCGTTCATCGACCGTCTCGTTCGCGTGGGTCTTCGGATCATCGCGATGGACGTGCCGCCGCAGGACGTGGTGACGAGGGACAACGTGTCCGTCAAGGTGAACGCGGTCGTCTATTACCGGGTGTTCGAGCCGAATCTCGCCATCATCGAGGTCGAGGACTTCGACTACGCGACCTCGCAGCTCTCGCAGACGACGCTCCGAAGCGTGATCGGCTCGGTCGAGCTGGACGAACTCCTGTCCGAACGAGACAAGATCAACCAGGAGCTTCAGTCGATACTCGACAAGCAGACCGACAGCTGGGGCATCAAGGTCTCGGCGGTCGAGGTCAAGCACGTAGACCTGCCCGAGGGCATGCAGCGCGCCATCGCCCGCCAGGCCGAGGCCGAGCGCGAGCGCCGAGCGAAGATCATCCACGCCGAGGGCGAGCTCCAGGCTTCCGAGAAGCTCTCTCAGGCCGCGACGGTCCTCGCCAAGGAACCGTCCTCGATGCAGCTGAGATTCCTCTCGACGCTGACCGAGATCTCAGCCGAGAAGAACTCCACCATCATCTTCCCGGTGCCGATCGATCTCGTCGAGGCGTTCATGAAACGGTTCGCCCGCGACGGATCCTGACGACCTTGTGAAGGGAGCGGAAGACGCCACGCGGCCGGACGGTTCGCCGTCCGGCCGCACGTCGATACCATGAGATATCAGGGCGAGCGGTACATCTGGGAACACGAGGAGCCGGACCGCGACACGGTCCGTGAGATATCCCGGGCGACGGGAGCGGTGGACGTTCTCTCGACGGTGCTCGCGTCCCGGGGCGTGGCGTCGGGCGAGGAGGCTGCGGCCTTCCTCGACCCGGGAGCCCACCGTCTGCCGGATCCGCATCTTCTGCCGGACGCCGACAGGGCCGTCGACCGCGTGCGGCGGGCACTGCTGGCGAGGGAGCGCGTCGCGGTCCACGGGCACGACGACGCGGACGGCGTGACGGCCACGACCGTTCTGACCGAGGCCCTCGCGCAGCTCGGAACCGCGGCCGTCACCTACATACCCGACCGCAGGACCGAGGGACACGGGCTCAACCGCGCCGAGATCGACCGCCTCAGGAGGGAGGACGTCCGGCTCATCGTCACGGTCGACAGCTGCGTGAGCGATGTGGCGGAGATCGAGTACGCCCGGTCTCTGGGGATCGACGTCGTGGTCACCGACCATCATGAGATCCCGCCCACGCTCCCCCCCGCGGCGGCCATCGTCAACCCGAAGCTCGAGACCGGCCGCTACCCGTATCCGCTCATGGCCGGCGCGGGCGTGTCGCTCGCCTTCTCAAGGCTCCTGCTCGACGAACTCGGCGGGACGTTCCCTCCTCTGCCCGCGGGGGCCCCCTGGTACGGCACCGGCTGGACCGGAGAGGCGTTCGCCGTCGCGACCATCGGCACCATCGCCGACAAGGTACCCCTTACCGGGGACAACCGCTCGATCGTCGCCGAGGGGCTTCGCCGCATCGCGGAGTCGTCGCGTCCCGGCATACGGGCCATCCTCGACGACGCGGGCCTCTCGGGAAAACCGATCGACGTCGGCGACGTGCGCGAATCGGTGGCGCCGCTGTTCGGCAGGGTCTCGGACGGCAAGGGCGGGAACCCGGCGCTCGATCTCATGCTCGAGCGGGACGGAGACCGGGCGCTCATCCTCGTCGCCCGTCTCCGAGCCGGCCGCGACCAGTGGAGGGCGAAGGCCCAGAACGCGTGGCGCGAGGCGTCGCGGGCTCTCGACCAGACCGGCGACGAGGCCGTCCTCATCGCCACCATCGACGCGCCGGTCGAGGTGCTCGGGTACGTCACCTCCCGGCTGGCTGACGAGGCCGGAAGACCCTCGTTCGTCCTCTCGCGGACCGGCGACGGCTTCATGGCCGAGGCGCGCGGGCCCGAGGGCTTCGACCTCACCTCCGCGCTCCGTTCGATGGACGGGCTGTTCCGTGGGTACGGAGGTCACCCGCGGGCCGCGGGATTCACCATCGATGCCGACCGGGTGGACGCGTTTCGGGAGGGTCTCCGCGCGTACGTCGCCGAACATCCTCCGGAGCCCATGCCGCGCCGCTTCGACGCCGTCTTCCCGCTCAGGGAAGTGTCGCTCGAACTGGCGCGTGAGCTCGACAGGATGGAACCGTTCGGGCACGGCCACTGGCCGGCCGCGCTCTACGCTCCCGACGTCTCGGGAGCCGACGTCGACGCCGTCAGGGGAAGCGCGGCGCGGTTCGCCACGCCGCCTCCCGTCTCAAAAGCGCCCGTGGGGCTGGTCTACCGACTGCGCGAAACCGGCGGGATACCGAGCGTCAGCGTGTTGGACGTCGTGCGGGGCGACGGCAGCGGGACGAAGGAGGAGTAGCCCATGCCGTCTCCCGGGTCGTCGGGAACGCTCCACATCGTCGCGACGCCGATAGGGAATCTCGGAGACGTGACGCTCCGCGCGCTCGACGTTCTGAGGGACGTCGACCGGATCGCCTGTGAGGACACGCGGCGCACGCGGAAGCTCCTGGCGCACCACGGGATCCGGACCCCGCTCATGGCGTACCACGACCACAACGAGGACCGCGCGTCACGGGAGCTGGTCGAGCGCCTTCTCGCGGGCGAGAACGTGGCGCTCGTGACCGATTCGGGTACGCCGCTCATCTCCGACCCGGGCTACCGGCTCGTGTCGCTGGCCGTCAGCGAGGGCATCGATGTCGTGCCCGTGCCCGGACCGTCGGCGGCGATCGCCGCTCTCTCCGCGGCGGGTCTTCCTCCGCATCCGTTCGTCTTCGCCGGATTCCTCCCGCGCAAGAGCGGCGCCAGAAGGCGCCGCATCGAAGAGCTGGGTGAGATCGGCGCGACCATCGTGCTGTACGAGTCGCCGCATCGGGTGCAGAAGACGCTGGTCGACCTCGCCGAGGTCCTCGGGGAACGGAGAGCGGCCGTCTGTCGAGAGCTGACGAAGGTCCACGAGCAGTTCCTGCGCGGCACGCTGCCTGAGCTGGCGTCGACGGCGGCGGACAGGCGGCTCAAGGGGGAGATCGTCATCGTCATCGAACCGGGAAGCTGACGAGCACGGGAGGACACGTGCCGATCACGACGCTCATCATGGCGCTTCTTGTCGCCCTGTCCCCCTCTGAGGAGCGGGAGCTCGACAGGATCGCGACGCTCGGGTACGTGGCGGGTTCGGTGCCCGCCGTCGACACGACCGGTGTCCTCGTCCGCCGTCCTGAGCGCATGGCGCCGGGGCTCACGCTCTACACGCCGTCCGCCGGGCCAGAGGCGCTCCTCATCGACGGGGACGGGACGCTCATCCACCGCTGGAGCATCGTGGGCTCCGCTTACTGGTCGCGGGTGCGCATGCTGGACGACGGCTCGCTGCTCGTCATCACGAGCGACCCCGCGAGGCTGATGAAGCTCGACCACGCCTCGAACATGCTCTGGCGGTCGTTCAGGACGGCGCACCACGATCTCGATGTCGGTCCCGACGGCGCCATCTACGTGCTCGTGCGGGAGGCGATCAACCGCGACGACATCCACGACGGGGACAACATCCTCGACGACCACATCGAGATCCTGGATCCCGGGGGCCGCGCGCTGGGCACGGTTTCGATCCTCGACGCGTTCCTCGACACCGGGCGGTATGCCCACTGGGTCTCGAACGACTCCCTGCCCGAGGGGCCGGACATCCTCCACACGAACTCCATCGAGATCTCAGAGAAGGGCGGCCGTCTCCGGGCGCTGGTATCGATCCGGAGCATCGGGGCGGTCGCCCTCATCGATCTCGAATCCCGTCGGGTGCTCAGGGCCCACAAGGGGCCGTGGCGCAAGCAGCATGAGGCGCAGTTCGTCGGAGACCGGGTTCTCATGTTCGACAATCTCGGCCCCGATGAGCGCTCGCGCGTGATCGAGATCGACTGGGAGAGCGGCGACATCGTCTGGGAGTGGAGCCGGCAGGACTTCTTCTCGAGGGGCGCGGGCTCCGCTCAGAGGCTCTCGAACGGCAACACGCTCATCACGGAGTCCGAGAACGGACGCATCATCGAGATCGACCCCGAGGGAGAGGTGGTGTGGGAGTTCCTCAATCCAGAGACCATCCACAGGGGAAGGAACCTCATCCTCGGGATCATGCGGGCCGAGCGCGTCGAGTGGACCGCGCACGAGGGGACTCGTCCGGGCCCGCCTTGACACCTCTTTCGGGCTGGTGCTAGACTTCGCCGTTCGACGGACACCATGTCGGAACGAATCCGGGGCGACACCACGCATGGCTGTGAGCGACATGAAGGCTCGTGCGCGGTCGGTGCTCGACCCGGTGGCGCAGTTCGCCGCCGACGTCGGTGTATCGCCGGCGGGGCTCACCGTGACGGGGCTCATTCTCTCCGGACTGGCCGGGTTCAGCCTTGCCCGGGGGAGCTTCCCGGCCGCGGCCGTGTTCCTGGTGCTGTCGGGCGTGTGCGATATGCTCGACGGCGCCGTGGCGCGTCTCACCGACGGTTCGAGCGACGAGGGCGCGTTCCTCGACTCGACGGCCGACCGGTACTCCGAGGCCTTCGTTCTCCTGGGAGCGCTCCACTACTACCTCTTCCGCTCTGAAGGGGCGCCCGAGAAGGCCACGGCCATCGCCGTCTTTCTGGCCTTCTGGGGCTCGCTGCTCGTCAGCTACACGAGAGCGCGGGCGGAGGGGGTCGGGCGCGAGTGCAGCGTCGGGATCGCCGAGCGGCCCGAGAGGGTCGTTCTGATGATCGTCGGGGCTCTTCTGGGCCCCGCGGTCCTGAGGGTCGTGCTGTGGGTCCTCGTCGGACTGACGCACGTCACGGCAGTTCAGCGGATCGTCCACGTACTCTACCCGGGCGGACGGCGGTATCGCCCGTAGGGCGCCTCAAGAAGCGCCGAAGGAGACACGACACCCATGTCGAAGAAGAAGGTGCGCGTCGCGATCATAGGAGTCGGAAACTGCGCGTCCTCGCTTGTGCAGGGCGTGGAGTACTACAGGAACGCGCCCGAGGATTCCTTCGTCCCGGGCCTCATGCATGTCAATCTCGGCGGCTACCACATCGGGGACATCGAGTTCTCGGCCGCGATAGACATCGACAGGAACAAGGTGGGGAAGGACCTCTCCGAGGCGATCTTCACTCCTCCCAACAACACGTACAGGTTCTCCGACGTGCCCAAGCAGAACGTCCCGGTCGTCAGGGGCATGACGCACGACGGTCTCGGGAAGTACCTCTCGGAGATCATCGAGAAAGCCCCGGGCCCGACCGACGACATCACGGGCGTCCTCAGGGACACGAAGACCGACGTCGTCGTCAACTTCCTGCCGGTCGGCAGCGAGGAGGCGACGAAGTGGTACGTCGAGCAGATCCTCGACGCGGGATGCGGGTTCGTGAACGGCATCCCGGTCTTCATCGCCCGCGAGCGATACTGGCAGCAGAGGTTCGAGAAGAAGGGACTGCCGGTGATGGGGGACGACGTCAAGTCGCAGGTGGGCGCGACCATCGTCCACCGCGTCCTGACGCGTCTCTTCCGCGACCGGGGCGTCCGGCTCGAGAGGACGAGCCAGCTCAATGTCGGAGGCAACACCGACTTCCTCAACATGCTGGAGCGCTCGAGGCTCGAGTCCAAGAAGATCTCGAAGACGGGCGCCGTGACCTCGCAGCTTGACTACGACCTCGGCGCGGGCAACGTTCATATCGGACCCTCCGATTACGTCGAGTGGCTCTCGGACCGGAAGTGGGCCTACATCAGGATGGAGGGCAGGACGTTCGGCGACGTGCCCCTGAACGCCGAGCTCAAACTCGAGGTCTGGGACTCGCCGAACTCCGCGGGCGTCATGATCGACGCCGTGAGATGCATGAAGCTCGCAATGAACCACGGTCTCTCAGGGGCGATCGAGGCGCCGTCGTCGTACTTCTTCAAGTCGCCCCCGGTCCAGTACACAGACGACGAGGCGCGACACAGGACGGAGCGCTTCATCGAGGAACACGCCGCTTCGAGCAAGCCCTCGGGCGGGGCGAAGGCCTCCTCGGAAGAGCTTGTCGAGGAGCGGACCGAGTCCTGAGCGACCCCGCAGACAGAAGGGGATTCCCGCGTGAGAGGCCGGGCTTGTCCGGCCTCGGCGCGCAAGGAGGCGCGTGAGCCTCATGGGCGAGACCGGCCACAGCGGCCTCTTTATCACCTTCGAGGGCGTCGAGGGCTCGGGGAAGTCGACCCAGGCCGAGCGGCTTGCGCGCGCGCTCACAGAGCGCGGCTACGAGGTCGTTCTCTCGCGCGAGCCGGGCGGAACGCCTCTCGGGGAGAGGATCCGCGAGCTCCTTCTCGACAGGGCGGAGACCGGCATGGAGCCTGTGGCCGAGCTCATGCTCTTTCTCGCCTCGCGGGCCGAGCACGTCGCGAGGACCATCGTCCCGGCCCTCGGGCGAGGTGCCGTCGTCATCTCGGATCGCTACGCCGATGCCAGCGTCGCCTACCAGGGCGGCGGAAGGCGGCTGGGAGTCGATCTCGTAGATCGTTTGAACGATTCGGCCACGGGCCGCGTCAAACCGGATGTGACCTTCCTCGTCGACGTCGCTCCGGCCACCGGCCAGCGGCGCAAGGCGCGCGGGGCCGACGCTCCCGACCGCATCGAGGAGGAGACGCTGGCGTTCCACGAACGGGTCCGCGACGCGTACCTCGAACTGGCCGCGCGCGAGCCCGAGCGCTTCGTCGTCGTCGACGGCGAACGCGACCCGGACACAGTAGCTGACGAGATCCTCGGGAGGACCGAGGATCTCCTTGAAACGCGGCGGATCGGCCGCGGGGAAGGACGAACATGACGCGACGACTCAGAAGAAACGGCCTCGTCCTCCTTGCGCTCTTCGTTGGTTTCGTGATCGGCGGGGTGACCGTCGGCACCGTGAGCGCGCGGCGGGAGCTCCTGAGCTATCTCGATCTCTTCAACGACGCCCTGGCGAAGGTCGAGGGGACGTACGTCGAGGAGGTCGACTCGAAGGAGATCATGTATGGGGCGATTCGAGGGATGCTGTCCTCTCTCGACCCGTATTCGATGTTCCTGGATGAGGAGTCGTTCGAGGACTTCACGGTGACGACCGAGGGCGAGTTCGGCGGCCTCGGCATCCAGATCACGGTGCGGGACGGGATCCTCACGGTCGTGAGCCCGATCGAGGGAACGCCGGCATACGATCTCGGCATCCAGTCGGGCGACCGCATCATCGCCATCGAGGAGGAGTCGACCAGGGGCATCACGGTCGACGAGGCCATCGGGAAGCTGCGCGGCGAGCCGGGGACCCAGGTCGACATCGTCATCCGGCGCGAGGGCGTCGAGGACCCGCTCGAATACACCGTGACTCGTGAGGTCATCCGCATCGACAGCGTGCCGTACGCGTTCATGATGGACGGCGGAGTCGGCTACGTGCGGATCTCGAGGTTCTCCCGTACGACGGCGGACGAACTCCGCGAGCGCCTCACGGAACTTCGCGACCGGGGGATGGAGAAGCTGGTCATCGACCTCCGGTCGAATCCCGGCGGTCTGCTCTCGCAGGCGGTCGATGTGACGGACGTCTTCCTCGAGAGCGGAGAGCTCATCGTCAGCACCAGTGGCCGGATCAGCGAGCAGAACCAGGAGTTCCACGCAAGGACTCCCGCCATGTTCGACCGTGGTTTCCCCATCGTCGTACTCCAGAACGGCGGCAGCGCCAGCGCCTCGGAGATCCTCGCCGGCGCGATTCAGGACTGGGACCGCGGACTGGTCGTCGGCACGACGAGCTTCGGGAAGGGGTCGGTCCAGACCCTGATGCGGCTCCGTCCTCTCACCAAGGGCTGCGCGATGAAGATCACGACCGCGAAGTGGTACATAGCGAGCGGTCGGGCCATCGAGAAGCCGGAGCGCTGGGCCGAAGCGAGCGACGACGAGACTGAGATCGCAGAGAAGCCGGAGTACCGGACCGCCGCGGGACGGATCGTCTACGGCGGGGGCGGTGTGACGCCGGATATCAAGATCGACTTCGAAAGGCGGCCCGATCTCCTGGTCGACCTCGAGCGCCGGGAGGAGTTCTTCGAGTTCGCCATCGAGTACACGGTCGACCATCCCATCGAGAGCCCGGACTTCGAGGTGACCGAAGCGGTGTGGGACGCCTTTGTCGAGTTTCTCGGGAGGGACGACTTCGAGGTCGACGAAGAGGCGCTCATCGAGCATCGCGACGAGATAGAACTCGCCATCAAGCGCGACCTCATCAGGAAGTCGCTCGGACGCGAGGAGGCCTACGCGGCGGCGGTCAGAGGCGACGATCAGTTGTCGAAGACCGTCGAACTGGCCGCGGAGGCCGAGACCGTCGACGACCTGTTCCGCACGGCCGAGGAGTTCGCGTCGGCCGAGGCGGAGTAGGACGCGTCCGCGCCCTCTCGAGGTCGCTTCCAGCTCTGCGCCCGCCTCCTTGACCCGGGGAGGCGGGCGTCCCATACTCATTCCACCATGCGAATCGAGACAGTCACGATCGTTCCGAACGTCGTGCTCGCGCCGCTCGCGGGCTACACCGACAGCCCGATGCGCCGGATCGCCCGCTCGATGGGGGCGGGGCTCGTCTGGACCGAGATGGTGAGCGTCGAGGGTCTCATCCGCGACAGCGGGAAGTCCCTCGATCTCCTTCGCTTCGAGCCGGAGGAGCGTCCCATCGCCGCCCAGCTCTTCGGTTCGAGGCCCGAGTCGTTCCGCGAGGCCGCCCGGATCGCGGCGACCCTGGGCCCCGACATCATCGACATCAACGCCGGGTGTCCGGCGAAGAAGGTCGTGCGGTCGGGCTCGGGCGCCTCTCTCATGAGGGACCCGGCGCGGGTCCGGGACGTGGTCGAGGCGACCGTCGAGGGCGCCGGCGGCATCCCGGTGACGATCAAGATACGAAGCGGATGGTCGGACGCGGAGCTGACGGCGGTCGAGACCGCGGTCGCCGCCGTCGCGGGCGGCGCCAGGGCGGTCGCCGTCCATCCTCGGACGAGGGCGCAGGGGTTCAAGGGAATATCCGACTGGACGGTCATCCGTGAGGTCAGGGAGGCCGTCGGCGTGCCGGTCCTCGGAGGCGGCGACGTTGCGAGCCCCGAGGACGCCGTGAGGATGAGGAACGAGACGTCCGCCGACGCCGTGATGATCGGGCGCGCGGCGGTCGGGAATCCCTGGCTTCTCAGGAGGGCGGCCGCGGCGCTGGCGGGAGAGAGACCCGGCCCCGAGCCCGGCCTCGCCGAGCGGCTCCGCGCGGCCCGACGTCACTTTCTCCTGATGCTCGACTGGAAGTGCGACGGACGAGGAGTCTACGAGATGCGGAAGCACTTCGTGGCGTACCTCAGGGGCTACCCGGGCGTGGCGGAGCTTCGGAAGACGATCGTGCTGGAGGAGGATCCGACCCGCGTGCTCGCGCTTCTCGACGAGGCGATCGAGAGAGCGGGCGGTCCTTACGAGGAGGCGTCATGACCGGCCGAGACCGCGACAGTCGAATGCTCCGCGCGGCGGCGCTGCTCTTCGTGGCCCTTCTTTCCTTCGGCTGCGCAGGGCTCTGGGAGGAGACCGGCAGCGGCCG
Source organism: uncultured bacterium (assembly GCA_964596015.1). GTDB lineage: Bacteria > Joyebacterota > Joyebacteria > Joyebacterales > Joyebacteraceae > WJMD01. Next base: position 8,557 of record CAZQSB010000011.1, on the reverse strand, counting down.
CCTTGTCGAGGAGACCGTCGTCCACACGGTCGGCCCCGGTGAGACGCTCGCGAGCATCGCCGACGACTACTACGGCGAGCCCGGCGCGGCCGAGTATCTCGCCCGCGTGAACGGCGTGCCCGCGGGGCTCACGCTCGATCCCGGGACGGTCATCGACGTCCCCGTGAGCTCAGAGGACCTCGAGCGCTACCGCATGAGGACCGAGGCCAAGTCACACTACAACCGCGGCACCGCTCTGGCCTCGGCGGGCGAGCTGGCGCGATCCGAGGAGGCGTTCAGGGAGGCCCTCGAACTCGACCCTCGATTCGCCGACGCGGCCTACAATCTGGGCGTCGTGCTTCTCGCGCGTGGCGAGTCCAATCGGGCCGTTCTGCTCCTGGAGCAGACGGCCTCGGTGAGGCCGGAGGACGCCGGGATCCGCTTCGCGCTCGGCAAGGCGCTCTCCGAGTGCGGGAGGCACGCGCAGGCCACGGACGAGTTCCGCCGCGCCGTGCGGCTCGATCCCTCTCTGGAGGAGGCGGCTTACGCGCTCGGGCTCTCGCTTCTGGCTGCCGACCGACGCGAGGAGGGCATCGTGGCTCTCGACGCCTACCTCAGGCGTTTTCCGGAGGGGCAGTGGGCCCGGGAGGCGAGGAGTCGACTCGCCAGGCTGGCCCGCGAGAACGACACCGGCGAGGGGGAGCATTGATCCGCTTCTCGCGCGTGACCTATCGGTACGAGACAGACGGCCCGCCTGCGCTCTCGAACATCGACATCGAGTTCGCCGCCGGTGAGCGCGTCGCCGTCGCGGGGGCCAGCGGCTCGGGCAAGTCGACCCTTCTCAAGCTCATGAACGGGCTCCTGCTCCCGACCTCCGGCGCCGTCCTGGTCGACGGCGTCGACACGTCGGACCCGACGCGCGTGTGGGAGGTGCGGCGCGGCGTGGGACTCATCTTTCAGAACCCCGACAATCAGCTCGTGAGCACGACCGTCGAACGGGAGCTTGCGTTCGGCATGGAGAATCTGGGGCTTCCCTCAGAGGAGATCCGGTCCCGCGTGGCCCGCGTCGCCGGCGACATGTCGCTCACGGGGCTCCTGACGCGGGCCCCGCACACGCTCTCGGGCGGCGAGAAGCAGCGCGTCGCCATCGCCGCCGTGCTCGCCATGCGGCCCGACGTCCTCGCTCTCGACGAGCCGACGTCTCTTCTGGACGGGCGGGGACGAGCGGAGGTCCTCGACCTCATGGCGGGGCTCGCCTCCGACGGGACGAGGACCATCGTGCACGTGACGCAGTTCCCAGACGAGATCGCGCTCGCCCCCCGGACGGTCGTGCTCCACGGGGGGACGGTCGTCTTCGACGGCCGACCGGCCGACCTTTTCTCCAGGCCCGAGCTCGACGAGTGGGGCCTCGACCGTCCCCGGGGCGCCAGGCTCGCCGACCGGCTGCGTTCCAGCGGGTTTCCCGTGCCCCCGGAGGTCCTCTCGCTCGATGAGCTCATCGCAGCGGTGAGCGAAGGGGGCGTCGGTGCGCATTGAGCTCGAACGTGCGGCCGTCGTCTACCGGAACGAGGGCGGGAAGGCGTCGCCCGCTCTGGCTCCGGCGACGCTCTCCGTGGAGATCGGAGAGTGCGTCGCCGTCGTTGGTCCGACGGGGTCCGGCAAGACGACGCTCCTCGACGTCATGGCGGGACTGAGGACCCCGACCACGGGAGTCGCCCGCGTCGAGCCCGGCGGCGGCGGCGCGAACCACAGGCGTCGCGTCGGTCTCGTCGCGCAGTTCCCCGAGGACCAGTTCTTCGAGGAGACCCTCTTCGACGAGGTGGCCTTCGGGCTCAGGCGACAGGATGTCCCGGACGACGCCGTGCGCGAGCGTGTCGAGGCGGCGCTTCGGCGCGCGGCTCTCGATGCCGACGAGTTTCTGGGCCGGGAGCCCTCTACGCTGAGCGCCGGCGAGGCCCGGCGGGCGGCCATCGCGAGCATCCTTGTGCTGGGACGGCCGTTCCTGCTGCTCGACGAGCCGACCGCGGGGCTCGACCCGGGCACCAGGTCCAGGGTGGTCGAGCTCATGCGCTCGGAGCGCGACGAGGGGACCGGCGTCGTTTTCGTCACGCACGACCTCGACCTGGCGTCTGAGCTCGCCCGGCGCGTCGTGGTGATGAGCCGCGGGAGGATCGTCCACGACGGGGAGGCGAGCGACGTCCTGGCCGGCGTCGACGGCCTCGTCGAGCTGGGTCTCGAGCCACCGATGGAGTACGCGCTCGTCGCGGCGCTCGAGAAAAGTGGATCCGCGGCGGCCGGCCCCGTGCGAAGGGCGCTTCTGGGCTGAGTTTCGATGCGGTCCCTCGAGAAGGGCGTCCGGCCTCACGGCTTGCGGCGGGACGGGCCTCTCTGGTAGATTCGCGGACGGAACCAACGGCTTCGGTTCTGCACTCATCCGGGAGATAGCCATGGAGATGCGCACGAAAGCGCGCGTGATGGACGAGAACGACCTCCGGCGGGCCATCATCAGGATCTCCCACGAGATCCTCGAGCGGAACGGCGGCACCGACAACCTGGCCATTATCGGCATCCAGACGCGAGGCGCGTTCCTCGCCGGCCGCGTCGCGGACGCGATCCGGGAGATCGAGGGCGTCGACGTTCCGGTTGGTGTTCTGGACATCACGCTCTATCGCGACGACCTCAAGACCGTGGCCGAGCAGCCCGTCGTCAACGAGAGCGACATTCCCTTCGACGTCCAGGGGAAGTCGATCGTGCTCGTCGACGACGTGCTCTATACGGGGCGAACCGTTCGCGCCGCCCTGGACGAGATCATCGACTTCGGGCGACCGCGCTTCGTACAGCTCGCCGTCATCATCGATCGCGGGCATCGCGAGCTCCCCATCCGTGCCGACTACGTGGGGAAGAACGTCCCCACGTCCTCGTCGGAGATCATCGGCGTGCGCATGAAGGAGAAGGATGGAGAGGACGGCGTCGTCATCCAGTCGATCTCGCGACCCGCGGAGTCGAGGAAGCCAGCCTGAGCGACCGAGGTTCTTCAGGGAGAGACATCGTTTGCGACGGAGCATCATCGCCCTCGCGGTCGTCCTGCTCGCTCTTCTGACGCTCGCGGGCTGCGTCTACTACAACACCTTCTATCACGCGCGGGAGGCCGCGGCAGAGGCGGCCGCAATCCGGGAGAACCGGGCGCCCGACACTGAGCCCACGGCGAGGGAGCGCGAGCTCTACGACCGCGTCATCGAGAAGTCGGGCAGGGTCATCGCACTCCATTCCGATTCGTCGTGGGCCGACGATGCGTTGTTGCTCATGGGGCGGGCGCTGGCTCACCAGGGTCGCTACGAGTCTGCTCAGGAACGGTTGGAAGACCTTCTCTCGCTCTATCCCGAAAGCGAGCTCCGGCCCGAGGCCGAGTACGCTCTGGCCTCGGTCCTCATCGAGCAGGGCAATCCCGTCACGGCGGAGGAACTGCTCGCGGGCGTGGCCTACGCCGAGCCTCCCGGCGAGCTGGCCGACGACGCGCTGCTCCTCATCGGAGACGCGCGGGTCGCCAGACGGCGCCTGGACGAGGCGGCAGAGGCCTACATGACGGCCCTCGAGAGGTTCCCCGACAGCGACCGCAGGGCGGAGATCCGGTTCCGCGCCGCGGAGAACTACGCGACCATGGGACGCTACGAGGACGCGGCCGCCCATCTTGCCCGGGTCCCGGAGGAGACGGCCTCGCGCACGCTCGCGTTCGAGGCCCGGCTTCGCCTGTCGGAGGTGCTTCTGACGATGGGACGGGCGGAGTCTGCGCTCGAGGTCGCCGTCGACCTCGAAGGGCGCACGATCGACCGCGGCGAGCTCGACCGCGTCGAGCTCCAGAAGGGTCTGGCGCTCGAGGCCCTCGGCGAACACGAGCGGGCCATCAACACATACGAGGAGATCGCCGCCTCCCACGAACGTTCGGAGGGCGCCTCGAAGGCGTACTACCGGATAGGCGTCGTCAGGAGGGACGCCCTCGGCGACCTCGACGGCGCCGTTGAGGCGTTCAGGGCCTCGCGCGACGCCTTCGCCCGAGGCGAGACGGCGGAGCTCGCCACGCAGGCGGCCGACGACATAGTGCGCCTCAGGGAGTACAGGCGCATCATCGACGACTATGAGCAGATGGTCGAGGAGCGCGCGGCCGCGGACGAGGCGCCGGGGGACGGCGATGCGTCCGCGGCCGAAGGCGCCGTGAGCGGCGAACGTGACACCATCGGGGCGGTCGCCGACACGGGGGCCGCGATTCCCGACACGACCGCCGCGGTCGCCGACACGGGAGCGGCGGCTCCCGACACGACCGCCGCGGTCGCCGACACGGGGGCCGCGGCTCCCGACACCACCATCGCGGTTCCGGACACGACCGCTGCGGTCGCCGACACGGCCCGAACGGCGCCGGTGGCCCCGCCTGAGACAGAACGGCGACGGGCCTCAGCCGCGGGAGACACGACGGCCCTGAGCCCGGAGGAAGAGGCCGCGCGGGCCCGCTTCCTTCTCGCCGAACTTCAGCTCTTCCGGTTCGACGACGCGGCCAGGGCGCTCGAGGTGTACCGGGAGGTGCTCGAGCTGCATCCGGAGACCGAGTATGCTCCTCGCGCCGCGCTCGCGGTCGGCTGGGTGCTCGAGCGGGAGCTCCAGGACCTCGAGGCCGCGCGCGCGGCGTACCGCCGCGTGATCGATTCCTATCCCGGGACCGAGCGTGCCGAGGCCGCCGCGCTTGCCCTCGAGAGGCTCGAGTCCACTCCCGGTGCTGCAGCGTCCGGAGGAGGCAGATGACGCTCATCCGAAGCGTGTCGGGCGTCCGTGGGACGACCGGCGTCGACATCACGGCCGACATGGCCTCGCGCTACGCCCGCGCGTTCGCCGAGACCGTCGGCGGTGAGGACGTAGTGATCGGGTGGGATTCCAGGCGCGGAGGCGACGCGCTCGTGGACGCGGTCGCGGCCGGCCTCCGCGAAGGCGGCGTCTGCGCCCGGCTCGTGGGCGTGGCCCCGACACCGACCATCGGGCTCATGGTGCGGGAAGCCGGTCTGGGGGGCGGAGTCTCGGTCACCGCCAGCCACAATCCCGAAACCGACAACGGTCTGAAGTTCTTCTCGAGGGAGGGCGTGTTCCTCAAGGCCCACGCCGTGGAGCGGCTCTTCGACCTCGCGGACGGCCCGCCGCTCCCCGCGAGACAGGGGCCGGCTCCGTCGGTCCTCGAAGGAGCCGTGGACCGGCACATCGAACGGGTGCTCTCCTCGCGGCACGTCGACGCCGAACGCGTGAAGGGGGCGTCGATGCGCGTGGTCGTGGACTGCGTCAATGCCGCCGGCTCCGTCATCCTGCCCCGGCTGCTCCGCCTGCTGGGATGCGAGGTGATCGAGCTCTCGACGGATCCAGGAGCGGGATTCTCCCGCGGCGCGGAGCCGGTGCCGGAGAACATCGCCGGACTGGCCCGGCGGGTCGCCGACGAGGACGCGCGGCTCGGTCTGGCATGCGACCCCGACGCCGACCGCCTGGCCCTCGTCGACGAGACCGGCCGGGCCGTCGGGGAGGAGTACACGCTGGCCCTCGCGGCGGGAGAGGTGCTCGCCGTCACGCCGGGTCCGGTCGTGGCGAACGTCTCGACGAGCCGCATGATTGACGACGTCGCCGCCCGGTTCGGCGTGCCGGTGCATCGTTCGGCCGTCGGTGAGATCAACGTCGTCGAGAAGATGTTCGAGGTCTCGGCCGTCGTAGGTGGAGAGGGGAACGGGGGCGTCATACTGCCGGGCGTGCACCCGGGCCGGGACGCGTCGACGGCGGCGGCCCTCATCCTCACGGCCCTGGCCCGGTCGGGCGAGGACCTGTCGGCGGTCGTGGCGCGCATCCCCTCGTACGTCATGGTCAAGAGAAAGGTCGACTTCCCGCGCGAGCGGGCCGGGGAGATCCCGGACATCATGGCGTCGGCGTTTCCGGAAGGTGAGCACGACCTCACCGATGGGGCCAAGACCTGCTGGACCGACCACTGGGTTCACGCTAGGATGTCTGGGACGGAACCTGTGCTGCGTGTGATCGCCGAGGCGGCCACGGCCGGTGAGGCCGAGGCGCTCGTCGAGAGGGCGGTCTCGCGGCTCGCGGAATAGAACTCAAGGAGAGCACATGTGCGGGATCATCGGGTGCGTCACGGCTGAGAGAGACACCGTGCCGGCGCTCATCGAGGGACTCCGCCGCGTCGAGTACCGGGGGTACGACTCGGCGGGGCTCGCCGTTGTCCAGAACGGCGGGTTGTCCGTCAGGAAGACGATGGGCAAGATCGACGATCTCAGAAAGCTCCTGGACGAGGAGCCGGTCTCCGGCTCGACCGGCGTCGCGCATACACGCTGGGCGACCCACGGGGAGCCGTCGACGGAGAACGCCCATCCTCAACTCGACTGCACCGGCAGGATCGCCGTCGTGCACAACGGCATCGTCGAGAACTACCGTGTCCTCAGACGGTCGCTCGAGGAGTCCGGGCACACGTTCCACTCCGCGACCGACACCGAGGTGCTCGCGCATCTCATCGAGGAACACTACGACGGCAATCTCGAAGCGGCTGTCCGCGCCGCGCTCGCGCGGGTCCAGGGAGCCTACGGGATAGCCGTCATCCACGCCGACGAGCCCAACAAGCTCGTCGGGGCGAGGAACGGAAGCCCGCTCGTCGTCGGCATCGCCAGAGACGCGTTCTACGTGGCGTCGGACGTGGCGGCCCTCGTCCGCTACACGCGCGACGTCGTCTATCTCGACGATCTCGAGATGGTGACGGCTACTCCGGACGGCTTCTCGACGACGACGCTCGAGAACGAGCTCATCAAGAAGGACGTCGAGAAGATCACGTGGAACATCGACATGATCGAGAAGAACGGCTATCCGCACTTCATGCTCAAGGAGATCTTCGAGCAGGAGCGCACGGTCATGGACGCGGTGCGGGGCCGTCTCATCTCCGCAGCGGGCGACGCGTTCCTCGGAGGCCTGAGGGACCACCGCAGGGCGATGAACGAGACGAAACGCATCATCATCCTGGCGTGCGGCACGTCGTGGCACGCGGGGCTCATCGGCGAGTACATGATCGAGGATCTTGCGCGCGTGGCCGTCGATGTCGAGTACGCGTCCGAGTTCCGCTACCGGAACCCCGTCATCGGTCCCGAGGACATCGCTGTGGTCATCAGCCAGTCGGGAGAGACGACCGACACGCTGGCCGCGATGGCCGAGGCCCAGCGGCGCGGCGCCATCGCTCTCGGCATCGTCAACGTGGTCGGCTCATCGATCGCCCGCAGGAGCGACGGAGGGGTCTACGTCCACGCGGGCCCGGAGATCGGGGTCGCGTCCACGAAGGCCTTCACCTCTCAGCTCATGGTGCTCGCCGCCCTGGCGTTGATGCTCGGGCGCGCACGCAATATCTCCGTCACCGAGGGCCGCCGCATCGTCGACGCCATGGAGCGGATCCCGGACCAGATCGCCAGCATCCTCTCGAGCCACGAGAAGATCGCCGAGATAGCGAAGAAGTACGCGCATCACTCGAACTTCCTCTACCTCGGCCGCGGGTACCACTATCCGGTTGCGCTTGAGGGGGCTCTGAAGCTCAAGGAGATCTCATACATCCACGCCGAGGGCTATCCCGCGGCGGAGATGAAGCACGGCCCGATCGCTCTCATCGATGAGAACATGCCGGTCGTCTTCGCGGCGCCTCAGGACGCGTTCTACGAGAAGATCCTCTCGAACATGCAGGAAGTGAAGGCGCGCGGGGGGCGGATCATCGCCCTGACGAGCGAGGGCGACGGACAGGTCGACAAGACGGCCGACGATGTCATCGAGGTACCGAGGACGCTTCCGCACCTGACCCCGATCCTCTCGGTCATCCCGCTGCAGCTTCTCGCGTACTACGTGGCGGTCGAGAGGCAGTGCAACGTCGACCAGCCCCGGAACCTCGCGAAGAGCGTGACGGTGGAATAGCCCCGCCGCAGAGAGAACCGCCGCCGGAGGGTCGCGAAGAAGCGTCGCCCGGCGGCCCGCATCCGGGCGTCCGACGGGCGCCGGAGGGATTGTGACGAGGGAAGAGATCCTGAAGCTGACCCAGAAGGTGAGATGCTCCGGCTGAGCTTCGAAGCTGGGTCCGGAGGACCTCGCCTCGGTGCTGGCCAGACTGCCGATCCTCGAAGACCCGCGCGTGCTCGTCGGAACGAGCACGGCGGACGACGCCGGCGTGTATCTGCTGGACGAGGAGAGGGCCCTCGTCTTCACGACCGACTTCTTCACGCCCATCGTGGACGACGCGAGCGACTTCGGGAGGATAGCCGCCGCGAACTCGCTCTCCGACGTCTACGCAATGGGGGGGCGCCCGCTCATGGCGCTCAACCTGATGTGTTTTCCGGACGGCGACCTGCCGCTCGAGATCATGGCCGAGATCATCAACGGCGGGATCGAGAAGCTCACGGAGGCGGGCGCCGTGGCGCTCGGCGGGCACTCCGTCAGCGACCGCGAACTCAAGTACGGACTCGCCGTGGTCGGGACGGTCGACCCGAGGCGCGTTGTGACGAACGCCGCCGCAAAGCCCGGCGACGTC
>CAZQSB010000010.1:27424-78952 GCA_964596015.1 uncultured bacterium | reverse complement strand
ACACGTATCCCGAAAGAGAATACGAGGGCGAAGTGACCTTCATCGCCTCGGAGGCGGAGTTCACGCCCAAGAACGTGCAGACGGAGGAGGAGCGCGTCAAACTCGTCTACGCGGTGAAGGTGAGCATATCCGGAGATCCCGAGCTCGACCTCAAACCGGGAATGCCGGCGGACGTGCGGCTGCGACTGCCGGACGAAGAAGACGGCGACGACTCGTGAGATGAACGGAAGAAGTCGACTGCAACGTGGCTTCTGAGCATGGATGGTAGTGATGATGAGTGAGAACGGCGCCGCGATAAGGGTCGAGGGTCTCTCCCGCAGATTCGGCGACGTCCTCGCCGTGGACGAACTGACCTTCGAGATCGCCGAGGGACAGCTCTTCGGCCTCGTCGGTCCTGACGGAGCCGGCAAGACCACGACGTTGCGGATGCTCGCCGGGGTGATGCCCCCGACGTCAGGAGATGCCGTGCTCGCCGGTGTCAGCGTCGCGGGCGACCCCGAGGGCGTGAAGCACGACATCGCGTACATGTCGCAGAGGTTCGGCCTCTACGCGGACCTGACCGTGATGGAGAACCTCACCTTCTACGCCGACCTGTACGAGGTCCCCCAAGAGGAGCGCGGAGCCCGCCTGGACCGCCTGTTCCGCTTCTCGAATCTCGAGCCGTTCAAGGACAGGCTCGCGGGCGCGCTTTCAGGAGGAATGAAGCAGAAGCTGGGACTCTCCTGTGCGCTCATCCACCAGCCGAGGATCCTGTTGCTCGACGAACCGACGTTCGGCGTGGACCCGATATCGCGCCGCGACCTCTGGCTCATCGTGCACGAGATGGTGGCCCAGAGCGTCACGGTCGTCGTCAGCACCGCGTACATGGACGAGGCCGAACGCTTCGACAGGCTCGCGCTTCTCCACCGCGGCCGGGTCGTCGCCCTCGGGACGCCCGACGAGCTCGTGGCGGACGTCGAGGGAGACATCCTGGCCGTCGAGGTCGACCGCACCCGTGAGGCGAAGCGACTGCTGAGCGACCATCCCGCCGTTCTTCTCGCCGCGGTCTTCGGCGACGCGCTGCACGTCACGGTGTCGTCGGCCGACCGGGATGAACAGACGATCGTAGATGCCCTCGCGGACGCGGGGTTCCGGGTGAACTCGGCGCACAGGGTCAGCCCGGGCATGGAGGACGTGTTCATCCAGCACATATCCCGGGCCGACAAGGCCGCGGAGCAAGAGGCGGCTTCGACCACAGAGGGAACGCAGTAATGGACCGCAGAAAGAGAAACGAGTCGAGTTCGAGGACGGAAGACCCGTCAGTTCGGGGGCGCGCGTCCCTCGATGAGGACGGCGCAGGCTCCGACGCAGGCGGTACCGTCGCTCCGGAGGACATCGCGGTCAGCGCGTCCGAACTCACGAAGACGTTCGGGGATTTCGTCGCCGTGGACAGCGTGTCGTTCGTGGTCCGCCGCGGCGAGATCTTCGGGTTCCTGGGACCCAACGGCGCCGGCAAGACGACGACCATCAAGATGCTCACGGGCCTCCTCCTCCCCACGTCCGGAAGCGGTCGCGTCGCAGGGTTCGACCTCACGACCGACACAGAGGCGATCAAGCGAAGCATAGGCTACATGTCCCAGCTCTTCTCTCTCTATGGCGACCTGACCGTGGGAGAGAACATCTCGTTCTTCTCGCGGCTCTACAGCGTGCCCGCCGAACGCCGGCCCGAACGCCGCGACTGGGTGCTTGAGATGGCCGGACTCACTGAGCACGTCGAACGCCTGACCAGAGAGCTGCCCCTCGGCTGGAAGCAGCGTCTGGCGCTCGGCTGTGCGGTGCTGCACGAGCCGCCCATTCTCTTCCTAGATGAACCCACATCGGGCGTCGACCCCATCTCGCGGCGGAGCTTCTGGGACTTGATCTACCAGCTCGCGGACGACGGGACGACCGTCTTCGTCACGACGCACTACATGGAGGAAGCGGAGTATTGTCACCGCCTGGCCCTGATGAACCGCGGGCGATTGATAGCTCTCGACACGCCGGCCGGCCTCCGCGCGCAAGCCAACGAACCGATCTTCGAGGTCCGCGTCGATGACGCAGCGCGCGGCGTCGCGGCTCTCAAGGGAGCGCCGGGAGTCATCGAGGCCGGCATGTTCGGCAGGGCACTGCACGTCACGGTCGAGTCGGAGGAGGACGCCGCGAAGCTCATTGGAGACCGGCTGACCGAAGAGGGCGTGGGCTTCGAAGGCATCGAGCCCGTCGTGCCGGCCCTCGACGACGTGTTCGTGGCCCACGTGCGCGCCGCCGGCGGCGCCCCCGTCGACTAGCGGAGGAGTTCGAGTGCTGAACCGGATGAGGCTGTTCGCGATCGCCCGGAAGGAGACCATCCAGCTCCGCAGGGACACGCGCAGCCTGCTCATGGCCTTCGCCCTCCCCGTCCTGCTGCTGATTCTCTTCGGATACGCCATCAGCTGGGACGTGAGGGACATCGACATGGCCGTGCTCGACCGCGACGGGTCGGCACGCAGCCGTGAGCTCATCGACGCATTCAGGTCGTCAGGGTACTTCGACGTCGAGACGTACATCGAGCGCGAGGCGGAGGTCGACAGGCTGCTGGATAGCGGGCGGGTCCGGGTCGTGCTGGTCGTTCCGCCGTCCTTCTCGCGCGACCTCGGCACAGGAGAACAGGCAAGGGTTCAGGTGATCGTCGACGGAAGCGATGCGAACACGGCCACGATCGCACTGGGTTACACACGAGGGATCGTGCAGTCCTACTCCAGCCGGATCCTGTTCGAGGGCGCCAGGGCGGGCACACCCATCGAGAGCCGAACGCGCGTCTGGTACAACGAGGAGCTCCTGAGCCGCAACATGATCGTTCCCGGGCTGGTCGCGGTCATCATGATGATCATCGCCGCGATGCTGACATCGCTCACGATCGCACGCGAATGGGAGCGCGGAACCATGGAGCAGCTCGCCGCCACGCCGGTGAGCCGCGCTGAGGTGGTCGTCGGGAAGCTGCTCCCCTACGTGGCGATCGGTCTCATCGATGTCGTTCTCATCAGCGTCATAGGCGTGGCGCTCTTCAAGGTGCCGTTCCAGGGAAACGCTGCGCTGCTGATGGTTCTGTCGCTCGCATTCCTTGTGGGAGCGCTCGGGCTGGGCATGTTCATCTCCGCGGTGGCCCGTTCGCAGCTCCTCGCCACGCAGATGGCGATGATCCTGACCTTCCTGCCGGCCTACCTTCTGTCGGGGTTCATGTACGCCGTCGATGTGCTGCCGCCCGTCCTCAGGGCGATCACGTACCTGGTTCCGGCGCGCTACTTCCTCGTCGTGACCAGGGGGATATTCCTGAAGGGCGTGGGCGTGGAGGTTCTGTGGATCCAGGGGCTGCTCATGATCGCGTTCGCCGCTGCGGGGCTCACGGCCGCGACGCGCGTCTTCAGGAAGGAGATCGCATGACCGGGCCCCGGAAGGACCGCATCGAGCGCGTGCTCGGCATGGTCGCCAAGGAATTCCGCCAGATCTTCCGCGACCCGCGGATGGCCCGGGTCATCTTCATAGCCCCCATCCTGCAGCTCGTGATCTTCGGCTACGCCGTCTCGACCGACATCTGGCAGATGAACACGTTCGTGATCGACCACGACCGGACGCAGGCCTCGCGCGGCGTCGTGGAAGCGCTCACGGCGTCGGGGTACTTCCGGGTCGCGGACCGGTCTGACAGGCCCGCGGACATGGTCCGCGCTCTCGACGGCGGAGACGCCGTCGTCGGAATCGAGATACCGGTCGGCTTCGCGACCGATCTGCGCGCCGGACGGACCGCGACCGTCCAGATCCTCGTGGACGGGACGAACTCGAACACGGCGTCGGTCGCCCAGGGCTACGCGGAGCGCATCATTCAGAGCTACGCGCTCGAGCACGGGCCGTCTCGTTCACTTCCGGTCGACCTCAGGGAGCGCGCCTGGTACAACCCGGACCTCGCCAGCCGCAACTACAACGTGCCGGCGGTCGTCGGAGCGCTCATTCTTCAGGTCTGCCTGCTGCTCACATCGCTCGCCATCGTGCGCGAGCGCGAGATCGGCACGCTGGAGCAGCTCCAGGTGAGCCCGCTCGCGTCCATCGAGCTCATAGCGGGCAAGACCATCCCGTTCGCCGTGATCGGGCTCGTCGACCTGTTCTTCGTGACGCTCGTGGCGCTCTTCTGGTTCCACGTCCCCTTCGAGGGGAGCCTGTTCCTGCTCTTCGGCGCAAGCGTGCTGTACCTGCTGTCGGGGCTCGGCATCGGCCTCCTGGTCTCCACCATCTCAAAGACGCAGCAGGAGGCGTTCCTCACGAGCTTCCTCGTCTTCATGCCCGCGATCCTTCTCTCGGGCTTCATGTTCCCCGTGAGCAGCATGCCCGCGGTCTTCCGATGGTTGACGCTCCTCAACCCGATGCGGCACTACATCGAGATCGTCCGCGCCATCTTCCTGAAGGGCGCCGGGCCGGCCCTCCTGTGGCCGCAGCTCGCCGCGCTGTTCATCATCGGCGTGGGGTTGCTGGCCTTCGCAACGACGCGGTTCAGCAAGACGACGGCCTGACGACCCCGGCCGCGGTACCGTGGGGAGGCCGCGACCCCGCGACGAGCCGGTCTCCACCTACCGGGTCACCGTCCTCGCCACGCGGAACCCGAAGTGGTCGCTGCCGCCCGTCGGTGCGCCGCAGAACCGCGACGCCCTGCGAAAGACATCCCCGTATCTCATCCAGGAGCCTCCGCGCACGACACGACCGATGCCGGACCGCGGACCCACCGGGTCCGTTGCAGCGGTGTCCCCGAGGCTGCATTCGTGCCAGTCGTTGCAGTACTCCCAGGCGTTCCCCGCCATGTCCCACAGATCCAGTGACGACGGCGCGGGAGGATAGCTCCCGACGGGTGTGGTCCAGCCCATCTCGCGACAGCAGTTGACGAGCTCCGTTCCGGGTGCCCGATGGCCCCAGGGATACGACCTGCCGTCGTCGTACTGCGCGGCATACTCCCACTCGGCGTCGGTCGGCAGTCTGTAGCCGCGGGCATCGTACGGGTCTCCCCCGTTGCACGCCCAGTCGCCGTCGTGCTTGTACGCGCGCGGCAGTCCTTCCTGCAGACTCAGCCAGTCGCAGAAGCGAGCCGCTCCATACCACGAGACCCTCTTCACGGGATGGTCGGGGTTGATCCCGTGTCCGGCGTCACGGAGGCTGAACTCACCATCTGAGAATGCGATCTCGCAGTCGTCATCATCGAGATCGAGGAGTTCCACTGAGCTGCCATCCAGGCTGTCCCGGACCGAGACGGCAGTGGCGACCACATGCCCTTTTCTGTAGGCCCATCTGACCGCTTCGAGGTACTCCCGGTTGGTCACCTCATGACGGCCGAGGTGGAAGCTGCGGGTGAGGGTGACTTCATGCTGGTTGACTCCGCAGTGGGCGACTCCGTCACCCATTGTGAAGGCGCCCGCGGGCACAAGCACCATCTCACTTGGTTGGTTCGAAAGGCCGGTCGACTCCGGGACTTCATCTGCCTGAGAGGCGTGTCGACCAGGGCCGAGCATCGCCAGCGCGATCAGGGAGGCTGCGACCGCGCGCGCAACAGGCTGGACCGAACGTGTCATCGAGTCTCTCCGCCGCCAACTCACCGTCGCTCCGGGCCGGGGAACGTCCTCCACGTGAGACCACCGTGGCCGCGCGAGGGAGCGTCTTGTCAGTCCTGGCGCTGTCTCCTCCGCTCCGCCAGGAGCACGGCGTCCCTGAGCTCCTGCTCGCTTGCCACCTCCATCCAGCGCTGCTCGAAGCCGGAGCTCTGAACGACCTGCGCGATCGCCGAGAGAGCGCGCAGGTGCAGGTCGCGGTTGTCCATAGTCCCCACGAGGACGAACGCGATGCGCACGGGCGGCGCGTCCGGTGAGAGTCGGATGCCCTCCCGGGCCCTCACAAGCAGGATATCGAAGATGTCCTCACCCTCGACGATCACATGGGGAACCGCGAGACCGGGAGCCACGATCGTACTGCTCTCCCGCTCTCTCGCCTCCAGGGCATCAACGAGCGCAGCGGGCTCCATGCCGGTCCGCGGCGCGAGCGCCCTGGACGCCGCGTCGAAGAACTCATCTCTCGTCACGCTGCCCTCGAGGTCGAGGACAACGCAGTTCTCGATCACGGCGTCGAAGCGGTCGCGGACGATTCCGTCGCGTTCCCTGATGATGTCCTTGAGCTCGGCGTTGAGCGTCCCCGTCACCAGCTCCTTCGCCGCGATCCTGTGGATCACGTGGAGCATCGCGGACTCGATGGCAGGCTTCGTGCGGCCGTAGAACCAGTAGACGCAGAATCCGGCGACCACGAGCAGCATGACGGTGGCGAACGAGCCCTCACCCATCTCGAGCATGACCAGCAGGATGCCGACGATGCCCGCGATCTGGAGCCACGGATAGCCGGGCGCCCTGAAGCGCGGTCGATAGTTCTGCAGGCCGCTCTCGCGCAGCACGATGACGGCCACGTTCGAGAGGAGGTATGTCATCAGGAACACAACCGATGCCGCCTGCACCAGAAGGCTCAGCTCGACGAGAAGGGCCAGGATCACGAGGACGCCCGTAACGAGGAGCGCGATGTGGGGCGTTCCGGTCTTCTCCGCGACCCTGCCGAGGGGCTCGGGAACGAGACCGTCCCGACCGAGCGCCAGCAGGTATCTGGATGCCGCCATGATCCCGCCGTTGGCCGTCGTGAGGAACGCGAGGATGGCGGCGATGCTGAGCGCGACCCTCCCCGGAGTACCCATGAATGCAGCCGCGCCGTCGGTGATCGGCGTCAGCGAGCCGTTGAGAACTTCGTCCGTCAGGACCCCGCTCGTGACGAGTATCATGAGCACATAGGCTATCCCTGTAACGACGAGCGCCAGCAGCATCGCCCGCGGGATCACCCTTCCCGGGTCATCCACCTCCTCGGCCACGCTGGCGACCTTCAGGAGTCCTCCGTACGAGACGAAGACGAACCCGGTCGTTGCCAGTACTGCGCGAACACCGTACGGAGCGAACGGCTGAAGATGCTGCACGTTGATCGCCGGGAACCCGCGAACAAGGTACAGTGTCATGAGCGCGAGAAGCGCGACGATGAGCCCCACCTGCAGCCGCGCGGCCTCCCGCACGCCCTTGAGGTTCATCGCGACGAAGACAACGCAGAAGACGGCGCCGGCAAGACGGGGATCGATCGGCATCACGAACTGCGCGAACGCGGCCAGTCCCACGAGGGCGAACGCGCTCTTGAGCGACAGGGAGAACCACGTGAGGAGGCCGGCGATGGTTCCGGCCGCCGCGCCCATGCTGCGCGAGACGAAGAAGTAATCCGCTCCGGCCTTGGGCATGGCGGTCGTCAGCTCGGCGACGCTGAGGAGTCCCGTCGCCGCGAGGAGTCCCGCGAGCAGGTAGGAGGCGATCACGGCGGGGCCGGCCCGGGCATGTGCGAGTCCGGGAAGAACGAACAGACCGGAGCTGATCATCGCTCCGGTCGCGATGCTGAAGACGTGGACGAGCCCGAGGTTCTTCTTGAGACCCACGCCACCTCCCTGTTCCGTCGACTCGAACATCCGTCACTTGACACTACCAATGCCCCGCTCCCACGTGCAATGGTAAGGTTGCTCGGTGTGACAGCCTACGGTGCTGTGCTTCACCGGTCCCGGCAACAGTCGGGAGAACCGTCCGCAACGTGATGTGTGATCTGCCGGTCGACGCAGACCGCTCGGTCGGACGACACCGAAAGGGAAGCCATGCGACTCGACGTGAACCTGTCGGCCCCCCATGCCCTCGGCGCCGATGAGGTCATCGACAGGGTGGACAGCTCCGCGGAAGGCCTCAGCGCCGAGCGGGCCCGACGCCGGCTCGAGGAGCACGGTCCGAACGACCTCGCCACCGAGGAGGGTACGGGAGCGCTGACGCTGCTTCTCAGACAGCTCAAGAGCCCGCTCATCTACCTGCTTGCCGGCGCCGCCGGGGTCTCGCTGCTTGCAGGCAAGCTGGTCGATGCCGGCGTCATCGCCGGTGTCGTCGTGCTCAACACGACCCTCGGCTTCATTCAGGAATGGCGGGCCGAGGGCGCGCTCGCGGCCCTGCGGCAGATGGCGGCCCCCGTTGCCCGCGTGCTGAGGGACGGACAGGCGCAGCGGATCGAGGCGACCGATGTCGTTCCAGGAGACGTCCTCCTTCTGACGGCCGGCGACCGCGTGGCCGCCGACGCGCGTGTTCTCGAGAGCAACGAACTCCGCGTGGACGAGTCGTCGCTGACCGGCGAGTCCGAGGCAGAGACGAAGGAACCGGACCGAGTTGCCGAGGACACGCCGCTGGGCGACCGCACGAGCATGGTCTTCATGTCGACGAGCGTGACGGGCGGACAGGGGCGCGCCGTGGTCGTGGCGACCGGCATGAGGACCCAGATCGGCGAGATCGCGGGCGAGGTGCGCGCGACGGGCCGGGAAGAGACGCCTCTCCAGAAGCGCATGCACAGGCTGGGCGTGGTTCTGGGGGTCCTCGGCATCGCCCTCGCGACGGTCGTGTTCGGTCTCGGGCTCCTCGGCGGTCACGGGACGCTCGAGATGCTCCTCTTCGCCGTGGCGGTGGCGGTCTCGGCCATCCCGGAGGGACTGCCCGCGGCCATCACGGTGGCGCTGGCGCTCGGGCTCCGCCGCATGGCCGACAGGAATGCGATCATCCGGCGCCTGACGGCGGTCGAGACGCTCGGCTCGACGACGGTCATCTGCTCGGACAAGACCGGCACCATCACGGAGAACCAGATGACGGTGCGGCGCATCTGGGCCGGAGGAAACGTCTTCGAAGTCACCGGCGAGGGCTACAAGCCCGAAGGAACGATCCGTACGGAGGCGGGAGAAGACCTGAGCGAGATGCCCGAGCCGCTCAGGCGGCTGCTGGAGACCGGTGTTCTGGCGAACAACGCCCGCCTCCGGCGCAAGGAGGACCGCTGGCAGGCCGACGGGAACCCCAGCGAGGCGGCGCTCCTGGTCGCCGCCCGGAAGGGACGGCTCGACCCTGACGCGCTCCGCGATGAGTTCGAGCGCATCGCCGAGGTCCCGTTCTCCAGCTACCGCAAGTACATGGCCGTGCTGCACCGGACAGCGGGCGAAGCCCGGAGAGCCGCGGCCAAGGGAGCCCCCGACCGGCTGCTGGACTACGCATCGCACGTTCTTCTGGACGGAGAGTCGCCGGAACTCGGCGGGGAGCGGCGCCACGAGATTGAAGCGGCGAACGACGAGTTCGCGGAAGACGCGCTTCGCGTGATGGCGGGAGCATACCGCGACTTCGGTCCCGAGAAGGAGAAGCTGACGTCCTCCGACGTGGAGTCGGGGCTCACGCTGCTCGGCCTCTGGGGGATGATCGACCCGCCGCGCGAGGAATCGGCGCGGGCCGTCAGGGCGTCGAAGGACGCGGGCATCCACACGGTGATGATCACGGGAGACCACGCGGCGACGGCCCTGGCGATCGCTCGCCGGGTCGGCATCTCGGAGAGCGACAGGGCCCTCACCGCCGCGGACGTCGAGGAGATGGACCAGCGCGAGCTGGCGGACGCGGCCATCGAGTCCGGCGTCTTCGCGCGCGTCTCGCCGGGCCACAAGCTCAAGATCATGGAGGCCCTGAAGAGCCGGGGGCACGTCGTGGCGATGACCGGCGACGGCGTCAACGACGCCCCTGCCCTCAAGGGGGCCGACATCGGCGTGGCGATGGGAAGGTCGGGCACCGAGGTGGCCAGGGAGGCCGCCGACATGGTCCTGACCGACGACAACTACGCGACCATCGTCGACGCCGTCGAGGAGGGACGGACCATCTACTCGAACCTCCGCCGGGTGGTCTTCTTTCTTCTGGCGACCAACCTGGGCGAGATCCTGACGCTCACCGGCGCGCTCATCCTCGGTCTCGAGCTCCCGCTCACGGCCGTCATGATCCTGTGGGTCAATCTGGTAACCGACGGGGCCTGCACGGTCCCGCTCGGGGTGGAGCCGCGGCATTCGAACGTCCTCAAGGAACCGCCGCGCGACCCCGAGGAGTCGATCGTCAACGGAGCGATGATCCGGCGCATGGCGATGCTCACGCCGATCATGGCCGCCGGCACGCTGGGCCTCTTCTTCTGGCAGAGCCGGAACGGGGACCTGCAGCACGCCCGCACGGTCGCCTTCACGACGCTGGCGGCCTTCCAGTGGTTCCAGGCCATGAACGCGCGCTCGCAGTCGCAGTCGGTGTTCTCGGTCGGACCGCTGACGAACCGCTGGCTGCTCATGGGGCTGGGTGTCGCGGTGGTCATGCAGGTGCTCGTGGTCCACACGCCGTTCGGTCAGCAGCTCTTCGATACGACACACCTCGCCGCGGCGGACTGGCTCAGGATCATCCTGGTGTCGAGCTCCATCTGGGTCGCCGACGAGGTGCGCAAGCGCTTCACGGCGAGCGTCAGTCCCGCAGGCTGAACCTGACCGGCACGTAGTACCACACCGGCACAGGAACATCGCGCTGCCTGGCCGGCCGGAACACCCACCGGCGGACGGCCTCGAGCGCCGCCTCGTCCAACCCCGGCACGGACTCGAGAACGAGCGCCTCGCGGACCCTGCCCCGCTCGTCGATGCCGACCTTGAGCACGACCGTGCCTTCCAGCTCCGCCAGCCGCGCCATCTCAGGGTAGACGGGGCGAATGCGCTCGACCACCTCCGGTGGTTCGTCGAAGACCTCCACGAAATCCGGGCGGGCGTCGATGACGGGCGGGACGAACACTGCATCAGGGTCCAGGACCGTGGAGGACATGGTCTCGTCCGCGGCCGGGTCGGCACTCGGCTCGATGGCGGTGATCGAGGGCGGCTTCGAGACCTCTTCGGGCGGCTCGGTAACGGCCAGCGCCGGCGGCACATCCAGGACACGGATGACCGTCGTCTCGGTCAGCTCGTAGGGTTGGAACTGAGGGGCCGGGAGGAACAGGAGGATCAGCGTGTGGATGAGCGCGGCTGCCGCGAGACCCCAGAGGAGACGGCGGCTGTAGCCTGCCTCGAAGCGGCGCTCGGCGGTCATTGGATGGCTGGACATCACGTACCCCCTCTCGATGCGCAAAGAGCGCTGTTCCTGGGGGGCGTCCGGGTTTTCGGTACTGTCAGTAGGTCGTCTCTTCCTCCTTCCGTCGTCGACGAGCTCCGGGGCCTTCCATCTCCATTATACACCATTTGAGAAGCGAAATCCCGCCTCATCGCGAGCACTCTGCGTCTTCGTCGTCCGCTCTCCCGTCAGCGGCGCCCGATTCCTGCCCCCGACGGCCTTCAGCTCCCGTCCGCCGAAAGTCCCGTCTCCTTCAGGAACTCATGAAACGTCTGCCGCGACACTCCGATGTCCTCGGCGGCCTTCGTGATGTTCCCCTTGTTCCTTGCCAGAGAGGTGGTCACGAGCGTCCGCTTGAGATCGGAGACCACTCGCGACCTCTCCGTCTCGTAGTTCACTGGCAGAGTGACCTCTGGACCTGCCGGAACCGCAAGGTCGCGGGGATTGAGGACGCTGTCGTCCGCAAGAACACAGGCGCGCCCGATCGTGTGCTTGAGTTCCCTGACGTTGCCGTCCCAGCGCTGGGACTGGAGGTAGAGCTCAGCGGCGGGCGACAACGAGAACCCACGCTGCGAGCCCTGCACGAACCCGCCGGCGAAGTGCCGGGCGAGCGGGACGATATCCTCGCGGCGTCCCCTGAGCGGCGGGATGTCGATGTGGAAGGTGTTCAGTCTGTAGAAGAGGTCCTTGCGGAAGCGTCCCGACTCCGCCTCTTGGGCCAGGTCGTGGTTCGTGGCCGCTATGATCCTGATGTCGACGTAGCGCTCGTGTCTTCCGCCGAGACGCTTGAAGCGACCCTCGTCCGCGAGCCTCAAGAGCTTCGCCTGAGAGACGACAGGCATGTCGCCTATCTCGTCCAGGAAGAGCGTGCCGCCGTCGGCGACCTCGCAGCTTCCGATCTGCTGGGAGACCGCTCCGGTGTAGGCTCCCTTCTCGTGTCCGAAGAGCTCGTTCTCGACGATGGTGTCGGGAAGCGACGCGCACTCGACGACGGCGAATGGGCCCGCTGCGCGCGAGCTCCGCCTGTGGATCTCTCGGGCGAGAAGTCCCTTCCCGACCCCCGTCTCCCCTGTTATGAGCACGGACTGGTCGGACGCGGCGATGCGGTCGAGGGTCGCGAACACCCGCTCCATGGTGTCGCTCGCGTAGATGAACTCGCCCCAGCGCCGGTCCACCTCTTCACTGAAGGCCCGTTCGCCGATGAGCAGTCGGCGGCGTCTCAAGGCCGCATCAACGACGACCAGCACGTCTCCCGGACGGGCGTCCTTCCTCACGTGATGGAAAGCGCCCAGCTCCTGCGACCGGAGCTCGTCCTCCATGGACTCCGACTCGGTCCACATGATGACGGGCAGGAAGGGGTACTCGGCAAGGAGTTCCGTCAGGATGTCAAAGCCCCGCGGCGCCCCGTCGAAGTAGAGGTCCAGCAGGACCGCGTCGGGCTCTTCATCGGCGCAGGCGTCGAGCACCCGCTCGGGGTCGGATACGCACGCCACGTCGAACCCGCCTGTGAGGATCGCCTCCGCCGTCTCGAGGAACGGAACGCTGTCGTCAACGAGCAGGAGCCTCCTGCGTCGGTCAGGACTGCGGCTCATGGTCCTCTCCTGTGAACGTGCTTCGCCAGTGAGGTATCTCGACGGTCACGGTCGTGCCCGTTCCCGAAGAGCTCTCGACGTCCATGTCGCCGCCGAGCTCTCTCAGGGCTCTCCGCGAGTAGGGCAGCCCGAAGCCCCCGCGCGATGAGTCGGCGGACTCCTCGAAAAGGGCGCCGACCTCGACGTCGGTCATGCCGTGCCCGGTATCCTCGACCGTGACGACGCACCGCTCTCCGTCGCTTCGCGCGGTGACCATGAGGCTCTTCTGACGCGCGTCCGCCATGGCTCTCACGGCATTGACGACCAGGTTCTCGAAGATGGTGAAGAGGATGTAGCGGGTGCCTCTGACGGCGTCGGCGGTCGCCTCGACGTGCGAGTCGAGCGTCACGGTCACGCCGTTCGTCGCGAGGAGCTCCCGCCGCAGTGAAAGAACATCGTCGAGGACCGAGTTCAGAGAGCAGCCCGGATTCGCCAGGACCGCGGCGCAGACGGCTTCGGCCGAGTCGACGAGCTGCTTTCGTCCGTCTCTGACCTCCGAGACCAGTCGCGCGAACTCCTCAGGCTCGGGCGGCGCATCGGCGAGCGCCGCCGTCAGCGCCCGGTCGATCCGTGAGGCGGCCGACTCCATGGAGTTGAGCGCGTCCGTCATGAACCCCAACTCGCGTCCGAGTGCGGCGAGCCGCGATATCTCAGGCGCGACAGACTCGCGGAACGTCGCGGCGCCCTTCTCCAGCACGCTCTTCATCGCCCGGTAGCGCGACGGCTCGCCACGCGCATCCATCATCTCGCGCGCGAGGTACGCGAGCTGCGTGATGTTCTTCCGCGCGTCGTCGCCGATCCTCTCGCCCGGGCGCGCGTCGAAGTCGCCCTGTCCGCCGTGGCGGAAGCCCATGATGCGGCGTCCCAGCTCCTCGATTGGCGTTCCTGGAGAGAGCGCCCCGTACGCTGCTCGCCGCAGGCCGGCCGTCACGGCGAGCGCGCCGAGCGGAACGGCGCCGCCGATGAAGAGAAGCCCGTAGAGCGGCGGTCGTCCGAGGATGCCCGCGACAGCGACTCCGAGCGCCAGGGCCGCGATGCCGCCGAGCATGATGTCTCTTCGCTCGCGGGCTCCGCCCGACGCGTACCACCACGTCATCCAGACACCCGCGACGAAAAGGGCCGCCGCCCAGACGAGCGAACGCTTTCGCCGTTCGGGAAGCGCTCTGCTCTCTCGAAGCAGATCATTGAGCTTGAGGACGTCCTCCCTCGCGCCGAGCCTCGCGGCCGCCGCGCGGGCCCGACCGGCCGATGCCACCGCGCTGTCCGCTTCCCCCCTCTGGAGACGCTCCTCCGCGAGCTTCATCTCGCGACCGAGCATCTCCTCGAGATCCCCTCGTCCGCTCGTGTAGATGACGGCCCTCGAGACCTCACGAACGTAGGTCCCTCCTCTTCCGGCGACATCGGCGCCGACAAGCGTCGCGCCCCCGAAGAGGTCGGGGCGGTCGAGGAGGGCCCGCATCGAGTCGACCGCTGCGCGGGAGCGCCTCTGCTGCATCGTTCCGACGACCGCGAGATCGAGCGACCCTTCCCCGTCGAAGTCGGCGGCGAGCAGATCGACCGGGTGCAGCATCGAGGCGTGGTCCCAGAGCGGCGCGAGGTCCGAGTCGTACACGGAGAGCACGCCGCCGGTGCCATGCGCCGCCACCCAATCGCCCAGCACTTCGACATGCGCGATGGGAAGCGGCTGCTCCTCCTCCGCCAGGACACGGCCGGACGAGCTGACGACCGCCAGCCATCCGATGGAGTCGCCCGACGCTGCCATGCGCCCTCCGGCGACGACGGCGCTCGTATCAGTGAGCGCGATGATCGACGCCACTTCCCCGGGAACGGAAACCGTCGAACTGACGTGCCAGGCATCGCTTCGCTCCTCGAGTACCCAGACGCTCGGGGTGTCGGCAGCCGGTGCGACGGCGATGAAGTCGCCGAATGCGCAGCTCGCCGGCAGTTCCGCCGCGACGACCACACCATCAGCCAGAGGGAGCTCCCGAAAGCCACGCTCCGACATCTCCGACACGGCGTCTTCCTGCAGGAAGAGGAACCTCTCTTCCGCCGAAACAGCGGCCACCAGGGAGTGAAGCGGCTCGGGGAGTTCGGTGACGACGAGTTCCCAGGAACGCGACGCGGGACGGACATCCAGCTCCACGGGCGCTGGGCCCCCGAGCAGTATCACCCGCTCATCGGCCTCTGTCTTGATGCAGCGCCGGAGACCGCCGCCTCCCGGAAGCGGGGTCTCGTGGACCACCTGCATCGACTCCGTGCTCACGAGTGACGCCGTGCCGTTCTGGACGGCGATCACGAAGGCGTCCTGTCTCGACGACCGCCTGGGAACCGGCCGTACTCCGACGACATCGAGCACCGGTTCCGATGACGAGAGTCGGATCGTGTGGGCGGGGATGTTCAGACTTCGGGGATCGTACTGGAAGACGACGAGCGTTCCATCGTCGTACCCGATGACGAGGTCGCTCTTGTCGACGGAGAGAGAGGTGGCGCGGGGCTCTCCTGTGAGCGTCGCGCACGTGGCGAGCACGGCCTGCTGGGGAAGCACGTTCTCCTCGAAGAGCTCCAGGGCGGCGCCGTCGGAGGCCGCGGAGGACAGGAGAACGATGCAGAGTGCCACAACGCGGGCAGATCTCACCTGGCATCACCCTTCGGGACGATCTCGAAGAAGCGGAATTCCCCATCCACCGGCCCGAGAACGATCTCGTTCCTCTCATCGTCATCGAGGTCCGCGACAAAACAGCCGTGCCGTGCACTACTACGCGCCCACGCCTGCAGATTGGGGGTCTCGCATCGAGCAAGCTCGTGGAGTGCACTGTCGAGGAGGACGAGGTACGCAAGCGAGTCCGGCTCGAGCGACCCGTATCTGATCGTGGAGTTCCATTCGTGGATCGTCCATCCGACCGAAGCGGCGATGACCTCGGTGCTCCCATCTCCGTCCAGGTCGTTCGCCGCGAGCGGCATGAGGCGTCTGTTCCGGAAGCCCGCATGTTCCTCCGCTGAGCCCTCGGCTACGGTGCGGAGCCGGCCGTCGAAGGCGTGGAGCCGCCCGTTCGCCTCGCAGACGAGTATCTCGGAGACTCCGTCGCCTGTGAGGTCCGCCAACACGAGGCCGCCCGCGCCGACCAGCACACGCTCGGCGATGAGCCGTCCGTCCCCCGACATCACGGTGACCCGACCCGGCTGCCTGTCCTTGGCCGACCCCCATACCGCGACCACGTCCGGGCTTCCGTCACCAGTGACGTCGCCGACACTGACGAGGCTCCCGATGAACCAGCCCCGCCGCCGATGCCTCCAGAGCTCGCGACCCGAGTCATCGAGGCAGAGAAGATAGGAGTATCCGAGGTCGGTGACGCCGCCCGCGCTCACACCGTTCGCGGGACTGTACGCGGCCAGCACCACTTCCTCGACGCCGTCTCCTGTGAGGTCAACGACGGCCGGCTGATCCGACGGGATGATGCCGAGCGGCCTCTCCCAGAACAGCTCTCCGTTGTCGAGGTCGACGGCCGTCACGCCGCGAAAACTCCCGTACCTCCGAACGAGAGCGCGAGGGGACTCGAAGCCCCGCGCCTCGAGTGACGGGAGCGTCAGCTCCCTGTAGAGCGACTCGCTGACCTGATATCCGTTGTTGAAGCCGATGAGGGCCACGCTTCGCCCCGCCAGCTCGACCGCCACGCTCCCGACCGGGTTCCGGTCCGGCTGGATGCGCGTCCGGGAAACGAGGCGACCGTCGCCCGAGCGCGTCTCGAGGAAGCAATCGGCCCTCAGGGACTCCCCTCGAGCGGCCCTTCTGAGGGCCCGGAGAAGGCTCTGCTCCCGGTCCATGTCCTTTTCGCGCGAGTAGTTGAGCAGGAAGAGGTCTGCGGAGGTCAGTCTGGAGTCCCTGGTTACACGTTCGTAACCCAGTGACGTGCGCCAGGAGAGAAGGCGAAGCTCACTCGAACTCCTGGTCCTGTAGGCACCGAGGAGAAGCCCGTCACAGAGCGAACGCGGAGCACCTGGTCCATCGTCCAACACGACGACGCCGGCACGGTCGCGGTCCGGGGTGCCCGTGTTATGGGAGAACACGACCGAGAGCCCGCGACTCTGCGGCAGGCCGGCAACGAGTGCCCTCCTGAGCATGGAAGCATCGCTGAACGGGCGGAGCGGGACGCTCCCCATGTGTCGGAGCTCAAGCGGTCGGTCGATCCTGGCGGACGGGAGAGGATAGAAGGAGGTCACCTGAGCGTCGTAGCATAGCAGCCGCCACTCGTCCGCGTGCGGGTCTGTGTCGCGATCATCCCCCAAGGTTCCGCCAAGCAGGCAGTCGATGCCGCACGCGGCGAGCGCGCACAGCGCGACGATGGCGACCGAACGATAGCGGCGGAGAAGCTGCACCGGCTCTCCTCATACCATGACAACCTACGCGACCAGTACAGAGGAGAGAGTACCAGCTAAAGTGCTGGCCAGCAAGATATCGTGATGTCATCCGTCGTATTGGATATCGATACGAATGGGTGTCCGGCGGCGCGCAGGCGAACACGACGCCGCGCGCCATGATGGCGCCCATGTTCATCTGAACGAGCGGTGTCGGCGTTCCGCGGCACATCGACGCGACGATCAGTCCACAAGGTAGTACGTCACCGTCGACACGACGCGGACCTTCTTGATGTGCGGTGTGGTGCTGTCGCGGTCCTGGATGCTGAACTGTCCCTGGTAGGCCGTCTTGATCTTGCCGAGTCGGCTCTGTGAGTCCGCGGCGAACTTCTCCGCCACCTCCCGGGCGTTCCTCGTCGCTTCCTCGATCATCGCGGGCTTGAGGTCGTTGAGTCCTGTGAAGAGGAACTCCGTCCTCGCATCGTACTCCTGACCGGTGATGGCGATGCCCTGCTTGCCCAGCTCGGCGACGTCCGACATCGCCTCTCGGACAGCGGCGACGTTCGTCGAGTAGACCGTGATGATGGAGTTTCCGTAGTAGCGGAACTCGGCCGGCTGAGACGGGCCGTACCCCTGCGCCTGCCGGTCGTTGATCGAGGGCACCGACACCGAGACCTCCTCGTCGTCGAACCCTCTCTCCTCCAGGAACCGGAAGACCTGTTCGTTCTTCCGCTGGATGGTCGCGTAGAGCGCCCCGAGGTCGTTCCCCGTCTCGGTGAACTTGATGGGCCAGATGGCGACGTCGGCCGGGACCTCCCGCTCCGAGAGCCCCTTGACGGTCACGGCCCGGTCGAGCGCCCTCAGCCTCACGGCTCCCTGCGCCACGAAGATCCCGAGGACGATCAGGCCGATGCAGAGAAGCGCGCCGAGCACCAGGGCGTCGTATGTCCGCTGTCCTTTGATCATCCTGCCTCCTCCGAGCGTTTCTCGACCAGACCGACGCGAGCGAGGAAGTGACTTCTGCCGTCGCCCCTGCAGACGCGCGTGTGGCGACGGTAGTTCGTCCGACCCTTCGTTCGCTAGGGCCGGTTCATCCCAAGCCGAATCAGAATGTATGCGACAATGAGCCCGGCGGCTATCTTGACTATGAGCTGGAAGAGCCCCCGTCCCAGAAGATGACGCAGGCCTCCGTCGCGCGGCGTCTCGGCCGCGTCGCCGCGCTCTCCCTCGGCTTTCGCCCGTTTCAAGGCGGCCTTCGCTTCCTTCTTCCCGGCCTTGAGGTCCGCCTTCCGGCGCTTCTTGTCGTCCGTCATGGCTGCGGCTCCATCAGATGGCTCGTGCCGAGCCCGGTACTGGAGCGCCCTGAGCTCTCCGCCAGGCGCTCTCCGCAGATTGTCACATCACGGCACGGACGGCAAGCCCTCTGAGCTTCCTCCGAGTCAGACGCGGCAGACTGCAGGCCGGTACGACGGCGGCCGGAAGAGCGCGCGCGGCCGGGGGGGCGCTGCGTCAACGGAGAAACCAACCCCCGGGAGACATCGAAGCAAAGAAGAACCGTCTCGGTGCTGTCGGTCGCTGCACCTGTCACGGCCATCATCCTCCTTCTCGTCTTCAGCCGAGGCGACGAGCCGCGTCCGGACGGCACAGCAGTTCGTGGAGAGCGCGAGAGCGCCGACGATATCTCCGAGGCGCAGGAGGCCGAGCTCAGGCGTCTCGGGACGCTGGGCTACATCTCGGGCTCCGTACCGGTGCCGGAGGAGACGGGGGTGCTCCGGCACGACCCTGACGCCGTCCACGCGGGACCGACGCTCTACTCGTGCTCCGAGGGCTCAGCGGCCATCCTCATAGACATGGACGGCGACATCATCCACTCGTGGCACTATCCGGGCTTCAAGTCGTGGCGGCGGGCGCATCGTGTGGGAGTACGTGAACCCGGCCTCCGGAGTGCTGGACGGTGAAGAGGTCATCCTGGGCATCTCGCGGGCGGAGAGGCTCCCGCCCGACTTTCCTACCCAGAGGGCCCGGGGCGGGCGTCACGAAGAGGCGACGTTCTGAACCGCACCTCGAACACGGAGCCCTCCCCCGCCCGCGTGTCGAGGAGCCTGATGCTTCCGCCTCTCCGGGAAGCCAGCTCGCTGCTCATGTGAAGCCCCTGCCCGGTCGACCCGGTCCCGCTGACTCCAGCGGTGAAGATCCGGTCCCTCGTCTCCGTCGGGATTCCCGACCCGGTATCATGTACGGCCACGACGGCGAACCCGTCTTCCCGGGAGAGAGCCACGCGGATGTGCCTGCGCTCGGCGTCGCCGACGGCGGCGATGGCGTTCGAGAGCAGGTTCTCCAGAATGAACGCGAGTTCCCGCGGAGTCCCTGACACGCGGGCGCCTGCGAGGGTGTCTCGCCCGGTGACGTCGATGTCGGCGCCGAGCGCCGCGGCGTCGGAGCGGCACGCGTCGACCGCCCTGTCGACCTCTCGCACGAGCGTGCAGGAGAGCTCGCGCTCCACCTCCGTCCTGATTCGCCGGAGCGCCTGTTCGACATCTGAGAGGAGCCCGGCGAGCACTGCCGCCAGCCTGTCGCACTCCTCGGGCGACGGAAGCGTCGCTCGGCGACTCCTGAGCTCGTCGCCGAGCCTCTCGAGCCTCGAGCGAAGCCCGGCTTCGGCGCCCGACGCGATGCCGATCCTCTCGGCGCTCCGCGTGACCGCGAGGATTCCCGGGATGCCGACGTCGAGCGCGTTCTCCACGGCGTCTCGGAACCTGCCCCCGAAAGAGTCGGGCGGGGACTCATCCAGACTGTAGAGCATCACAAGCTGCTCATGGAGGCGGCGCAGCGTGGAGGTCACCGAGAGCCTGCCATGCGAGGCGACGGTCAGGGTCTTCGACAGGCCGTCCAGCACTTCCTCGCGCTGCTCGGCCGGGACGACGGCCCTGCGAGCGAGCGCAAGGAGCGGTCTGCGCGTCGCGGGGGCCGCTCCGACAGCCGCGGCCGCGCCGGCGATGCCGAGCAGGGTCCAGAGCAGCAGTGAGGGCGGACGGCGCTCCAGCGCCAGTCTGAAGACCGTGTCCTCGGTCATCGCCAGCAGCGCGTCGACCGGTCCGCGGTCGCTCGGGACAGTCAGGGGTCTCAGCGTCCCGGACTGGTTGAACGGCTCGTCGAGTTCCAGCGCGGCCATGGGCGAGAGGTCGAGGTCGAGGACGATGACGCGTCCCTTGACCGTCCCCACGGCGACGCGCGCGCTGCCCGGCGACGGCCCCATGGGCACGATGCCGATCGTCTCCAGCCCATCGCCGCAGTCGGTCTCCTCCTCTATCGCCAGGTTCATCCCGTCCCAGCGGACCCGACGCGCGATGCCGTCCGAAGCCGCGACGAAGAGGCGTGGGCCTTCCGCTGTGGCCGCCGAAGCAAGATCGTTGATCGAGCAATCGAAGCTCAACGCGCCGAGCTCTCGCCCTTCGTCTCCGCTCCAGACGGCGAGCCTGAGGCTCTCCGGCGTCTCCTCTGAGTGCGTACCGACCACCGTCGCGACCTCGATCACCCCGTCCCCGTCGAGATCCAGAGCGACGAGTCCGACGCTCGAGGAGTTACCTCCGAGTTCCCTCGACCAGAGGACCTCGCCCCGGCTGGAGAAGACGACCACGTAGCAGTGTCTGTCATCCCACGGTTCGGCGACGACGCCGTTGCCCGGCGACTCGAGCCCCAGCACGAGTTCCTCGCGACCGTCCCCGTCGAGGTCGAGTACGGCGACGCCCCCCGTGACGGTCGCGGCCGTCGAGACCCTTGCCGTGAAACGGTTCGTCTCGAGGTCCCAGAACCAGACGCCCCTCGGCTCGAGGCAGACCCCGGTGTTCATGCCCAGGGCCAGGACGTCCGAGTCGCCGTCGTCGTCCTCGTCGAACGATCCGAGAAGGAAGACGTCGCCTCCCCACCGACCGTCCGGCATCGGCTCTCCCGAGAGATGCGCTCCGATGACGCCCAGAGCCGAGTCCATGGTCGGCCGCGCGGCGTCCGAGAGCGGCGAGATGACGACCCGGACGCTGTCGGGACTCAGCTGCTCCCACCACACGACCTCGTCCGCGCCGTCGCCGTCGATGTCCGCGAGACCGCAGATGTTGGCCTTGTTGAAGAAGTTCCGTGTCCAGAGGGCATAGTGGCGGTCCTCGCGGACTCGCGCCGCGGTCATGTAGAGCGCGCCGCCGGGGCTCTCCGCCATCTTGAGCTCCTCGTCCACGCCGTCGCCGTTGAGATCGACCGACGCGATGAAAGTCGGGCGAGAAACGCTCTGGATGGCCTGGACCAGCCGGTTCGGGAGTCGCTCGGGCGACGAGGGACCGTCGCCGCATGAACACAGAAGGAACGGAAGCAGGACGCAGATCGGAAGGCAGCGGCGCGCGACGCGCGTCAGGCTTCGGGAGCGCGTGAAGGGGATGCTTCGCACTCTGGACCCCTTAGTATCCGACCTGCATGCACTGGGCGGGCAACGCGATGTCGAACATACAACAGAGCGATGGGGAGAACCAGAGCGGCCTAGGACGAACGGACGTGCCTTCGCCGCTCGCTCAGAAGGAGCACGTCGATGAGCGCCTGCTCGTCCCTGGCCTTCATCCATCGCGCCTCGAAGCGCGGGTCCTGGAGCGTCTGCGCGATGGCCGCGAGCGCGCGAAGATGGAGGGTCCGCGTATCGCGCGTTCCGACGAGGACGAAGACCGCCTTCACGGCGGGCGCCTCGTCTGAGAAGCGCACCCCATCTCGCGACCTGACCAGCAGCAGTTCGAAGACACCCTCGCCATCGAGGACGATGTGGGGCACGGCGGCGAAGGACGTGATGGCCGTGCTGCTCTCGGCCTCCCTCTCGGAGATGAGTCTGACGAGCTCGTCTTCCGTCGGGCAGGCTCCGCCGCACGACAGGTGACGGGCGACCATTCGGAAGAACGCGTCGCGCTCCATTCCCTCGTCGAGGTCGAGCACCTTCGCGCTCTTCACGGCCTCGTCGAAGGCGTCGTGTCTGATGCTGTCGCGCTCGTTGATGATCTCCCGGAGCTCGGTCTCCAGCCCCCGTCCGACCAGCTTCCGGTCCGTGATCCGCTCCACCAGGTGGAGAAGCGCTGACTCCGTCGTAGCTCTGCGCCGGCCGTACAGGAAGTAGAGCGCGACGCCGGCGACGACAAAGAGAAGGGTGATGAGGATCGATTCCATCCCCATGTCGGCGATGAGCGCGAGGAAGGCAACGATGCTGACGATCTGGAGCCAGGGATAGAGCGGCGCGCGGAACGACGGCCGGTAGTTCTGCAGGCGGCTCTCGCGGAGCACGATGAGCGACAGACTGGCCAGGACGTTCGTGAGGAGCACGACGGTCGACGCCGCCTTGATGAGCGTGTCGAGCCGGATGAGAAGCGACAGGGCGATGAAGAGTCCCGTCACGAGGACGGCGAACGTCGGGACGCCCGAACGACCGCCGAGGCGAGCGAACCTCTCGGGGATGAGCCTGTCGCGCGCGAGCGCCAGCGGGTATCGCGAGGCGGTCAGGATGCCTCCGTTGGCGGTCGTGATGAAAGCGAGCAGCGACGCGATGGTCACAGCGATGAAGCCGGGGTTGCCCATCACGGCGCGCGCGCTGTCCGCGATCGGCGTGAGCGAAGCTGCGAGCCGATCGGCCGGGAGCACGCCCACGGCGATGAAGGGAACGAGGGTGTAGATCGCCGTGACGACCACAAGTGAGGAGATGAGGGCCGCCGGAAGCGTCCTCTGCGGGTTGCGGACCTCTCCCGCTACGCTCGCGGTCGTCAGGAGTCCGCCGAACGAGACGAACACGAACCCGGCAGTGGAGACAAGCGCGTTCCTCCCGTGAGGAAGGAAGGGATCGAACCGGGCGATCTCCACCTGCCGGAATCCGGTGACGATGAGAGCCGCGAGGATCGCAAGAAGTCCGGCGACGAGCACCTGCTGGAATCCCGTGGCCTCCTTGACGCCGGCGAGGTTCAGGATGATGAACCCGACGCATACCAGGAGCCCGGCCACGACGAGGTCGAAGCCGAAGAAGATCACGAGAAGCTCGGCGATGCCGACGATGGCGAACGCGCTCTTCAGGGAGAGCGCCAGCCAGCTGAGAAGCCCGGACACGGACCCCAGGAGGCTCCCGAAGCTCCTGGTGATGAAGAAGTAGTCGCCCCCGGCGCGAGGCATGGCGGTCGTGAGCTCGGCGAGGCTCAGGACCGAGGTGAGAGCGAGAACGCCCGCCAGCGCGTACGACACGAACATGGCCGGACCCGCCCGCGCGAAAGCGAGCCCGGGCAGGATGAAGAGCCCGGAGCTGATCATCGCTCCGGCCGCGATGGAGAAGACGGCGAAGAAGCCAAGCTGTCGCCTCATCGTGCTTCGGCCTCCGGTCGGGTGAGTCGTTCGCGCCTTGAGATGATAGCGGACCCGAGGCGGATTCACGAGGGGCGAGTCGACGCTTGAGCGACCCCGGCAGGGGGATGGACCTCTCGTCACAGCATATGGTATCCTTGCTGCATGGGTCTTTGTCTTGTCGAGTGTGTCGCTGTGGTCATCAGCAAAGTCACCGGAGGGTCCCCATGACCGCCAGGAACGCTCTTCTCACAATCGTGGCCGCGCTTACCGTCGTCCCGGCCGTTTCCTCGCGCGCGGACAGCATCCGCGTGCCACAGGACCAGCCGACCATCGCCGCCGGCATCGGCGCGGCGTCGCCCGGTGACACCGTGCTTATCTCCTCCGGAACCTACCACGAGCACGGCTTGAGCGTCACCGAGGGCATCACGATCGCCGGAGCGGCGGGCATCGCGGACTCGGTGACGATCGACGGCGACGCCAATCAGATCATGCGGTTTTCACTGGCCGACGGCTCGGTGGTCCGGGGGCTCACCTTCACAGGCGGAAGCAGCCACATGATAGGCGGCGCCGTACGGTGCGACACGACGAGCGTGACGTTCGAGTCGTGCGACTTCACGAGCAACTACGCAGGCTACATCGGCGGCGCCATCTACATCGAGAGCGCTGAGCGTAGCGTCCAGACCTTCTCGGACTGCGCCTTCACGAGCAACACATCCATCGGCTCGGCCGGCGCAGTGTGGGTGGAGCACGGCTCGGTGATCTTCACCGGGTGCAGCTTCGAGGACAACGACGCGGATTTCGGAGGTGGGGCCGTCGGAACGAAGGACGGAACGACGATCGGTTTCACCGACTGCAGCTTCGACGGGAACCGGGCCCTGGGCGGACTCGGCGGTGCGCTGGACATTGACGATGACGCTACATTGACACTCTCCGGGTGTTCGTTCACGGAAAACGACGCCTTCGACGATGAAGGCGGCGCCGTCTTCGTCGGACGTGACGCCGTCGCTCATATCGACGACTGCGACTTCATCTCGAACTGGGCCGACAACATCGGCGGGGCCTTGAGCTTCTACAGGGCGGACGAGATCTCGGTCACCGACTGCCTGTTCGAAGGAAACGCGACCAGCGGCTCCGCGGCCGCGCTCTACATACCCAACTCCACGAACGTCACCCTTGAGAGGAACGAGTTCATCGGGAACACGGGCACCGGCGGCGCCGTGGTCGAGATCTACAACTCACCGGCGACGCTGTCAGACTGTCTCTTCGCCGGCAACACGTCGGGCTGGGGCGGAGCGCTCGAGATATGGAACTCGGACCCCACGACTATCCACGGCTGCACGTTCACGGGGAACGAGATGAGCGGCGTCGGCGGGGGTCCGGCGCTCTCGATCTACGGGACCAGTGGCGGCGACCCGACGATCACCCTCGAATACTGCTCGATCTCGGAGAACATCGGAGGTGAACCGTTCTACACGAGCGACGGCTTCGCGAACCTCTCCTGCTCGAACGTCTGGGGGAATCCCGCGGGCGACTGGGTCGGGCCTATCGCGGGCCAGGAGTCAGTGAACGGCAACCTCTGCGAGAACCCTCTCTTCTGTGACGCCGCAGCGCGGGACTACCGGCTCTGCGCCGATTCCCCGTGCCTTCCGGAGAACAACCCGGAGTGCTCTGAGCTCATCGGCGCGTACGAGGCGGGGTGTCCGGAATGCGGGACCGCGGCCGAGCCGGCCAGCTGGGGTCAGATCAAGGCGATCTTCCGATAGGTGGACCGGGTAGGCCGGGACCCAGGGGCGGCGGATCGACTCACCTGAGCAGCACCGGCGCCTGGAGGTCCTGGAGCGTAGCCTCGAGGAACGTCTTGAAATCCGCGTAGTCATCAGGGTGCACCAGTGTCCCGGGGATCACGACCTGCCGTTCGGCGCGCAGCGCCCCGTCGGCAACTGTATAGGTAGCCGAGTAGACACACCCCCCCGAGCGATACGAACAGTCCTCCGGAACGGCCAGCGGCTCGAGCCCGTCCGGGAACTCCAGCGTCGTCACGAGCTTGGAACAGGTCGCGAACGGTCGAAGGTCGATCGGGGTCCTGCGCTCCCTTCCGGCGACGATGGCTCCGAAGGCGTTATTCAGACGGCTTCCGGAGGGCAGAGCTCCTGAGAGGATGTCGGCCGTGGGCGCGAAGAGCCTCGGTGCGTGAAACGACACTTCGTAGACCAGCGACGTATCGGGATCGTCGGAGCCCAGCACAGCGAAGGAAGTAAGCTCGCACCCGGGATGCTCAGCCGCAAGCACGGTGAGAGCTTCTTCCTCCAGCTCGTCCCTTGACGCGCCTTCCACGTGAACGCGCCTGCCGCTCGTCTCGTCGATCCTGGTGTAGACCTCCCTCCGCTTCACGTCGGCGCTTCCTTCTTCCGACAGTGTGGCGCTGGTGGTGATCTCACTCGGTCGCTTGCGAACGTCCACCCGGGGAATCTCCCGGAGGGCATTCTCCTCCTCCGATACCACCAGGGCAGGCGCACCGGACAGTGCCATGGGAAGCTCGCCCGGAACTGCGAAGCGAACCGTTGGGTCGTACCAGGTCTCTGTCCCATCCGTCTTCTCGTGGTAGAGGACCACGTGGCTGAAGCGCGGCGACGGCAGGAACGACACGCTCGCGTCGGTGCCGGGCGTCACGAGCGCGGGACGACATCCAGTCACACCCGCCGCCTCAAGCAGGGCCATCATCAACACACACTTGTCCTTGCAGTCGCCCGCGCGGTCCTTGAGGACCTGCTCCGCCTCCCTCGGAACCTGAGCCCCCTGGTAGAACGGCACGTAGCGATATGTGACCTCGTCGGCAACGAAGCGCAGGACCCGTGCGATGATCTCGTCATCGGTGACCGCGCCGCTCGCGAGCTCTTCGGCCTTCTCCCTCACTGACGATGTGACCTCCGCCTGTCCCAGCGCGAGGTCCTCGTACCAGGCGGCGATGTCAGACCACCCTCCGACCGTCGACACGTCGATCCACGGAAGATGGAGCCACGGCGGAGGTGAGCCGATCTCGTCATCTACCACGGGCGGATCATGGAACGTCCACGATTCAAGACGGTACCCGTCCTCGAGCTTGTCCACTTCGTGAGTTACGGCGTCGGGGTAGCCTCCGGCGTGGTTCAACCGCGTCTCGACCTCAAGGTCTTCGGGCGTTATGAGAACGTACTTCGACTCGAGACAGGGGTCGCCGAACGAGAATTGGTGGTGGTCCCAGAAGCGTCCCGAGAGCGCGCCGACGACGAAGGCCGTCATTTGATAGTGCAGGAAGATGACGTCACCGGGCTCGACGTTGGCGAAGACGACGGTCCCGCCGACGATCTCAGCCTCGTGCTCCATCCCGTCCGGCTTCACCGTCGTCTGCTCAAGGAAGACGATGTCGTTCGCGTGCGGGTCGATACCGATGTCGTAGTCCTCCCACCTCCTGACGCCTTCCTCGTTCAGAAGCTGCACCGCCAGCACGTAGTCCAGGACGCTGGCGTGCTCGTCGTACGCGAGCCGCCGCTTCCACTCGCGCAGGACGACGGCGTCCTCCCCCGTGTGGTCCGCGGGATCGACCTTCATCGCGACGAACTCGTCGAGAGCGGGATCGACCATGAACGTACGATAGGGCTTCCGACCCCTGAGGGACCGGATCTTATCGCGGATCTGGAAGTTACCCGGGGCGATGTCGAGCGCCTTCTCCAGCATGTCGGCCGCCTGAGCGTTGCAGCGGTGCTCGATCCACTTCCGTGTCGCTTCCGTGTCCTCAGGCTTGATGACCCGTGTCGGGTAGTAACCGTTGGGATACATCGCCTTCAGCTCTTCGTCCGTCAGAACGCGCTGTCCGTCGGGGAAGTGCTCCCGGATGGACGTGAGCCAGAAGTCATAGCAGCTTTCACAGAAGAGCGCGCGATAGTAGATGAGTGAGACGCTCTGGGGGAAGCTCCTGAGGGCCTTCTGAGCGGTCTCCCATGCTTCGTCGATCCTGTCCTGAGAAAGCAGAACCCTGACGTACGAGACCCAGAGGAACTCACTGTCGGGAGAGACCCGGAGGAAGCGTTCGAGGTCCTTCTGCGCCTGCGAGTAGTCCTCCTCTTCCAGGCTCTCGATGTAGCGGGAGAGCCGTCCCGTGTAGACCGGCATGCGGTCGATGGCCTTCCTCGAGTACTTCTTCTCGTCCTTCGTGAGCCCGCGCTCCGAGGCGTGCTCCGCGAGGAACGTGTACCCGAGCGATTCGTCCCTCAGCTCATCGGCGACCCTCTCTGCTTCGGTCCGGAGTTCCTCGAGCCGCTGTTCCCTGAGGAGGCACTCGAGCTCTATCTGAAGCGCCCGCCGGCACGAGGGCGAACGCTGCAGCACCGACTGCGCCCTGGAGCGAGCCTGCTCGTACCGCTTCTTCTCCATCTCACCCCGCGCGAGATGGAGGGTCGCGGGTGCGAGGTCCGGCGCCAGCTCGGCTGCGCGCTCCATGAGTTGCTCGCGTCTGTCCTCTTCTCCCGCTCCCCCGAGGACTTCCGCGACGGCGCAGAGGACCAGGGCCGACTCCGGGAAGCGCTCCGTCAGTTCGTCGCAGAGCGCCTGAAGGCTGTCCGGCTCGGCATGGAGCCTCGCGCGGTGCAAATGCCAGAAGGCGGCCTCGGTATCCCCCGGGTTCTCGCGCACACGGCGCTCGATCTCCTCGAGAAAGGAGGCGACGACAGGTCGCGGAGCGAGTTCCTCGTACATGCAGCCGACGATCGGACCGGCGACGTCGAATTCGATGTCCTTGACGGGCGAGCCGTCCCTCTCGGAGACCGCGCACGAAAAGAGGCTCGAACCGCCCCGGTTCGAGACCTTGAAAGACAGCAGACTCGTCCCCGCGGGGAGGTCGACGAGCCAGTGCAGCACCTCGTCTCCTCCGGCGTGGCGACTCCCCTCACCGATGACGACGTCGTTGATCGCGAACTCCATTTCGCCGGTGTAGCCCACCGAGACGAGGTAGGTTCCTGGCCGGGGCATCCTCACCGTCGTTCTGGCGTACCCGGTTGTGTTGACGTCGTGATGGAAGTAGCCGGTCAGGTGCACGAGACGGTCCGGACTGATGAGCTCAGGGGTGAACCACGAGATTGTCTGTCCGAACTTCCCGCGATAGGGCGCATCGGTCGGTCGCCCGGAGTACGCGTGCTCCCTCTTATGGCCGCAGCCGGACGTGTTGTCGAACGGTCCGAGGACATACCATGTGTCGATGCGATTCAGCCGCTCCGCCGCCCTCTCGACGGCTCTCTCGTCCCCGGCCATGAGAGCGTACCTGGCGGTCGTCGACCAGTACATGCGGCGGTCGATCGGCCCGACTTCTCCGCTCTCCGCTAGTCTCCCGGCGAAGTCATAGAGCGATTCATGGTAGTCCCGGCTGGCGAGATCGGAGTAGAGATACACCACATCAGGGACGAAGTAGTCGTACGAGCTTGCGGGGACCCGGCGGGCGTAGTCGTCGAGCGCCTCGTGGAGCGCGTCGTCCCTTCCGCGTGCCAGGAGGGCGAGGACGAGTCCTCTCTGTGCTGAGTCGTTCTTCCGGTCGGCATTGAGGGCGGCCGTGAAGTACTGCTCTGCGCTCGCGAAGTCGTTCGCCCACAGTGCCTCCCATCCGTTCCGGGCAGGCGAGACATCTTGGGCGGCGCCTGAGAAGGCCGGTCCACAGGTGAGAGAGGCCGCTGCGACGACCATGAGAACCACTCCCATGGGCGCTCTCCGGGTCTCTGAGCGCATGGCAAGCTCCTTCCGACGTCACGAGAAACACGGGCCGAGAGCGACACGGCGCACGCCTGATGTCTTTGCCGGACATCATAGCACATTGGCATCCCTTCGCGGAGCGGGAAGCGCGCTGACGCGGCCGCGAGGGGAGAGCACGCCACAAAGAGCGCGGGGCAGACGGACGTACAGGCTGCCGAGTGCCACAATGCGCTGCCCTGCTCCGCTCCCTCCTCTACCGGCGGCGAGTTTCACCGTCTCATTCCGACACATAGCCCTCCGGGAGCACGAGGATCCAGAGGAAGGCGGCATACTACCACCTACGCGCTCCCACTGGGTCTCCTCATCAACAACGGCCTGGCTGCCCCCCATTCGGCCACTTTGTCATCAATCCATACGCTGGCACGGACGTTGCTTACCATAGCGAATTACATCCAAGGCATCATCGGTTCTGACTCTTTCCGTGCCGGCCCGGACAAGCTGCCGCCGGGCCACGCGGTCGAGACGAGCCCACAGGGGACCCTGCCATGAGCGACCGGATCATGCGGCTGCCGGAACGCAAGCCGGAACACCAGGCCATCATCCTGGCCGCGTTCGCGGGCATGTTCGCGTGGGTGATGCAGGCCGCTCTCGACTACTACTTCTACGCGGGCCGGACATATCCCGAGCACCTGTTCCTCGATATTCCGCCGAGGGAGCTCTTCAGCAGGCTGACGATCCTCGGCGCGTTTCTTACGGCCGGGTTCATCACATCACGCACGGTCAGTTCCCTCGAGCGGGCCAACGCCCGCGCCCGGCGGCTCGACGACTGCGTTCGCACGGTCCGAAGCGTCAACCAGCTCATCACGAGAGAGGGAGACCGCGAACGCCTCGCGCGAGGCGCGTGCGAGACGCTGGTCCGTGGACTTGGCTACGAACGCGTCGAGATCAACCTCGGCGACCGAACGACGGGGGTTGCCGAGAGGGAACCAGGCGCGGACGAGCGGTCGACGCTCGGGTTCGCCGCGTTCCCCATCTGCTGCGCCGATCGGATTCTCGGCGAGCTCGTCGTTTCGAGCGCGAAACGGATGGAGCTCGACGACGAGGAGCAGGCTCTTCTCGAAGAGGTCTCGGAGGACATCGGCTTCGCGGTCAGAAGCATCGAGCTCGGCGAGCGACTTGGACAACAGCGCGAAGAGCTGGAGACGATCCTCGACTCGGTGCCCGCGTACATCACGTACAAGGACACGGAAGGAAGGTATCTGCGAGTGAACCGGGCGGTCGCCGACCTGGCGGGAGTCCCGGCGGACAGGTGGGCCGGCCGCCATCTCTCGGAGATCATCCCGAACGCTGAGCCCGAGGCCCGCGCGATCGACCAGCAGGTCATCGAATCGGGACGCGCGCGCAGGACGGCCATCGGCACGCTGGACTTCGCTCCGGCCAAGAGGTGGGTCCAGACAGACCGGATCCCCTATCGTGACAGAAACGGCGAGACCGCCGGGGTCATCACGCTGAGCTACGACATCACCGATCTCATGGAGGCGCAG
This sequence comes from uncultured bacterium, assembly GCA_964596015.1. Classification (GTDB taxonomy): domain Bacteria; phylum Joyebacterota; class Joyebacteria; order Joyebacterales; family Joyebacteraceae; genus WJMD01. Next base: position 48,304 of record CAZQSB010000010.1, on the reverse strand, counting down.
CGCGACCTGGCCATCAAGGAAGAACAGCTCCGCCAGTCGCAGAAGATGGAGGCCATCGGTCATCTCGCCGGCGGCATCGCGCACGACTTCAACAATCTCCTCACGGCGATATCCGGATACGCCGAGCTTGCGAAGTGTCGTCTGATGCACGACCCCGAGGTCGAGGAGATGCTCGGGTCCATCGTGAACGCATCCGCGAAGGCCGCGGCGCTGACGCAGCAGCTTCTCGCTTTCGGCCGCCGCCAGCCGCTCAGGCTTGAGGCGCAGGACCTCACGATGATCGTCCGGGGAATGACGGAGCTGCTCGGACGACTCCTTGGCGAGAACATCGAGCTTCGCACTGAGCTTTCCGAAGACCTCGGCAAGGTCGAGGTCGACGCGACTCAGATAGAGCAGGTCGTTCTCAACCTCTCGGTCAACGCGCGGGACGCGATGCCGAGTGGTGGGACGCTGACGATCAGCACGAAGTCCGTGACGCTCGAAGACGAACAGATAGGATCGCGCAGCGAGTCGCTGTCGGGGGACTACGTCTGTCTCAGCGTCTCCGATACGGGTGAGGGAATCGACCCCGAGACCATGCAGAGGATCTACGAACCGTTCTTCACGACCAAGGAACCGGGAGTCGGCACGGGGCTCGGGCTCGCCGTGGTCTTCGGAGTGGTCGACCAGCACGACGGTGTCGTCCGGGCGGACAGTGAGCCCGGCAGGGGCACGACTTTCGACGTCTACCTGCCGGTGGCGTCGGTGGCGGAAGTGGAGAACGCACAGGCGCAGGATGTGTCTTACGCTCCGGCCGTGGAGCATGCGTCGGCCCGCGTGTTGGTGGTCGAGGACGCCGAGGTCGTGAGGGGACTCGCCGTGCGCGCGTTGGAACAGTCGGGCTACGAGGTCGTGCAGGCGTCGTCAGCGGAAGAGGCCATGGAGATCGTCGAGCGGGACGAGCGCGGCTTCGAGCTCGTGTTCAGCGACATCGTGCTTCCGGGTAAGAGCGGGGTCGAACTCGCCGAGGAGATCTCCGCATGCCATCCGGACTGGCGCGTGCTCCTGGCGAGCGGCTATCCGGGCAGGACGTCGGGGCCGAACGACCCGTACGAGAAGGGGTATCCCTTCCTGGCCAAGCCGTACTCGATACGGGGGCTGGTCGACAAGATCAGGAATGTGCTGTGCTGACCCCGAGGAGCTGCGCGGCCGCATGTCGGACGATGACGAGAGATGGCGGCGCCGAGCCGACTCCTCGGGAATGCGCTCTCTACTCCGCGGCGATGTTCTTCCCGTTCCCATCGCTCACGGTCTCCCCGCGCTCTGGTGTTCGAGCTGCGCGCCGCCGCTCGGCCTCGCTTCTCTGTGGCCAGCACGATGGAGGCTGAACCAGTCGTTGCTTCGGTCGACCTCCGCCCTCAGGCTCTTCAGACCGTTCTCGACCCGGCACGACAGGAAGACCCATTCGTCCGCCTCGACCCATCCCAGCTCATCGATGTCCTTCCGGATCTCGGCGCACATCTCCCGGAAGCGGGTGACGGCCGCCCTGTATCCGCCGTCCTCCTCAAGGCGAATCTCATCGAGAAGTCGTGAGACCAGCATGACGGCCTTCGAGAGGCTTTCGAGTTCGGTCTCCCGGTCTCGGACGTACCGCGTCTTCCACGTCATCACACCTTCCTCCCCTCCCTTTTCGAATGTGACCGCGAGCTGAGAACGAGCGTAGCGCCGCTGCAGGTCCATGTCAACTACAATCGTATCAGCACGAATATTTACTATCGCAGTGGCTGATGCCCTCGTGGCACGCTTGACGGGCAGGAATTTGATTGCACCCGAAACCGTTTTTGATATAATAATAGCCGAGCGATGTTTGTTGTCCTGCCCCGCCAGGTCGGGGGCGCACAGAGGCCCATTCGAGTGAGAACCCGAGGCCAGATTCCGTGGGAAGTGAGGGGAGGTTGACATGGTGACACGAGGTCTGGGCGAGACCAAGGAGCGGTTCGAGAAGCAGCAGCGGCGCATTACGAGGGGCATCCGGAGGATCATGCGCGCGATCGATGTCAAGTCCCACCGACTCGCCCGGGAGCGGGGCGTGACGCGGGCGCAGCTTCTCTCTCTGCGCTCCATCGGACGCGAGACCACAACGAACGCCACGGAGCTCGCGGCACAGTTCCACCTCAGCCCGAGCACGGTCGTGGGAATCCTGGACCGTCTGGAGTCGAAAGGCTACATCGAACGCGCACGGGACGAGGCGGACCGCCGGATAGTGAACGTGGTCATCACCGAGTCAGGAAGGGAGTTCCTCGAGGGGGTCATGGACCCTGTCGCGGAGACGCTCGAAGCCGCCATCAACGGTCACACGCTTGATGACATCAGACGCATCGCCGACGGGACCGAAGAGTTGGCCGACCTCCTGAACGCTTCGGACGGTCCCGACGCGGGTCAGAAGGGTTGATCTTCCGTCCTGTCGGGAAGGCTGTCGTCCGGTTCCATCCCCTCACGGTCGATCCGCTTCTTCAGCCTGCGAACGTACTTGAGCGTGAGGAAGTTGAGCAGGCTCAGCACGATAGCGATCTCGTATCGATTCCAGGCGACGGCCATGCCGATGGCGCCGACGATCCAGATGCTCGCGGCCGTCGCGGTGCCGGTGACATTGCCCTCGCTCTTCAGGATCGCTCCGCCGCCGATGAACCCGATGCCCGTGATGAGACCGTAGACGATCCTGGAGAGCGGGTCTGGCTCCAGTCAAGATCGAACGCTATCTGCATGGGGCCTCCCGGACGTCGTCTGTGCGCGAGGTCGTGTCCCCTGGACGCGACGAACGTACTATACCACCTGACGCGGCCGGCAGGAGAGACAACCTCAGACGAGGGCCAAGACGAGAAACAGGGAGGCTCGCGTGCCGGACAAGGACGTGAAGGAGAGCGAACAGGAACCGAGGGTCGAGGGCGAGTCGCCGGAGGTCGAGTCCGAGGACACGCTCGAGAAGCAGGTGCGTGAGGAGAAGCGCGTCGAGCGGCGCGGGTTCGGCACCTTCGAGGGCGTCTTCGTTCCTACGCTGCTCACCATCCTCGGCGTCATCATGTACCTCCGCGCCGGGTGGGTGGTCGGGAACGCGGGCCTCGTCGGAGCATGGCTCATCATCCTCATCTCGTTCGGCGTGACGTTCTTCACAGCTCTCTCGCTCTCTTCCATCGTGACGAACATCCGCGTCGGCGCGGGAGGCGCCTTCTCCATCATCGCGCACGCGCTCGGCCTCGAGGTCGGCGGCAGCATCGGCCTTCCCCTCTATCTCTCCCAGACGCTCGCTGTCGCGCTCTACATCTTCGGTTTCAGAACAGGCTGGCTCTGGATCTTCCCAGGCCACCCGGCGCTCTACGTCGATCTCGCGGTCTTCGTCGCGCTCTTCGCCATCGCCTACGTGAGCGCCGGCTTCGCTTTCCGCATCCAGTTCGTCGTTCTCGCCGTCATCGTGGCGTCGCTCATCTCGGTCGCCGCGGCGATGTTCTCGAGCGGCGGACTCACGGAGCCCATCGAGTGGTGGGGCACGTTCCAGGGCGGACCGCAGTCGCCAACCGCTGGCGTGTCGTTCTGGGGCGTCTTCGCGGTCTTCTTCCCCGCCGCGACAGGCATCATGGCCGGGGTCAACATGTCGGGGGAACTCAGGAACCCGAGACGCGCGATACCGCTCGGCACGCTGTCGGCCGTCGGAGTGAGCCTCGTTGTGTACCTCTGGCTCGCGTTCTGGCTGGCGCGTTCGGCCTCGCCCGAGACGCTGCGCTCCAGCTACACCGCGCTCATCGACAACGCGGCCTGGCCCAGGCTCGTCCTCGCCGGGCTTCTGGGGGCGACGTTCTCCTCGGGACTCGCGTCCATCGTCGGCGCGCCCCGGATCCTCCGCGCGCTCGGAGAACACGGCATCGTCCCGGGTTCGAGGTGGTTCGAGAGACTGGGCGCGAACAGGGAGCCGCGGAACGCGCTCATGGCGACCGGCGCCATCGTCTTCGGCGCGCTGATGCTCCGCGAGCTCAACGCCATCGCCCCGCTCATCACGATGTTCTTTCTCATAACGTACGCGATGATCAACATCGTCGTCCTGCTCGAGCAGACCCTGGGGCTCGTCAGCTTCAGACCGCTCATCAGAGTACCACTCTTCGTACCCGCCATCGGAGGGTTCGGGAGCTTCGTCGTGATGTTCATCGTGAATCCGAGCTTCAGTCTGGTGGCCGCGTTCATCGTTCTCGGGATGTACTGGTTCCTCGTGCGAAGGGAACTCCGGGCGCCGTTCGGCGACGTTCGAAGCGGCCTCTTCGTGGCCGTGGCCGAATGGTCGGCAAAGCGCGTCGCCAGGCTCGGCACACCCACCGAGCGCGTGTGGCGCTCGAACGTCATCGTCCCCATCGAGCAGATCGAGGACATCCGCGGACTCTACAGACTGGTGTGGAACATCGCGTACAAGCGGGGCTCCGTGAAGCTCCTCGGCCTCGCCCAGATGGGCGAGGGCGACGAGCTCGCCGAGGAGCTTCCTCGTCTTGAGGAGTCGCTTCGCGAAGACGGCGTCTTCACCTCGTCGACGGTCGTCGAAGCGGGCACGTTCGGGGAGAACCTCATGGCGAGCCTCGAGGCGATGAGCGGGACGATCTTCCGCCCGAACGTCCTTCTGACCAGGGTCCCGGAGGACAAGGACCGCAGAGAGGAGCTGTCGATGGTCGTCGAGCGCGCCAGGGAGAAGCGCGTCGGCGTCCTGCTCCTGGCCGAGCACAGGAAGGCCGGACTCGGACTCGAGGGTTCCATCAACGTGTGGGTCAATGAGATGAGCCCCGAGTGGGAGCTCAAGATGGAGCTGGGCGGGTTCGACCTCGCGCTCCTCATCGCCTACAAGCTCTCGGTGAACTGGGACGGGAAGCTGACGCTGTGCGTGAACGCGCGCGAGGAAGACGAGGCCGGGAAGGCGGAGAGCTTCCTCGAGGACCTCAGGTCGGCGGCCCGCATGCCCGAGGCCGGGATCTTCGTCGGGAAGGGGACCAGGAGGAAGGCCGTGGACCAGGCGCCGACAGCGGACCTGAACGTCTTCCCGATGGAGGGCGAGCCCGATTACGAGAAGCTCGCCAAGCTCGTGGAGACGGCCGGTTCGTCCTGTCTCTTCGCCATGGATTCGGGCGCCGAGAGCGCCCTGGCGTAGAAGGTGGGTGCGTGCCCGAAGCACGGCAACAAGCCGGAACAAGAAATAGGGGGCCGCCTGCAGGCGGCCCCCTTCCGTTGGACGCGGCGCTCGACCGACTAGAACACTCTGTAGCTCGCGGTCACGGCGACGCTGGTGTACCAATCCTCGTCGGCGACCTTGCTAAACTGTCCGTTCACCGCGATGTTCACCTGGTTCTCGATGTAGAAGATGAACCCGGAACTGATGGTGTGGCTGTCGACCGCGTCAATGTCCTCGCCGGGCTTGTCGTACTGAAGCTGATAGCTGGTCGTGAAATCGATGCGGTTCGTGAGCTCGTAGATGTAGTCGGTGACCGAAGTCACTTCGTACGCCGCACCCATGTCCTCGAACGGGGTCGTGTACCTCGTTCTGTGATTGAGCTGCGACTTGAGCGCGATCGGGTAGGCGAAGCTGAAGCGGGCCTCCGTGGAGCCCTCTGGATCGCTCTCGTCGAACGTCGTGATCTCGTGCCCCACGCCGACACGTACGTCCCAGCCGTAGTAGCGGTCATGAATGACCTCTTCGAAGAGGACCTCATCCATCCTGAGGATACCCATGGCTCCGATGGAGTCGCCGTCGACCCTGCCGGACGCCAGAATCACGCGCTCCATCTCCTCATACCAGTACGGTTCGTACCTTGCGCCGTACTCGTTCTCGAACTCGTCCTCGCGCTCGATGATGTTGCCGAGCTCGATGAGGGTCTCGCGTGAGAGATGACCCGTGAGTATTCCCTCCTGAACGAGGAACTGGTCGATGCGGATCGCCTTGTAGAAGGCGGTCGCGGCGATGTAGCGGCCGTAGCCGACGCCCACCGAGCCCTCGGAGTCGATCTGCTTGTAGCCGTCGACATGTGCGGCGCTCAAGCTTGCGTACCCGAAGAAGTTGCTTTCGTCCGAGAAGTACTTGTTGACCTGGGAGTCGAGCTCGATGGAGTGGGTCGTCTCGTCATCGAGCTTCGTCCCGGAGCCGCTGACGTCGACCCGCCACGAGAACGGGAGCGACGAGTAGAAGTGCCTGTAGACGGCTCCGATGGTCCCGACGTCGGAGATGGTCGAGTCTCCCAGCGCGGCGTAGTTGTATGAGAGGCTGGCGTTCAGACTCTTCGCGCTGCTGACGGGAACTCGGTAGTCGGTGATCGAGACGTTCTGTGCCGCGGCCGTGGCACACGTGAGAGCCAGAACGACGAGTGTGCAGACGATTCGCTTCATGCAGTGCACCTCCTTGTTGTGAGCCCCCTGAGTCTATTCGGGCTCCGTGAGACTCTCCAGCGCATCCACGATGAGCTCGGGAAGCGCCGGGTGAATGTGGATGGCGGTTGTGATGTCGTCGACGGTGCCGCGATCGGCCATCACGTCGACGACCTCCTGGATGAGTATCGGGGCGTAAGGGCCTGCGATGTGGAATCCGACGACCCTGCGGGTCCCGCGCTCGACGAGCGCCTTCGCGAACCCGTCGGACGCGCGCATCGCCTCTCCTTTGGTCACGGCAGAGTACCCGAGTTCGCCGACGAGGTAGTCGAGCCCGTTCTCGCGCGCCTCCAGCTCGGTCAGGCCGACCGACGCGATCTGCGGCCACGAGAAGACGGCGTGTGGTACGGATGAGTAGTCCATCTCGATCGGCTCATCGTGCGTCGCGTTGTACCAGGCGATCACGGCCTCCCGGTTCGCCGCGTGAGTGAACATCGCTCTGCCGATGGCGTCACCGAACGACCATACCCGCTCCGCGGACGTCTCGAGCCGGTCGTTCACCTTGATGTACCCTCGCTCGTCGGTCTCGATGCCACCCTTCTCCACGTCGAGAATGTCGGCGTTCGACCTGCGCCCGACCGCCAGCATGAGGTGGGTCGCGCGATGCGTTCCCTCCTCGCCGCCTTCGCTCTCGGAACGCGCGATAATGCCGTCCTTGTCGCGGCCGATCGATGTCACCGTTGTATTCGTCAGCACCGTCATCCGCTCCGAGAGCCGACGTTCGAGCAGTTCGGACGCCGACCTCTCCTCCGCCGGGACCAGACGGTCTCCCATCTCGATCAGGGTAACCTCCACTCCCATGGCGGACAGGAAGTGGGCGTACTCGACACCGATGTATCCTCCGCCGACGATGACGACGCTCTCGGGCCTCTTCTCGAGCTCGAGCACCGACTCGTTCGTCAGGTAGTCAACGGAGTCGAGCCCGTCGATGGGCGGCACGACCGGCCGGGCCCCGCTCACGACGAACACCTTCTGTCCCCGGACGCGCTTTCCCTCCACCTCGAGCGTTCTCTCATCGACGAATCTGGCATCGGACTCATAGACCGTCAGATGGTCCGCGGAATGGAGATTGCGTTCGAATGCCCGTCGTCGGTTCCGAACGCCGCGCCTCATACGCTCCATGATGTCCGCGAAGTCGATGCCGTCGATGTGCGCATCGACGCCGAGCATTCCCGACTCGCGGATCTCCATGACTCTGTCCGCCGGAAAGATGAGCATCTTGGACGGCACACAACCGACGTTCATGCAGGTTCCACCCAGAGGGCCGCGGTCGATGATGGCGACCTTGAGTCCCTCGCGGAGCGCCCGTTCGGCGATCGTTGCTCCACTCCCCGAACCGATGACGAGGACATCATATTCAGTCATGGATCGTGCACCTTCCCTCATGGGTCACCGAGCCGCGTCGACATCCGTCGCGCGGCGACGACAGAGCGGCCTCACCGGCACGCGTCCCTCACGCTGCCGGATGCCTCAGCGCAGCACATAGAGGAGTCCCTCCCCGCCCTCGGGTCGCCGCAGGCGGAGACCACTGAGGCGCAGGGAGGGACTCGCTTCGGTGCCGTTCTGCGCCGTTCTTCCATCCGGTCGCAACGACCGGATGTGCTACGGATTGCTCTTGCGGATGGCCTCTCGCGCCTCTTCCTCGGAGGTCTCCTGGTCGTGGTGCTCCTTGTTGTGCTGCTGGATCTTCTTGACGAGAGCGTCCTCGCTCTCGGCGCTGACCTCGTGGCCGCACGACTTGCACTTGATGGACATCTCAGCCATGGTCCCGCTCCCTTCTTGTGTGAGCGACCACCTACAACAGGTAGTCGATGTAGAGTCGGACGAGCGCGCCTCCGTCGAGAGCGTCGTCCTCGATCGACATGATCTGGAGGTTCTGCCATTCCAGGTTGATCAGGAAGTTCTCGTGCGGCTTGAACCCCAGGTTGATGCCGTATTCGGGCGATGAGTCGATGTCGTACTTCTCCCCCGCGTGGTCTGTGAACTCATGCGTGATCCGGGACATCACGAACGGCTTGAGATAGTAGGTGTGTTTCCAGCCGTACAGGAGCACGAACCCCAGGGTGTTGAGGTCGGTCGACGCGCCGTCGCGGTACTCCTCCGTGTTGAGGCCGTACCTCAGAACGCATTCGAAGCTGTGAGGGCCCCAATCCTGTCTGGACCACCGCACCTCGGCCGTCGCGCTCGTCGCGCTGTCGATGTCGGTCGAGAGGTAGGGACCCGGAGCTTCGCCCGGACGGGTCGCGGAGATTCCCCCGATTGCGTCGCGGTAGGCCCAGTCGCGCTCTCCCGTGGGTACGTAGTTGTCGGTGACAAGCGGAATGACATCTGTTCCGCTTCGAGCGACGACGTTCAGCCAGAGCTCGTTCGCGTTCGTGTTGAAGAACGCGTAGGCGAGCTGCCCCTGCACGTTGGCGTAGTCCCATCCGAGGTTGTTGTCGCCGGTGTTCACTCCGACCGTCCAGGTCCACCGGTCGTACATCCAGCCGTTCAGCATCAGATTCCCGAAGTTGGGGTGAGCGTAGCCCCGCACAGAGCCGCGCGAGATCTCTCCTCCCCCGATGTAGACCGGAAACGGCCCGAAGCCGCAGAGTTCGTTGACCCCCTGGTTGCTCAGGGCTATCCCGATCGTGTAGTCGGGATTATCGGGGTTCAGGATGTACCGGAGATCCAGCTCGTCGAACGACGCGAGGCCGAGCGACCACTCCTCGTTCTCGCTTCCGAGCGGAACGATGTACCACTCGTTCCAGAGCCCGAAGTTGTCGCCGACGGGTCCCGTGAAGAACCACGAGACGCGGGAGGTCGGGTTCGTCGAGACCTCGCCCCACTCTTCGGTCACGGGCGACTTCGCGACGCTCGCGAGCGTTCCCTGGAGACGGAACGACAGGTAATCGAGAAGAGGCAGCGTCAGCCGCTCGCCCATGTCTCCCTCGACGCCCGACGTGATCTCCTCGCGTCCGTGCGGCGTCCTGTACCCGAGCGCCCGGAACTTCTTCCCGGTCATCGTGAAGTTCGGTACGGGACCGCCGTGAATCGTGTGACACTGGTTGCAGCTCATCGTCGTCTGCCTGGTGAAGCTGGGTACGGCCCTCGCCTCGCGCGGCGCGCCCACAAGCAGGAGCAACGCGACCACGACTGTGAGGAGCGCCGCGCCGAGAGCGATTCGTCGGATCATCGTGTGCCTCCCGTCGCTTCGGTTACGCTGTACCTCTCTCGACTCCTTCGCGCGAGGTCCCCCGCACGTATGCCGCGCGAGGCGTCCGGGGAGGAGCTACTCATGATGTGAGACGTCTCCCTCCATCTCCTGGAGAGGCCCGCCGACATAGTCAATGAGCGCGCGGAGGTCTCCTCCCCGGATGAACTGGAACCTCGGCATGCCGCTGTACTCCGGGTGGTGCTTGTTGCGGTACTTCCTTCCCATCTGGATGACTTCGCCGATCGCGTCCATACTGCTCGATGTGACGAAGGCATTCCCGCGGAGGTGAGGACCGAAGAGACCGATCCCCTCTCCCGACGACCCATGGCACGTCGCGCACGACCTCTGGTAGATGTAGCCTCCGTCGAACATGTCCTCCTGCCCGACGGCCGCCGCGGCGAGGCCGATGACGAGCGCCGCGCAGGCCGCCGCGAGATACGTCCACTTCGCTCGTCCCATGTCGTCCCCCTTCAGAAGAGCGATGTTCTTTTCGTTCAGACTAGAGCCAGAAGGTCCTGAAGATGTTGAAGCCGAGCCGGAGGTCCGATGAGCCGAGTTCCTCGAAGGCCCCGGGCAGATACTGACCGGTCGTAAGCCCGGTCCCGTTCGACGCCAGGACCTGGAACACGTGCCCTCCGATCTCGTACTCGAGGCAGAAGCCGTAGTTGTCGTCGTCCGCCTCGTAGCCCTCCAGAACGGTCGTCCACTCAGCCGCCAGTGAAAGCCTGTCGAGAAGGAGGACCCGGGCACCAGCACCAACACCCATCGTCCCTTCCGAGTCCTCCTCCCAGTGATTCGCGTTCGTCGCGTACCCGGGCACGACGAGCAGCGAGAACCTCTCCGTCGGGGTCCAGGAGAGCGGAGCCTGGACGGAGAACCGCATATTCTCCGAGGTCCAGATGTCCTCGCCTTCCTGCGTGGCGCTCATGAGACCGCCCCCGACGATGAGTCCGGCGGACAGCGGACCTCCTTTCCCCGCGGGAAAGGGAAGCCAGGTCGCTGACAGCTCGTACTCGTGGAACAGGCTGCTGTGGGAGAGCGTGACGCTGATCTGGTCGGTCACACCGTAGCCCAGACTCAAAAGCACGTGCGCCGGTCCGTTCAAGCCGTACCAGAAGGGGTCGTAGTCGCTCGTGACGGGCGGCAGAAACCTGTGGCTGACCCTGAAGAGGAGCTCATGGTCACCGATGGGCGTGGTCGTCGGCAGGTTCAGGAGCCTCGTGCCCGCGAAGCCTCCCGGTTCGCTGTTCCGGGGGTCGTCACCAAGGCCGTTCGAGGAACCCGCGGACCCTTCGTCGCCGGGAGCGGCGTCGCCGTGGTCGTGTCCTTCGCTCCCGCCGTCCGGTGCACCGTTGCCCTCCGAGCTGTCGCCGGTCTTTCCGTCCGACGAGGACCCGAGCCCGCGGATCCACTCGCTGATCGTCTCGACCTCGCCGTCGCTCAACGGCTCGCCCGCGAGCGGCATCCTGGACCCGCTGATGCGGTCGTCTCCCTCGACCTTCATCAGAAGGTAGCTCCGCTCCGGTCGTCCGGGATGGACGAGCGCGAGGTCTTCCTGTGAGCTCTCGACCCCCACGAGCGACTCCCTGAACTCGTCCTCCTCCAGGCTGAGGCGGGCCGCGGGATCATCGCCGCCGTGGCAGCGAACGCAGCTTCCCGAGAAGATCCCGGCGATGGGACCGTGCTCGGCCGCGGCGGCCGTTGCCGGAAGACCGCACGAGAGCGCCGCGAGCACGACCAGGGTGCACGTCACGGACGCTGTGCATTCAAGACGCGTTCTCGCCATCAGTCGTTCTCCGCTCCGGCGCTGATCCAGTTCCGTATGAGCTGGATGGTGTCGCTGCTCAAGGGTCCGCCCGTCAGCGGCATGCGCGAGCCGACGGACTGGTCGCCCTCGATCTTGATCACGAGATAGCTGCTGTCCGGCCTGTCTGGCAGGACCCGGACATACTCGGGCTCGCTGGTCGACGTGACATTGACGAGCTCCGCGTACGCCTCGCCGGACTCGAGACTCAACCCCGCCGACTCTGCGGCGCCGTGACAGTTCGATGACGCGCAGTTCGTCGTGAAGACGGGCTGGATCTCGTTGGAGAAGGATGGGTCCTGGGAGATCCCATTGCTGTCGTCCGGATCGGTCCCGCCTCCTCCGTTGCAGCCGGCCGTCGCCAGCGCGAGGGCGAGGACGAGAACCGTCAGCTTCGATTTCATCGTCTGCTCTCCCTTGTCTCCAGAATCACACTCTCTTTCTGCAGCGTCCGCTCGCGTCGCCCCCGTTTGGCCATCGCCGCGGACTGGCGCGGCTCAGTTCTCATACAGAGCCTTGATCGTCGACCACGTCCCGCGCTCCACGGGCGTGTCCTCTCTGCCGCGGTAGTACGAGAATCCGCCGCCGCCGGCCGACGTCGTCCAGCTCTCGAAGCGGATGTCGATGTAGATGTCGTCGGTGATGAGATGAACGCACGCGTCGACGCCCACGGTGCCGGGCGGGTTGCTTCCGTGCCAAAGCTGCCACGGCTGGAACGTGAGCGTCGCGTAGTCGACTGCATCGCCGGTGGCCCACTCCGTGTCCACCGGGCTCACGTTGGTCGTGTAGCCGGTCTCCTGCGCGATGTTGTAGATGCCGCGCAGATCGTCCCTGGTGATCCAGACGTTGTCGGTGATGCGGTCCTGGTTCGCCTCGAGATCGGGGTTCGCGAAGTCGCCCTTCTCGAAGAAGAAGGTGCGTCCGGACCAGACCTCCTGCGCCGTCGCGGGTCGAGGCGCTCCGAGCGCGGCCAGTGCCGCCGCGACGATGACAACCATGAAGAGGCGTCTCTCTCTCATCATCACAGGCCTCCCTTCCGCTATCCTCCTGCCTCCGCGGCTCGCGGGCCGCGTGTCGCTCAAGCACGCATGAGTCAAACATGCTGAGCCAACAATGTCAATCAATAAAATTCGTCTACGTATGATTTGTTTATGAATGACCGTTCGCCGACGGACACTCTTCTGCTTCGCGATGCTCACGGGAGCAGCGGCGCAGAGCTCGCCCGGCGCTGTCTGGAATGTCTGTTCTGTGGGAGAGATCTGTCGGTCGACAGGGAGCCCGCGGGAGGGAGAGCCCGCGGGAAACACGGCCGGTGGCTCTCCCCCGGGTCCGGGCGGTTCAACCTGACGTTCCCGGGAGAGACGGCCTATCCGCGCTCGGCCAGAAGCGATTTCACGACGTGGTCGACCTGTTCTTACGACCGCGGAAGCGATGCCTGAAGATCTGGTCTGTTCAAGTAGGAGGCGCTCTCCTCGCCGAACTCTGACGCGAGCGCGTCGGCGAGCCGCCTCGCGGCGGCCCCGTGCTCTTCGCGCGCGTCGTCCTGCTCGGCGGTCCTCCCCGCGAGGGCATGCGCGAGGATGGCCGTATCGCGGTCGCCGATCGATTCAGCCTGTGACGCGGCGTTGCGGGCGGACTCGAACGCGGCCGCGCTCTCCCCGGCGACTTCGAGCGACTCCGCCAGAGCAAGCCTCGCCTCCGGCTCCAGGGAACCCAGGCGGAGCGAACCGACCTCTTCGAGAACCCCCGAGAGGAGCGTCCTTGCCTCCTCCGCGGCGTCGCGCGCCGCGAGCGCCCGTCCGAGCTCGATCCGGGCGCGCAGCAGCGTGACACGGGTCCCGCACCTCTCCGCCGCGTCGGCGGCGGTCGTGAGATCGGATACGGCGGCATCGAGCTTGCCGGTAAGCCTCTTGAGCCGACCGCGCGTCAGGAGCGCCGCGGCGACGAGTTCGCTGTTGCCGAGCTTCTCCGCTTCATCGAGCGCACGATCGACGCGCTCGATGGCGCGTTCGCACGTTCCCAGCGAGCATTCGACGTCGGCGAGAGCCGTGGAGACCACCGCCAGACCGCTCCGGTCCGACATCTCCGCGTAGACCGCCGAAGCCTCTTCGAGCGACTCGAGCGCCGCCGTGAAGCGGCCCCGGCCTGCCATGACGAACGCCATGCAGACGAGCGTCTCGGCCTCTCCCGTCCTCCACTTCGTCTCGCGGAAGAGCTCGAGCGCCTCGAGGTGCTTCGCGAGGGCTCGCTCGTACTGCCCCCTGAGCCGCGCGATGGTCCCGAGGCAGTTGAGCGAAATGCCGACACCCTTCTTCTCGCCGATGTTCTTCCGCACATCGAGGGCGCGCTCGATGTAGACCTGCGCGTCGTCGATGCGGCCCTGTGTGAGATAGACGTTCCCGATGTCGTTCAGGCAGAGGATCTCGGCCATGCGGTCGCCGAGCTCCGTCTCGATGTCCAGGGCGCGCTTGTAGCAGTCGAGCGCCTCGACAAATTGCCCCATCTCTTCGTGAACGGTCCCGAGATTGATGAGGTTCTCGGCGAGTCCCTGCGTGTCACCCAGGCGCTCGCTGATCGCCAGTGCCTCCCTGTACGTGGCCACAGAGCGATCGAAGTCGCCCCGCACCTGATAGACGACGGCCATGTTCGAGAGGGTCGCGCTCATCCCGCGCTCGTCGCCGATGTCCCGCTTGATCTCGAGACTCTGCGAATAGTGATTGAGCGCGTCATCGTGTCTGTCGAGGTAGAAGTGAGCGAGACCGATCGCGTTCCGGACGGTCGCCTCGGCCTCGCGGTTGCCGCTCAGGATGCTCTGGGAAAGGGCGCCGGTCAGGTACTCGAGCGCCTTCTCCGAGCGTCCCTTCTTGATCTGGACGCGGCCGAGCGCGAAGAGCGCGGCGCCGAACTTCGGGTCGAGCGAGACGACACGTTCGAGGTTCTCCGTCGCCTCGTCCCAGTTCCCGACCAGTTCGTGCGACAGCGCCAGCTCGTAGAAGGCCCCCAGGTTGTTCGGAAGGAGTGTCGTGAGTTCCTCGAGCGCCTCGATGGCCCTGCCCGGGTCTCCTGCCGCGAGGGCCTGCCGGGCCGCGACGAAGAGCCGGTCGGTCCTGGGCAGGTCGCCCGAGAGCTCGACGGCTCGCTGCAGTTTCTCCGCTGCGTCGTCGTCCCGGCCGAGGTTGGTGAGGGCAGCGCCAAGGTACGTGTGGGCCATCGCGAAGCCGGGGTCGAGCTCTGTCGCTCTCTCGAAGAGCTCGGCCGCGGCAAGATTGTCGCCACGGTAGAGCCTCGTCAGTCCGTCGACATACGCCCTGATCGCGTCCGGGTCCCGCGAGCCCTTCTCCCCCACCATGGTCGTGACGAGGTCGCGCTCCGCCCCGGTCTCGACAGACCTCAGGACCTCGGCGGCGATGTGGGCGACGCTCGCCAGCAACTCGGCGTCGTCAGCCGTCTCGACCTTGACGCGCTTCTCAGCACCTGTGGCGGGCTGGGACACGACGACGTCCACCCGCGTGGCGGCGCCGAGCTTGACGAAACCGCCGCTCACGACGGTGTCCGCGTTCACGTACTCGGCGATGGAGCGGACGGTCGCGGCATCGAACTGCAGAGCGCCCTCGAGCTTGAGGTCGGACAGAACCGCGTTGAGGCGTTCGGGCTCGACGACGCGGACCGACGGAGTGTGCGCCAGGTCGCTCGAGAGCATGACCTGAAGGCCGGACCTCAGCCAGTCGGCCTCCGGCGCCCCTGTCACGTTGCGGAACGGAAGGACCGTCACGGAGCGATGCGGCGACGTGGAGGTGTCTGCGGCGACGGACACGACGCCGGTCGCGACGGTCCACGCGGCGCCGGTTCGCTCGGGATGAGCGGCGACGGTCTCCCCGAGCTCTCTCAGGCTCTCAGCCATCGCCACGCAGTTGGGATGCCTGTCGTCAGGCGACTTGGCGAGGCCCCGCGCGACGATGTCGGCGAATCCCGAGGGGAGCCCGCGGTCCGATGGGATGGGCTCCGGAGAGGCGTTGACGACCGCGTACTGGACCGCCACCCGGTTGTCCCCCGGGAACGCGGGGCGGCCGGTCGCCATCTCATAGAGGACGGCGGCCACCGAGAACACGTCCGAGCGGGCGTCGACCATGAGTCCCTGGGCCTGCTCGGGGGACATGTAGCGCGCCGTGCCCAGGATCATCCCCGCCTCGGTGAGCGGCATCCGGCCCGTCTCGTCGGTCGCGGCCGTCTCCTCGGTGAGCTTCGCGAGTCCGAAGTCGAGGATCTTGACGATCCCGTCGGGGCGCAGCATGACGTTCTCGGGCTTGATGTCACGATGAACGATGCCCAGCTCGTGCGCTCTCCCGAGACCGGAGGCGAGCTGCCGGGAGACGTCGAGCACCGTCGCCGCGTCGAGCGGGCACGAGGACATCAGCTCACGCAGCGTCCGCCCGTCGATGAACTCCATCGCGATGAAGAGGGCGCCGTCGACCTCGTCGATCTCGTAGATGGTCGCGATGTTGGGATGATTGATGGCGGAGGTGGCCTGCGCCTCGCGCATGAAGCGCGCGACGCGGTCGTGGTCGCCCGTGATCTCGGCGGGCAGCATCTTGATGGCGACGCGGCGGCCGAGCTTGACGTCCTCGGCGGCGAAGACGACGCCCATGCCGCCGCGGCCGAGTTCATCATCGATCCGATAGTGGGAGATGGTCCTGCCGATCACGTTCACGGCCGCTCCGTGCTGGTTCCGGACGGGGGTCGCACCGGCGCGGGGCCGGTCAGGCCCGGAAGCGGACGACGCCGGCGGAGGTGACCCCCGGCCGGCGCCGTCTGCGTTCGCCGCTGCCTCTCTCTAGCGTACGAAGACGATCTTGCCGGTGACCTGGGCCTCCGGCGTACTGACGAGGGTCAGATAGACTCCCGAAGCGACCCTGCGGCCCTGGTCGTCGGTCCCGTCCCAGACGATCGACCTGCCCGAGCGACCGAGCATGCCTTCGAAGAGCGTGACGACCTCGCGGCCGCCGACGTCGTAGATCCTGGCCGTGACCGGAGCGCCCGCCGGACCCTGAAGCGAGAACCGACACACACCTCGGGAGGGGTTCGGGCCCGAGAGTGACAACGACTGCGTCCCGTCCTCGACCCCCGTCGAGCCCTCGGGCGGCAGGAAGAGCCGCGAGAGGCTGAAGATGAGCGTCTTCGAGCGCGAGAGCATCTCTCCCGCGATGTTGCCTTCCGGGTCGCCGGGCGAGTTCGGAATGGCGCTTCCGGCGTAGTGCCGTATCTGCTCGTTCAGGTCCAGAAGCTCGTCGATCGCCGCGGGCGTCTGGCTGCTGTTGTAGAGCTTCCACGCCCGGTCCACGTACTCGATCAGGATGAGCTTCACGTAATCGAGGTCCGGCGTGTCCGACGGGTTGTGCTGTCCGCCCCTGAGCATGTCGTAGAGCCGGTCGAACTTGTCAGCGATGACGACGCTGAGGGCCCGGGTGTCCTCGACGAGAACGGCCTCGGCCACGTCGCCGTCGCGCCCCGTCGGCGGCTCGAGCGCGGTGAACCTCGGGATGGTCCCTCTGGCGTCCTCGATGCTGCCCTCGACCGTCACGTCGCGGAACTCCTGCCCCGTCCCGTACGCGTAGAAGAACCGCGAGCCGGCCAGGAAGATGTCGACCTGGATCAGGTTCTCGTAGTCGGCCGAGGAGGAGAGCGTCACGTATGTGTAGTCGTCCCGGCCGCTCGGAGCGACGGCGTAGTCCGGGAGCGTGTTGCCGCCCGGACTGGTGCGGCTCGTCGACGGCGTCGTGTAGGCCGTGGTGTAGCCACCGCCGGTGACCTCCTCGAACGTGATCTCGACCTCGGGGATCGGGTTCACGACGATGGTCGAGCCCGGCGCCGAGGGCGTGAACCCGGGCGCGGCGACCGCCGCCGGCATGGTGAGGATGCCGATGTCCGGCGGGATGAGGGTACCATCGGGCTCGAAGCGGTGGATGAGTCCCATCTGTTCGTCCGTGACGTAGATGGTGCCGTCGGCCGCGATGTCGATCTTCTCCCAGGTGCCGCTCCCGGCGGGACCGAAATGCGTCAGCGAACCATCGTTCCCGACGTCGAACATCCCGTCCGTGCTGTCGAGAAGCACGAGAGAACCGTCAGGGCGGATCGCGAAGTTCACGGCGCCGCTGGGGGCCGAGGCAACGACCGGGCCTTCGGACACGACTGTCGTCGGTCCCGTGCGCTCGTACTCCATGAGCACCGGCGGGTCGGAGTACGGCCGGAGCAGCACGTAGAGGTTGCCCTGGTTCGGACCGAGCGGGGCGATCTGGAGGTCGACGGGCTCGCCGGAGAAACTCGTGACGAACTCCGACGGCGCGCTTCCGCCCAGGAGAACGTAGAGCTCCGAGTAGCCGATCCCTGTGATGAAGAAGATGTCGTCCGTGTCGCCGTCCGGGTAGACGTCGACGGCCGAGTACGCGTACGGGTCGACGACAGACACGCCGAGGGTGTCGGGGTCGAGCAGGCTGATGCCGGACAGGTAATCGCTGACGAGGACCTTGCCGTCCTGCGTCAGCGCGAGTCCGCTGATGTCCAGGAAGGGGTCGTCGAGATTGAGCGCCGTGCCGAGCGTGTCCCTGAAACCCCAGACATAGCCGGTGCTCGCGTCCGCGACGAACGCGTCGTAGCTGGGGTTGACGAGCGGGCTCTGGGCGAGGCCGCTCGTGGTCGCCACGACAAACAGGAGGAACATCCACACGATGCAGTAGCAGGTCCGCATTGCTGTCTCCCCTCGGAACGCCGTCTCACATGCGGCCGACGTGGCGCCGCCAGGCCCCGGGCATCCGATCTCGTGTTCGATGTAGTTGTCTGCGTGCGCGGTTGCGCAAAACGCGGCACCAGGAAATGATACCCGAAATGGCCTGCCCCGGCAATGAATATGTCTCAGTAAGCTCAGGAAGAGGCGACGGCCGCCCGTTCTAGGCGCGCGGGCCGGCCCGTTTCACGACGAGGAGCACGATGTCGTCGGACTGAGGGGCCCCCCTCGTGAACGACCGCACGTCGTCGATGGCCGCCTCGACGATCGAAGAGGCCGGGAGCGACCGGCGTTCCAGCAGAAGGGCGCGGATACGTTCCGTCTCGTAGAACTCGTCGTCCGGTCCGAGCGCCTCGTCGATGCCGTCGCTGAACGCCGCCAGAAGAGACCCCGGGACCAGAGTGAGCGACTCCGCGGCGAACGGAGCCTCTTCCATGAGACCGATCGGCACGCCTGTCGCGCTCACCTCGCGGACCTCCCCGTCCGGGGAGATGAGAACGGGAGCGTTGTGTCCCGCGTTGACGTAGTCGAGGCGCCCGCTTGCACGATCGAGAACGCCGAGGAAGAGCGTCGCGTAGCGCATCGGATCGGTCGACGAGAAGACCTGCTGGTTGAGCTCTCGCGCGGCGTGGGCGAGGTCGCCGCCCCGCGACAGCAGAAGGCGCGTGGCCGGCACGATGCTTGAGACGAGAACCGCCGCACCCAACCCCTTTCCCGCGACGTCACCCGCCACGATCACGGTCCTCCCGTCGTCGAGGTGCCTCACGTCGTAGAGGTCGCCTCCGACCTCGGTGCAGGGTTCGTAGTACACGGCAACATCGTAGTCGTCGGCGCCGGCGACGCTCTCGGGCAGGATGTGGTCGATGATCTCTCGGGCGGTGTCGAGCTCGCGCTCCAGCCGGAGGCGCTCCTTCTCCGCTTCTGTCAGGCGGGCCTGCGTGATCTTGACGGCGATGAGATTCGCGAGCGCGGTGAAGGTCCGGAGTTCGTCATCTCCGTAGGCGGAGCCGGGCTGGGTCGTGTCGGCGTAGAGCAGCCCGATGATCCTGCGGTTGTCGAAAAGCGGTGCGGCCATCGCGGCGCGGACGCCCTGCGAGATGACGCTCGCCTGCTCCGCGAACCGCTCATCCTGCTGGGCGTCCGTCGTGAGGAGCGAGACCCCGTCGTCGAGGACCTGCCGGATCATCGTTCTCGAGAGCGAGAGTCCCCGGCCGGACCCGCCGCGGCGGGCGCGCGAGGCAGTCACGGAAGGCTCGCCCAGGTCGCCCTCTATGGACAGAAGCACGACGCGGTCGCAGTCGATGGCTCCCTCGACGAGGTCGAGCACGTCCTCGTAGAGCGTCGCGAGAGGACGGTCGGCGACGAGGAACTCCCCCGCCTCCGCGAGGGCCCGGAAGAGCCCGCTCTTTCCGCCACGCCTTCCGCCGCTCTCGCGGACCTCCGCGATCGAGAGGGTCGATGTCGCGACCGCGGTCATGTTGAGGTCGAGATCGGCATCAGGTGCGCGCCCGCTCTCGAGATGCAGTTTCGCGTCGGCGAAGGCGACAACGTCGCCGGGAGCCAGGCTCGTCGGCGCGGTGATCCTCCGACCGTTGACACGGGTACCGTTCCTGCTGCCGAGGTCCTCGACGACGATGCCCTCGTCCCCCACCGCCAGTCGCGCGTGACGTCTCGAGACGTTCGGATGGTCGATGTTCAGATCGGCGTCTGCGCTTCTCCCGACAACCTGGTCGCCGTCGGTCAGCGACAGCTCGACGCGTTCCCCGCCGACCTCTCCGACGAGTACGAAGCCCATGGAGCTCCTCCCCGACAGCATGGGTTCTAGTCCAGGTACCCCAGACTCCTCAGCCGTTCGACGGTCTCCTCGCGCTGCGACGGGTCGAACCCGGACGGGAACGGGTCGGCCGACGCCGACCAGGCCGCAAGCTCCGATGCGAGGTCGGCCGCCAACGCGGCGATCCGGGGGGACGGTTCCTCCAGCAGATTGTGCCACTCGTCCGGATCCTCGAGGACGTTGTAGAGTTCCCTCTTCCCCTCGTAGGGCACCCGCACGAACTTGTGTGGCCCGCGACGGACACAGCGCGCGTTGGACGCGTTGTACCACGTACCGTCCCGGCGTGGTTCTGACCACGGCTTGGTGGCCTCACCGAATCGGGTGCGCGCCTCGTTGCGCGCCTGCGAGGGATAGAGCGGCAACGCTTCGCCGTCAAGTCCCTCCGGACACTCGATCCCCAGGATGTCGAGCGCGGTCGGGAGAACGTCGATGTTGGCGACCACGCCGTCGATGCGGCATGCTCTGGCTGCGGCCTCCGGAAGACGGATGAGACACAGCGAGCGCATCACGGACTGGTAGACGGTGAATCCGTGGTTGAACGGTTCGGAGTGCTCCCAGAGCGACTCGCCGTGGTCTGTTGACACAACGACGACCGCATCATCCAGGAGCCCACGGGCGTCGAGGTCCTCGATGAGGCGCCCGATGTGGTGATCGGCGTACGAGATCTCTGCGCCGTACTGCATGTGGTGCCGGGGAACGTACTCGTTGAGCCTCTCCCGCGGAACGTCCTCAGACCTGATGATCGCCTCGATCGGGGGGAGCCCCTCACGTCCCGCCGGGTCGTAGAGCGTCTCGAAGGGGGGCGGCGCGTCGTACGGGCGGTGCGGGTCGAAGTAGTGCAC
>CAZQSB010000010.1:0-27414 GCA_964596015.1 uncultured bacterium | reverse complement strand
GAGGAACAGCCGTTCGGGAACACCCACTCGGTCGAGGTACCCTACGACGGCGTCGGTGACGCTCTTCGCCCGCCGCTGGTTCTGGTCAATGGAGGGGTCCCCGACCAGCACGTCGAACTCCTGATCGTAATGGTCGAACCCCTGGGAGAAGCCGAACCTCTTGTCGAGGGAGAATGCGGCCGCGAAACCCGCTGTGGTGAACCCCTCGTCCCTGAGAATCTCCGGGAGCATCCTGTTCTGTTCGTTGACGATGTAACCGTTCCTCGGCGTGCCGTGATGATGAGGATAGAGGCCCGTGAAGAGCGAGACATGCGACGCGAGAGTCGTCGAGGCCACCGTCATGCAATCGGTGTAGACGATCGACTCCGCGGCCAGGGCGTCGAGCCTGGGGGTCTTGACGTGAAGGTTCCCGAGGAACCCGTAGTGGTCGGCGCGGGCCGTGTCGATCGAAATGAGGACGAGGTGTTTCGGGCGGTCGGGCTCACCGGAGCAGCCGGCCGAGGCCGCCGCGAGCAGAAGGACCATCAGACACGAGAGGCCCCTCCCGGCAATCCACCGCATGCGGGTCACCAGGATGAAAACGACGAGCGCGACGATCAGGATGGCCATGACCGGGGCCGCGATCGACAGGACCGAGGCCGCGATCGAACCGCCGAGCTCCGCCGTCGAGACGACGGGGTTGCCGAGCCCTCCCGTCGTCACGGCGGTCGCTCCCCTCAGCCCCACCGTCGCGCTCTGCACGACACCGGCCACTCCGACGCCCGCGATGACGGCCAGCGACCATCGCAGGAAGGGTGACATGTCGGAGACGACCGAGGCCGCGATGACCGTGCCGGCGACGATCGCGACGGGGGTAGCGATGACGTCCAGCATGTTATCGAGCCAGGGTATCCAGTAGCTGGCGACCTCGAGGCCCGACGCCACGGTGAACGCGATGAGCGCGTACCACGTTCCAACCCACTCGAATCCCGGCGACAGTTCGAGGTGCCCTGAAAGAGCGGCGATGCTGACGATGAGGAACGGAACGAACACGCGAAAACCGACCGCCGCGGCGAGCCCGATGCCGACGAGAACGCTCAGAAGTGTCTCCATGCGCCGTCCCGTGTCACGATCAGGAAGAGGCCCGACGGGCCGGCGGTTTCCAGCGAGCCCGGTCGCGGCCCACCATTGAGGGGCCGTCACTCATGCCTGCCTGCATGCTATCAGGATGAAGCCCGCGTGGCAACGAGCTGTGGGCCTCGCCGAGGAGTTCATCGGCTGTGGCGGGTCTGCGGTGGCCAGGAGATGCCGAGGCGACGACCTGCGGCTCGAGCGCCGTGCCGCACCGCGACCGCGCTGCGTCGGCGGGTCTGCGAAAGCCCGGCGATTGTCAGCGCGAGGCGCTCTCCGTCTCCTCGTAGGTGGCGGTCCGGGTGATGGGATGCTGTTCGAGGAACTCCGGCTCGAAGGCCTCCTCGATGACCGTCCCGTCCATGTCCCGGGCGATCGGAAGACCCCAGAGAGCGAGGATCGTAGGGGTGACGTCCAGCACGGTCTGCTCGGGGATCCTGACCCCCTCCCTGAAGGGGCCTCCGGCCGCGACGAAGACACCGATGGGACCGTGATCATTGATCCCACCGGGACGCTGCCCGGGCTTCGGCCCCTCGAACCCATGATCCGAGCAAACGATGACGATGTCGTCCCCATCCGTTCGCTCCAGAAGGTCACCGAGCATCTCGTCGGCGAGCTCGTAGTAGCGCTCGACGACCTTGCCGAAGACGCGGCGTTCGGTCTGGGAGACCTCGAAGCCGACGTTCCTGGGATGAGCGGCGGCCCAGAAGAGATGGCTGGCGGAGTCCGTGCCCCTGAGATAAACGGCCGTCACGTCGGTCGGCCTGCGGTCCATCAGATGTTCGGCGACCCCGAGAAACGAGAAGTCGCCGGCGAGAACGTCCCTGAGACGGTCGGAGCGCTTGTCGAGCTCGTTGATGGCTCGCATCTCGGTGAACATCTCGTGCATGGGCAGCTTCTGCGCCTCCTCGGTCGAGAGCGCGTTTTCGAAATCGACGAAGCGGCCGAGCGTGTCGTCGGTGATGTCGTCGACGACGACGCGGCGTGATCCGACCTCATCGACGAGCTTCTCGGGATACGTCAGATGCTCGGGAAGCGGTCTGTCGGGCTTCGGCGGGAACCGGAAGTAATCGGTGACGACGTAGCCGTTGACCTGCTCCGCGGGCCAACTGCAGAGCCAGCCGATCACAGTCACGGTGGTGCCCTGGTCTCCGAGGATCTCCCAGAAGGTCCGCGCGGTCCGGACATTGCTCGTGATGGGCGATCTCGAGACGGGGTCGATGTCGCTCAGAATCCCGTGCTTCTCCGGGACCTTCCCCGTTGCGATGCTGGCCCAGATCGTCGGGGACTTCTGCTTCGGCTCGAGCGAATGGAGGTCGCACGATACGCCCCGTTCGACGAGCGATGCGAGGTTGGGCATCCGGCCCCCATCCATCATGGGCTCGATGACATCCCAGTCCGCCGAATCGATTCCGACGAAGAGGAGCCGCCCTCCGGGGGCGGAGCCTCGGTCACAGCCGGAGAGGCCGGCGACGACGAGCGCCGTCAGCATGGCGGCAAGGAGCACTCTGAGGAAGCGCCCTGCCGGGCGCGGGCAAGGCCTGTCTATCGTCACCGGTCGTCCTCCCGTAGCGTGCCGCGCGGATGCCAGGAGAAGACCCCTCCCGGCGACCTTGACAACCTGTATCAATGCTGGTGTCTCAATATAGCCGACCGCGGCCCGCGCATCAACCCGCGGGACGCGGCGTAGCGGGCACCGCCGCAGCGTCCCTCGCCCGGGCACCGTCAGGCCTTGAACACGCTGGCGGGCTCGAGGCGCGCGATGCGTCGCATGGCGAAGACGGCCCCGCCGAGCGCTATGACAAGCGTCAGAACGAAGAACGCGGCCTGGAAGAGCGGCCCGTAGCTGAAGATGATCCCGCTGGCGGCGATGCCCCGACGGAACCCCTCGACGAGGAGGATGCCGACGCCGTAGCCCACCAGTGCGAACGAGAGCGCCTGAATGACGATGAGGCGCCTGATATACGCGTTGTTCGCCCCGATGGCCTTGAGCGTTCCGTAGTCGCGGATCCGGTCGACCGCGGCCGAGTACATCGTGAGCCCGATGATGACCATTCCGGCGATGAAGGCGAAGACCACAAGCGTGCCGATGGAGTAGGCGATGCCGCTCGTGCTGAGAATCGTGTCGACGGTCGCGTCGGAAAGCCCCCGCTTCGTCCAGGCGCGGATGTTCGGCAGCGTCGCGTTGATGCGGTCGCGCACCGTCCGGGGGTCCGCGCCCTCATCGACATTAACGAGGAACGCGCTGACCTCCGTGTCGGGGAACCGGGTGAGCACGCGCGCCGTCTCGAGCGTCGAGAACACGTAGATGCCGCCGAAGCTCCGGACGCCCTTCGTCTGGAGAGCCACGCGGACCGTGCGGCCGCCGATCTCGAACCGCGTCCCGACGTCCGCGCCGTTGAGCTCGTTCCTGTCGTAGTGGTCGACGCCTACCGCGCCCTCCTCCACGAGCTCGCTGATCTCGCCCCGGTGGACGTCCCACGGCCCGCCGCGGAACTGCGGAGGCTCGGCGCCGATGAGCACCACCGAGGTGCTCTGTCCGTCCCGGAAACGGGCGCGCGCGCCCGACACGATGAGTGGATGGACCTCGGCGACGCCGGGCACCGACTTCGCCTCGGCGCCGATGCGAACATCGATGGGGCCCAGGGAGTTCGCGTCGGTCGTTCTGGAGTCGACGATCCAGATGTCCGCCTTCGTGTTGTCGACGAGCGATGACATCGCGCCGGTAAGGAACAGGAAGATGCCGACCTGCTGGCCTACGAGGAACGTCGAGACGACGATGCCGAGGATGACACCGATCGACTTGGCTCGATCATAGAGCGCGAATCTGAAGGCGAAACGGAACATCACCGTCCCTCGGGCGCCTGGTCCACGTCGATCACGCATTCCACCCGCGCGCCAAGGAGAACGCGCGTCGTGTCATCGAGCGAGACCACCAGCTCTCGAACCCGGCGGTCCTCGAGCTCGCCGACGTCGTCGGAGAAGAGCGACTTCTGCCTGAGGAAAGGTCCGACTTCCGCGACCCGGCCCGCCGACAGCGTGTCGCCGGTGCCGTGGCTCCGGACGATGGCGCGCTGTCCGACCCGGACCATGAGGGCGAACAGCTCATCGACCTCGCAGCGGGCCACCGTGGGGCTCCGGATGCCGAAGACCCCGTACGTCATCTCGGGGGACATGACCGCTCCCTCCGCGACGTCGAGAGCAAGGAGCCGCCCGTCGGCGGGGGCCTTGAGGATGCGGCGGTCGAAAGCGGCCGCCGCCCTGGCGCTCTCGGCGAGGGCCTGCTCGAGCGCCGCTTCGGCGGAGTTCCATGTCGACGACAGTTTTCGAACGTCCTCCGACGCGACAACGAACTCGGTCTCCGCGGCCTCGTAGTTGGCCTCGGTCTCGGCTCCCTCATCGTAGAGCCGCGCCGTTCTCTCGAACTGCGACCGGGCGCGCTCGGCGCGGGACTCTGCCGCCTTGAGCGACGCCGCGGCCCCCTCGAGGTCGGCCCGTCGTGACGCAACGCCGGCTTCCGCCTGTCTGAGCGCCGCCGCCTCGACGCCGCGGACGAGCCCCAGAATGGTGTCCCCGGCCGCCGCCCGGTCTCCCGCGCTCAGATGCACGCTCTCGACCCGGCCTGCGATGTCGCTCGTGAGGTCGACCATTCTGGCGCGCGGTTCGACGCGCCCGAGGCCCACCACGACCGAGGGAGACATGACTTCGTTCGCCACTGTCTCACCGTCTCTGTCGTCGTCGCCGCACCCCCAGACGAAGAGCCCGAGGACGAGCGCCGCGATCGCGATCCGAGCGACGCCCCGCGATCCCTGGCTGAGCTTCGAGCGTCCCCAACCACTCACGCTGTGCCTCCTTCTTTCGTTCTCTCCCCGACCACGCCCTCTTCGATGCTGATCACCCGGTCCGCATACTGCTCGAGCCGGGTGTCGTGGGTAACGACCGCGACGGCCTTCCCGTCGTCGGCGAGGCCCCGAAGCTCATCCATGACCGACTGCGCGGCCTCGAAGTCGATCGACCCCGTGGGCTCGTCGCAGAGGATGATGGAGGGGTCTGTGACGAGCGCCCTGGCGATGGCCGTCCTCTGCTGCTGGCCTCCCGAGAGCTGCTTCGGCAGGGCGCGCCGCTTGTGGGAGAGACCGACGACCTCCAAGGCGTGGTCGACGCGCTCCGTGATGACGTGGGACTCCTCTCCCCTGATGATGAGAGGCGCCATGACGTTCTCCTCACAGCTGAGCGGCGCGATGAGGTTGAGTCCCTGGAAGACGAAGCCGATCTCTCTGAGGCGCAGGGCCGCAAGCTCGTCGTCGTTCAGGAGCTTCGTGTTCGCCCCCTGAACACATACGCACCCGTCGGTGGGATAGATGACGCAGCCGAGCAGGGAGAGAAGCGTGGTCTTCCCCGAACCGGAAGGACCGATGATGAGGATGAGCTCGCCCGCGTTGAGGTCGAGGTCGGTCTGCTTAAGCGCCTCGACGTCCTCGGGACCGGTCGTGTACGTCTTCGAGGCGCCCATGAGCTGCGCGACGAGGGGTCCCTTCATCTCGACGCAGCACTCCGGACGGTAATCCCGGTCGTCGCGCGCTTCTCTCTCTCCCACGTCTCTCTCCCCGACCAGGCAGAGTGGCGAACGGCTACGCATGCCGCAATCGCAGCGTAGCGAGGGATGCTTCAGGTCGCAAGTGTTCGTTCGGAAAGGGCCTCGCTCGGGCCTTTGTGACACTTCAGGCGGTCGGCGACGGGCCGCTTGACATGGCTGGTCACCTGAGGCGGATGACCTTGCGCGTCCTCGTGACGCCGTCGGCCTCGAGACGAAGAAGGTACACGCCGGACGCCACGGCGTCGCCGGCCTCCGATCTGCCGTTCCACTCCACGAAGCGCCGTCCCGCCGCGGGGCGGTCGTCATAGAGCGTCCGGACGAGCCTGCCCGAGATGTCGCACACGCTGACGACGACGCGGGTTCCGGAGTTCGGGGTGTCGAAGAACAGCGTCGTTCCGACCACGAACGGGTTGGGGCTCGGGGGATGGAGCGTGGTCACTGCGACGCTCGGCACGTCGACCGTGACCGGCCCCGGGCCTACGCTCATCTCGGTGGCGTCAGAAAGGAGCGCCCGGACGTCGTACCAGAGAACGCCGCCAGGCCAGCAGTCGAGGTCGACGAACTCGCCGACGCAGGAGGGCTCGATCGCCTGCTCATTCAACAGAACGTAGGCATCGCCGTCGTCCGAGCGATAGACGTTCAGCGCGTCGATCCCCGCGACCGAAGGAAGCCACCAGTCCAGCGTCACCACTCCGTTCCCGAAGAGGGCACACACGACCCCGTCCGCCGGTGTCGGCGGGATGATCGCGAGGCCGACGGGAACGAACATCGTCAGACTGCGCGGATCGCTTGTCGTAATGACCAGATCCGCACGGTACTCACCCTCGTCAAGCTCCGTCGCGTCGAGACTCAGCTGGACCACCGCGGCCTCGCCCGCCATCAACAGCCCGCCGCCGTCGTCGAACGAGATCCAACCTACGTCCGTTCCGCCGCCTCTGCCGGCGTCGGCCGCCGACGGCTCCGCGCAGCCGTGTCGCCGTGGCGCGAGTCTCCGCGTGGCCTCCCGCGCCTGGATGTCCCAGAGAAGCTCCGCGCTGCCGACGTTCTCGATGAGGAGCTCAAGCGTCGCAGCACCTCCCTGGAACACCTCGGCCCATAGTGAGTCCGGGGAGACCTCCGCCAATCCCGCCGGGATGGCGCGGGCGATCAGAGGCACAGCGACGGCAGGATCGTCTATGTCGTTGCTCCGGATGGAGAGCTGCGCCTCGTACCAACCCGGTGACTCCGCAAAGAAGCTCACACGGATCGCCGCTTCGCCCTGGGCCGGAATTCCGAGGGTGCTCGCGCTCGGCAGAAAGCAGTCGTGGTCCGTCGAGATCGAACCGATCAGAAGCGGCGCGACCCCGCTGTTCCCGATGACCAGCGTCTCGACGGATGTGGTCCCATGATCCGTGTCCGGGAACTCCAGGCTCGACTCAGAGAGCTCGATGATGCTTCCGCTGACGACGCAGAGTTCGAAGGGGATGACGATGTTCGACTCGCCGAGGTCGCGGCTGATGAGGACGAGCCTCGCCGGATGCGATCCGTACTTGAGTCCCGTCGCGTCGACCGAGAGAGAGATGTCCGAGATCGCGCCCGGCATCAGCCCCCCGGACCACTTACCGGGGACCAGCCAGCCGGCGCCGAAGACGAGCCAGTCGAAGACGGCGTGCGCGAAGATCCTGTTGTCCTCTCTGTCGATCGACCCGTTCTCGAAGAGCTGTTCCGCTACGGCCACGACCCTCCCCTCGAAGAAGCGCGAGCCGGCGGAGTTCGGTCGGCCGGTCCAGTCGTCGACCAGGCGGAACGCCCCAGGGGCGAGCGCCTCGAGAGTGGCGGAGTTCGAAGTGAGGTGAACGCAGGCGACGTCCCTCGTGATGCAGTGTCCGTGCACCTCGCGGGTCTGTCCTGAGAAGCCCGGCTGCACGCTGAAGGCGAACGGCTCGTCGACGGCAGCGAGCAGGTCGTTGAAGACGGCGACATCCAGGCCGGTATCGGATGTCAACAGGAGCGCCCCGCCCGAGCCCATCCACTCGGCGAGCGCTCCCCGTTCCGACTCCTGCCAGTGCTGTTGCACTTGACCGCTCCACACGACGTCGTACGCGGCGAGAAGACCTGGCGTGAACGGGCTGTGGTTCTCCAGGACCAGAGCGCCGCGCTCCTGAAGCTCCTCGGCGAAGGCGCCGACAGTTCCTATTCCGGGCTGTCCGTGGGAACGGTCCCACATGATGACGACGCCGTCGAGATCCTGACTTCCCGTCTGCCCGTGACCGGTCGAGATGTCCAGGTCCCACATGTACGGGCCGTCGCCGTGGTTCTCCATCGTGAGGGCCTTCAGCTCGACAGAGCCTTCCGCGAGACGTATCTGGAAATCGGTCGGCGCGACGGCGAGCTCCGGCGGGACAAGCCCCCTTCCGATGAGCTCGACTTCCAGACTTCCTTCGTCGTGGTCGTCCGAGTGGATTGTCAGCAGAGCGGCGACCTCTCCCCCCTCGAGAGGCGCGAAGACCACGACAAGGTCCTGCGCCTCTCCCGGTTCGAGCAGCAGGGACTCCGGTTCGCCGGAGAAGAACTCGTGGTCCGTCGTGACATCGAGAACTCGCAGAACCGAGTTCCCCTCATTGAGGACCTGCAGGTGCCGCTCCCCTGAGGAGCCCACCATGACGCCGCCGAAGTCGAACGCCGTGTGAGATATGGAGATGTCGGGGGTCGCGGTCACCGTCAGCATGAGCGGCACATCGAGCCGGCCTTCGTCCGGATCGTTGCTCTCGATGATCACGATTGCCTCGTGAAGACCTTCGGCCGCGACGGTCGCATCGAGCACGACGTAGAGATCGTCCGTCGTACCAGGCGGTGTCACGCCTGACGCGGGGAACACGGAGACCCAGTCCGGCCGCGGCCTGCCGGGCCCGGTGCCCTGGACCTCGCCCGTGGACGCCGTCCACACCAGATCGCTCACGCCCACGTTTCCGACGGAGAGCGCCAGCGTGTCGCGGAGACCGAGAGGAACCGACGCCTCGAGAGCGACAGGTGCGACGAGGACATCAGGAGGAGGAACGGCGGTTCCGACAAGGTGTACGGCTGCCTCCGGCTGGTCGACGGCGTCGCTACGGACGAAGAGAGTGCCCGACCGCGCGCCCACGGACTCGGGCGAGAAACCGACCTCGATGTCCTTCGTCTCACCGACCCACAGGGTGAACGGGACATGCGATGCGGAAAACCCATCGCCGCGCGCCTCAACGGAGAGCACCTTCAGCGAGTCGGTCCCGTCGTTCGTCACCGTCAACGTTTTGGAAACGGCGCTCCAGGCCGCGACCTCGCCGAAGTCAAGCAGCGTGTCCGAAAGAGCGATCGTAGGAAGACCGGACACCGACAGCCGCGCGCTGACAAGGAGTTCGGGGTTCGACGGATCGTTCGTCAGCATGTTCAGCTCGGTAGCGTACGCGCCCCCCAGAAGACCGGCGCGGCCGAGCGAGACCTCGACGACGCGGCCCTCGCCCGCCAGGAGCGTTCCCCCGACCGGGTCGAGGGCCAGCCAGTCCACGCCGGTTGCAAGCCAGTCGAAGATCTGATTCCCCAGAAGACGGTTATCCCCGTCGACGATGTGGCCGTCGTGGAACGCTTCGTCCGCGAGCGCCGCGACCCGACCTCTTCCGGGAATCGAGACCACCACCGCGGGGGTGCCGCCGAGGTCCAGGACGACGGAACGGGACGGCGGGTCCGCAACCGGTATGGATGCGCTGTTCGAGTAGAAGTAGACGCTCCGTACGCCGTCTGTCACCACGTGAGAGGAGACGAGCGTCGTCGTTCCCGGGACGCCGTCGGTGGACGAGTAGACGATGCCGGACCGCGTCTCCCGGAGGATCGCGTTGTAAGCGACCGTGCTCGTGGTCTCGTCGCCCTCGAGCAACAGACCGCCGCCGTCCCGGACCCACTCGCCGAGCGCGACGGTCTCCTGCTCGGACCACTCCTCGGAGCAGTCCGTGACCCAAAGAACGTCGATCTCTCCGAGTATCGCCTGCGTAAGGGGCTCGTCGATCTCGATCACGGACGCGCCTCGTGCGATGAGGTCGCCGATGATCACCGACCAGAGCCCGCTCGGGTGCTCGCCGTGATGGCGGTCGCGCGCTATCACCGTGCCGGCGAGTTCACATGCCCCACCCGAATCGCCGAAGGCGGGCTCGCGGTCGGTGGTCCATGTGAGAGGACTTCCCCCCGCGTTCTCGATCTGGAAGGAGCGCGTGGTGAACTCGCCGGAGAGGAGAGCGGCGCCGATCGAGTCGGGAGACGCGACGACAACCGGAGCGGGGACGGCGGATCCGATCAGAGGTACAACAACAAGGGGAGTGGTCGGGTCGTTGCTCTCGAACCTGAGTTCGCCCTCGTGCTCTCCCTCCGTCTCCGGAGCGAACGTCACGCCTGCCTTCCGGCTCTCCCCCGGTTCGAGTGCGAACGGCCCGCCGGGAGAATCGAACCCTTCGCCCGCGATGTCCACGGCGCCGACCGTGAGCGTCGCGGTTCCCCTGTTCCAGACGAAGACCGATTCCACGCTCGAGTACTCGACAAACACCTCTCCGAAGTCGACGAGCGCCGGTCCTGTCTCGATGACGGGAACGCCGATGACCTCCAGTCGCGCCGGCACCTCGAGGACGGGCTGATCGGGGTCATTCGTTGCGAAGACGAGGGTCGCACGATGGATTCCCGGCGGCGTTCCGGACGCGTCGAAGACGACCTCGACCAGACACGACTCGCCCGCGGCGACGGCTCCTGCCCCAGGTTCGGGTGCGAGCCAGGAGACGGGAGGCTCGACGGACGCCTCCCAGTCGAGCAGGCCTTCGCCCGTGTTCGCCAGCCCAAGCGGCGCGCCCCCGGTCTGCCCCGACAGAACGGAAACCGCGATCGAGTCCGGGGACGCGGAGACGGCCGGTGGTCCCAGGGTGACAGCTGAAGCGATGTTCGAGATCTGTGAGACGTTCCCGTACTCATCGAACGTCTTGACGGCGAAGTACCACGTCGCTGCGGGCGAGAGCCCTGAGACCCGCACCATCTGCAGGCTTCCGGAAGGCGCCGGCGTGGGCGCCTCGGAAACCTGCGGTGCGGCCCCGAAGGTCGCCTCGGTGATCTCGGTCAGGTCATAGCGGATGTCGTATCCAGTCGCGACGCCAGCTGTTCCGTCGTCCCCGACGGCCGACCACGTGAGGTCGGTCCGGGTCGAGCCGACCTCCCCGGCCGTGAGATCGGTCACTCTCCCGGGAGGAACGGAATCCGGACCGGCGATGGCCGCGTGCGCGTTCAGCCGTCCTTCCGAGACGATCAGGCCCGCGAGCCCGGGAACCGGCTCGGCCGAGGACAGCAGACGGAGCTTCAGCTCGTCCGCCGTCGCGCCGGGCGAATCCGCCAGCATCAGAGCCAGTACGCCGGCAACGTGAGGGGCGGCGCAGGAGGTCCCCGACATGAGAGCGTGTCCTCCTCCCACCGCGGAGCTCATGATCCTCGTTCCCGGAGCGGCGATATCCACGGTAGTCGTTCCGTAGTTGGACGACCAGTCCAGCTCGCTCGCGAGCGCGTCGCTCTCGTCGGTCGCCGCGACCGAGATGATGTTCGGGGACTCGTAGCAGGAGGGGTAGATCGGGAAGTCGTCCGCGTTCTGTCCGCTGTTGCCCGCGGCGGTGACGAAGAGCACGCCGGCGGACGAGGCCTCCCAGAGGGCCTGTTCCAGGGCCCATGAGTAGGAGCCCCCGCACCAGCTCGCGCTCATGATGTCCGCGCCCATCAGCACGCAGTACCCAATGCAGTCCACCGCGTCGGCGTTGCTTCCGACACCACTCTGATTCATCAGCTTGAGCGGGAGGATCGAGACCTCCCAGGCCACCCCGGCGGTTCCCAGGTCGTTGTCGCCAACGGCCCCGATGATCCCGGCGCAGTGCGTGCCGTGACCGTGGTCGTCGAAGGGATAGGCATCGTCGTTTCTGAAGTCCCAACCGCTGACATCGTCGACGAAGCCGTTGCCGTCGTCATCGACGTGGTTCGACGGTACCTCTCCGGGATTCACGAAGATGTTGTCCGCAAGGTCCGGATGGTCGAGGTCGATGCCGGTGTCCAGAACGGCAACGAGGACGTCGCG
This sequence comes from uncultured bacterium, assembly GCA_964596015.1. GTDB lineage: Bacteria > Joyebacterota > Joyebacteria > Joyebacterales > Joyebacteraceae > WJMD01. The sequence goes on along the minus strand of CAZQSB010000010.1, from coordinate 15,604 downwards.
CGAACCGGCGGCGAGCGCCCACGCGTCGAGCGCGCAGATGTCGGCCCCCGCGACTCCCCCCGGGCTGCCGGTGTTGTTAAGAGACCACTGCTCCGGAAACAAAGGGTCATTCGGAGCATCCGCTATCGCGATGATGTAGTTGGGTTCGGCCCTGGCGACCGAGCCGCTCTTCCTGCAGACGGCCAGCGCCTCGTCCACTGTGAGAGAAGACAGCGTGACGACTTCCGCGTTGATGAGGCCGAGATGGCGGACAGAGACGGCGCCGATATCGAGAAGCAGGCGGGCCCGCTCGTAGTCGGTCGTCCTCTCCTCGAAGGAAACGATGACCTCGTTCGGGACGTACGGATGGGCGGGAGCGTCGCTCGCGGCGACGGACATGACCGAGAGAGAGAGCAGCAGCAATAGATACGGCAGGCGCATGAGCATCGCGCACCTTCCGTCGGCGGACCCGGAGCGGGGGCCTGAGATGGTTCGCTTGTGGGGGCTCACCCGACCATTGTTCATTATACCTGCCTGAGCCCGCCACAGTCAATGCCCTCTGTTCCATAGCGCCTGCGGGTCGCATCTTCGGCAGGCCCGGCCGAGGGACGCCGATGGTCTTGACTCGTGCTCAACGCCCGGGTAGCGTTGCACGGTCGAGTCGATTCCTGATGATCCACGCTCGAGCGAAAGGAGAATGCCATGAACCTCACGCGCTTTCTTGTCCTGCTCCCCTTCATTCTGGTCCTGGCCGCCGCTTCGGCGCCGGCGACCGCCGCGGTCGGCGAGATCTACCAGACCGACGACTGGGAGACCGAGAAGCACGTCCCGGTCATCGAATGCCCGGACTCGTTCGTGCCCGGCGAGATGACCGACGTCTTGGTCACGGTGGGCAAGGAGATCCCGCACCCGAACACGACCGAGCATCACATCCGGTGGATCCGCCTGTACTTCAAGCCGGAGGGCTCGCCGTTCGCCTACGAGATCGGGAGTTTCGAGTTCGGCGCGCACGGCGCTTCGACCGAGGGCCCGAACACCAGCACCATTTACACGGACCACGTCGCGTTGTTCCGCATGAAGACCGAGGTTCCGGGCACGCTGTACGCCACGGAGTTCTGCAACATTCACGGGCTCTGGCAGAGCTCGAAGGAGATCTCGATCGCGGAGTAGCGGCTGCCGGGATTCCTGCATGTCGCGCTACCGGGGCGGGCGCGAAGACGCCCGCCCCGCGCGCAACAGCGGCCGGCGGACGGGCACGCTCGCGGCCTTCCGCTCGGGGCGCGACGGCCCGGACCGGCCTCGCGCCACCTCTCTCCCCATCCACTCCTCACAGGGTTCGCGGCCGACCTGCTTGACTGAGGTCCGGCGGAGGGTTAGCCTTCGTGCGAACCGCATTCACATCCGTTGAACCGGAGCAGGACGATGCCGAGGAACGTAGACATCACGAGGGTCCGCAACGTCGGGCTCATGGCGCACATCGACGCCGGCAAGACAACGGTGACCGAGAGGATCCTCTTCTTCTCGGGCCGCACGCATCGCCTCGGCGAGGTCCACGACGGCGAGGCGACGATGGACTGGATGGTCCAGGAACAGGAGCGCGGCATCACCATCACGTCGGCCGCGACCACGGCCTACTGGCGCGACCATCGGATCAACATCATCGACACGCCCGGCCACGTCGACTTCACCGCGGAGGTCGAGCGCGCGCTCCGCGTTCTCGACGGGACCGTGGCGCTCTTCTGCGCGGTCGGGGGCGTGCAGCCGCAGTCTGAGACCGTCTGGCGACAGGCTGAGAAGCACGGCGTCCCGCGCATCGCGTTCGTCAACAAGATGGACCGCGTCGGCGCCGATTTCGACGGCGTCGTGAAGGAGATCCGTGAGGAGCTCGGCGGCAACCCCGTCCCGATCGTCCTTCCGATCGGAGCCGAGGACGGCTTCGAGGGGCTCATCGACCTCGTCGACATGAAGGCCGTCTACTTCGACGACGACGGAAAACGGATCCACATCCGCGAGGAACCGATCCCGGATGAGCTCATGGACCGCGCTCTCGCCGCCGAGGAGGTCATGATCGAGCGGATCAGCGAGCAGGACGACACGCTGATGGCCAAGTTCCTCGAGGGCGTGACTCCCGAGCGCGCCGAGTGCGTTGCGGCGATGCGCAAGGCGACCATCGAGGGCGACGTCATCCCGGTGCTCTGCGGCGCGGCCTTCAAGAACAAGGGCGTGCGGCGGCTGATGGACGCGATCATCGACTATCTTCCCTCTCCCCTCGACGTTCCACCCGTCATCGGCGTGAGACCCGAGAGCGATGCCGAGATCGTCCGTCAACCGGACGACGCGGCGCCGCTGGCGGCGCTCGCCTTCAAGATCCAGACCGATCGCCACATGGGGAAGCTGACCTACGTCAGGGTGTATTCGGGAACGCTCTCTTCCGGTGAGACCGTCTACAACCCGCTCCGCGAGAAGCGACAGCGGGTGGGTCGCCTCTTCGAGATGCACGCTGACGACCGTCAGGCCATCGACATGCTCCACGCCGGAGAGGTGGGCGCGGTCGTCGGCCTCGCCGATACGACGACGGGCGACACGCTGACCAACGAGGATCACCCGGTCATCCTCGAGGCCATCGAGTTCCCTGCGCCCGTCATCAGCATGGCCGTCACGCCGGAGAGCAGGACGGACCGCGACAACCTCCAGAAGGCCCTCATACGACTCGCCGACGAGGATCCGACCTTCACCGTCTCGACCAACGAGGAGACCGGCGACACCATCATCTCAGGCATGGGCGAGCTTCACCTCGAGATCATCGTCGACCGTCTGAAGCGCGAGTTCAATGTGTCGACCGAGGTCGGCCGACCGCAGGTCGCGTACCGCGAGACGATCGTCGGCATGGTCGAGCACGACGAGAAGCTGGTGAAGCAGACAGGCGGACACGGTCAGTACGCCCACGTCAAGTTCCGCCTGGAGCCCGGCGGCCCGGGTTCGGGATTCGACTTCCGTGACGAGGTCAAGGGCGGCAGGATTCCGAGGGACTACATCCCGGCGGTCGAGCGCGGGTTCGTCGACGCCATGGCGAAGGGCCCCTACTCCGACTCGCCCATGGTCGACGTCCGCGCGACGCTCCTGGACGGCACCTATCACGAGGTCGACTCGTCCGAGATGGCGTTCCGGACCTGCGCCTCGAAGGGATTCAAGGACGCCTGCCGCAAGGCGGGTCTCGAGCTTCTCGAGCCCGTGATGAGCGTCGAGGTCACGGCGCCCGACGAGTACACCGGAGCGGTGACCTCGAGCATCTGCGGTAAGCGCGGCCAGATTCTCCACATGGAGCCGAAGCAGACCGTGACCGTCACGACCGCGCGCGTTCCGCTGGCCGAGATGTTCGGCTACTCGTCGGAGCTCCGGAACCTGACCAGCGGACGCGGCCAGTTCACCATGCACTTCGAGAGATACGAGGCGGTGCCGTACGCCATCGCCGAGGAGATAGTCAGGGAGAAGAGAGAGCGCGACGAGGCCTGAGAGCCGCGCCCAGCCGGACTGAGATACGACAGGGAGGTTGACATGAGGAAGCTCTTCCTGCTCTTCGCCGTCGTCGCCGTCGCCGCCGCCGGATGCAGCGACAGCACGTCACCCAGCGCCGTCCTCGACGTGTCGGCGGCCGTCGATCCTCCGACCGGCACCGTGATCACCGACTTCATGCTCTCGGCCGGCGCCACGAGCACGGGCGGCCGCGCGATCGAGTTCCGCTGGGATTTCGAGAGCGACGGAACGTACGACACCGACTGGTCGACCGAAGCCGTGGCATACCACCGCTACGCGTCCGGCGACACGATCACCGTGACGGTCGAGGCCCGGGACGGGAGCGACACGGGGACCGCCACGACGACGCTCCACCTCAGGACCGACCACGGCACGGTCGTCGACCAGATCGCGCTTCCGCCGATCCTCCTCAGAGCCTACTACTCCGGCTTCACCAATGACGGCCAGGACTTCTGGATCTCCACCTGGACCGGAGACATCTACAAGCTGAGCGGCACGACGGGAGTCCGAGTCGACTCGATCCCCGGGTTGACAAGCTGGACGGGCTCGCTCGTATGGGACGGCGAGCACCTGTGGGTCACCGAGAGCTCCTATCTCCACGAGCGCGATACGGAAACCGGCGCCCAGCTCTCCTATTTCCCGGTCGCTTACTCCGCCCAGACCGGCGGCGTCGCATGGGACGGGGAGGTCTTCTACTACGGCAGCAACAGGAACTATGCCGGCACACAGGGCGACGGACTCATTCACATCTACACGTCGGACGGAACGGAGACGGGCACGTTGACCACGCCTGGAGAAGACGCCGATCCGCGCGGGCTCGCGTACGACGGGGAGAACCTCTGGGTCGCCGTCGAGGATGGCGACACCCTCTACTGCGTCGACCCTGACGACGGCTCCGTGAACTGGACGGTACCCTACAGCGACGAGCACGGCGATCTGACCGTCCGCGACGGCTATCTCTGGATCATCGCCTACGGCTCGCCCCCGTCTCTGGCGCAGCTTGTGCCGTAAGGCCCCCGGGAGCCGGAAAACTCCCTTGTTTTCTTGACCCCCTGCTCACTTCCGGGTAGCCTTGGAGGTTGGTCTGCCCGAATGTCCGGGCGGGCCCTGCAACAGAATGGTCCTGGATCCGCGCGGCGGTCGACGGTGTCGGCGACGCCGGGGGGCGGGTTCGGTGACCATTCAGCGTCTCTAGTGACGGAGGGTTCCAATGGCAGCCAAGGGCGCCTTCAACCCGTACGAGATGGCGCGCGCCCAGTTCGACCGTATCGCCGACATGATCGACCTGGACGACGGCGCTCGCCAGTTCCTTCGGACTCCCATGCGGGAGTACCACTTCACCATCCCGGTCCACATGGACGACGGCACCGTGCAGGTCTTCCAGGGGTTCCGGTGCCAGCACAACGACGCCCGCGGCCCGGGCAAGGGCGGCATCCGGTTCCACCCGCAGGAGACGATCGACACGGTGCGCGCTCTGTCGATGTGGATGACGTGGAAGTGCGCGGTCGTCGACATTCCGCTCGGCGGCAGCAAGGGCGGCGTGATCTGTGATCCGCACAACCTCAGCGCCCGTGAGCAGGAGGCTATCTGCCGCGGGTTCGTGCGCGCCCTCGCGAAGAACGTCGGCCCCGTCGCCGACGTCCCCGCGCCCGACGTGATGACGAACGCGCAGCACATGCTCTGGATGCTGGACGAATATGAGCAGATCGAAGGGGGCCACTTCCCGGGCCTCATAACGGGGAAGCCGGTCGGGATGGGAGGCTCGCTGGGGAGGACCGAGGCGACCGGATACGGCGTCGTCTACACCCTCCGGGAGGCCCTGAAGGAGCTCAACATACGGCCGAGTGACACGACGGCGAGCGTCCAGGGGTTCGGCAACGTGTCTCAGTACGCCATCGAGCTCTACACACAGATCGGCGGCACGGTCGTCTGCGTCTCGTGCTGGGACCAGACGGACCAGTGCGCGTACGCCTTCAGGAAGCCCGAGGGCGTCGACCTCGAGGAGCTCCGCGGCGTCACGGATCCCTTCGGCGGCATCAACCGCGCCGAGGCCGAGAAGCTCGGCTACGAGGTCATCGACGGCGAGCAGTGGATCGAGCAGGACGTGGACGTGCTCATGCCGTGCGCCCTCGAGAACTCCATCACCGGCGAGAACGTCGAGAGAATCAGTCAGCGCGTCAAGGTGATCGGCGAAGGCGCGAACGGACCGACGACGCCGGAGGCGGATGAAGCCCTGCACGCCAGGGGCATTCATGTGATCCCCGACTTCCTCGCCAACGCGGGCGGGGTCACCTGCAGCTACTTCGAGCAGGTCCAGAGCAACATGAACTACTTCTGGGAAAAGGACGAGGTTCTGGGTAAGCTCGATGTGAAGATGACCTCAGCGTACCACGCGGTGAGCGGTCTGGCCCGCAGGCAGAAGATATTCATGCGGGACGCCGCCTACGTCGTGGCGATCAACAGGGTCGCTCAGGCGTGCCGCGACCGCGGCTGGATCTGATGTCCTTCGGACGGGGCGCCCCGCCTCATGGGCGCTCCGTCCCTCCTCCGCCAAGCGAGGCCTTGATGGCACCGGTTGAGGCGTCGCAGCTTCCGGAGTTCGGCCGGGAGTTCCTCGGCGCGGATCGGACCTTCACCCGAATAGGTTCGGGCGGGATCGGCGGCAAGGCCGCCGGACTCCTCAAGGCGCGCGACGACGTGCTCTCCTCGCTTCCATCCGACAGCTTCCCCGAGTTCGACGTCGCCGTGCCGACGCTCACGGTGATCGCGACGGACGTCTTCGACAGCTTCATGGAGCGGAACGAGCTCTACGAGGTCGCGCTCTCCGACGCCGACGACGAGGCCATCGCGAGAGCCTTCCAGACAGCCGAGTTCCCGGCCGAGTTCGTGGGAGACCTCCGTTCGCTCATCTCGGAGACACACACGCCGCTCGCCGTCCGCTCGTCGAGCCTGCTGGAGGACGCGCTCGCGCATCCATTCGCCGGCGTCTACGGCACGAAGATGATCCCGAACAACCAGGCGGAGATCGACGCGCGGTTCCACCGCTTCGTGGAGGCGATCAAGTTCGTCTACGCGTCGACGTTCTTCGCGGGGCCGCGAAGCTACATGCAGACTATCGACGAGGACATCAGGAACGAGAAGATGGCGGTCGTCGTTCAGGAGATCGTGGGCGCGCGCTGGAACAGCCGCTTCTACCCGGCGATATCCGGGGTCGGACGCTCGTACAACTTCTACCCGACGGGGCGTTCCAGGCCTTCCGACGGCGTCGTGAACCTCGCGCTGGGACTGGGCAAGGAGATCGTCGACGGCGGCATCACCTGGACCTACTCTCCGGAACACCCGAAGGCCCCGCCGCCGTACGCGGACGTCGGCGACCTGATGAAGAACACGCAGTCGGGCTTCTGGGCCGTCAACATGGGGCCGGCCCCTCCGCACGACCCGATCAATGAGACGGAGTACCTTGTCCGGGCCTCGCTCGAGGACGCCGAGGCCGACGGAAGTCTGTCGAAGCTCTGCTCGACGTACGATCCGAGGTCGGAGAGGATGAGGCCGGGTCTCCGGAAGGACGGACCGAAGGTGCTCGACTTCGCTCCTGTCCTGACGCTCGACGTCCTGCCGCTGAACGAACTCATCGTGGAGCTCATTGACCGGACGAAGGAGGCGACCGGCTCGGACATCGAGATCGAGTTCGCCGTGGCGCTCGACCCTCTGGAGAGGAAGAGACCGCGGTTCGGCTTCCTGCAGGCGCGGCCGATGATGGTCTCGCTCGAGGAGGTCTCGATCGACGACTCGGAGCTCGACGCGTCGTCCACGCTGGTTTCCTCGACCAACGTGCTCGGGAACGGCGAGCGACGCGACATCACCGACATAGTCTACGTGAAGCCCGACGCCTTCGAGGCGAAACACACGCAGAGGATCGCGACGGAGCTTCAGGAGGTCAACCGGACTCTGGTGCGAGAGGGGCACCCGGCCATCTTCATCGGGTTCGGCCGCTGGGGCAGCTCGGACCCGTGGCTCGGGATCCCGGTCGACTGGGGGCAGATCAGCAGCGCTCGCGTCATCGTTGAGGCGACGCTGCCGGACATGAACCCCGATCTCAGCCAGGGGTCGCACTTCTTCCACAACCTGTTGAGCTTCCACGTCCTCTACCTTTCGGTGCCTCACTCGGCCGCCCCCGGCATCCGCTGGGACGAGCTTCTGGCCATGCCCGCTTTCGCTGAAACCGACTTCGTCCGACACGTCAGATCCGAGGGACCGCTCAACGTCCGGGTCGACGGGCGTTCCGGAAGAGGGGTCATTCGTCATGCCTGAGAACGAGAAGAACAGAGCGCCGGACGTTCTCCTGACGTCGCTCCGGGAGCGCGCCAAGGAACTCAGCTGCCTCTACCACGTCGAGGAAGCCCTGCGCTCCACGGAGGACGGCCTGGACAGCGCGATTCCAGGGGTCCTCGCGGCCATCCCCGAAGGCTGGCAGTATCCGGAGATCTGCCGGGCCGCCATAACGATCGAGGGTCGCGTTCACAAGCTCGGCGATTTCGAGCCGACCCCGTGGGTTCTCCGCGGAGACATCACGGTGCAGGGAAAGAGCGTCGGCGGCATCGAGGTCTACTACCTCGAGCGTCGGCCCCAGGAGGACGTCGGGCCGTTTCTCAAGGAGGAGGTCCGGCTCATCAGGACCATCGCCGATCTCATCGGCCACGCGCTCCTGAGAGAGCGGCTCCATGAGCTGCAGAAGGACTGGGAGTCGCTGCGGGACGGGACCGGCGGCGAGCCGCGCGAGTCGTGGCGCAGTCCGCTGCACCTGCTCCGGGAGTCGGACAGGGGTCTCTATCTTCGAATCGCTCACAAGATGCTGAACCACCTCTGCCAGATAGGCGTTGAGGAAGCGCAGGAGGTCACAGGATATGTTCCTGGGGACGAGGCCGCCGCGCGACCCGGCGAGGTCAACGTGCCGGCCTGCAGCGTCGCGCAGGACCGCGAATATCTTCTGTCGGACAAACCGTTCGAGCTGGCGGGCAGGCACCTGAGCGAGCGGGAGATACTCGCCCGCGTTCAGAACTGGATGCTCGAGGACAAGGCGAGCGCGTTCATGCGCGTGCTCAACAACCCTCGCTCCCCGCTTCCCGAGATCGTCGACGCTCTCCGGCGGTTCCAGTACGGCATCCATGACAAGACGCTCCTCAGACCCTCGACGCTCAAGTCGATCCGCGTCTCGCTGACACAGCGACTCCTCACCGAGCAGATCGACTTCGTCAGGGTCGCGAAGGAACACGTCGAGATAGAGGACTTCGCGGAGCTCGCGGGGAAGATGATCATCCCCGCCGGGAGCCACGGACGTCTGGGCGGCAAGAGCGCCGGGATGCTGCTGGCGCACCGCATTCTGCAGAAGAGCCGGGAAGGACAGCGGCCGGTGGGCGAGGTCAGGATACCGCGCACGTGGTACCTGCCATCGGACGGGGCGCAGGACTTCATCGGGCACAACGACCTGCAGGACGTCATCGAGCAGAAGTTCAAGGAGATCGACGAGGTCCGTCAGCAGTATCCGGACATCATCCGACTGTTCAAGAACTCGACGTTCCCTACACGGATGCTTAACGGGCTCTCGGTGGCACTCGATGATTTCGGCGACGTCCCTCTCATCATCAGGAGCTCGAGCCTCCTCGAGGACCGACTCGGAACGGCGTTCTCCGGGAAATACAAGAGCCTCTTCCTCGCGAACGTCGGCTCGAAGTCGGAACGCCTTCAGGCGGTCGCCGACGCGATCGCGGAGGTCTACGCGTCGACGTTCGGGCCCGACCCGATCGAGTACCGGCGCGAGCGGGGGCTGCTGGAGTTCAATGAGGAGATGGGAATCCTCATCCAGGAGGTCGTGGGTCGCAGGGTCGGGAAGTACTTCTTCCCCTCGTTCGCCGGCGTCGCGTTCTCGAACAGCGAGTTCCGCTGGTCGCCGCGCGTCCGCCGCGAGGACGGGCTCATCCGCATGGTGCCCGGACTGGGCACGCGCGCGGTCGACCGCGTCGGGGACGACTACCCCATCCTGCTGGTCCCCGGGAAGCCGGACCTTCGAGCGAACGTCGCGGTCGACGAGATCGTCCGCTACTCCCCCCGCTGGATAGACGTCATCAATCTCGAGACGGGCACGCTCGAATCGCGCCTTCTGAACGACATCCTCAAGGAGGTCGGCTCCGACTACCCCGGGGCCTCTCAGGTCTTCTCCGTTCTGGACGGCGACATGCTCCGGAAGGCCCCGCCCAGGGTGCTGTTCGATCCTGAGAGCCAGAGATACGTGGCGACCTTCGATACGCTCGCCAAGGAGTCGCCGTTCGTCTCGCACCTGAGGAACATCCTTGAGCTTCTGGAGGAGGAGCTGGAGACGCCGGTCGACATCGAGTTCGCCCACGACGGCGAGGCGTTCTACCTGCTGCAGTGCCGCCCCCAGAGCATGGGTGACGAGGCCAGCCCAGCGCCGATCCCGAAAGACGTGTCCCGGTCGGACGTCGTTTTCACGGCCGACCGCCACGTCTCGAACGGCTGGATCCCCGACATCACACACATCGTCTACGTCGACCCGGAGGCCTACGGCGAGCTCCCGGACGAGGCCACGATGCGCGACGTGGCCAAGGCCGTCGGCAGACTCAACCAGCTCCTGCCGTCCAAGCGGTTCATCCTCCTCGGCCCGGGGCGCTGGGGAAGCCGCGGCGACGCCGGGCTCGGCGTCTCAGTCACCTACGCCGACATCTCGAACACGGCGATGCTCATCGAGATCGCGAAGCGCAAGGGCGAGTACGTGCCGGACCTCTCGTTCGGCACGCACTTCTTCCAGGACCTCGTCGAGTCGCGCATTCGGTATCTTCCGCTCTATCCCGACGAAGAGGGCGTGGAGTTCAACGAGGTCTTTCTCCGGAAGTCCGAGAACCTCCTTCCCTCGCTGCTGCCTGACTTCGCGCACCTGGCCGACACGCTCAAGGTCATCGACGTGCCCGCCGCCAGCGAAGGGCGCGTGCTGCGCGTCTTCCTGAACGCCGACCTCGACGAAGCGCTGGCGATGCTGGCGGACCCGAGCGAGCCGTCGGCGAGGCGTCCCGACGTGCCGGAGACGCCGCAGCGGCGTCCGGTGCAGTACTGGCAGTGGCGTCTGAGAATGGCCGAACGCATCGCTGCCGACCTCGACGCCGAGCGGTTCGGGGTCGAGGCGCTCTACGTCTTCGGCAGCACGAAGAACGCGACGGCGGGACCCGCCAGCGACATCGATCTCATCGTCCATCACCGGGGCACCGACAAGCAGCGGACCGAGCTTCTGTCCTGGTTCGAGGGGTGGGGACTCTGCCTCGCCGAGCTCAACTACCTGAGAACGGGGTATCGGACCGACAATCTGCTCGATGTGCACATCGTCACCGATGAGGACATCGAGAAGCAGACGAGCTACGCAGCGAAGATCGACGCGGTCACCGACCCGGCCAGGGAGCTGCCGCTGGGCGGGTCGTAACCGAGACCTCTGAAGCTCTTCACGTGAGTCTCTTCGAGAAGACGCGGGCGCCAGAGCGGCGCCCGCGCTTCGTTTTCTGGTGAACGGGACACCGGGGGCGCTATTCTGCGGCGGGCGGCACGAGCTCGCGGGTCGCCGACCCGGGATTCTCGGGATCGAACCTGACGAGCGGCAGCTCGTCCCCGTCGTGGGCCCCGATGAACAGATGGGTCCGGCCGATCCTGTCGCGCCAGCTCCCGGTCAGTCGAGCCGCCTCGTGCACGTGGCCGTGCAGGGTGACGGCCGGCTGACGTCGCTCGATGAAGCGTCTGATGGCGATGCTCCCGACATGCACATCCAGAGGGACGTGGTCGACCATCCGGCCGTCCAGCGCCGCCCGGTCGAGGCTGGTCTCGTACGGCGGAGAATGGAACAGGAAGACGGCCCGCTCGAGGTCGTCCTCCCCCACCAGTCGGTCGAGGTCCTCCCGGATGGTCGCGTAGCGGACCCTGCGCGCGTCGACCGGGACCGTCCTCCGACCCTCCTCGGGCGACACGCTACCGGGATCGACGAAGCGCGACACGTCGTACCGCTCCCAGTCCTTCAGCAGAAACGGCGTGGGCGGGACGTTGGCGTACCCGTAGACGGGAACGCCGTGCGAGGTCACCCTGCGTTCGTGGATGTATCGCCAGAGCCCCTCGGCGCCGGCGGAGAGGACGGCCGCCTCCTCGAAGCGGGGATCGTCGTTGCCGAGGATGAGAAGAACGTCCGGGTACGCCTCGCCCATCTCCTCCCTCAGGCGTCTGAACCCCTCTGCCAGCACTACGTTGACGAAGTCGGCGTGCGAGGGGTTCACCGTGAGCGCGGCGTACATGTGCGGGAGGAGGTCGCCGCCGAGAAGGACGGTGTCGGGGCTCTCCTTCTCGATGAGGCGCCAGAGCGCGCCGTAGCGCGACACGCGGCCGTGCAGGTCCGATGTGAAGAACCAGAGCATCAATGAGCCGCCTTTGGTCGGACGAGACGTGAGCCCCCGCGTCCCGTACGCGGGACGTCGCGGGCGTGCACCGTCATCTGTACACGAGCGCCCGGCGGCCGGTCAAGAACGGACGGTCTCGTGACGACCTGACCGGCGCGCGAGCTTCGGAGCGACGTGCCCGGGCGGTGACGATTCCCGACGTCGACCTCCGCCGCGCCCATCATGCGCGCTCACGACGCCGCCTCCTGCAGCCCCCTCAGCCTCGCGAACTCGCGCAGGAGCATCACCACGGTGATGGCCGTCGCCGTCGTGTCGGCCGCGGGGAACGCCCAGAAGACGCCGTCGAGTCCGAGGAAGCGCGGGAGGATGAGCACGAGCGGGATGAGCAGGATGATCTGCCGCGACAGCGACAGGAAGAGCGCCGGCCCGGCCCGGCCGAACGCCTGGAACATGACGGTCCCCATCATCTGGACGCCGATGAGGGGGAACGCCAGCGAGATGATCCGGAGCGCGTCGGCCGCGAGCGTGATGAGTTCGCGGTCCTCTGTGAAGAACCCGACGAGTGGCCTCGCGAAGACGTACATCGCCACGAAGGCGCCGGCGACGAACAGCGTTGAGCGGATGACCGATATCCTCAGCGCGAGCTTGGCGAGGTCGAACCGCCTCGCCCCGTAGTTGAATCCCGCCACCGGCTGGAGTCCCTGCGCGAACCCGATGACCGGCATGAACAGGAAATGCAGGAGCCTGTTGATGATCCCGTACGCGGCGATGGCCATGTTCCCGCCGTAGTGCGCGAGACTGTGGTTGAGCACGACCAGCATGATGCTGCCGGCGGCCATTCTCGCGAAGGACGACGCCCCGACGGCCAGCACTTCGCGGACGATGTTCCATCTGAGCCTGAGGTTCTCGAACGACATCGAGAGACCGCTTCTCCCCGTCGCGAAGTAGAGCGCGATGAACGTCGTGGAGCACGCCTGAGCTATGACGGTCGCGAGAGCCGCGCCCTTGAGCCCCATGTCCAGTCCGAAGATGAAGATGGGGTCGAGCGCGATGTTCACGAGCGCCCCGATGAGCATCGAGGTCATGGCGATCCGGGCGCGGCCCTCCGAACGGATGATGTTGTGATGGGACATCACGTAGCACCGGAAGGCGGTTCCCCAGAGGATCACCGAGAGGTAGCGCCGCGAGTAGGGTAACAGCTCCTCGGTCGCGCCGAAAAGCGTGAGTATCTGGTCGAGATACGAGAACCCGACGAGCATGATGCCGCCGGAGATGATGAGGACGAGCGTGAGGACGTTTCCGAGGGTGTTGTGGGCGCGCGTCTTGTTTCCCGCGCCGAGAGCCCGGGAGATGATCGAGGCGCCGCCGACGCCCAGGAGCGTCCCGATGGACATCACGAGAAGCTGCACGGGGAAGCAGATTGCGAGTCCGCCGATGCCCAGCGGGCCCACTCCCCGACCGATGAAGATCGTGTCGACCAGATTGTAGGTCGCCATGACGATCATGCCGATCGTCGCGGGGATCGACAGCCGCCAGAGCAGCGCGCCGATGTCGGTGTCGGAGAGAATGTGTTCGCGCGACGGTCCCTCGGGCCGGGTGGCCCGTCGGCCGTCGCGCGGCGGGTCAGTTCTCATGCGTGGTTCCCGGTGTCGGAGTCGCAAGCCCCCCGACATGCTATCAGAGAACCGCGGGGACGTGAAGGACTCGACTGGAAAGCGAGCGCCCAATCATGTACAGTAGTCAGGATTGCCGCGATGAGACCCTCTGCGAACCGCGCCCCGTCGTGAAGGGAGGGAAGAGGTCACGGGGAGCCGCTGCAACCGGCCGCGTTTTTCGAACTCACCTGCACTACGCCTGGGGAGGCGAGATGAAGAAGACCGGACTCGTTCTGTGTGTGCTGGCCCTCCTCGGCATCCTGACCCTGGCCTCGGCGCTCCCCGCCGAGCAGACCACGCCGCGCCCCTTCGCGCCGGTGCGGTTCGGCCCCGTGTCGGACCCCGCGCCCGTACTTCCCTACGCCCCGGACAGGATCCGTGTGAAGTTCACCGAGGATGGCCTCCGTGGTTCTCTGCTGTCCAACGTCGAGACGCGTCGCGGTGCGACCCCCGGTCGCGCCGGGACGGGCATCCCGAGCGTCGACGCGTTCGTCACAGAGGTCGGCGTGACGAGGATCGAACGGCAGCACGACATGCCTGCCGACGCGGCCCTCGCACGAAGCCTGGGCGTCGACCGCTGGTTCACTCTCTACGTGGAGTCCGGCGCAGACATCCCGGCGCTTGCCGAGCGGCTCGAGGCCGACCCGGCCGTCGAGCATGCCGCGCCCGACTGGCGCGTCTACCCCGCGCTCGTGCCGAACGACTCGGGCTACGCCGACAACTGGGGTCACGACAACACGGCCCAGCTCCTCTCCTACAACTGGAGCACGCACAGCCACGAGGACGGCTCGCCCGTCGGCACGGTCGGCTTCGACTGCAACGCGCCGGCCGCGTGGGACATCCTCTCAGGCTACGGCAGCTCGAGCGTCATCATCGCCATCATCGACTCGGGCGTCGATACCGACCACCCGGACATCAACTGCGTCCAGGGCTACGACTACGGCGACAACGACTCCGACCCCGACGACGACAGCTCGGGCGGCGGGCACGGCACGTGCTGCGCGGGCGTCGCGGCCGGCATCGCGGATAACAGCCGCTACGCGGTGGGCGCTGCCGGCGGCTGCAGCATCATGCCGATGAAGATCGCGAACAGCGCAGGCAGCATGTACATCTCGTCGATGCCGCCGGCCATCTACTACGCCGTCGACAACGGCGCGCATGTCATCAGCATGAGTCTCGGTGCGGCGCTTTCGAGCGAGCCCGACACTGACGCCGCCATCGAGTACGCATGGAACCACGGGGTCGTCGTGCTCGCGGCGACGGGCAACGAGAACGATTCGTCCATCTCGTATCCAGCGAACAACCCGTACGCCATCGGTGTGGGCGCGGCCTCCCCCTGTGGCGAGCGCAAGCGCTCGAGTTCCAACAGCTCAGAGGTCAACTACGGTGTCGACACCGACCCGAACGGCTACACGTGCGACGGCGAGCGCTGGTGGGGTTCGAACTACGGTTCGACCACGCAGGACGCCGCGGGCGCGGTCGATGTCATCGCGCCGACCATTCTCCCGACGACGGATGTCCTCGGAAACGGCGGCTACACGTCCGGCGACTACGACCAGTGGTTCAACGGCACATCGTGCGCCACGCCGTACGCCGCCGGTGTCTGCGGACTCATCGTCTCGCAGAACCCCGGCATGACGGCGCAGCAGGTCCGCGACCAGCTGTGCACGACGGCAGAGGATGTGATCAGTGTGGAGTCAGGCTCGGGCTGGGACCGCTATGCCGGGTACGGCATGGTCGACGCCCAGGCGGCCCTTGGCGGGAGCGTCGAGACGCCGCCGACGGCCGGGTTCGCGGGAAGCCCGACATCGGGAAGCGTCCCGTTGACGGTCCAGTTCACGGATGCGTCGACCGGAAGCCCCACGTCGTGGAGCTGGGACTTCGGCGACGGCGTCGGCACTTCCACGGCGCAGAACCCCTCCTACACGTACGACGCCTCGGGCACCTACACGGTCAGCCTCACGGTGACGAACGCCTACGGCTCGGACACCGAGA
>CAZQSB010000009.1:58830-83854 GCA_964596015.1 uncultured bacterium | reverse complement strand
GAGTACCTGGGAGGCACGGTCCAGGTGATTCCCCACGTGACGAACGAGATCAAGGAGTCGATCGCGCGGCTCGGCACCGCCGACATCGACGTCGTCATCACGGAGATCGGCGGCACGGTAGGCGACATCGAGAGCCTTCCGTTCCTCGAGGCGATCCGCCAGATGCGGCTCGACCTCGGCGCCGCTGAGACCCTGTTCGTCCATCTCACGCTCGTGCCGTACATCAAGGCCGCCGGCGAGCTCAAGACGAAGCCGACGCAGCACAGCGTCAGGGCGCTCCGGGACATCGGCATCCAGCCCGACATCCTCCTCTGCAGGACCGAGCACGCCCTCTCGCAGGACCTGAAGAAGAAGATCGCTCTCTTCTGCAACGTCGAGGAGAAGGCGGTCATCGACGCGAGGGACGTCCCCACCGTCTACGAGATCCCGATCTCGTTCCATCACGACGGGCTCGACGAGATCGCGCTCAGGAAGCTCGGCGTCGAGGCGCCCCTGCCCGATCTGCAGCCCCTCGAGGGGTTCGTGCAACGCGTCAAGGAGCCGTCGGGAACGGTCCGCATCGCCGTGTGCGGGAAGTACATCGACCTCAAGGATGCCTACAAGAGCATCGTCGAGGCCTTCGTGCACGCCGGTGTCGAGAACGACGTCCGCGTCGAACTCGTCTGGACGAACGTGGAAGACATCGAGAACGCGGGAGACGCGACATCGTTCCTCGAGTCGTGCGACGGCGTTCTCGTGCCCGGAGGGTTCGGCGAGCGGGGCATCGAGGGGAAGATCGCCTCGGTCGGATACGCCAGAACCAGCGGGACCCCGTTCTTCGGCATCTGTCTCGGCATGCACTGCGCGGTCATCGAGTACGCGCGGAACGTCTGCGGACTCGAGTCGGCGCACTCGACCGAGTTCGCGCCCGACACGCCGCAGCCGGTCATCGATTTCCTGCCCGACCAGCGGGCCATCGTCAACATGGGCGGCACCATGCGGCTCGGCGCGTACGAGTGCGCGCTCCGGGAGGGGACGAGGGCCCGGGAGGCCTACGGCGTCGCGTCCGTGGACGAGCGGCATCGCCACCGCTACGAGTACAACAACGAGCACCGGACGACGCTCGAGGAGACGGGTCTCGTGTCGTCCGGCGTCTATCCGGACGCGGACCTCGTCGAGATCGTCGAGATCGAGGACCATCCCTGGTTCGTCGCCTGCCAGTTCCACCCCGAGTTCCGTTCGCGGCCCGGCCGCGCACATCCGCTCTTCCGCGAGTTCGTCGCGGCGGCGAAGCGGAAGGCCCTGGGAACGGAGGTCGAGCGTGTCGAAGAACGTGCGGGTCGGTGACATCGAGATCGGTCCGGGACGGCCGCTCGCGCTCATCGCCGGACCGTGCGCTCTCGAGGACCTCGACCTTGCGCTCCGCGTAGGCGAGGCCGTCTCGAGTCTCTGCTCGCGCCTCGGAGTGCCCTTCATCTTCAAGTCGTCGTACCTGAAGGACAACAGGACCTCACCTGGGTCGTACGTCGGTCCGGGGCTCGACGAGGGACTCAGAATGCTGGCCGGCGTCCGGGAGCGGCTGGGCGTGCCTGTCCTGTCCGACGTCCATGAGCGTTCCGAGGTCGCCGCGGCGGCAGGCGTGCTCGATGTGCTGCAGATCCCGGCGTTCCTTTGTCGCCAGACACGCCTCGTACGGGAAGCGGCCGCGGCGGGAAAGCCCCTGAACATCAAGAAGGGCCAGTTCATGGCCGCGGACGACATGGTCCGGACGGCGGGCAAGGCCGCCGTGGCGGGCAACCAGAACGTGATGCTGACCGAGCGTGGCACGACGTTCGGCTACCACGACCTCGTCGTCGACATGCGCTCGATCGGCGTCATGCGGTCGGGTGGATACCCCGTGGTCTTCGACGCGACACACAGCGTTCAGCGACCGGGCGGCGCTGGCGGCGTCTCCGGCGGAACGCCGGAGCATGTGCCGCTTCTGGCGCGGGCCGCCGTGGCCGCGGGCGCCGACGCACTCTTCATCGAAACCCACCCTGAACCGCGGTCCGCTCCGTCGGATGCGCTCTCCATGGTGCCCCTCGAGGAGCTCGAGGGCATTCTCACGGAGGCGCTTCGCGTGGCCGAGGCCGTGGGACGACCCCGCGGAGAGCGCACATGATACCTCTAACGACCGAGGCGGCCCGACGGGTTCGCCTCATCGTCGTGGATGTCGACGGGACCATGACCGACGGCTCGCTCGTCATCGGCAGGTCCGGCGAGGAGATCAAGAGCTTCTCGGTCCGCGACGGCATCGGGATCAAGTTCGCTCAGGAGGCCGGAATCGAGGTGGCGCTGCTCTCGGGACGCACGTCGGATATCGTCGAGCACCGCGCCCGGATGCTTGATATTCGAGTGGTGCGACTCGGCCACGACCTCAAGCTCCCGGTGGTCAAGGAAGTCGCGGCGTCTCTCGAAGTCGGCCTCGACGAGATAGCCTACATCGGCGACGATGTCGTGGACCTCGTGCCGATCCGCGAGGTCGGACTCGGCGTCGCCGTGGCCGACGCCGCAAGGGACGTTCTGGAGGCGGCGGACGTGGTGACGGAGGCGCGAGGAGGACACGGAGCGGTGCGAGAGCTCATCGAGTCGATCCTGCGCGCACGCGGCGACTGGGACGATGTGGTCGCCAGGTATCTCGAGCGAAAAGGCGCCGCAGCGCCCGGGGGTGTGGCGTGAAGACCGGGAATCGGAGCGACACCGAGATCATCGAGGCCGGTCGCGAGGTCCTCCGGGTCGAGTCCGCATCGGTCAAGGCGCTGTCCGAGCGGCTTGATGAGTCGTTCGCGCGCGCCGTCCGGATGGTCCTGGAGTCGAGGGGGACGGTCGCCATCTGCGGCACCGGCAAGTCGGGGACGGTCGCGCGCAAGCTCGCCGGCACGCTCTCGAGCACAGGCACCCCCGCCGTCTTCCTGCATCCGACCGACGCGGCCCACGGAGACGTAGGCGTCGTCGGGAGCGGCGATGTGGTGGTCGCCATATCGAAGAGCGGCGAGGGCGAGGACCTGCTGAGGATCCTCCCGGTCTTCCGCGACATGGGGGCGCGCGTCATCGCCATAACCGGTTCGCCCCGCTCCACGCTGGCCGGGGAGGCCGACGTCGTGCTCGACGCCTCGGTCGAACGCGAGGCGTGTCCCATGGACCTCGTGCCGACCGCCAGCACGACCGCCGCACTCGCGATGGGCGACGCTCTCGCCGTGGCCGTGCTGGCCGAGAAGGACGTAGACCCCGATCTCTTCGCGCGCTACCATCCCGGCGGCGCGCTCGGCAGGCGGCTTCTCCTCAGGGTCTCGGACGTCATGCACACGGGCGAAGAGGTCCCCGTGGTCCGCGGGGACGCGACGATGCGCGAGGCCATCTGCGAGATCGCGAACAAGCGGCTCGGCATGGTGGCCGTCGTGGACGACGACCGCCGCCTGAAGGGCATCGTCACGGACGGCGACCTCAAACGGATCATCATGCGACGCGAGGACATGCTCGACGCGCCCGTCGGCGAGTTCATGACCACGTCCCCCAGGACGATAGGGAGGGACGAACTCGTCGCCGCCGCGCTCGAGAAGATGGAAAGCGACGGGCCCATCACGTCGCTTCTCATCCTCGACGAGGACGGTTCTCCCGACGGGGTCATTCACATCCACGACTGCCTGCGCGCCGTTGGGTAGGACCCTCGCCGGCCGCGAGCCGCCGCAGTGTCCGAGCCGCCGCTGTGCCCGAACCGCCGCTGTGTCCGAACCGCCCCTCAGAGTCCCGTTCCATGAGTGGTCGGGTCGCACGAGCGTCCTGAGTTCCCGCCGCGCTGTCGGTCCCCGCTGGTGCGGGTCTTGCACTCCTGACGGTGTTCGGGCCGTTGACGTGTTCGGGCATTCCTTGAGACAGCCGGTCATCTCAGGTATATTGACGCCGATGTGTGGCGCTCCAGCCGCTCGTGGACTCTCAGACGAGGCGTATACCGTGCCGCTTTCGCGCTCGATCCTCATACTCTGTGTCGTGGCCGCCGTGACGCTCGGCGGCTGCCGGGGGCAGACCCCGTCGGACGAGGCCGAGGGCGGGGTCGTTCCGGATTCCGAGATCGACGATTTCTCGCTGACCCAGACGCGGGAGGGAACGCCGCTCTGGAAGCTCGAGGCCGACAGGGCGCTCATCTTCGAGGACGCCGCCCGGGTCGAGATGACCAGCGTGCGGGCGGTCTTCTACGAAAGGGACGGAAGCGTGCGCTCGACGCTCCGGGCTCGCGAGGGCGTGCTCCACGAACGGACGAACACCATGGAGGCGCTGGGGAACGTGGTTGTGACGTCCGAAGACGACACGGTGCTGGAGACGGAGTACGCGACCTGGTCCGAGCGGACCGGCAGAATAGAGACCGATCGCTTCGTCCGTGTGACGCGCGGCAAGGACGTCATGACGGGAACGGGTCTCACGGCGGACCCGGACCTCCGGAACATCAGGGTCCTGTCGGATTTCAAGGCGTACATCCGGACGCCCGAGGGAGAGCTCGTTGAAGAGGAGTAGCGCCACGGCGGGAGCCGCGGCCGCCCCGGCGGCGACGCGCGATGATACCGACTCCGCCCCGAGGAAGCTCGAGGCGAGAGGACTCGTCAAGCGGTACGGTCGCCGCGCGGTCGTCGACCATGTCGACCTCGACCTGGGCCGGGGCGAAGTGGTCGGGCTGCTGGGACCGAACGGCGCCGGAAAGACGACGTCGTTCCACATGATCGTCGGGCTTCTGGCTCCGGACGAGGGGACGGTGTCCCTGGACGATCGGGACATCACGACGCTCCCCATGTTTCGTAGGGCCCGGCTCGGAGTGGGGTATCTGTCGCAGGAGTCGTCCATCTTCAGAGGGCTCACTGTCGGCGAGAACATCATGTCGATCCTCGAGACGCTGGAGCCGGACCGCCGGGAACGCCGCCGCCGCATGAGCGAGCTCCTGGGAGAACTCGACATCGAGCCCCTGAGAAACCGCTCCGCCGACACGCTCTCGGGCGGAGAGCGGCGACGCGTCGAGATCACGCGCGCCCTCGTCGCGCGTCCCGCGTTCCTTCTTCTGGACGAACCGTTCGTCGGCATCGACCCGATCGTCGTGCAGGACATCCAGGCCATCATCCGCCGCCTGCGCGATCGGGGGATCGGCATCCTGATAACGGACCACAGCGTTCGAGAAACGTTGTCCGTGACCGACCGCGCGTATATCATGTACGAGGGCAGGATCCTCCTCGCCGGCGGCGCGGACGAACTCGCGTCCAACGAGGAGGCCAGAAAGCTCTATCTGGGAGAGCGCTTCCGTCTGTAGCGGCGCCTCCCTCGAGACCCTCGCTTGCCCCTAAGGGATCACAACCATGCACATGAAGCCCAATCTGCACATGAAGATGCAGCAGCAGCTCGTGATGACGCCGCGGCTGCAGATGGCGCTGAAGATCCTCCAGGTGTCCACCCTCGAACTCGAGCAGTTCCTCAAGAACGAGCTCCTTCAGAACCCGCTCCTGGAGCGGGTGGAAGAGGGAGAGGAGACCGAGAGCGAGCGCGAAGAGCGGGAAGAGGCCTCGGGCGAGGAGAGTGAAGAGGGTAAGAAGGAGGCCGCGGAGGAGCGCGAGGCCGAGACTCCGGAGCAGGAGAAGACCGAGGAGCGTCCCGAGGACGCAGGCGAACTCGACTGGGACGACTATCTCGACGACGTCTACTCGCACGCCTACGGACAGAACCTCGAACGCGACGAGGACGACGAGGTCGAGCGCGTTCCCGTCGCGGTGGCCACGTTCGAGGACGCCCTCAAGAACCAGCTCCACATGGAGTGCGGCGACGACGAGCTCCTCGGTATCGGGGAGTACATCATCGACGAGCTCGACAGGGACGGGTACGTCACCGACTCCGTCGACGAGATGGCCCGGGCGCTCGGGACCGACCCCGAGAAGGTCGAGCGCGCGCTCGAGATCGTGCAGTCGCTCGATCCTCCCGGTATCGCCGCCAGGGACATCGAGGAGTGTCTCCTCAACCAGCTCCGGCGGAAGAAACTGGGCGACAGTCTTGCGGCCCGCGTCGTCACCGAGGCGTTCGACGACCTCAAGGCATGCAAGCACGACCAGATACGGCGAAGGCTCGGCGTTACGACGGACGAGCTTCGCGAGGCCATCAACATCGTCTCGAAGCTCAATCCGAGGCCCCGGACCGACCCGACGGTTCCCGATCCCGCGTACATCACGCCGGACCTCGTCGTCGAGGAGATCGACGGGGAGTACGTCGTCTACCTGAACGACTCGGACGTTCCCCGGGTCCGCATCAGCCCGACGTACCGCCGCGTGCTTTCGTCCGGCGCCAGCGGCGACGAGCGCGACTTCATATCGAAGAAGTTGAAGGCCGCCCGCTGGATCGTTCAGAGCATCGAGAACAGGCGGCGCACCATGGTCCGCGTGATGGAATCGATCGTCCGCGCGCAGCGGGGCTTCTTCAAGAAGGGTGTAGCCGCTCTCAGGCCGCTGACGCTGCAGCAGATCGCCGACGACGTCGGGATGCACGAGTCGACGGTCAGCCGCGTGACGCGCGGGAAGTACGTCCAGACGCCCCGCGGCACCTACGAGCTCAAGTACTTCTTCTCGAGCGGCATCAAGACGAGCGACGGCACGGAGATGTCCTCGAAGGCCGTCAAGGACTCGATGCGGGACATCATCAGCAAGGAAGACAAGCAGAAGCCGCTCTCGGACCAGAAGATCGCGGGCGAGCTGAAGCGTCTGGGATTCACGATCTCTCGGCGCGCCGTCGCCAAGTACCGCGACCAGATGAACATCCTGCCCGCCAGGCTCCGCAGGGAGATCTGAGCGGCTTCCGGAGGCGCCATGTTGAGGGACGTCGTGCTCGAGCCGGCGGAGTCGGATTCAGAGGAGTTCACCGTCTCCTTCTGGAAAGTCGACGCGGGAGGTCCGGTCGTGGAGGGCGCCGAGCTCGTCGTGCTCGAGTCGACCGAGGAGAAGACGGCGCTTGCGGTTCTCTCACCCTTCTCGGGAGTGCTCGATTCGATCTGCGCCGAGGAGGACTCGACCGTCAGGGCAGGCGACGTGCTGTGCAGAGTGGAGGTGGGGTGAGGGAACGCCGGAGATTGCCTTCCTGGCTCAAGAAGCCGCTCTCGGACCCCGAGCAGACGAGAACGGTGCGGGAGACGCTCTCGCTCTGTCGACTGAACACGGTCTGCGACGAGGCGCGCTGTCCCAACCGCGTCGACTGCTTCACGCGCGGAACCGCGACCTTCATGGTCCTGGGAAAGAGCTGCACGAGGAACTGCCGTTTCTGCGCCGTGTCACACCAGGAGCCCGGTCCCGTCGACGCGGACGAGCCGGACCGCGTCGCCGAGGCCGCCCGCCGGCTCGGACTCTCGTATGTCGTCGTGACGTCCGTTACCCGTGACGACCTTCCCGACGGCGGGTCCTCGCACTTCGCCGCGACGGTACGCGCGTTGCGGCGCGCGCTGCCCGGAACCGGCGTCGAGGTCCTGGTACCGGATTTCCGGGGAAGCGATGAAGCGGTGGAAGCGGTCCTCGCGTCGGAACCGGACGTGTTCGGGCACAACGTCGAGACCGTGAAGAGGCTCTACGCTCGCGCGCGGCCGGGAGCCGACTACCACACGACGCTCGGCGTCCTCGAGCTCGCGTCCCGGCGCTCCGAGGGGCGGGCCGTCAAGTCGGCGATGATGCTCGGGCTCGGCGAGACGCGCAACGAGGTCGTCGAGACGCTGAAGGACCTCAGGTCCGCCGGCGTCTCGATCGTCTGTCTCGGGCAGTATCTCAGTCCGTCGGAGAAGCACCTCCCCGTGGAGCGCTTCGTTCCCCCGGACGAGTTCGAGGAACTCGGACGTCTGGCCCGGTCGTTCGGCTTCGCGGCCGTCACCTCGGGCCCGTTCGTAAGAAGCTCATACCTGGCCGAGGAGTCGGCCGCCCGGGCCCTGGCAGTGGCAGAACACAGCGGGCGAAAGGAGCACGCATGAGGATCATGGTCACGGCGCGACACTTCGATCTGGATCCCGCGCTGAAGGCGTACGTCGAGGAGAAGGTCCAGCATCTGACGCGGTACTTCGACCGGATAGACGAGGCCCACGTCGTGCTCGAGTCCGAGGGGCACAGGAGGATCGCCGATGTGACCGTCCACGCCTCGAGGGTGATCGTCTCGAGCGAGCAGGAGGCCGACGACATGCGCTCGGCGATCGACCGGGCGATGGACAAGGTCGAGCGACAGATCAGGCGACACAAGGACCGGATCAGGAACAGGAAGGGCGCGATCCCGACGGCCGAGGCCGCGAGAGAGCTCGACGGCACGGCGCCCATGAACGTCGGCATCGGGTCCGAGCAGCTCGGAGAGTCACCCATGACGCCCGAGCAGGCGCTGGAATCGCTCGATGAGCTCGGCGTGGGCTTCCTCGTTTTCCTGAACTCCGAGACGGGCACCGTCAACGTCATCTATCGGAGGGACGACGGGGACTTCGGACTCGTTGAGCCGAGGGGGAAGCCCGCGTGAGCCGGCAGGAACCGAACAGCGGGGGCGGCTCGACAGACGTCGCCCAGCTCCTCGATAACGGTCGCGGCCGCATCGAGCTCAGACTCGTGGCCGGGACCACCGAGGTCGCGAGAGCCATCACGAGCCCCGAGGTCCACAGGCCGGGACTCCTTCTCGCCGGGTTCGAGGAGGGATTCCAGCCCGACCGCATTCAGCTCCTCGGGCAGCAGGAGATGGCCTATCTCTCGTCGCTCGACACCGAGGGGCGACGCGCGTCGCTCGCGCGGCTCCTCAGGAGGACGCTTCCGTGTGTCGTGGTCGGCGACGGCCTCGAGGCCGGAGAAGACCTCATCGACCTCGCCGGCGAGCGGGACGTGCCGCTCTTCGAGAGCGACATGCCCGCCGCGAGGCTGTCCCGCGTCATCGCTTCCATTCTCGAGGACCTGCTGGCTCCCTCGACGACGATCCACGGCACCCTGGTCGACGTCTACGGCGTCGGGATGCTCTTCACCGGCAAGTCGGGGATCGGCAAGAGCGAGTGCGGTCTCGATCTCGTGGAGCACGGCCACCGCCTCGTGGCGGACGATGTCGTCCAGGTCCTCAGAACGCCGCAGGGCTATCTGGTCGGAACGGGCTCCGACCTCCTGCGCCACTACATGGAGATCCGGGGCGTGGGCATCATCGACGTCCGATCGATGTTCGGGGTTCGCGCGACCCGGCAGAAGAAGCGGATCGAGGTGCAGGTCAATCTCGTGCGGTGGTCGGAGATCACCGACTATGAGCGACTGGGCTTCGAGGACGAGAAGACACAGATACTGGGCATCGATATCCCCGTGGTCGCCCTGCCCCTGGTTCCCGGCAAGAACATCACGGTGATATCCGAGGTGATCGCTCTGAACCACCTTCTGAAGCTTCGGGGCGTGCATCCGGCACGGGAGTTCGACCAGCGCCTGAAGGCGCTCACGATGGCTCGCGGACGCGCGGCGAGGATCATACGGAGCGACAGCGAATGAACGGTTCTCCCCGGAAGATAGGATGCATCATCGTCGCCCACGGCGATGTGGCAAGGTGCCTGATGGAGGCGGTCGAGGGCATCCTCGGAAAGCAGTCGCACTGGGTGGCCGTCTCGAACAGGGGAATGGGGCTCAGGGAGCTCGGTCGCGCCGTTACGAACGCGATCGACGAGATGTGCGAGTCATGCCGCGTGGTCCTCCTCAGCGACATGCCGGGCGGAAGCTGTCATCACGTCTGTCAGGAGATAACCAGGGGACGGGACGACGTTCGCGCCCTTACAGGCATCAACCTCATGATGCTCCTGGAGTTCTTCGTGAAGAGGGACCGCCACGACCTGAACGATCTCGTCGGTCTGGTGATGGAGCGCGGTCGCGACGCCGTGAGAATGCTCTAAGGAGGACGAGTGCCCGTCATGCTCGCCCGAATCGACGACCGGCTCATCCATGGACAGGTGACGGTGGCATGGGGCGGCTGGCTCGAGCCCGATCGAATGATCCTCGTCAACGACGAGGTCGCGACCTCGGAGTGGCGACGCGACCTCTACGCCGATGCCGACAGTCTCGGCGCCGCGGTGTCGGTGTTGACCCGTGACGCTTTCGTCGCGGAGTACCGCAAGGGAACGTGGTCGACGGAGCGCGTCATCCTGATCGTCGAGACGCCGGCGGACATGCTCGAACTTCTCCGCGGCGGGCTCGATGTCGACGAGGTGAACGTGGGTGGCATGCACTTCTCTCCCGGGAAGAGAGAGGTGCTCTCCTACGTCTATGTCGACGCCGACGATGTTAGGGCCATGAGGAAGATCGTCGAACGGGGCGTCGCTCTGAGGGCGCAGGACGTTCCGCAGACGCAGCCGGTCGATCTCGACTACATGCTTCCCGATCTTGAGAGTCCGCCCGACGGGACTTCCTGAGGAGGAACGGTGACGCGTACCACCCTTGTTCTCTGCATACACAATCATCAACCGGTCGGCAATCTCCCCGACGTCTTCGAAGACGCATACAACCGGGCTTACAAGCCGTTCCTCGACGCCCTCGAGAGGCATCCCGGCGTCAAACTGGTCCTTCACAACACCGGTCCGCTCCTGGAATGGTACGAGGCGAACGCGCCCGAGTACATCGAGCGGGTGGCGGAGCTCGTCGGAAAGGGACAGGTCGAGCTTCTGACCGGGGGATTCTACGAGCCGATCCTCTCCGGGATACCAGGCCGCGACGTCTCCGGACAGATCAGGAAGCTCACGGACTACACCGAGAAGACGTTCGGCACGCGCCCCCGGGGGATGTGGCTCGCCGAGCGCGTGTGGCAGCCCGACCTCGCGTCCATCATCGCGCGGGCCGGCGTCGAGTACCTGCCCGTGGACGACTACGAGTTCAGGCTCGCCGGTCTCACCGACGACGAGCTCACTGGCGACTACCTGACCGAGCACGACGGGGAGACGGTCCGAGTCTTCCCGATCAGCAAGAGACTCAGGTATCTCATCCCTTTCCAGGAGCCCGAGAAGACCATCGAGCACATGCAGGCGCTCGCGGACCGGGGCTTCGGCCTTCTCGCCGTGTTCGGCGACGACGGGGAGAAGTTCGGGATCTGGCCGGGTACCTACGACCACGTGCACACCGAGGGGTGGCTCGACCGCTTCCTCGGCGCGCTCGAGGAAGCCTCCGACTGGCTCGAGACCGCGACCTTCGCCGACGTCATCGACCGGAGAATACCGAAGGGGCGCATCTACCTCCCGACCTCATCGTATCCGGAGATGATGGAGTGGGCCCTGCCGACGCAGGCCCGCAAGACCTACGCGGGACTTCTCAAGGAGCTTCAGGATAGCGGGCGAATGGACGCCTGGCGTCCTTTCCTCTCCGGAGGCATCTGGAAGAACTTCTTCACCAAGTACGACGAGTCGAACCTGATGGCCCGGAAGATGTGGAGAGTGAGCGAGAAGCTCCGTGAGGCTGAACGCGCGGGCGGAGGGGGAGACGTGGCGCGCGAACTCGGTGAGGAGTCGAGGGCCCACCGGACGGCCCCCGACGCGGACTCCATGCGGGCCGCGAGAGACGACCTCTGGCGCGGCCAGTGCAACTGCGCGTACTGGCACGGCGTGTTCGGAGGACTCTATCTGCCTCATCTTCGGTCGGCGATCTTCGAGCACCTCATCCGGGCGGAGAACGGCCTCGAGGCCGGACGCGGAAAGGCCTGGGACTCGCTCGATGTTCTCGATCACGACCTGGACGGCCGGGACGAGATCCTGATGGAGAGCCACTGGGCCAACGTCTACGTCTCACCGGGACGCGGCGGGGCGATCTTCGAACTCGATCTGAGACGTCCTGAGGTGAACCTGCTAGCCACGATGCGCCGGTACGAAGAGGCGTATCACGAGGAACTCAGGAACGCGTCGCACGGGGATTCGGGCGACGGCACCGTCAGCATCCACGACATCGTCGTGGCCAAGGAGGAAGGTCTGGAAGCGTTCGCGCGGCCGGACGACCACGCGCGCTGGGCGGCCATCGACCGCTTCCTCGCGAAGGACACCGGACCGGACGGGATGGACGACCCTTCGGCCGACCTGGGCGACTATGTGGAGTCGCCGTACAACTTCGAGCCGAACCGAGAGAGCGGGCACATCGGTGTCAGACTGTCGAAGAACGGCTTCGTTCACGACGGCGGCATCGTCATCCCCATCGCTCTGGAGAAGACCGTCGCTCTGGAAATGGAGGAGACGCTGTCGGTCGGCCACGTGTTGCGTTCGGAGGCCGATCTCGACCTCAGATTCGCGTCCGAGTGGAACCTCGCGTTCCTGACCGGCCACGGCGATTACTCGGTCGTGGAGTGCTGCGGCGAGAGCCGCCCTCTGGGAGAGCCCGCGGCGCTCGAGGCGACGGGTTCGCTCCGTCTCATCGACAGACTCCGGGACTACGCCGTGGACATCCGTCTTGAGCCGGCGGCCGAGGTCTGGCTGCGTCCGCACGAGACGGCGAGCCAGTCAGAGGGCGGCTTCGAGCGCGTCTTCCAGGCCGTCACGGTCTGGTTCGTGTGGCCGCTCAAGGCGCGCGGCGGGGCGCCGCAGACGTTCACTGTCAGGCTTTCCTCGTCGGCTCTCTAGGGAGAGGCATTGGACCCAGGCGACGCGATCCGTCTAGCACTCCTCGGAGGCGTGCTGTCGCTCGACACGACGGCCTTCCTGCAGGTCATGGCCTCGCAGCCCATCGTCGCGGGGGCCCTGGCCGGCTGGCTGGTCGGCGACCCCGTGCTCGGACTCATCCTCGGGGGGACGCTCCAGCTCGTCTGGATCGGGGTGCTTCCGGTGGGCGCGACGCCGTTTCCCGACACGGCGCCCGCGTCCGTGGCGGCCGTCGGCGCGGCGCTGATCGTGGCCGGCGGCGGTCCGCTTGGAGCGTGGGCGGTCGCAGTCGCGCTCCTTGTGGCGCTCGCGACGGGCATCGCCGGCCAGCGGATCATCGTGGCGCTCCGGCGGTTCAACATCCGTCTCGCCGAGCGCGCGTTCCGCGGTGTGGAGGAAGGTCGCGCGACGGCCGTCGGCACGTCGGTCGCTCTGGCGCTCCTCGTCCGGTTCGGCGCGGGAGCCCTTCTGACCGGGGTCGCGCTCGTTGTCGCGTACGCCGCGGCGCCGGCCGTTCCGTCCGGGGGCGGTCCACTTCCTCTCGCCGTGTGGGCGGCGCCTCTGGCGGCCGCGTCCGTCGCGGCGGCCGGAAGACAGACTGAGCGGACAGCCGTGGGCGTGGGGCTCCTCGCGGGCCTCGCGCTTCTCTTCATCATCTAGGAGGGGGCTTGGCCGACCGACACTGCGGCACGAGGTTGCCGGCGGGTCTCAGACTCGCCCTCTTCCTGAGGTCGTTCCTGGTCCAGTCGGTCTGGAACCCTCAGGGAATGCAGCACGTGGGATTCTGCTTCGCCATGCTGCCGGTCGGTCGCGGCCTGGACGACGAACGGAAGAAGGAGTTCGCGAAGCGGCACCTCGAGTTCTTCAACTCGAACCCGGTCCTGGCGTCGTACGTCCTCGGCGCGAGCGCCGGCGCCGAGCTGACGTCGGGCGACAATGAGTGCATCGAGGTCGTGCACCTCAAACGAAGTCTGGCCGGCCCTCTCGGCATGGCGGGCGACGCGCTCTTCTGGGGCGCGCTGCGTCCGCTCGGAGGTCTGGCCGCCGTCCTTCTCGCCATCGGAGGCCGTCTGTGGGCTCCGCTGGTCTTTCTTGCCGTCTACAACATCCCGCATCTGGCGCTGCGGTGGAGAGGCATAGGGCGGGGGGCCCTGTGGGGGCCGGGCGCGGCCAGGGAGGTTCTGGGACCGACGTTCCGAGCTACGGTGCGCCGCCTCCGCCTGTCGGTGGCGTTCCTTGCGGGACTGACCGCGACGGCCGCGGTCGGACTGGGACAGGGCGCGACGCTTCCGCGCACCGTGGTCGCGCTGATGTTCCTCCTGATCGGCTTCATCGCGGCGCGGTCGCACGTTCCCGCGTCGCTTCTGGGAGCCGCGGGAGTGCTCTGCGGCCTCATTCTGGCGGTGACCGGGACGATAGGAGGGTAGAGTGGTCGAACGCACCGTTGTGCTCGCCGGCACGCATGGGCTCCACGCCCGTCCTGCGGCGGAGTTTGTGAAACTGGCGACGCGGTTCGCGGCCGACGTCAAGCTGACGAAGGACGACCTCACGGTCGACGGAAAGAGCATCATGGGGGTGATGATGCTGGCCGCCGAGCGGGGAAGCCGCATCACGCTCACGATAGACGGGACCGACGAGGGCCAGGCTCTCGAGGCGCTGGCGATGTTCCTCGAGACCGATAGCGAGAAGGACGAGTCGTGATCGATCTCAGCAGAATAGGGAGCGCCAAGGTCATCCAGGGCATCCCGGCCTCCCCGGGGATAGTCATCGGCCCCGCCTTCATCCTCGATACGGAACGACCCCACGTCGAGGAGGAGACCATTCCGCCGGAGGCGGTCGAGGAAGAGGTCGAGGCGTTCCAGTCCGCGCTGGACGAGACCCGCATGGAGGTGACCCGGCTCAGGACGGAGCTCGAGGATGAGATCGGCGAGCACAAGGCGAGGATCTTCGACGCGCACCTCATGATGCTCGAGGACTCGATGATCGTCGAGGGCACGATGCGGCGCATCCGTGAAACGCGCACGAGCGCGGCGGTCGCGCTGACCGAGGTGATCGCGCACGTCATCTCCGCCATGAAGAAGGCCGGGGACGAGTATCTCCGGGACCGCATATACGACATCCGCGACCTCGAGCGTCGCCTCCTCATGAAGCTCCTGGGGAAGAAGCCGAAGACCATCCGGCACCTCGATCACGATGTCATCGTCATCGCGCACCAGCTCGCTCCCACGCACACGGCCGCCATGCACAAGGAGCGGGTGGTCGGCTTTGCGACGGAGGCCGGCGGCCGGACGTCGCACGCGGCCATCATGGCGCGTTCGCTCGAGATCCCGGCGGTCGTCGGGCTCCACGAGGCGACGGGTCTCATCCGGCAGGGCGAGCGCATCATCATCGACGGAACATCCGGCGCCCTGGTCCACGATTACGACAACGACGTGCTCGAGTATTACCTGAAGCGGAAGAGGGAGTACGAGGAGTTCGAGCGGGAACTCCTGAGCCTCAAGGATTACCCCGCGCAGACGCGTGACGGACGACGCTTCCGTCTGCGCGCGAACATCGAGATCCCGGAGGAGGTCGACTCGGTCATCGCACACGGGGCCGAGGGGATCGGTCTCTACCGCACGGAGTATCTGTTCATCGCGCGCGACGACCTGCCGGGCGAGGACGAGCAGTACCGGGCGTACAGGTCGGTCGTGGAAGCCATGGCTCCCTCGGAGGTCGTCATCCGCACGCTCGACGTGGGGGGCGACAAGTTCGGCGCCGGAGCCGAGGAGGGGTCCGAGGCCAATCCGTTCCTCGGGTGGCGCGGCGTCAGGTTCAGCCTATCGCATCCCGACCTCTTCATGACGCAGCTGCGAGCGGCGCTGCGCGCCAGCGCTCACGGGCCCGTGAAGATCATGTTTCCCATGATCTCGTCCGTCGGCGAGGTGAAGGACGCCAAACAGGTCCTGGAGGCCGCCAGACAGGAACTCAGGTTCAAGCGGGTGCCGTTCGACGACAACGTGCCCGTCGGGATCATGATCGAGACGCCCGCCGCGGCGACCGTGGCCGAGACGCTCGCGGCCGAAGTCGACTTTTTCTCCATCGGGTCGAACGACCTCATCCAGTACACTCTCGCGGTCGACCGCGGGAACGACCGGGTCGCGTATCTCTACGACCAGTACCACCCGGCAGTGCTCCACCTGATCTCGCAGACCGTCCAGGCGGCGCGGCGGCACCGCGTCAACGTGGGTCTCTGCGGCGAGATGGCGGGAGACCCCCTGGCGGTGCTCATACTCATCGGGCTGGGGTTGGACGAGCTCTCGACGAGCCCACTCATGCTTCCGGAGATCAAGAGCATCATCCGTTCGATCACGTACTCGTACGCGCGGAAACTGGCCGCGAGGGCCATGAAGATGAAGAGCGGTCCGGAGGTCAGACGCTATCTGGAGCAGATCCTCAGGAAGAAGTTCCCGCGCATCAGCGCGACGGAGATGATATCTTGACCGACCTCGACTCACGCGAGTTCCTCATGCGGAACGACCCGGACGGAATGCTCGGGCATGTGCTCTCGTTCGCCGAGCATCTGAGGGCGGCCGACGCGGCGGCTCTCGCTGCGCTCGAGCCGGTCGAGCTCAAAGCTCCGGACGCTGTCGTGGTCGCGGGCATGGGCGGCTCCGCGATCGCCGGCGACATCCTGAGAGGGGCCCTCTCCGACGTCATGGCGACGCCGATGAGCGTGGTGAGAGGCTACGGTCTTCCCGGCTTCATCTCGGAGCGGACGCTCGTGATAGCGTCCAGCTACTCGGGCAACACCGAGGAGACCCTCGCGGCTCACGACGACGCCGCCTCGCGCGGCGCGCGGGTCGTCTGCGTCACGACCGGGGGAGAGCTCGGGAGAAGAGCGGCCGCGGCGGGGGAGCCGGTCGTCCCGCTCGAGCCCGGGCTTCCACCCCGGGCGGCACTCGGATTCGGGCTCGTTTCCGTTCTCAGGATCCTCGCGGCGGCCGGACTGGCGGACGACGCGTCCGGCGCCGTGGAGTCCATGGCGGAGGTCGCCGAGAAGGCGGCTCAGAGGTTCGGACCCGAGGCCCTCTCAGACTCGAACGCCGCCAAGGGACTGGCGATCTGGTTCGGCGCCGGGGTGCCGGTCATCTGCGGCGTCGAGCCGGCGACCGCCGCAGTGGCCACGCGTTGGGCGGGCCAGCTCGCGGAGAACGCGAAGACGGTCGGGCACGCCAACGTGCTCCCCGAGATGAACCACAACGAACTCGTCGGCTTCGGCGACCGCGAGGCGCTGGGCGGAGCGGCGCGGGTCGTCTTCCTGAGAGACGAAGACGACCACGACAGGATCGCGCTGCGGGCGCGCATCACGGCCGACGTGCTGTCCGAGGAGGGCGTCGAATCGAGAGAGGCGACCAGCTTCGGCCGGACCCGACTCGCTCGTCTTCTGTCGCTTGTCCTTCTGGGCGACTACTCGAGCGTCTACCTCGCCGCGCTCCGAGGCGTCGACCCGACCCCGGTCGAGCCGATCGAGCGACTGAAGCGGGCCCTGTCCGCCTGACACCGCTCCGGGGAGAGAGCCCGGGGCACGCATCGGAACGGAGGAGCTTCATGAAGGCCATCATCCCGGTCGCCGGCATCGGAACGCGCTTGAGACCGCACACCCATACCGTTCCCAAGGCGCTGGTGCAGGTGGCGGGGAAGCCCATTCTCGGGCACATCCTCGACGAACTGGTGCCCCTCGACGTCCGCGACATCGTGCTGGTCACGGGCTACATGGGCGAACGGGTGCGCTCGTACATGGAGGAGGCCTATCCCGACCTCAATGTCTGCTACATCCACCAGGAGGAGCGTCAGGGGCTGGGGCACGCCATCTACCTCACGAAGGACTGCGTGGGCGACGAACCGGTTCTCATCGTTCTCGGCGACACCGTCGTGACGGCCGACTACTCCGCGCTCCTGTCGGCGGGACGGACGCTCATCGGGGTGAAGGATGTCGACGACCCGACGCGCTTCGGCGTGGTCGAGGTCGACGACGGCCGCGTGACGGGCCTCGTCGAGAAGCCGGACGTTCCCCCGAGCAATCTGGCCATCGTCGGGCTCTACTACGTCACCGACTCGAAGGCCATGTTCGACGCGCTGGCCGAGATCATCGACCACGGCATCACGACGAAGGGCGAGTATCAGTTGACCGACGCTCTGAGAGTGATGCTCGAGTCCGGCGCCGAGATGGGCACCTTCGAAGTAGAGGGTTGGTACGACTGTGGACTGCCTGATACACTTCTTGAGACGAACAGGTTCCTGCTGGAGCGCTCGGGCGGCAACGGCGAGAGCGCTCAAGGTGACGATTCGGTGATCATCCAGCCGGTTTCGATCGACCCGTCCGCCGTCATTTCGCGGTCGATCGTCGGGCCGTACGTCTCTGTGGCCGCCGGCGCGAGGATCACCGACTCGGTCGTCAGGGACAGCATTCTGAACGCGAGCGCAGAGGTCGAGCGCAGTCTCCTCGACAGGTCGCTCATAGGCGAGAGCGCTGTGGTGCGAGGGCACTACCAGCGCCTGAACGTGGGCGACAGCTCGGAGATCGTGATCGGCGGTTAGCGCCGACCGGTCGCGGCAGACGGCCACATGAACGGAGGGTACGTTGGAGAAGCATCTGTTCACATCGGAATCCGTGACGGAAGGGCATCCCGACAAGGTGGCGGACCAGATATCCGACTCGATCCTGGACGCCGTACTCAAGGACGATCCCGAAGGACGGGTGGCGTGCGAGACGCTTGTCGCGACGGGGCTCGCGTTCGTCTCGGGCGAGATCACGACCAGCGGGTACGCCGACATCCCATCGATCGTGCGCGACACCATCGAACGGATAGGCTACACAGAGGCATCCTACGGGTTCGACCACGAGACCTGCGCCGTGGTGACGGCGATACGGGAGCAGTCTGCCGACATTTGGTGCGGCGACGACTCCGGCCACGCGGTGTCCGGCGGGGGAGCGGGCGACCAGGGCATGATGTTCGGGTACGCCACGAAGGAGACCGAGGAGTACATGCCGCTCCCGATCAACCTCGCGCACAAGCTCTCGCGGCGCCTCGCGAAGGTCCGGAAGGAGCGCATCCTCGACTATCTCCGTCCCGACGGGAAGACCCAGGTCACCGTCGAGTACGAGGGCGGCAAGCCCGTTCGCATCGACACCGTGGTCATCTCCACGCAGCACGATCCGGACGTGACGCTGAACGAGCTCAAGAACGGGATCATCGAGAAGGTCGTCAAGCCGGTCCTTCCGGCCGACATGGTGGATTGGGACCGTCTGACCATCCACGTCAACCCGACCGGACGCTTCGAGAAGGGCGGTCCGCACGCCGACTGCGGGCTGACCGGACGGAAGATCATCGTCGACACCTACGGAGGCGTCGGAAGTCACGGCGGCGGCGCCTTCTCGGGCAAGGACCCGACGAAGGTCGACCGTTCGGCCTCGTACGCGGTCCGTCACGCGGCGAAGAACATCGTCGCGGCGGGGCTCGCCGAGAAGTGCGAGCTGCAGGTCGCCTACGCCATCGGGGTCCCCGACCCCGTCTCGGTCATGGTCGACGCCAAGGGAACCGGAGCGGTCCCGGACCACGAGCTGGTCGAGATCGTGCGGAAGCACTTCGACCTGCGACCGCGGGCCATCATCGAGCGGCTCGACCTCAGACGTCCGATCTTCAGCAAGACCGCGGCGTACGGCCACTTCGGTCGCGAGGACGACGACTTCACATGGGAGCGCCTCGACATGGTCGACGAGCTCAAGGAAGGGTGTTAGCGAGGACCGCCGCACGCGAGAGGGAACCCACACGAAACGGAGTTCGTCAGATGAAGCACGACATCGCCAGCAGAGAGCTCGCCGACGCGGGACGGTTCCGGACGGAGTGGGCGGCGCAGAGCATGCCGGTCCTCGACAGCATCCGGCGACGGTTCACCGAGGAGAAGCCGCTCGAGGGCGTGACCATCGCAGCCTGCCTCCATGTCACGACCGAGACCGCGAACCTCATGATCGCGCTCAAGGCGGGCGGGGCCGACGTCTCGCTGTGCGGCTCGAACCCGCTGTCGACGCAGGACGACGTCGCGGCGCACCTCGTCGAGCATCACGGCATCCCCGTGTTCGCAGTGCGCGGTGAGGACAACGAGCGCTACTACGACCATATCCGCTCGGTGCTCGACATGAAGCCCGACATCACGCTCGACGACGGAGCCGACCTCGTCTCGACCATTCACCAGGAGCGGACCGAGCTCATCGAGTCGATGCTGGGGAGCATGGAGGAGACGACGACCGGCGTGATACGGCTCAAGGCCATGGAGCGCGACGGTCAGCTCAGGGTCCCGATCATCGCCGTCAACGACGCGAACACGAAGCACATGTTCGACAACCGGTACGGCACGGGACAGAGCACACTCGACGGCATCCTCCGAGCGACGAACACGCTGCTCGCGGGCGCGACCTTCGTCGTCGCGGGATACGGATGGTGCGGGCGCGGGCTGGCGCACAAGGCCAGGGGCATGGGGGCGAACGTCGTCGTCACGGAGGTCGACCCGCTGAAGGCGCTCGAGGCGGTCATGGACGGTCTACGCGTCATGCCGATGGACGAGGCGGCTCCTCTGGGCGACGTCTTCGTGACCGTGACGGGCGACATCCACGTCATCGCGAAGCGACACTTCCAGGCGATGAAGGATGGAGCGATCGTCGCGAACTCGGGACACTTCGACGTCGAGATCGACCGAGACGCCCTGAAGGCGCTCGCGACGGACGTCGAGACCCCCCGCGAATCGGTCGAGACCTACATCATGGATGACGGCAGGCGCATCAACCTTCTGGGGGAGGGACGGCTGATCAACCTCTCCTCGGCGGAAGGCCACCCGGCATCGGTGATGGACATGAGCTTCGCCAACCAGGCGCTCTCATCGGAGCACCTCGCCAGATCGAAGGAGAGACTGCCGGTCCGCGTTCACGGCGTGCCTGAGGAGATCGACAACGAGGTCGCTCGTCTCAAGCTCGAGTCGATGGGCGTGGCGATCGACACGCTCACGGACGAGCAGAGAGAGTACCTCGCGTCCTGGACGGTTGGAACATAAGCGGTGAACGACCGGTGAAAGACCGAGAAGGTGGCGGCGTCCCGCAGGGGCGCCGCCTTCTACTTGGGGGCGCGCACGAGAAGGTAGACCCCCAGGGCACCGAACGCGATGTTCGCCATCCAGGCCGCCAGCCACGGCGGCAGGATTGCCTCCTCCCCGAGGACCTGGCCGATCTGTATGACCCCGTAGTAGATGAACGAGATCGCGAGAGCCGACGTGAAGGCGATGGCGAAGCCGCTCTTCCGGCTCCCCGCGGCCAGAGGGGCGCCCAGGAGCGTCATGATGAGCGTGACGAACGGGAACGCTATCTTGAGGCGGAGCTGCACCTCGAGGGCCCTCGGGTCGGTGCCGCCGGCCCGAAGCCGCGTGATGTAGTCCCTGAGGTCGGCGTAGCCCATCTCCTCCGGCTCGACGGGGCGCTGGGCCAGCGTCTCCGGCGAGGGCCCCTCCTCGGGAAGGGCGAGCCTGCCGAACCCCCGAGTCGTCTCGGCGCCGTTCTCGAAGAGGCGCTCGGTTCCATCCTCGAGCATCCAGCCTTCATCTGTCCAGCGCGCGAGCGGAGCGTCGAGCCTTCTCGCGGGCACCGGCTGGTCCCCGAACCGCTGGTAGGTCACGTCCTCGAGCGTCCGGCTCCGGAGGTTGAAGCGCCGGGCCAGGAGGACGTCGCCGTCGGGATACAGGTAGATGACGTCCGTCCTGACGGTCCGGGATGGCGTCCTCTCGATCGCCTGTTCCTCGATGTCGAGCCGCCGCTTCGTCGCGGGAGGAAGAAGCTCCTCGCCGACCACGAGGGTCACGAGACTCAGACAGAAGGCCAGCAGGAGCACCGGCGCCAGAATGCGATAGAGGCTGACGCCCGACCCCTTCATGGCCATGATCTCGTTCTTCTGCGAGAGACGTCCCAGCGAGAGGAGCGCCGCCAGCAGCATGGCGACCGGCGCCGTCAGGACGACGATCATCGGCGCGTAGTAGAGGTAGTACAGGCCGACGATGCCTATCGGCACGTTGTTGTCGATGAACCTGTTGGCGTGGTCGAAGAGGTCGACCAGGACGAAGATCCCCACGAACGTGACGAACACGAGGACGAGCGGAAGCGCGACTCTCCTGAGGATGTAGCGGTCGAGGAGCTTCATAGCTCGGTCTCCGCGGGTTGAGCGGGCCTCGGAGGACGGAGCACGAAGTCGATGATCCTCATCAGCGGCCGGAGTCTCCACTCGAAGGAGACCGCGAGCGTCAACAGCGCTCCGAACCCGCCGAAGATGATGTTGGGCGCCCACATCGCCCAGACCGGCGAAACGAAGCCGCGGTCGCCGAGCTGCTCGCCGCCGATGAGGAAGAGATAGTAGACGAGGAAGAAGAGAATGCCGATCCCTGCGCCGATGCCGACGCCCCCGCGTCGACTCCTGATGCCGAGCGGCGCTCCCAGAAGGACGAACACGATGCAGGAGAACGGGATCGACAGCTTCTTGTGATATTCGACCTGGAAGCTCCGGATGCGCTTCATGCTGGTCTGGATGTCCCGCACGGCTTCGTCGATGTCCACGCCGGCTCCCTGACCGATCTCGCGGAGCCTCTCGCTGATCCCCGGAGTGAGGGCGATGGAGGAGAGCGGGGGGAGGTCCCGGGGAGGACGGCCGACGAGGTCCGACAGCCTCTGAAGGGCGGCCGACGCCTCCTCCCGGTTCATCTCGATGCGACGATCGAGCTCCTCCAGCGAAAGCTCGCGATCGCCTCTCCGAGCGGACTCGGTCCTGCTCAACGTGCCGCCGGCCTCGACCACATTGATCGCGTGCCGGTCGAATACCAATCTGTTATATCGCGTCCGATCTTCCGGGTCGAGCTCATGGATCTCGCCGTCCATGAGCTCGATCCTCAGGAGGTCCCTCGCGGGCTCCGTCGAGACGACGCCGCGGTCGGCGATGATGGTCTGAACGGGCTCCTCGCCCTCGAATCTGTGGATCCGGACGTCGAAGATCTCGTTGGTCTCGCGATCGAGCTCCGAGACGAGGATCATGTAGCCGCCGGGCAGCTCGGTCAGAACGTCGGGCTCGATGGTCGTCAGCGGTCTGACCTTGTG
The DNA here is from genome assembly GCA_964596015.1 of uncultured bacterium. Classification (GTDB taxonomy): domain Bacteria; phylum Joyebacterota; class Joyebacteria; order Joyebacterales; family Joyebacteraceae; genus WJMD01. Next base: position 61,073 of record CAZQSB010000009.1, on the reverse strand, counting down.
GATGTCGACCAGGAGGGTCTTGAGCCGGTGATTCGCCGTGGGAAGAAACGCGTTTCCGAAGTAGAAGAGGCCGCCGGCGATGATGACCGATGCTGCGAGGACCGGCATGATGAGGCGGAAGACGCTGGCGCCGGTCGCCCGGAGGGCCGTGATCTCGTTGTCGCCCGCCAGGCGCCCGAACGCGGTCAGGACGGCGACCATGACCGCCATCGGGACGGCGAGCAGCGTCATCCAGGCGAGGCTCAGCCCGAAGGCCTCGAGCACGGCCGCGAGCGGCACGCCTTTCTTGACGAACAGCTCGAGGTAGTCCACCAGGAAGTCCATGGAGAGGACGAAGTAGAAGATGGCGAGTCCGGCAACGGCCGGGACCACGTGAGCTCTCAAAACGTAACGGGAGAGGATGCTCATTCGTGTCCGTTCGCGTGCGTTCCCTCGGCCATGCCGGGGCGGGCGGGAAACGTCAGGGAATCGTTGGCAACGCCAGCAAACAAGGTATACTACCTGCTGTTGAAAGTCCGCAACACCGATGTCCTCGTGTGAGCGGGCCGCGGGAGAGGGTTCTCCTCACAGGATGAAGGAACACCAGGTGTCGTTGAAGCGCCTCCGGAAGAACGCGACAGCGCTCAGCCTCGCAGTCCTGCTTGCGGTCTGCGCCGCGTCGCTCTTTGTCTCGGAGGCGCGCGGACAGACAGAGGGCGCGGCGCCGGGCGACTCTCTGCATTCGACGAGCGAGACGCCGTCCGATTCGACTGCGGTCGCCGCCGACACGCTCGACGGTGCCGCGGCGCATGTGGACTCCGCCGACACACTCGACGGTGCCGCGGCGAATGCGGTGGCCGCCGACACGCTTGATGAGCTACCTGGCCGACCCGCTCCCGCCGACACGCTCGACCCCGCCGCGGCCGACGTCGCGGACACGCTGGGAGTAGCGGGCGCTCCTGGCGACACGCTGGACGTGGTCTCTCCAACATCCGCGCCGTCTGACACGCTGGACGCGACGGGCGCTCCGGGCGACACGCTGGACGTGACGGGCGCTCCGGGCGACACGCTGGACGTGCCGCCCGACGAAGCGACCGGGCCTTCGCTCCCCACGCATGAGCTGTCCATCGAGCGCCATCTTGGCAGGCCGCCGGAGTTCGTGCGGCCCTGGGACCTCAGGACCGTTCAGAGGTCGTCCGGTCTGGCGCCGGTAGGCGTCGGCCTTCCCCAGGAGGTTCCCTCGAGCGCGCCCGTCGAACGGAGCATCCGCCTGAAGCGCGACCTTTCCTTCATAGTCCTCGAGCTTTCGCCCGGGGGCTTCCCCGGGTACGTCGTCTATGCCGCCCCCAGGCGTGACTTCGAGGAGCTGACGGGAAGGCTCGCTGTCGAGAAAGCCTGGCGGAGGACCGTCCTGGCCGGGCTCAGGCAGGCGCAGTCCGACGCTCCAGGCGGTCTTCTGGACATCGACATCCCGATGCCGCTCCCGGGGCCGTTCGTCAGGGCCATCGGACCCGGCGCGAACCTCAAGGTCCGGGGCAGCGAGCGCATCACCTTCGGCGGCCAGACCAGCTACGTCGTCGAGGCGCTCGAGCAGGAATCGGGTCGCCCATCGCGTTTCCCTCAGCTCGACATGGAACAGCAGCTCACCGTCAACCTCGAGGGGACCATCGGAAGGAAGATCCACGTCTACGTCGACCACAGGAGCGGCGGCGATGTCTTCGGTACGGGCAAGACCAACCAGATCCGGGTTCACTACGACGGCGACGAGGACGAGATCATCCAGAAGATCGAACTCGGCGAGGTCAACCTCTCGCTGCCCGGCACCGAGTTCGTGAGCTACAGCGGACGCCACGAGGGGCTCTTCGGTGCCAAGATGACCGCGAAGATGGGCAAGTTCGACCTCATCGCCATCGCCAGCAAGGAGGAGGGGGAGTCGTCGGGCGCAAGCTTCACCGGGACCTCCGAATCCGACTCGCTCGTGATCAACGACATCCAGTTCAAGGAGGACAGCTTCTTTGCGCTCGACGAGGAGGCACTCAAGTACTCGAACGTCTATCTCGAAGAGGTGACGGTCTACGTGGACGACAGGAACGGCGCAAACGACATCGAGACGGGCGCCGTGCCTGGGGTGGCGTACCTGAACGACCCGCTGAACCCGTCGTCACCGCCGGAAGGCCCGCGTCAACGCGGGATGTTCGACGAACTCATCGAGCTCGAGGACTACCTCGTCGACTATCAGAACGGCATCATCGAGTTCGAGCGCT
>CAZQSB010000009.1:53039-58820 GCA_964596015.1 uncultured bacterium | reverse complement strand
CTCCAGAGCGGCCGCGTGCTGGCGGTCAGCTATCGCCTGAACGGCGGCATCGAGGTCGGCGGCAGCGACGGGGACTCGCTCAGGCTCAAGATGATCCGGAGCGACGAGCGCGTGACGGCGACGGAATGGGAGCCCATCCGTCTCTACGAGCTCAAGAACATCTACGACCTCGGCGCCGAGGACATCCCCGAGGAGGGGTTCGAGCTGACCATTCGCAAGAGGACGCCGTCGGGCGAGATCACCGATACCCAGGACGGCATCCCGTACGTCGAGATCCTCGGTCTCGACACGGCGGGAGTCGGCGGCGTGGGCGGTCCGGACGGGATCGTGGACCTTCAGTGGGTCGACTTCGAGAAGGGCTATCTCATCTTCCCGCACTTCACCCCGTTCTGTCCCGAGTACGACACCGAGATCGACCCGGACACGTCGTCCTTCTACTATCCTCCGGGCGAGCCGCCGGACATCTACACGGCGGACGAGCTCGATGAGAAGAACTGCCTCATCTATTCGAAGGAGGACTTCGACGCCGGGGACGACGTGTACTTCATCGAGGTGGGCTACAACCGGCCGCGGACCACGTTCTATCTGGGGAACATCAACATCATCGAGAACAGCGAGGTCGTGCGCCTGAACGGGGTCAAGCTCACCTCCGGGGTCGACTACACCATCTACTACCCGGCCGGTCAGCTGACGCTGCTTTCGGAGGAGGCGAAGGAGCCGGACGCGCGCGTGACCGTTGAGTACGACTACAAGCCGTTCGGCCTCGCGGGCGAAAGCACGCTCCTGGGGACACGCGGCGTCTACAACTGGAGCGACAACGTCGTTCTCGGGTCCACCTGGATGTACCAGAGCAAGGGCACGCCGGAAGAGCGGCCCCGTCTCGGGGAGGAGCCGTCGCGCACCATCGTCGGCGACGTCAACCTGAGTGCCAACTTCGAGCCGCAGATCATGACGACGCTCGCGGACATGATCCCGCTCGTCGACACCGACGCCGAATCGCACCTCAGGCTCGCGGCCGAGGCCGCGGTCTGCATCCCGGAGCCCAACACCAGAGGCTTCGTCTCCATCGACGACATGGAGGGGACCGAGAACGTCTTCATGCTGGGCGTCTCCAGGAAGACGTGGACCCCGGCCAGTCTCCCGGCGACCGGCGCCGTCCTCCCGTCCGACAGGGTCTCGATCGACTGGTACAACCCCGACCGAAAGGTCAGAGAGGGCGACCTCTTCCCGGACCTCCCGGCCGAGGAGGCCGACGACATCCGCACGGTTCTCGAGATCGATCACGAAACGGTCGCGCCTTCGTCGTGGGCCGGCCTGATGCGGCTCCTCTCGAAGACCGGCGACGACTACAGCGAGTCGGAGTTCTTCGAAATCTGGGTCAACGACGACGGGGCCCGGCAGGGCCGCATCCACATCAACCTCGGCACGCTCAGCGAGGATTACTACCCGCTCTTCGAAGAGCCCAACGGCGAACTCGACACGGAGGACGTCGATCGGAACGGCTTCGATGCCGACGAGGACACGGGCCTCGACACGGTGTTCGGAGACGACGACGACTGGCAGCCGGGAGACGCCGACGACGGCTACGACGACTACGAGTTCGAGTACGGTTCGGACGACTACTCCCGGATCAACGGAAGCGAAGGCAACGAGCGCCTCGACACCGAGGACCTGAACGGCAACTTCTACCTCGATACCGACAACACGTACTGGGAGCTGACGGTCGACCTTTCGGACACCTCGACCTATCTCGTTCAGGACAACAGTGTGCCGCCCGTGCCGGCCGACAAGCGCACGAACTGGCGCCTCTACCGCATTCCGCTCGAGGACGCGGCCTCCGTGAACGGCATGAGCGAGTGGACGGTCGTGAAGTCGGCCCGGATCTGGTTCGAGGATCTCCCGGTGGACGGCGAGCCCCTCATGATCGGTTCGCTGGACATCGTTGGAAACGACTGGCTCCCCGGTCCCATCAGGGACGAGGAAGGCGACATCATACCCTCCGCCGTGCTGGGCGAGATGAGCTTCCGCATCACGTCGAAGAACACGAAGGAAGACCTCGACTACGTCCCGCCGTTCGACCCGGGTGTCGACGAGGAGACCAACCTCCCGAAGCGCGAGGGCTCGCTGGCCCTCCTGTACGACGACATCGAGGCCGGGCATTCGGCCTCGGCCACGCAGGTGTTCTTCACAGAGGAGAACTACACCGGCTACCAGACCCTCGAGTTCTACGTCCACGGCGAGAAGGCCTCCGAGGGCGGCGAGGAGGACGTAGAGGACGGGACGGAGTTCTTCCTCAGGATCGGCGCCGACTCCCTGAACTACTACGAGTACAGCCTCGAGCTCAGGCCGGGGTGGTACCAGGACTCCGGCAGCTCCGCGACGAAGCTGACGATCCCGTTCACCAGCTTCACGAACCTCAAGCTCGACGACTACGCGGAGCAGGACACCGCGTGGGTCTGGGGAGACACCGCGCGCGTGAAAGCCGAGCGCTTCACCAGGGTCGGGGCGCCGTCGCTCTCCCGCGTGAGGCAGCTGACCATCGGGCTCAGGAACGCGAACGAGGTGCCGCTCGGTGACGAGATCTCGGGCGAAATCTGGGTGGACGACATTCAGCTCGGAGACGTCTGGAACGAGATCGGCTGGGCTGAGAGGGCGACGGTCGACGCGCGCTTCGCCGATCTGGCCACGGTCAACCTCGACCTCAGGCACGTCGACGGGAACTTCCATACTCTGAAACAGGAGCGGGGAAGCGGTCAGGACAATCTCACGTACAACATGACCAGCACGGTGAACGCCGACAGGTTCGTCACCGGCCTGGGCGTGTCCATGCCGGTCAACGTGCAGTGGAAGCGGCAGGTGACGGAACCCAGGTTCTCCACCGGATCGGACGTCGTGCTTCCCGAAGAGCAGAGCCGCGACGAGAGGACCATCGTCAGGGACAGGAGCGTCGCCGCGTCGCTCTCGCGCCGCCGTCAATCACCGAACTTCTGGACGCACCTGCTGCTCGACGGACTCTCCCTCTCGGCGTCGGCGGCCGACCACATCAGGTCGTCGCCTACGAGGATAGACACGTCCACGACGCTTCGGGCGCGGGCCTCCTACAGGTACTCGCCCGAACGCAGCGGTCTCCGCCTGTTCCGGAACACCGAGCTCTTCCTGAAGCCGACGTCCGTCCGGTTCACGGCGTCGACGCATCTCATCCACAGCCTGGCGTACGACATCGACGCGGACGAGGTGAAGAGCAAGCGGACGGACAACTACGACAAGAAGCTGGACGCGGGCGGCAACATCGACTTCCAGTTCCTCGAGAACCTGAGGACGTCTCACAGCGTGTCCGTCAAGCGCGACCTCTCGCAGCCGAACCGTCCGGTGGGCGGGATCAACATCGGCGTGGAGACCCAGCGCCAGTACTCCAACTCACTCTCCTTCAGCCCGAGGTTCGGCAGCTGGTTCTCGCCGCAGTACACGTTCTCGTCGACCTTCACGGACAACCACGGTCCGGAGGCCCGCGGCGCGAACGATCCGCCGGACGCCCGCGACATACGCGCGACGACGAGCCAGGAGATCAGGACGAGCCTCGACCTGAAGCGTCTCTTCGGAGGCTCCGGCCGTGCGCCGGAGCGTCGACCTGGTCGTCCGAGGCGGGGGGACGAGGCGGAAGGTGAAGACGAGGACGGCGAGGGCGACGAGGAAGGCGAGGAAGGGGAAGGCGGCGGCCCCGGGCTCGGCGACCTCATCGCGCCGGTGCTGTACGTCTTCCGGAACATGGACGCCATCGACGCAAGATACCAGCTCCGCTGGAACTCGCGGTTCGACGGCATCCGGGCCGCAGACATGCCCGGATGGTCCTATCGTCTCGGTCTCGAGAAGGGAGAGGGCGGGGACGACAGGACGGAGGAGAGGACGCTGACGCTCGACTCCGGCATCAAGCTGACACGGGACATCCGTATCAAGGGAAGCTACCGGCGCACGGTGGACGGCAGGTGGTACAGGAACACCGTCTCGGACACGGTCGACCTCCTGACCCAGACCGAGTCGATGACGGAGTCGACCAAGGGCTCGCTGTCCTGGTCGGGCTTCGAGAAGCTGGGGCCGCTGGAGTCGGTCTTCAAGACGGCGCGGGCCCGGAGCGGGGTCGAGTACAAGCGCAACTACTCCGGTCCGGTGGGGGAACCGTCCACCGAGGGGAACGCGCTGGTCTTCAGTCCCATCATCTCGGTGGACATGACGTTCCAGAACGGACTGTCCGGGAGCTTCTCGTGGGACCGCAGGACCGCGACCAACTACAGTCTCTCCGGCACCGGCTCCGTCACGCGCGAGACCAGCGGCTCGACGAGTCTCACGCTGAACTACAGGTTCTCGGCGCCGCAGGGTCTCAAGCTGCCGTTCTTCGGGCAGAAGCTCAGGTTCCAGAGCAATCTCGACTGCTCCCTGACCCTGAGGACGGGCTCGAAGCTCACGAAGACCGCCGCGGAGGAGGGTCTCCTCGACTCCATCGACCCCTCGGCCGACACGAGCGACTTCTCGATCACCGGCGACGCGACGTACAGCTTCTCGCGGAGCGTCTCAGGCGGTCTCCAGGTGAGCTTCGCCCAGAGCCGCGACGAGAAGCGCGACCAGACCCGCCGCACCATCGGCGTCCACCTCACAGCGGAGTTCAAGTTCTGATGCGACCCCGCGCGTTCCTTCTGCTGGTCGTCCTCGCCGCGCTCGCTCCGGCCTCCGGGTGCGGGGAAGCGACGCCCTCGTTCGACGGCGATTCCGCACACGCGCTCATCGTCGAGCAGTGCGAGCTCGGACCGCGCTATCCCGGCAGCGAGGGGCACGACGCGATGGTCGATTGGATGGTGGAGAGGCTGCGGCCGCTCGCCGACGAGGTCGCCACCCAGCGGTTCACGGCGCCCTTCTTCGGCGAGGAGACGGAGCTCGTGAACGTCATCGCCTCGTTCCGCCCCGACGCGCGGGAACGACTGCTCCTGGCTACGCACTACGACACGCGCGCCGTCGCGGACAGGGACCCGGACGCCTCGTCCCGAGGCATCCCCATCCCGGGAGCGAACGACGGCGGTTCGGGCGTGGCCGTCCTGATCGAGCTGGCGGGCATCCTCTCCGAGCGGCAACCCCCCGTCGGCGTCGATCTCGTCTTCTTCGACGCCGAGGACGGGGGCGACGGGGGAGGCTTCGACGAGTGGTGCGTGGGGTCCTCCCACTACGCGTCCAACATCGGCGACTACTGTCCCCGCTACGCCGTCGTCGTCGACATGGTCGGCGACGCCGACCTCTCCATCCCTGTCGAGGGGAACTCGGCCGCCGCCGCGCCCCTGCCCGTGCGGCGCGTATGGGACGCCGCGAGGCGCGTGGGCGCCCGGCGCTTCCACGAGAGGCGCGGACCGTTCGTCTACGACGATCACGTACCTCTTATCCGCGCCGGGATCCCCGCTGCGCTCGTCATCGACTTCGAGTACGAGCACTGGCACACCCTCGAAGACACCCCGGACAAGTGCAGCCCCGAGAGTCTCACCGAGGTCGGCTCCGTCCTCGTCGAGCTCGTCTACTCCGCCCGGCCCGATCGTTAGCCCGCCGACCGCTCCCGGAGCCGGGAACCTGCCGGAGCGCGCGCCGAGACCGCTTCAGGCCTCCGCCACGGCCCCTGAGCCCGGTCGATCGCCTCCTCCTCATGAGAAGCGCGAACGCTTCTTATCCGACGTTTTCCGCTTGCGTCGGGGTGGACCCCGTGCTACTGTGTGCGGGGAAGTGGGCTGGGCGGCCCACTTTTTCGGT
>CAZQSB010000009.1:0-53029 GCA_964596015.1 uncultured bacterium | reverse complement strand
CGGTGTCTGGGAGGTGAGCAGGAGATGGCCGAACGTGGAGAAGGTCTGTACGATCTGACGCGCGAGCTCATTGAGGGAATGGGCTTTCGTCTCGTCGACGCCCGAGAGGCGCGGCAGGGCAGCCGTCGTCTTCTTCAGTTCTTCATCGACGCGCCGCTCGGCGTCAGCGTGGAGGACTGCGCGGACGTCAGTCGCGAACTCAGCTACGTGCTGGACGCTGAGCCGGAGTACGACGACGGGTACGTGCTTGAGGTCAGCTCGCCCGGACTGGAGCACGATCTCAGACACGAGCGGGAGTACCGCCACTTCACCGGACGGAAGGCGCGCCTGGTCCTGAAGAGCGGCAAGAGCAGAAGCGGTTCGGTCGTCGGCACCATCGCCTCGGTCGACGACGGCAACGTCACGCTCGAGACGGAGAACGGAGAGCGGGTATCGTACCGGCTGGACGACATCGTCCGGGCGCGGCTCGTCATCGAGGATCTCCTCCCTCGCGAGGAGATGGAAGTACGGGAGAGCGACAGATGAACACCGGCGTGCTCGAAGCCCTGAGGCGGATCGCCCGAGAGAAGCAGCTCGACAACGAGCTCCTTATGGAAGCGCTCGAGGCCGGTCTTCTCTCTGCGGCCAGGAAGAAGTTCGGCACGGAAGCCGACATCGAGGTCGTGGTCGACGGCGAGAGCGACACGCTCGCCGTCTATCTCAACCGCAAGGTCGTCGACATGCCGGAAGATCTCCGGACACAGATCGACATCGAAGAGGCCGAGGAGATCGATCCGGCGGCCGAGATAGGCGACGTCATCAGGTCCGAGATCTCGCTGGACGAGTTCGGCAGGAACGCCATCCAGGCGGCCAAGCAGATCGTCGTTCAGAGGGTGCGAGAGGCCGAACGCGAGCAGATCTACGAGGAGTTCCAGGACAGGATCGGCGACATCGTGACCGGCGACGTGCAGCAGATCGAGCGGGCCGGCATCGTCGTGAACCTGGGACGCACCGAGGCGCTCCTGCCCACGCGCGAGCAGATCAGGAGGGAGCGCTATCGTCAGGGCGACCGCATACGGGCGTATCTCCTGTCGGTCGAGAAGACGACCAAGGGGCCGCAGATCATCCTCTCGCGGACGCACCCGAACTTCCTCAAGAAGCTCTTTCGCATGGAGGTCCCGGAGATCTATGACTCGGTGGTCGAGATCATGGCGATCGCGAGAGAGGCCGGCGGGCGCTCAAAGGTCGCCGTCGCCTCGCACGACGAGCGCGTCGACCCGGTCGGCGCCTGCGTCGGTGTCAAGGGGTCGCGGATCCAGACCATCGTGAGAGAGCTCTCCGGCGAGAAGATCGACATCGTGGCCTGGAGTTCCGATCCCGCGGCGCTCGTGAGTCGGGCGCTGAACCCGGCCAAGGTCTCAAGGGCCATCATCGACGAGAGCGAGCGGAGCGTGCGGGTCATCGTTCCCGACGACCAGCTGTCGCTGGCCATCGGAAAGGGAGGCCAGAATGCGAGGCTCGCCGCCAAGCTGTCAGGTTGGAAGATCGATATAGTCGGCGAGACGGAGCACACGCGGCTCCTTGAGATCGACCTCTCGCAGCGCGTCGAGGTCGGAGAGCTCCCCGGCGTCGGCGAGAAGCTGGCCACCGAGCTCATGGCCGCCGGATATCGGACGGTTCAGGACCTCGAGGGGCTGTCGAGCGAAGAGCTCGAGCGCGTCCCGGGCATCGGTCGAAAGACGGCCGAGAAGATCTCCATCGCCGTCGCGGCGGTCCTCGAGGTGCTCGAAGAGGAGAAGCAGCGCCTGCTCGATGAAATGGATGAGCAGGAGACGGTCGACGAGATCTCCGAGGAGGGGATCTTCGGAGTTCGGAACGAGGAGCAGCTCGCCGAGGAAGAGGACGAGGAAGAGGACGAGGAGCAGCTCGCCTACGAAGAGGACGAGGAAGAGGACGAGGAGCTGGAGGACGAAGCCCTCGCCGGGGAGCACGAGGAGCCTGAGTCCGACGGCGAGGCCGTCGGAGAGGACGAAGGCGAGGAGAAGTTCGTCGATGAGGAGCCCGCGGAAGAGGCTCTCGACGAGGAGTCCGGGGAAGAGGCCGACAGCGGCACCGACGAAGAGGACGAGACCGCGGACGAAGAGGAAGAGACGACCGCGCCGGCCCTTCACTGAGTCCCGCAGGATCCTGATCGAACGAGGAGGTAGTCGTGGCGAAGAAGAGAGTGTACCAGGTCGCGAAAGAGTTTCGCATATCGAGCGAAGCTCTGATCGGCATGCTCAAGAAACTTGGCTACGACGTCTCGAGCCACATGAACGCCATCGATGACGACGTCATCGACGCGGCGCGCGCCGAGTTCGAGAAGGAGAAGGCCGCCCTCAAGAAGGAGTACGCCGAGAAGATCCGGAAGTCGCTCCGCAAGAAGGGCGCTCTGAAGACCGCAAAGGTCGCCACGAAGGGGAAGCGGGTCGCCGAGCCGCTCAAGCCCAAGAAGGAGCTCGAGAAGCCCGAGCCCAGGCCCCCGGAGCCCGAGAAGAAGCCGAAGATCGACCGGCGGAAGATCGTCGCCGATGCCGCTCGGCAGGCCGCTCGGGACGTCCTCGCGAAGCAGCGCGAGGAACGCGCCGCGAAGAAGGCTCGCGAGAAGGAGCGTCTGGTCGAGGAGAAGCGGCGCAGGGAAGAGGAGAAGAGGGCGGAAGAGGAGCGCGCGTCGAGGGCTGCCGAGGAACGCAAGGTGGAGGCCGCGAAGGCGGCGGAAGCTCCGCCCAAGAAGGAGACGGCGCCGGCAGGACCCGAGAAGAAGCGCCGCGAGAAGAGCGACCGGCGGAAGAAGCGCAGGCCCCGGGTCGATCAGAAGACCGTCGAGGCGACGGTCCGGAAGACCATGGCTGCCTCGGAGGAGCGTCGTCCCCGGAGGCGCAGGCGCCGCGTCAAGGGCGACGGGACCGTCGTCGAGGAAGAGCGCGCTGTCCAGATCCCCGAGTTCGCCTCCGTGGGCGATTTCGCCGAACTGGTCGACCTGCCGGTCAACGACGTGATCAAGAAGTGTCTCGACCTCGGGCTCATGGTCACGATCAACCAGCGGCTCGACGCCGACACCATCCAGCTTCTCGCCGAGGAGGTGGACACGGACGTCGAGCTGATGCGCGAATACGGAGAGGACATTCTCGAGCAGGAACTCGAGGAGGCCATCTCGGAGGAGGACGTCGAGAAGGCGCCTCGCGCTCCGGTCGTCGTCGTCATGGGACACGTCGATCACGGCAAGACGCTGCTCCTGGACTACATCCGCAGCGCGAACGTCGTGGGCGGCGAGTCGGGCGGGATCACCCAGCACATCGGCGCCTACGAGGTCGAGTTCCAGGGGGAGCGGATCACGTTCCTCGATACGCCGGGACACGAGGCGTTCACGGCCATGCGTGCCCGCGGCGCGCAGGCGACGGACGTCGCCGTGCTCGTCGTTGCGGCCGACGACAGCGTGATGCCCCAGACCATGGAGGCAATGGACCACGCGAAGGCCGCCGGCGTGCCCGTCATCGTCGCCATCAACAAGATCGATCTCCCGAGCGCGAACCCCGACAGGGTCCGCTCCGACCTGTCCCAGCACGGACTCACGGTCGAGGAGTGGGGTGGCGAGACGGTCGCCGTCGAGACGTCGGCCAAGACCGGCGAGGGCGTCGACAAGCTTCTCGAGATGATCCTGTTCCAGGCAGGACTTCTGGAACTCGAGGCTCCGGACAGCGGTCCGGGACGCGGCGTCGTCATCGAGGTCGAGAAGGAGCGCGGTCGCGGCGTCGTTGCCACCGTGCTGGTGGAGTCCGGCACGTTGCACGTGGGGGACCCGTTCGTGGTCGGGCTCGCCGACGGCAAGATCCGCTCGTTGCATGACGAGTTCAACAAGTCCATCGATGAAGCCGGGCCGTCCAAGCCCGTGCTCATCTCGGGGCTCACCGGCGTGCCGCAGGCGGGCGACGTCCTGGCCGTGGTCTCGGACGAGAGGCTGGCCCGGGACATCAGCGCCAAACGGCGCCAGCAGCAGTGGGAGCGCCAGACCAGATTCCAGCATCGTGTGACGCTCGAGGACCTTCACGAGCAGATCCTGGAAGGGCAGGTCAAGGAGCTCAGGATCATCATCAAGGGCGACGTGGACGGCTCGATCGGAGCCCTGGCCGATTCGCTGGAGAAGCTCTCGACAGAGGAAGTCAAGGTCGAGGTCATCCGCAAGGCGGTCGGCGCCGTGACGGAGTCCGATGTACTCCTCGCGGCGGCTTCGAACGCCGTCATCGTCGGGTTCCACATCGGAGCTTCGGTCCGCGTCAGGGAACTGGCGCGGCGCGAACACGTCGAGATACGCCTGTACAAGATCATCTACGAGGCCGTCGAGGACATCAGAGCGGCCATGGAGGGGCTCCTCGAGCCGGAACGGCGCGAAGTCGTCATCGGCACGGCGGAGGTCCGCGAGACTTTCAAGGTACCGAACCGCGGCACGATCGCCGGCTGCTACGTGCTGTCGGGCGTTCTGCGCCGCGGAGCGAAGGCGCGGGTCATCCGCGACGAGCTCGTGCATCACGAGGGCACCATCGAGTCGCTGAAGCGGTTCAAGGACGACGCGCGCGAGGTCCAGCAGGGCTTCGAGTGCGGCGTCGGAATCGCCGGACTCGACGACATCGTCACGGGAGACCGGATCGAGGTCTACGAGATCGAGGAGGTCGCACGGAAGCTCGGCGTCGCGAGCTAGGAGTTCGGAGACGGGGAGTCTACTGTGGTCCTCGGCACCCTTGAGGTCGAGCTGATCGTGGCCGAGAGCCACTCTCTCAAGGCTCGTCGGAGAGTGGTCAGGAGCCTCAAGGACAGGATCAGGTCGCGGTTCAACGTCTCTGTCGCCGACGTCGGCGACCAGGACCTCTGGCAGAGGATCTCGCTCGGAGTGGCGGTCGTGACCAACGACCGCCGCTTCGCCGATGAGGTCCTCGCCAAGGTGCTTGATGTCATCGGGATGGACGCGAGGGTCGACATCGTCTCGGAAACGCGGCGTGTCGAGTGAAGGACGCGGGAGGAGGACGTCATGGTATCGACGAGAATCCTCAGACTCTGCGAGCAGATCCGCCGGGAGCTCAGCAGGATCATAGACCAGGAGGTCAACGACCCGCGCATCGGGATGGTGACGGTCACGGGCGTGGAGCTCTCCGACGATCTCCGTTACGCGAAGGCGTTCGTCAGCGTTCTGGGAGACGACGAGCAGAAGGAACGTTCGCTCAGGCTCCTCCACCACGCCGGCAGGTTCATCCGCGGGCGCCTGGCGGAGAGCGTGCACCTTCGACTCGTGCCGCGGATCCGGTTCGTGCTGGATGAGTCCGCGGAGAACTACCTCCGGATCTCCGAGGTCATCCAGCGGATCCATGACGAGGAAGAGCCTGAGCATGACGAGGACAGAGATTCGGGCGGCGATCAGGACTGACGGGCGTTACATCGTCGCCGGCCACGAGCGGCCGGACGGAGACTCGGTCGGCTCGATGCTCGCGCTCGTCCGCTGGCTCGAGACGCGCGGCGCCCATGCCGCGGCCGTGTTCCCCAACGCGGTCCCGGAGCCGTACTCGGCACTGCCCGGGGCGGATGATGTTCTGGACTCATTCCCGGACGACCTTTCCGACACGACGATCGTCGTTGTCGACACTCCCGCACCGGACCGTGTGGCCGGCCTCGGAGACGCTCTCGACCGTGCGCAGCGGGTCGTGGTCATAGACCATCACCCCGACAATTCGCGGTTCGGCGACGCGAATCTCGTGGATACGGACGCTTCCTCCGCCGCGCTTCTCGTCTATGAGCTCATCCGGGATGCCGAGCAGCCGATCGACGCCGACGTGGCGTCGCTCCTGTACGTCGGTCTCATGACCGACACGGGCGGGTTCCGCTTCTCGAACACCGATGAACGCACGCTGCGCGCGGCGGCCGACCTCGTGTCGCTCGGGGCTGACCCGGCGGGTCTCGCGAACAGGATCTACGGCGCGCAACCCGTCGGACGTCTTCGTCTCCTCGGACTGGTGCTCTCGTCGGTCGAGACCGAGCTCGATGGCCGCGTTGCGTTCCTCGCGCTGACCAACGAGATGAGGGCGGAGACCGGCGCGACGGGCGAGGAGATCGAGGGCCTGGCCTCGTACGGCCGTCTCATCAAGGGCGTCGAGGTGTCGGTTCTCCTGAGGGAGGAGGACGGGAGCGTCCGACTGAGCATGCGGTCCCGCGGCGCCGTGGATGTGAACGCGCTCGCGAGGAGGCTCGGCGGGGGTGGACATCGGGCCGCGTCCGGAGCGCTCGTCGAGGGCACTCTCGAAGAGGCCCGGGCTCGGGTCCTCGATGCCCTGGGAGGTCTCCTCCCGTGAGCGATCGGCTTCTCGTCGTCGACAAGCCTGAGGGTCCCACCTCGCACGACGTCGTGGCTCGCGTCCGTCGCGCGACGGGGATCCGACGCGTAGGCCATGCCGGCACCCTCGACCCGCGCGCGAGCGGAGTGCTGCTCGTGCTGGTCGGCAGGGCCACGCGGCTGTCCGCCTATCTGATGGAACGCGACAAGTCGTACCGCGGACGGATGACGCTCGGGGTCGCAACCGACACGCAGGACTCCGAGGGTGAGGTCATCGAGCGGAAGGACGCCTCAGGCGTGACTCGAGAGGACATCGAGCGCGCAGCCGCCGGGTTCGTCGGCGACATCATGCAGGTCCCTCCAATGGTCTCCGCGATCAAGAGAGACGGCACCCCCCTCTATGAACTGGCCAGAAAGGGCGTCGAGATCGAGAGGGAGGCGCGGCCCGTCTCGGTGCACGAACTCAGGATCACCGGATACGAACCTCCGTACGTCGACTTCATCCTGGACTGCTCGAAGGGCACCTACGTCCGGACCATCGCGGCGGACCTCGGCGACAGGCTCGGCTGTGGGGCTCACCTCTCGATGCTCGTGAGAACCAGGGTCGGACCGTTCGGACTCGACCTCGCGGTTCCGCTTGCGAGCATCGTGAAGGCGGGAAGCGGCTGGGAGGAGCTGGGAATCCGACCTGTCGACGCGCTTCCCGACATGGACATCGTTCTTCTCGACGAGTCGCAGGCCGAGAGCACGATGGACGGGGGCAGCGCGGAGCTGGGAGAGGAGCAGCGAACGAAGGCCACCACGGAGCGTGTGCTGCTGACGGAGGACGGCGAGACGCTGCTGGCGGTCGCGAGGGTCGCCCGGGCGAACGGCGCCGCGAGAGTGCGTCCGGAGAAGGTGTTCGTTCCTCCCATCTGAAGTCAGGAGACGGAGCGGCAGGTGCGAGTCACGCGGGACCCGAGTGAGCTTCGGTCCATCGACACGAGCGACCTGACTCTGAGCGTCGGGAACTTCGACGGGGTCCACCGGGGACACCGCGCGGTCCTCTCGGAGCTTGCTTCGAGCGCGGCCTCGCGCGCCACGCCGGCGGTGGTCGTGACCTTCGAACCCCATCCGCTGGATGTGGTCGGCGGCAGGCGACCGATCGGACTCCTCTCGCCGGGGACGGAGCGTGAGAACCTGATCGAGGCGGCCGGGGTGGACGTGCTCCTCGAGGTCGCGTTCACCCAGAGCGTCGCGAGGCTGTCGGCCCAGGAGTTCCTGAGTCTCCTGTCGGTCGGCCCGGGCTCGCATCTCGTGCTCGGCTACGACTTCCATATGGGCTCGGGCCGGGGCGGGGACATCCGCCGGATGAGCGCCATAGGGGAGAGCGTCGGCTTCGGGCTCGACGTCGTCCCTCCCGTGACCTGTGAGGGACGCCCGATCTCGAGCTCCCGGATCAGGGAGGAGCTGGTCGCCGGGAACCTCGCGGCGGCCAACGCAATGCTCGGCAGGGAGTACCTTCTCGTGGGAGAGGTGGTCCCGGGCGCCGGCCGCGGCAGGGAGCTGGGCTATCCCACGCTCAATCTCCGCTGCCCCGACCGCAAGCTCCTGCCGGCTGACGGCGTCTATCTGGCCCGCGTGGGGGGCACGGGGTCTCTGGAGCGCGCCGGCCTGGTCTACGTCGGGCGGCGCCCCACGGTCGAGGACGGAGGAGCCCGACGGGCTGAGATCCACCTCCTCGGAGGCCCGCCTGAGCGCGAGGGGCGGCCCGCGGCGGCGCTTCTCGAGAGAATCAGAGGAGACCGGGAGTTCGGCTCGGCGGAGGAGCTCGCCCGAGGCATTGCGGCCGACGTCCACGAGGCCCGGCGGCTCCTCGGAGAGATGGGTGAAGACATACCGACGTTTTCCTTTTGACAGGCCACCACCACTGTGTTACGTTGTCCCTGTTCAGTTGAGGTCGATTGCAGAGATCATGGAGGAAGATGCACGTGTCGCTCAGTAAGGAGAAGAAGCAGCAGATCGTCAAGCGCTTCGAGACGCACGCCGGTGATACCGGATCTGCCGAGGTTCAGGTGGCGCTTCTGACAGAGCGGATCGAGACCCTGTCGAAGCACTTCGAGAAGCACAAGAAGGACAATCACTCGAGGCTCGGTCTCCTGAAGATGGTAGGCAAGAGGCGTCGCCTCCTGAACTACCTGAAGACCCACAAGGCAGACAGCTACAAGCAGATGATCAAGGAACTCGGGCTGCGCAGGTAGCTTCAGGGGCTTCTTCGAGTCCCATGCGCACTCCGACGGCTGGCCCTCCCGCGAGCGTTCGGGAGGGCCTTTGTTCAGGAGCCCCGAGCACTGAAACAGCGGTAATGGGAGGATGTGGAATGCAGATGGTTCAGATGGAGTGGGCCGGAAGGTCCCTCACGATAGAGACAGGCCGCGTCGCCAGACAGGCGGCAGGCTCAGCTCTGGTCCGGTACGGGGACACGATGATCCTCGCGGCCGTGACCTACACCGATAAGCCGGTCGACCGCGGCTGGCTGCCGCTCTTCGTCGACTACCGCGAGAAGTTCTACGCCGCGGGGAAGATCCCCGGCGGCTTCTTCAAGCGGGAGGGTCGGCCCCAGACAAAGGAGATTCTCTCCGCCAGGCAGATCGACCGACCGATCAGATCGCTTCTGCCGTCACACATGCGGAACGAGGTGCAGATACAGGTCATCGTGCTCTCGGCCGACGGCGAGAACGACTCCGATACGATCAGCATCATCGGCTCCAGCGTCGCGCTCGCGCTCTCGCCGGTGCCGAACGACGGACCGGTAGGCGCCGTGCGGATCGGTCTCATCGATGACGAGCTCGTGGTCAACCCGACGTTCGCGCAGCTCGAGGAGAGCACGCTGAACCTCGTGATCGCCGGCACCGACGAGGCCATCGTGATGGTCGAGGGCGGCGCCGAGGAGGTCAGCGAGGAGAGAATGCAGCAGGCCCTGGAGCTCGGTCACGAGGAGATCAAGAGATCGCTCGAGCTGCAGAATGAGCTCCTGAAGCAGTTCCCGGTCGAGCGTTTCGAGGTTCCGGAGCCCGAGATGCCTGAGGGGCTGGAGGAGCGCGTCACGTCGATGTGCGAAGCGAGGGTCAGTGAGGCCCTCAAGCACGGCGACAAGCAGGAACGCTCCGACGCGATCGACGCCATCAAGGAAGAGACGCAGGCCGCTCTCGCGGAGGACTACCCGGATTCGGAGAAACTCATCTCCGGGCTCATCAAGGACATCGAAAAGCGTCTCATGCGTCAGGCGGTGCTCGAGCGCGGAGTACGCGCCGACGGGCGTTCGCTCGACGAGGTGCGCCAGATCACGTGCGATCCCGGCGTGCTGCCGCGGGTCCACGGCTCGGCGCTCTTCACACGCGGCGAGACGCAGGTCCTCTCCGCGCTCACGCTCGGTTCCTCGAGCGATGAGCAGAAGATCGACGCTCTCGAGGGAGAGTCGTGGAAGAGCTACATGCTGCACTACAACTTCCCGCCGTTCTCCGTGGGAGAGGTGAAGCCCATTCGTGGGCCGGGGCGCCGGGAGATCGGGCACGGCATGCTGGCCGAACGGGCCATCGAGCCCGTGATCCCGAAGGAAGACGTCTTCCCCTACACGATCCGTCTCGTGGCCGATGTTCTCGAATCGAACGGTTCGTCGAGCATGGCGACGGTCTGCTCGGGCTCGCTCGCGCTCATGGACGCCGGCGTGCCCGTCAAGGCGGCGGTCGCGGGCGTCGCGATGGGCCTCATCAAGGAGGGCGAGCGCTACGCCATCCTGACGGACATCCTCGGCCTGGAGGACCACCTCGGCGACATGGACTTCAAGGTCGCCGGGACGAAGAACGGCATCACCGCCTTCCAGCTCGACTCCAAGATCGGAGCCATTCCGACGAATCTCTTGAGCGAGGCGCTCAACAAGGCCAAGGCCGCGCGGATGCACATCCTGCAGAAGATGGACGAGGCCCTTGCCTCGCCGCGTCCTGATCTGTCGCAGTTCGCGCCGCGGATCGTCATGGTCCGCGTCCCGCAGAGTAAGATCGGTGAGATCATCGGCCCCGGCGGCCGCGTGATCAGAGGACTCCAGGAGGAGACGAACACCTCGATCGACATCAACGACGAGGGCATCGTCAAGGTTTCCGGCACCGACCCCGCGGGCGTCGAGCGGGCCAGAGAGACCATCGAGCTGATGGTGAAGGAGCCCGAGGTCGGCGAGGAGTACGAAGGCGTGGTCCGGAGCATCACGGACTTCGGGGCCTTCATCGAGATCCTGCCGGGCCGCGACGGGCTGTGCCACATCTCTGAACTCGAGCACGGCCGCGTCGGCTCCGTCGAGGACGTCCTGAAGATGGGCGAGACGGTGAAGGTCAAGGTCATCGGAGTCGAGGACCACGGGAAGATCCGCCTGAGCCGCAGGGCCCTTCTGCCCAAGCCGGCGGGCGGCGAGTCTTCATCCGACGACGGGTCGCGCGGCTCGAGAGACCGCGGGTCCCGTGAAGGCCGGTCCTCCGACAGAAAGGGCGGACGGGGCCGCAGACCGCGCGGCAGGGACAAGCGGTAGCGGCGCCTCCGAACCGTAACGACATGACTGACGACGATCTACGGATCGAGGTGAAGCGGCAGCCGCACGGACAGGGGCTGCCGCTTCCCGCATACATGACGGACGGTTGTTCCGGAATGGACGTGCGCGCGGCCGTCGAGGAGCCGCTTGTCATCGGACCCGGGCGCGTGACCCTCGTCCCGACGGGGCTGTCCGTATCGGTGCCGGAGGGCTTCGAGATCCAGGTGCGGCCCCGGAGCGGCCTGGCCCTGAGAAGCGGCGTGACGGTCCTGAACAGCCCCGGCACCATCGACGCCGACTACCGCGGAGAGGTCGGCGTCATTCTGGCGAATCTCGGCGACGAGCCGTTCCGCGTCGAGCGCGGCGACCGGATAGCTCAGCTGGTCGTGGCGCGCGTCGAGCGATGCCGCTGGGACGAGGTCGACGACCTCGACGACTCACAGCGCGGCGACGGCGGATTCGGACACACCGGTGACGGACGAGGCGACAACGGATAGACGACAAGGAGCGCGCGGTGGCGGGACGCCTCCGGCCGACGCCGCGCGGGCGCGGTTCGTCGACTATCTCTTCCTGCTGAGACCCACGGCGCTCCTGCCGGCGTGGGTCTTCGTCGTCAGAGGGGCGAGCCTTGCCGCGAGCGGTGAGGCCGCCGTGACCTTCCTGCCCGCACCCGGCACGGGGCTGGCCCTCGCGGCCGTCTCGGCCGCGCTCGGCGGCGGATACATCCTCAATCAGATCACGGACATCGAGACCGACCGGAGAAACGACAAGCTCTTCCTGCTGCCGCGCGGCATCATCACCGTGCCGGCGGCACGGGGCCTCATGCTGGCGCTCTGGGCGGCCGCTCTCCTCATGGCGCTGTGGCTGCCGCCGGCCGCGCGATGGTCGCTCGCTGCCGCGCTCTTCCTGGCCGTGACCTACTCCGCCCCCCGCGTTCGCGCGAAGGCCGTCCCGGGGCTCGACCTCCTGTGGAACGGGCTCGGCTTCGGGGCCGTGTCGACCGCGCTCGGCTGGTACGCGGGCGGGGGAGGCGCGGAGTTCCCGACGGCGACCGTGGCCGGCTACGCTCTCGCGGTCGCAGGCCTCATCGCTTCGACGACGATCCCCGACGTCGAGGGAGACCGCGCGGAAGGCCTCCGGACGACCGGCGTGGTGCTGGGGAGGGGCGCCACGAGCCTCCTGGCTGTGCTCCTGATGGCCGGCGCAGCGGCTCTCGGCCTGCTGGGACGCGACGCCGCCGGAGCGGCGGCCGCCGCCGTCGGATTCGCGCTTCTCCTGAACGCCCATCTTCGCGGCACCAGGCAGGCGAGGATCCTCGCGAGCCAGGGAACGGTCGTCGCCTACGCGCTCGCCGCGGGCCTCACCGCCCCGTATCTACTGGTCCTCATGGTCGCGGTCGCCCTCGGCGCGAGGGTGTACTACCGTCGCCGTTTCGGTATCGCGTACCCTGGACGGGGCACCCCGTGACGGCCGGTGCGGGGCCGCAGCCGGCGAGTGCGGCGCCGCATGATTCCGAACTGCCCATCCCGTCGCCGGTTGAACGCCGGGATTCGAGTTGACAGCCTCCGCCGCGCGTCCGTATCCTCGGCGCGACCCCGAACCCCAGAGGTGCGAACCGTGGAGCGTGCATGACGCGCGAGAAGTTCCTGCTCTGGCTCTCCAGGGCGATGTACGGCGTGGCCGCGCTGGCGATCGTGTCGCTCATCCTCGAGTACGGCTTCTACCTCGGTACGGCCCAGGAGCGCGTGCTCCATCTCATTGACATCGCCATCGTCAGTGCGTTCGTCGCGGACGCCGTAATCCGGTTCTTCATGGCCCGCAACAAGGTCGATTTCGTCGTCTCGCGCTGGCCGGGCCTGGCCATCGTGATCCTCGTGGTCGGCCAGTTCCTCGTCGTGGCGCACCTTCAGGGACAGGGCCTCCTTCCGGCCTTCCTCGAGACCCGGAGCGTCTTTTCGCTCGCCAAGGGCTACATCATCGTCCTCCAGCTCTATCTGATCGCCATGATCATCGTGCAGACGGTCCGCGCGAACCGCAAGATCGCCTCGTACCGGCTGCATCCCGCGAGAACGGTGATCCTGTCGTTCCTCGTCATCATCTTCTTCGGGACGGTGCTGCTCCTCACGCCGAGGGCGACGGGAGAGAACCGCATCGAGCTCGTCGATGCGGCCTTCTCCGCGACGTCGGCGGTCTGTGTGACCGGCCTCATCGTGGTCGACACCGGAAGCTTCTTCACGCAGTTCGGGCAGGGCGTCATACTGACGCTCATCCAGATCGGCGGCCTCGGGCTCATCACGCTGACCGCGTTCTTCGCCATCGTGCTCCGGCGGGGCCTCGGCGTCCGCGAGAGCCTCGTCCTACGCGGGATGCTCTCGTTCGAGAGCGTCGGACGGATCGGCATAACGCTCCGGGTGATGATCGGCATCACGTTCCTGATGGAGGGCGCCGGAGCGTTCCTGCTGTTCATGGCCACGCGGGCCGACTTCGCGACCATAGGGGAAGCGATCCACCACTCGATCTTCCACGCGGTCTCCGCTTTCTGCAACGCGGGCTTCTCCCTCTACGCGACGAGCTTCGAGCGCTACGCCGGGCACATGGGCATCAACGCCGTCATGACCACGCTCATCATCGTCGGCGGCATCGGCTTCCCGGTCATCATGAACCTGCTCGGGCGACGCGTTCTCTACAGCGGAACGGCCGCCATCGGTCCGCGGTACTCGTTGCACTCGAAGCTCGTGGTCCTGACGACGGCCACGCTGCTGGTCGCCGGGACCTCCCTCTTCTACCTGCTCGAGCGTCACGGGGTCCTCGCGGGCATGCCGCTGGGACGGCAGCTCATGTCCTCATTCTTCGGCTCGGTGACGGCGAGAACGGCCGGCTTCAACACGACTCCGACCGCGGCCCTCACGCTGCCGACCCTGTTCATGCTGGCGGGACTCATGTTCATCGGCGGCTCGCCTGGCGGGACCGCGGGCGGCGTCAAGACGTCGACGATGGGGCTCGTTCTGGCCTCGATCGGCTCCATCTTCACGGGCCGCGGCCGGGTCGAGCTCTTTCGGCGCCACATTCCCGACCCGGTCGTTCGCGAGGCGCTCGTCGTCGTCGCCATGGGGATCATCGTCGTGAGCGGGGGCACCTTCTTCCTGCTCATCGTAGAGGATTTGACTTTGTCGCAGGTTCTCTTTGAGGTAGTCTCTGCGTTCGGCACCGTGGGGCTTTCCACAGGCATCACCCCGACGCTGTCGCCGGCCGCGAAGATCGCTCTCATGCTCATCATGCTGACGGGGCGCATCGGCCCGCTGACGCTCGCTCTGGCGATCGGACAGCGGCGCGAGCGAGTCCTGTACGATTATCCGCAGGAGCGGGTGGTCATCGGCTGATGGCCGGCGAGCGCCCGCAGGCCATCGTGGCCGCGCGGCCACCCGATCGTCCGGAGGATGAACGCGTATGAAGCGCTATGCAGTCATCGGACTCGGACTTCTGGGACGGACCGTCGCCCGCGAGCTCTCGGAGCGCGGCGCCGAGGTCGTGGCGGTCGACGTGGATCAGGAGCTGGTGCAGTCGATCGCCGACGAGGTGGCGCTGGCGGTGCGGCTCGACTCGACGAACCGCGAGGCCCTCCTAACGCAGGGGATCGACCGCGTCGACGCGGCGCTCGTGGCCATCGGCCAGAACTTCCAGGCGGCCGTGCTCACGACGGCTCTCCTGAAGGAGTTCGGCATTCCCCGGGTGATCTCGCGGGCCGTGACCGAGGAGGAGGCGCGGGTCCTCAAGCTCGTCAACGCAGACGAGGTGGTGCTGGTCGAGGAGTGGGTGGCGAAGCGGCTGGCGCAGCAGATGATGAGCCCCAGTCTCGTCGACATGGTCGAGCTCTCGCCGGGCATGAGTCTCGGGCGCGTCGCGGCGTCGGAGGAGATGTGGGGGAAGACGCTCGCGTCGCTCAAGTTCCGCCAGCGCTACGGTCTCAACGTGGTGGCCGTCATTAAGCCGGAAGGACGCGAGAGCGACACGGCGACCACCAGACTGCCGGATCCGGAGGAGGTTCTCGAGGAGGGAGACGTCCTCCTCGTCGACGGACCCGACGAGGCCATCGAGGCGCTCGCTCAGGAAACAGAGTAGCGAAGGAGACGACACCGCCATGCGCCAGCGCTACACCATAGAGACCATCGACCGGCACGTGGGGGAGGAGATCACTCTCGAAGGCTGGGTCGCGGCGAAGAGGTCGAGCGGGAAGATCCAGTTCCTCCAGCTTCGGGACGGGACCGGCTTCATCCAGTGCGTCGTCAGCGTCTCGGACGTCGGACAGGATACCTTCGACCTCGTCTCGACGCTGACGCAGGAATCGGCGGTCAGGGTGACCGGTGTCGCGAGGGCGGACGACCGCGCTCCCTCGGGCTTCGAGCTCCAGGCCACCGGCGTCGAGCTGGTGTCGCTCGCCGAGGACTACCCCATCACGCCGAAAGAGCACGGCACCTCCTTCCTGATGGACCACAGGCACCTGTGGATCCGCTCCAGCAGACAGTTCGCCGCGCTTCGAATCCGCTCCACGGTGATGACCGCCGCGCGCCGCTACTTCGACGAGCGCGGCTACCTCCAGCTCGACACCCCGATCCTGACGCCGTCGGCCTGCGAGGGGACGACGACGCTCTTCGAGACCGAGTACTTCGGCGAGAAGGCGTATCTGACACAGAGCGGGCAGCTCTACAACGAGGCGACAGCACTGGCGTTCGGCCGGGTCTACTGCTGCGGGCCCTCGCTCAGGGCCGAGAAGGCCAAGACCCGGCGCCACCTGATCGAGTTCTGGCAGATCGAGCCCGAGATGGCGTTCGCCGACCTGGACGAGGTCATGGAGGTTGCCGAGGACCTGGTCACCGAGGTGGTGGCGTCCGTTCTCGAGGAACGTCGTTACGAGCTCGACATCCTCGAGCGAGACACCGCGCTCCTCGAGGGCGTGAAGCCCCCGTTTCCGCGGATGACGTACGACGAGGCCGTCGAGAAGCTCAGGGAAGCCGGCTCGGACTTCGCGTGGGGGGACGACTTCGGCGCCGAGGACGAGACCGTCCTCTCCGGCATACACGACAGGCCGGTTCTCGTGCACCGCTACCCGAGGACCGTCAAGCCGTTCTACATGGAGAGCGACCCGGACGACGAGCGTCTCTCGCTCTCCGTCGACATGCTGGCTCCCGAAGGCTACGGCGAGATCGTCGGAGGCGGCCAGAGGCTGACCGACGCCGACGAGCTCAAGCGCCGGATGGACGAGGAGGGCATGTCCGAGCAGGACTACGGCTGGTATCTCGACCTCAGGAAGTACGGCTCCGTCCCTCACGGCGGGTTCGGCATGGGGATCGAGCGCGTGGTTACCTGGATATGCGGCATCTCGCACCTCAGGGAAACGATCCCGTTCCCCAGGATGCTGTCGAGGCTGAGGCCCTGACGGAGGACCCTCGCGTCCCGAGCAGACAAGAGCGCTCCGCCCTCGGAAGAGAGCGGAGCGCTTTCGCTTGTCCGGGGCCTTCCGCGCGATCTCCTGCTCAGCAGTCGAACGAGAGCTCGAACTCGCCCGGATGCGGGGCCGAACGGATGGCGTCGACCTCCCGCCACTTGAGGCGGGTCCAGACGGAGACGAAATCGGCGGGGAAGATGCCGGAGTCGGACAGGAAGTCGCCGTCGTTCTCCAGCGCCTCGAGCGCCTCGTGCAGCGTGAGCGGCAGTCCCGGGATGGTGCGACGCTCCTCCTCGGAGAGCGTGTGGATGTTCTTCTCGAGCGGGCCGAAGCCGCGTTCTCTGGGGTCGATGCGCCGCTCCATGCCGTCGATCCCGGCGGCGATGAGCGCGGCGATCGCCAGATACGGGTTGGCGGTCGCGTCCGACGGACGGTACTCGACGGTCTTCGCGTCGGGCTCCGTCGTGTACTTCGGAATGCGGATGGCGGCGCTCCTGTTCGCGGCGGAGAAGACCCTGTTGGTCGGCGCCTCGAAACCGGGCCTCAGACGGCGGAACGAGTTCGTGCTCGGGTTCGTCACCGCTGTGAGGGCGGCCCCGTGCTCGAGGATGCCGCCGATGAAGTGGAGCGCCACGTCCGAGAGGCCGGCGTAGCCCGACTCGTCGTGGAACACGGGGCGTCCGCCCTTCTCCAGCCGGATGTGGAAGTGCAGTCCGCTTCCGCTCTCGCCGAGGACCGGCTTCGGCATGAAGGTCGCCGACAGCCCCCACTCGATGGCCGTCATCTTCGCGATGTGCTTCCCCATCATGCAGTCGTCGGCCGCCTCGACGAGCGGGCGGCTCATGAGCTCGACCTCGACCTGACCGGGGGCGCCGTTCTCGTGGTGATGATACTTGACGGGAATCCCGGCGTTCACCATGCGGGAGACGATCTCGTTCCTCACCTCGAACGTCCTGTCGCACGGAGGCATCGCGTGGTATCCGGCTCCGGGACGGATACGGTGTCCGCTCGTCGGCTCGTCAACGTCGGTCCAGCCGACCTCGTCCGAGCCCAGATCGTAGAACGCGCCGCTCGAGGAACTGCCGTAGTCGACCGAGGAGAAGAGGTAGAACTCGAGCTCTGGTCCGAAGAGCGCCAGGTCGGCGTGACCGGACGAAGCGAGCGCCGAAGCGGCCCGCCGCGCGATGACCCGGGGATCGAGCGCGAAGAGCTCGCGGGTGTCGGCCTCCGCGGCCGAGGCAAGGTAAGAGACCAGGAGATACGGACCGGACTCCTCGACCACCGCGGTCGCCGGGTCGGAGAGGGCGACCATGTCGCCCTGCTCGACGGTCTTGAAACCCGGGACGCTCGAACCGTCGAAGCCCACGCCGTCCTCGAAGAGCTTCCGGCCGACGCGCGCGGCCGGAAGGGTGACGTGGTGCCACCGACCGGTCAGATCGGCGAAGCGCACGTCGACATAGTCGATTCCGCCGTCGGCGCAGATGGCGCCGGCATCCTCGTGCGAGCCGGCGTCCCTCAGGCGGAGTGAGAGCTCTCTCAGGTAGTGCATGGTCCTCTCCTCTTGTCGTGCGGGAGTGGAAGAAAACGGGCGCGGCTCGTGATGTCGCCTCGCCCGGTGCATGCGCCGCCCGCACGCGACGTCGACCCGATTCTACGGTCTTTGAGGTGGACGGTCAACCGGAGCGGCGGCCAGGCAGCGCACGGCCGCCTGCGCGGAGTGGCTTCCCACCGCGCAGCTCGCCCAAAGCGGCCCTGGTCGGGGCGCGCCGAAGGCGCCGCCCGGCGCTGAAGGAGAAGCGGCTTGACACCCGGAATCGCCCGCGGTTAGATTGGAGAACACACAAGATGGCGAAGCACAGCAGTTTGCAGGGAGGACCCATGCGACCGAACTCTCTGACGATCCTGACCCTCGCGGTGTTCCTGACGGTCGGGCTTGTGGGACTGGCGGGCTGCGGCGGCAACACGGCGGAATCGGACGGCGAAGAAGCCGCTCCCGCCGCCGAGACCGAGGCCGCCCGGACGACGGACATGGCGGAAGAGACCGAAGAGCCCAAGACCGGGGAGAAGGACATGGCGGACCACGACGGGCCCACGGCGACACTTACCTACATCGAGGGCGGACAGCGGATGACCCGCGAGATCCCATACCTTCCGGACGGAAGGAAGGTCGCCACGCTCGAGACCAGCAAGGGCACGATCAAGGTGGAGCTCTGGGAGGACGAGGCGCCCAACACCGTCAGGAACTTCGTCTACCTGGCGAATTCCGGCCGGTACGACGGCGTCGAGTTCCATCGGGTCATCGAGGGCTTCATGGCGCAGACGGGCGACGTGGAGCACAAGGGTGGCTACGGCGGCCCCGGCTACATGATCCCCGCTGAGTTCAACGCCGACCTCAAGCACGAGCGGGGCGTCGTGTCGATGGCGCGCTCGCAGGATCCCGATTCCGCAGGCAGCCAGTTCTTCATCATGCTCGCCGAGGCCAATCATCTCAACGGACAGTACACGGCCTTCGGAAAGGTCATCTCGGGAATGGACGTCGTCGACTCGATCAAGAAGGGCGATCGGGCCCAGAACGGCGTGGTCGAGGATCCCGATGTCATCGAGAAGGTCCGAGTCGAAACCGTGGAATAGCGCGTCAGCGAGGTACCCGGCATGAAGCACGTCATCTGTCTCACCGCGTCGCTTGTCTGTTTCCTCGGGCTGGCCGCCTCGGCCGGCGCTCAGGAGATGTCGCCCGAGAAGGCGACGGCCGTTCAGGAGGAGGTCGCCGAACTCGAGCAGGCCATCGAGGCGGTGCCTGACAACGTCGAGCTCCGCATCGAGCTGGGCAACCTGTACTACGAGTCGAACATGCTGGACCAGGCGCTGACCGTGTATCTCGAAGCGTCCCGGGTCGATTCGACGCACCCGGGCGTGCTGGTCAACCTGGCATCGCTCTACACGGACATGGGTCGGGCCAGCGACGCGCTGCCGCTCCTTGAGAAGGCGCTTCGGCACGACCCGAGGAACTCGATCATCTACACGAACCTGGGCAGCGTCTACTACGATCAGCAGCGCTTCCAGGAGGCCGTGGACATGTACCAGATGGCCATCTCGCTCGACTCCGAGAGCATCGAGGCGCACTTCAACCTCGGCGTGGCGTTCGCCGACGCGCGCATCTTCGAAGAGGCCATCCGTGAGTGGGAGAAGGTCATTGAGATCGATCCGACCTCGCAGGCGGCGAAGATCTCGAGAGAGAACATCCAGATGATACGTCAGTTCAGGGGGGAATAGAGGCGGGCCGCACGCGCCGCCTCGAGCGGAGACGCTTCAGGAAGTACTCGAAGAGAGGCTAACGAGATGGAGAGGTCATCGAAAGTTCTGCGCGTTCTCGCGCTGTCGCTCGCCGCGTTCCTGCTGGCGCTCGGCGGCTGTACGGGCACCATGCCGGTCGAGGACGAGAATCAGGTCACGACGATCCTCGGCGCCGACGGAGAGCGCCCGGAGCCGGCCGAGGAACTCACTCCGGCCGAGCAGGCCGCCAGCAACGCGGCCGAGTTCTTCCGCGTCCGCGAGATCGGCAAAGCGATCGAGAACTACGAGCGCGCCATCGAGCTGGACCCGACCTACGAGCAGGCGTACCTCGGCCTCGGCCGGATATACCTCGTGGAGACCCAGGAGTTCGAGAAGGCGCTCGACATGTACGAGAGGGCGACCGAGATCTCTCCCGACGACGCCGACACGCACGGCGCCCTGGCCTACGCGTATTTCGTGATGGGCCGCTACCAGGAGTCGGTCGAGGCGTACATCCGGTCGGTCGAGCTCAACCCGGACGACGCCAACGCGTATCTCAACCTGGGTTACGCCTACGAGAAGATGGAGCTCGATCTTGCCGCCATCGGCGCCTACCGCCGGGCGCAGGAGCTTGCGCCCGACGATCCACGCCCGCCCCGGCAGCTCGCGCAGATCTACTACAGAGCGAACCTCTACGATCAGGCGGTCCGCTCGTTCGAGCGCGTCCGTTCGATGGGGCAGGCGTCCGACCGCTCGCTGGCGACACTCGGCTTCCTCTACATGAAGGTCGGCCAGCTCGAGGAGGCGGAGACCGCGTTCCTCACGGTGCTCCAGACGAACCCGACCGATTTCGCGACGCGCGCGAACCTCGCGAGCGTCTACCGCAGCCAGGGTAACTACAGCATGGCCGTCGAGCAGTTCGAGGCGCTGGTCGCGCAGCAGCCGAATGACCCGCGCTTCCTCGGAGCGCTGGCCGACGCGTACAACGACGCCGACATGTACGACTCCGCCATCGCGACCGCCCAGCGGCTCCTGTCGGTCTCGCCCGGCAACGGCAGCGCGTACGTCACCTGGGCGAAGGCCCTCGAGAGCCGCGGCGTCGCGCTTCAGGCGCGCGCGAAGGCTCAGAGCAGCGGCGACCTCTACGACCAGGCCATCGCCAACTACGAAGCGGCCATCGGCAGGCTCCAGCAGGCTCTGAGCGACCCGGCCTGGCGCTCGCACGCCCAGCGGGAGATCGACCGACAGCAGAAGCTCATAGAGATCGCTCAGCAGGAGAAGCTTCGCCAGATCTGGGACCAGGGCTGATGCTAACCGCCCTGTCCCTCGAGGGCCGGGGCTAAGTCGGACGACGTCGAGAACGCCGGCCGGCCCTCTTCTGGGTCGGCCGGCGTTCTCACGAGGAGAGGAACGATGGAGACCGTCTACCTCGACCACAACGCGACGACCCCTGTCGACCCGCGCGTGCTCGACGTCATGTTGCCGTACTTCACGGAGCGCTTCGGGAATCCCTCGAGCCCCTACGGACTCGCCTCGGTGAGCCGGGCGGCCATCGACAGCTCGCGCGAGCGTGTTGCAGCCGCTATCGGGGCGGCCCCTGAGACGATCGTCTTCACGAGCGGCGGCACGGAGTCCGACAACATCGCCCTGAAGGGCGTTCTTCTCGGGGGCGATCTCGGGGGAGCGCACGTCGTGAGCTCGGCGATCGAGCACCATGCCGTTCTCTTCGCTCTCAAGTACATGCGGGAGCGCTTCGGCGTGGACGTCACATTCGTTCCGGTCGACGGACGCGGCCTGGTGGACCCGGGCGCCGTCGCCGACGCCATCCGTCCCGGGACGAGGCTCGTCTCCATCATGCACGCGAACAACGAGACCGGTATGGTCCAGCCGCTCCGCGAGCTCGCGGCGATGGCTCGAGAGCGCGGCGTCCTCGTGCACACCGACGCCGTTCAGAGCGTCGGCAAGGTCCCGGTCGACGTCGACGAACTCGGGGTCGACCTGCTCTCGATGTCGGCGCACAAGTTCTACGGACCCAAGGGCGTCGGAGCTCTCTACGTTCGACCCGGCGTCGCGCTCGACCCGCTGTCCCACGGCGGACGGCACGAGGGCGGGCTTCGCCCCGGAACAGAGAACACTCCCGGCATCGTCGGCCTTGCCGAGGCCCTCGACCTCGCCGTCGCGCATCTCGACGGGGAGAGCGAGAGGCTCTCTCGAATGACCGATCGCCTTCTCGAGGGCATCCTTGAACGCGTACCCGATGTCCTCGTGAACGGCGCCAGGCAGCATCGCATCCCCGGAACCCTCAATCTCGCGTTCCGTCATGTCGAGGGAGAGAGCATCGTCCTGTCGCTTGACATGGAGGGATTTGCGGTCTCGACCGGCTCGGCGTGCACGACGGACTCAGACGAGCCGTCCCACGTCCTCTCTGCGATGGGCGTCGCTCCGCGCGACGCTCAAGGCTCGGTCCGCTTCGGGCTCGGCCGATCGACGCGCGACGCGGATGTCGATCGGCTCCTTGATGTCCTGCCTCCCATCGTCGACCGTCTCCGCTCCATGTCGCCGACCATCGGAAGGTCCCTTTGAGAGGGACGTCGACGCTTCTCGCTCTCGCAGTGTTCGCGATCGCGGTCGGTCTCCCGTGCTCCGCGCCTGCGTGGGAGACGGGTTCTCGTGGCCTGGTCACGGTCGAGTACGATGAGCAGGACGCGCTCGCCGCGGAACGCGTCCTCGAGATCGCGTCCGAGGCCGCGCTCCGCCTCCATCGTGAGATGGGAGTGGACGAGCCCGACCCCGTCCGCATCGTGATCGCCCCGGACGAGGTGACGTTCGCCGACCTCACCGGCGGCGCCGTGCCGGAGTGGGGCGTCGGCGTCGCGTACTCGTCGAGATCGCTCATCGTCCTGAGAAGCCCGCGGATCATCGAATACCCTCTGGCGCTCGGGCAGATCGTCGTGCACGAACTGGCGCACGTAGCCACCCACAGAGGCCTGGGAGGCATTCACGCGCCGCGCTGGTTCCACGAAGGCGTAGCCATGATGTCGGCGGGGGAGTGGCGCCTGGGAGATCTCGATGCCATGGTCGCCCGTGTCGGTGGAGGGGGCGCCATCCCTCTCGACGATCTTGTGTCGTCGTTTCCCTACGACTCGAGCGACGCGGGCGCCGCCTACGTTCAGAGCTTCTTCGCCGTGAACCATCTGGCCGAGGAGAGCGGGATCGGGACGGCGCCGGGCGTCGTGCGCGCCATCGCCGCGGCGGGGAGCTTCGATGAAGGCATCAGACAGCTGACCGGCATGTCCCGGGCCGAGTTCCAGAGCGATGTCATCTCAGCGATGGGGCGCTCGTACAGCCTTCCGCTGCTTCTCCGCTCGGGCACTCTGCTCTTCGTCGGTGTCGCTCTGCTCGTCATCGTGGCGGCGGTGCTGAAGATCAGAAGCGCCAGGCGACGGATGCATGCGCTCTCAGGAGACGACAGTGAGCCGCCCAGGTGGCGGGCCGGCACCGACAGCTCGTGGCAGTAGCGAACATCCGGTCAGGTCGCGCCGGCGTCGTCGAGCCGGTCGTTTCCCGCCGTGCAGGCGACCCCGCTTCTTGCGGTTTGACAGGGGTTTAGGGGGTTGCTATACTGCTTCCGGCAGGAGGGCTAGACCTAACTGGTAAGGCAGCGGTCTTGAAAACCGCCGGGCCTTTCGGCCCTTGGGGGTTCGAGTCCCTCGCCCTCCGCCAGTGCGACGCGATCGTCTCCGCTCCCTTACGGAGAGGTGCCCGAGTGGCTGAAGGGAGCTGCCTGCTAAGCAGTTGTACGGGAAACTGTACCGAGGGTTCGAATCCCTCCCTCTCCGCCAGAACAGAAACGCGCCCATAGCTCAATTGGATAGAGCGTCTGACTACGGATCAGAAGGTTGGGGGTTCGATTCCTCCTGGGCGTACCACTCGCGCCGCTTCTCGACTCAGAGAAGCGGCGCGCTCGTTTCAGCCCCGCGTCTGGCGAAAGTCCCGAAGAGTGGGCTCCTTTGCAGGTCACAGGCACGCGACTTGCTTTTCCATTCCATCCATGTGGAGCAGGTGAAGTCTGCCCATCTTGTGCATTGACAGCGATTCCGCCCCCCACTATCCTCGGCTCCGTACTGCCATGGGGGGAAAACGGTTAACATGAGAAGGAGGAAGCAATGAAGCTCGTGAAAATGCTGGCGTGCGGGCTCTTCGTCGCTCTGCTCGCCCTCACGCTCGCTGGCTGCAGTGAGCTCTTCGAGGAAGCGGACGAGGCCGAGGCGGAAGCCGACTTCGCGGAGGGCATGGATACGCTGATGGATGAGATGGAGAGCGTCGACACCGAGCAGGCGCCCTGGGAGTGGCAGGTGGACACATCCGACGCTCTCGGGAAGTTCGAGGACGCGCTCGATGCCGACCCGGACCACTGCGGCGCGCTCTTCTTCTCGGCCTTCGTCCGACTTCTCATGGTCGCGACCGACGAGGATCTCGGCGACATCATGGACGAGGCGTGGGAGGAGGAGTGGGCGACGCGCGAGGCGCCGCTCAAGTGGATGCTCGATAAGCCCAACGTCTTCGCCGTGGCCGACAGGATCGACCGCATCAGACAGGACGACCCGATCCTCTTCTCCGAGATCCAGGAGTTCATCGAGTCGGAGGTCATCCCGGCGCTGGCGTACGCCGACAGCCGTCTGACCGCGTTCGAGACCCAGGACTGCTCCTTCACGATCCAGATCGAGATCCCGGAGCGTCGCGAGACCGTCCAGATCGAGATCGACGCGACCGACGCCTACTTCATCCACGCGCCGCTCGACGGGCTCCAGAGCGTCGTCGACCTCGTCGTGTCGTACAACATGGACGTCGAACAGGGCGAGACCCCGTACCACCTCATCGAGGAGGACGAGGACTTCCTGACGCTTCGGAACGACGACCACATGGAGAACGCGTACGACGAGATGGTGGACATGTCGGAGCATCTCATCGACGCCTGCGACGAGCTCGAGAGCGAGACCGACGACCAGACGAACGACCTCATCACCGAAACGCTCGGCATGTTCCCGCTGGACGACCTGCTCGGCCCGGGCGCGGTCGACTCGATCCGCTTCTACGCCGGTGAGATGCAGGACTGGCTGGTCGACGGCGTGACCTACAACCCGTCGGTCGAGAACCCGTACGACCCATCGGCGCCGGACGTCGACGTCTACTTCGACGTTGAGGAGTTCTTCACCGACCCGATCGACGACCTGAGGGACTACTTCCCGAACCACACCTGGGAAGGTGACACGACGATGGTCGTGACTGAACCGGTCGTGTTCCCGCACCCGGAGTTCGACGGCGTCACGCCGAACATGACGAACAGCGACTGGCAGGAGATCTTCGACTGGATGGATGAGCGGCGCTAGGGGGACGCGCGTCCGGTCGAGGGCCAAGCATAGCCAGACCCGAAGGAGCGCGGGCCCGGTGCCCGCGCTCCTTTCCTTTGTGCCCCGCCGGCTTTCGGCGGCTTGACCCGGGTCGTCGGCGCCCGTAGCATGGGGGCGCCGCAGGTGGGAGCGCGCAAGCGCGCTTCCGGAATGCAAGGAGGGAGCTTTGGCGCTCATCGTCCACACAGGCGACGTGCACCTGGGGGCGCCCCTCGGTTGGCTCGGCGAGGCCGCCGGCGAGCAGCGCCGCGAACTCAGGGCGACGTTCACGCGTGTCGTCGACCTCGCGCTCGAGCGGCGCGCCGACTGCCTCATCGTCGCGGGCGACCTTTTCGACTCAACGAGTCCCCCGGCGTCCGACGTCCGCTTCGCCATCTCCGAGCTCACGCGGTTCACGGGAGCCGGAGGCGCGGCGGTCGTCCTTCCCGGGTCGCACGACCATCTCGGCCCGGGAACGGTGTACGAGAGCTACCGGCAGGAGTTCGCGAAGGTCGACGGACTGGTGGTGCTCGGTCTGGACGAGAAGACCTCGGTCGAGCTGACCCACCGCGGCCTCGCCGTCCACGGACGCGGACTCAGGACGAACGCCTCGACCACGCGACCACTCGGCGAGCTCAAGCCGAGCCAGGGGATCCCCATCAATGTCGCCGTCGCGCACGGCTCGGTCGAGATCGTGCCGGGAGCGTCGTCGGACCATCCCGTCTCTCCGGCCGAACTGTCGTCGGGCTGGTCCTACGTGGCGCTGGGCCACTGGCACTCGTGGCAGCAGGTCGCGGAGAACGCCGTCTACGCGGGTTCCCCCGAGGTGGTCGCTCCCGATCAGGAGGGAGCGGGCGGCGTCGCCCTCGTCCGGTTCGCCGAACACGAGGTGTCCGTCGAGCGCGTCCAGACGGCGCGCCGACGTGTGGTCCGGGCGGAGTTCGAAGTGGACGGCGGCAGCGTCTCGGAGCTGGCCGCGCGCGTCAGGGGCCTGGCCCCGCCTTCGGACGATGTCATTCTCATCCTGACGCTCACCGGACTCGTCGAGGCCGACGCCGGATTCGATGATTCAGACCTCGTCGAGCTTCTCTCCGACAGCTACTTCCACGTGGCGGCTCCGGAGCGGTCGTTCCACGTCCGCCTCGACGAGGAATCGCTCGCGAGGCTTCCCTCCGAGATGGTCGTCGGGCGCTTCGCCCGCCTCATGCGCTCGCGGATCGAGTCGACGAACGATCCGTCGAAGCGCGAGGAGCTCGAGGACGCGCTGCAGCTCGGCGTGTCGCTCCTCCAGGGGAAGGGGCTCTAGCCATGGAGCTGATACGTCTGGACATGACCAACTTCGGACGCTTCCGTCAGCACTCGGTCGAGCTGGGCCCCGGGCTGAACGTTCTGGTCGGCCCGAACGAGTCGGGCAAGAGCACCTTCGTGGAAGCCCTGGCGACCATTCTCTACACGGACCCGGGGACGACCGCGCGGAAGACGGCCCGTCTCGAGCGCTGGGGATCGCCCGGGACCATGCGGCTCCGCCTTGAGTT
This sequence comes from uncultured bacterium, assembly GCA_964596015.1. Classification (GTDB taxonomy): domain Bacteria; phylum Joyebacterota; class Joyebacteria; order Joyebacterales; family Joyebacteraceae; genus WJMD01. The sequence goes on along the minus strand of CAZQSB010000009.1, from coordinate 26,496 downwards.
CAGCCACGACGGCGACGTCTGGATCCTCGAGAAGGACTTCGGAAACGGCGAGAGCCGTCTCTCGTCGCCTGACGGCTCGGTCGCCGTCGGCGACCGGAAGGAGATCGACCGGCGCGTGGCGCGCGTCGTCGGGTTCGAGACGCGCGAGGTCTTCGAATCGGTGGCCGCGGTTCGACAGAGCGAGCTCGACCAGGTGACCTTGCCGGCCCGCCGGAAGGGGCTCCTTCCGATGATCGAAGCTCGGCTGACGAGCGCGGGCGGCGCAACAGACGCCGCCGGAGTCATCGAGAGCGTCGACCGGGAGATCTCACGGATCCGGAAGGGGATCGACCGTCCCTCGAAGCATCCCGGTCCCCTCAAGGCGGCGCTCGACGCCCGGCGGGAGCTCTCCAGCGGTCTTGAGGAGGCCCGCTCCGAGTGGCAGGACTACCTTGAGGCGCTGGACGAGCTGACGCGCGACCGCGCCGACCTCGAGGAGACTCGCGCCCGACTCGAACGCACCGAACGGATCTACAGGTCGGAGCTCGAGCGCAGAGAGGCCACTGCGGAGCTCGACCGGGTCCGAGCGCGTCTCGAGGAAGTCGAGGGACGCATCCGCGAGATACGAAGACTGAGACAGGAACACGACGACGCCTGGGCGGCGCTGAAGCGGGGCTCGCCTCTCAAGGAGCGCAAGGTCGAGGACCTCCGGGCCGCGGTCGTCGCGGCCGAGGAGCATCTGGCGCGCGTGCGCGAGGGCGCTCCGCGCGGAACGGCGGCGCGCGCACGCTCAGCGAGGATCGTGGGCTGGCTCGCCGCGGCCGTGGCCGCCGCCCTTGTTGTGGGCGCGATCCTCAGGGTCGAGGGCTGGCCCGTGTGGAGCGGCCTGGGCGCCGTCGCGGTTCTCGCGGCCGTTCTCGGCCTGAGGCGGGCGTCGCGGCTCGCCGAGAAGGCCCATGCCCTCGCCGAAGCCGACGAGGAACTCAAGGAGCGCCAGGAGGCGCTCGAGCACGGCCTCCGGGACCTCGGTGTGGCCGGCTACGTCGAGTTCGAGGAACTCGTGGCGCACCAGGACCAGCTCAGGCTCAGGATCGACGTCAACAGCAGGCTTCTCGATGACCTCACCCACGGCGATGAGGAGGGGCTTCTGGCGAGCCTCGAGAACGAAGCCACCGGCCTTGCCAGAAGAGCGCGCGAGCTCGACCGCGGCGTCGACAGCAGCGCCCCGGTCCTGGACGATACCGCTCTGGCGCGCCTGCGGGCCGAGCGCGACGAGGCGCGCGCCCGCGAACAGGAGCTGGCGGAGCGCGTTGCGCGAGGCGAGGGAAGGCTGGCGCGCGCGCGCGCCGGCGAGGAACTCCCTGAGCTTCAGGCGAGGCTCGAGACGGCCACCGATGACAGCGAGCGCTACGAACGACGGCTCAGAGTGCTCAGATCCGTTCGGGACGGCATCGCTGAAGCTCTCGCGGCAACGAAGGAGCGGGCCGCCGGAGTACTGGGTCCGTCGGTCGCGCGGATCATGAGCCGCCTGACGCTCGGCCGGTACGAGGAGATCATCGCGGAGCCGGACCTCGCCTTCAGCGTCGTGAACCCCGAACGGGGCGAGGGGAGGCCCGAGACCGTCGAGACCGACATCCTGAGCTCGGCGACCCGGGACCAGCTCTATCTCGCGGCGCGATGCGCTCTCCTCGACCTTCTTGCGCCGGAGGGCTCGACCCCCCTGGTGCTGGACGACGCCTTCGCGGGGTTCGACCCCGCGAGGCGGCGCGCCGGATACGAGCTGCTGAGAACGCTCGCAGCGGACCGCCAGGTGATCTTCCTCTCGAGCGAGCGGCATCCTGAAGCGGGCGAGCCTGCTCACGCCTTCCCGCCGCCGGGAGACGAGGGAGCGGCGTCTGGACCAGGAGGCTAGGACGTTGACGACCCCGAGACGCGACCGGGGCACGACAGGAAGAGGATGCGCGATCTCGGCGCTCTCGGCTCTGGCCGCGGCCGTCGCGTTGTGGTTCGCCCTCCGGGCTGCCACCTACGGCGGCATCTACCGCGGCGCGGCAGCCGTTCTCGATGCGTTCCGCTCGCCGCTGTGGCTGGCCGCCGTGCTGCTGCTGGCGGCCGCCGTCTCACTCTGGCTCTTCGTCTCGAGAGAGCGGGGGACCGCTCGACCTCCCCACCTCGCGCCCGATGTGCACCTGAGGGCCGAACCAGAAGGCAGCCTGACGGTCGTCGTCGCCGAGGGGCGGCACGCGGCTGCCGCTGACATCGTCGTGCCGCGTGACCCCGCGGCCGAACGGGAGATCAGAGAGCGGTTCGCCGGGCTCGCCGCCCGGGCCGCAGCGTTCGGAGAGGGAAGAACGACCGCGCCGCGCGGCGACACTGCGGCGGAGCTCCGCGCCCTCGGCCGGGCGCTCGCCGAGCGGGTCCTCGGAGGTACCGGGGGCGCCGCGGGGCGCATCGCCGACCTCTCGGGCGATCATCTGCAGCTTCGCATCCAGGGCGAACTCGCCGGGCTCCCGTGGGAGCATCTCGTCCCGCGGCCCGACGGGTTCCCGCTCTGGCGCCTGTTCCATCTCTCACGACAGCTCCGAGGCGCGGGAGCCAGAACACGGCCCGCCGCGCCGCCGGCCCGTCCGCTCCGCGTCCTTCTCGTCTCCGGGGGCGGGGACGACGGCGCGGGTGGCCTGCCGTTCGCGGAACGTGAGGCGACGACCATCCTCGAGACGGCGGCCCGGCGGCCGGACGTCATGCGGGTCACGCGCAAGTCGCCGCGGACGGCGGACGAGCTCATCACGCTTCTCTACGGTCCTTTCGACATCCTGCACTTCGCCGGTCACGCGGTGGAGACGGGCGAGGGAAGAGCGTGGGTCCTGCCGGGTGGTGAACGCGCTCCCATGAGCCGGTTCACGTCGACGCCGCCGCCGTGGCTCGTTTTCGCGAACGCCTGTGGGACCGCCGGGGACTCGTCCAGCCACGATGTGGACGAGACGGCTCGGCTCATCCTCTCCTGGGGCGCCGGAGCCTACATCGGAACGCTCTGGGATGTCGACGACGGGGGAGCAGAGATCTTCGCGAGGGCCTTCTACGACGGACTGGCGAGGGGGCTCACCCTGGCCGCCGCCGTCACCTCCGCCAGAGAAGCGGTGCTGCCGGACCATGCGCTCTCCTCCGCGAACTACGTGCTCTACGGCGACCCCACGGACAAGCTCGCTGAGCCCTGATTCTGCGAAGAAGGTCGGCGTCCCGAACGACTGGTGAGATGAGAGAGGGAGCAGGCGTGCCGAAGAACTCCCACGCGGACATCGATACCGCATCGCTCGTACGGTCACTCTCCGATGGCGCCCCGGAGGCGTGGGAGATGTTCATCGAGCGATATCGCCGTCTCATCTTCAGCGCCATCCATCGCGTCAACGGACGTTACGGCGCCGGCTGGGACGAGCGGGAGATGGAGGAGCTCTTCGAGGAAGCGCTCTACAAGCTTCTCCGAAGGGACGCGCGGGCCCTGCGGTCATGGAAGGGACAGTGCAAGCTCGAGACGTGGATCTACAGGATCGTCAGGAACGTCTGTGTCGACGCGCTCCGCAAGAGATCGCGTCGGGTCGACGGCGAGGAGCTCGACGCGGAGCCCGGCAGGTCGGCGCCCGCTCCCGATGAGACGGGACGGGCCGAGCTCCGGATGTCGCTCGAGCAGGCCATAGACCGTGCGCTCTCACCGAGAGAGGCTCTCGCCGTCAGACTCATCTACTTCGACGGCTTCACGTACCGGGAGGTCGCGGACCGTCTCGGGACATCGGTGGGGGCGATGAGCGGGCTCGTCTACCGGGCGCTCGGGAAGCTTCGGGACGAAGGCGGCATAGCGGAACTGCGGGACCCGGGGGACCAGGACGTTCTGAGACCGCGCGGCACAGGGGCCGACGGCAGTGGAGAGTGAGATACGATGACGACGACATGCCCCGAGAGTGAGCTCATACCCCTCTTGCTTCGTGGAGAGCTCGAAGGATCCGAGCGGGAGCGACTCGAGCGCCATCTGGACGCCTGCGATGTCTGCGCGGAGCGGCTCGAACGGCTGAGCGCGCTCGACGACGCGTTGAGCCGTGTCGCGGGCGCCCCTTCCCGCGGCGCCTGCAGGGGCTCGGACGCCGTGCTGGCCTTCGCGGACGGCACGCTGTCGGGTCCCGAGAGCGCCGCGGTCGAAGAGCACATTGCTCGATGCGACAGCTGCCGCGCGCTTCTTGCCGATCTCTGGGCGCTGGACGGTCCGGCCCGCTACGACGTTCGCGAGCGCGTCGTCGAGGCCGCCCTCCGGCGACTGGAACGCGAATCGACCGCGGCCGTGCTCAGGATCTCGCGGAGCGGGATCGAGCTCGTGCGCCGGTTCGCGGGTCAGGCGGAAGCGCCTCTGCCGGCCCTGGCCGGCGCCAGGGATCCCGGCGGGGTCGGTCTCGCATGGTCCGGTCCGGACGGTCTCACCGTGGGCCTGGTCGTCGCCCGCAGGGCCGGGCGCGCCGCCGTGATCGGCAGAGCGCTCGTCGATGACGGGCCGGAGGCCGGGCTTACCGTCGAGATGCGCGGCGGCGCGGTGAGGCGCGGCCCCGAGACGGCCGATCCCGCCGGGCGGTTCGGGCCGTGGCCGATGGAGGAGGGGGAGAACGTGCTTCGGTTCCGGCGTCCCGGGCGCGATGAGCCCTCCGTCGTCACCCTTCTGCTTGAGGACGAAACGGCCGACTGACGGGCGTTTCACCATCCGCACCCCGCCAATCAGGTATACCTCAGTCCCCACTCCAAAACAGCCCCGAATCGTTCAGCGCGGCGGTCCTCACCGTGGCACAGGACTTGCATTTACGCCGGTCGGAAGACCGCCTTTCGAGACCTGGCCGACCGAGCGCGCGATGGCGCTCCCGCGGCCACGTCCCGGCGCACACCGGGGGCAGACTTGAACGATCTCCTGACGTCGATCGAGCGCCTGGAGCACGAGGAGGAGCCGACGGTGCCGGCCAGGTGGTGGGTCACGGCTCTCGCCGGCCTCGTCGTGATGGTACTCGCGACCTCGACGATGGAGCTTCTCGACTGGGGCGCCGTCGGCATCATGTCCGCCCTGGGCCTCGGGACCGGGATATTCGCCTTCCCGGTCGGACGCAGGATCTACGTCTCGTTCGGCACGGCCGTTCTTCTCGCGTCGCTGGGCCTCTTCGGTCTGGACGTCGCCATATGGGTGGCCATCCTCACGAGCGTGGCGCTGGAGGGCATACTCTTCCACCGGGGCTGGCGCGTGACGGCCCGCGACACCGGCATGGAGGTCCTCGCTCTCGGCGCCGCGAGCATCGTCTACCGCGTGCTCGGCGGCAGGACGCCGCCTCAGGGCATGCAGCTTCTCGACGTCGCCCGGTTCGCAGTGACGTTCATCGCCTTCAGCGGCGTCGCGTCGCTCTTCTCGCGCGCCACGGACGACAGCGAGGCGAACCCGCTTCTGAGATACGTCCGCTGGATGGCCGGACGCGGCGTCGTCATGGAGCTCGCGATGTTCCCGCTGGCGCTTCTGATGATCGCGTCGTACGGACCTGACGACCAGGCGACCTTCCCCCTGCTGGCTGTCGTTCTGATGGTATCGAGCGCCGCGGGCAGGACGCTCTGGGACGCCGGCCGGGGACTCGTCGGGCGGGTCAACGAACTCAAACTGCTGAACGCGACGGGGCAGGGCCTCGCGTCGTCCGTCAGGCGCGACGACATCGCGCTGTCGCTCAGGGACCACATCCGGCCGCTGGTGGACGTCGCGGCTCTCTCCATCACCATCAGGAACGAGACCGAGCTGGAATCCCTGGTGGTGTTCGACGGAGAGGACCACGTCGAGAGGCTCACGCATCGTGTCGCCGGCGCCACGCTCATCGACGCCGTCATCGAGGACGGGACGGCGCGCGTCGTCACCGACCTCTCGGGCGGGGACAACGCGGGGCTTCCGGTCGAGCTCGCCGAGGGACTCGATGGGCGGGGTCTCGAGGGCGGGTCGTGCATCATCGTACCGCTCTCGGGGTCGGAGGCCGTCGGCGCGCTGGGACTCGTGACATCGTCCTCCAAGTCCTTCGCCGAATCAGACGTCGAACTCTACGGCACCATAGGGAGCCAGGTCGCCCGGGCCCTCGAGAAGGCGGCGCTCTACGAGCAGCTCGAGGAATCGAGCGACAGGATCGCGCGCTGGAACCGCGCTCTGGAGCGTCGGGTCGAGAAGAGGACCAGCGAGCTCGAGGAGGCGAGAGCCGAACTCGAGAGCCTGAACACGGAGCTCGAGAAGCGCGTGCGGGAACGGACGGGCCAGCTCCACTCCATGCAGGAGAAGATCATCGAGTCGGGCAAGCTCGCGGCGGTCGGTGAGCTCGCGGCCGGGGTGGCGCACGAGCTCAACAGTCCGCTCGGAGGGATCCTGGGCTACGCGCAGTACGACCTCGAGAAGCTCCGCGGCGGCCCCGACCGCGCCCTCGACGCGGACGGCGTGGCTCGCGTGGCCGAGCATCTGGAATACATCGAGCGCGAGACGCAGCGCTGCCGGGGCATCGTGGACGGTCTCGTTCGCTTCGCCGAGACCTCCGGTCGGGCGATGCGCGTCGTCGGGCTCAACGGAGTGGTCCGGACCGCGATCGACTTCACGTCGAGCCAGCTCGCCATGCGCGGGATCCACCTCGAGACCTATCTCACGGATGACCTGCCGAAGATCTCGGCCGACTCGGTCGAGCTCCAGCAGGCGTTCGCGAACATCATCATGAACGCTCGGGACGCGATGCTCGAGGGCGGCAGGCTGATCATCCGGACGTCGGAAGCGCGGCTCGAGGACGCGGCGCGAGGCGTCGCCGTCAGCTTCAGTGACACCGGAAGCGGCATCAGCGAGGAGAACCTGGCGCGTGTCTTCGAGCCGTTCTTCAGCACGCGCGCGCCCGGCTCCGGAACCGGACTCGGGCTCTCCGTGAGCTACGGCATCATCAGAGAGCACGGCGGCGAGATCTCGGTCGAGAGCGACGTCGGCATCGGCACAACGTTCACAGTCCGTCTTCCGGTCGCGGTCAGAGAGGTCGCACCGGACGGCGGTTTCACTTCGGACACCGTGACGGAAACCGAGGTAGTCCAGTGATGGCACCCGAAGAGACTCCTCGTCAGGAGATCGAGGGGACCGAGTGCAGCGTCAAGCCGCACATCCTCATCGTCGACGACGAGGAGATCATGCGGGAGTTCCTGCGCGAGGTGCTCTCCGACCAGGGATACGAGATCGACCTGGCCTCGTCGGGAAGAGAGGCGGTCGAGAAGCTCGAGCAGGGGAAGTACGAGCTTGTCATCACGGACATCGTGATGCCGGAGCTCGACGGGCTCGGAGTGGTCGCTGCGGCGAAGGGACTCGACTACGACGTGGACGTCATCGTGATGACGGGTTACGCGTCGATGGAGACCGCGGTCGAGTCGATGAAGCTGGGAGCCCGCGACTACATCACGAAGCCGTTCAACATCGATCAGATCCGCATCATCGTGGCGAACACGCTCAAGGAACGCTCCATCAAGCAGCAGGCGGCGGAGGGCGAGTTCTACAAGGAGCTCTCGAGGAAGGACGGACTGACCGACCTCTACAACCACAGGTTCTTCCATCAGCTCCTCGAGACGGAGCTCTCGAGAGCCGACCGCTACGGACGCGTGGTCAGCCTCATCATGATCGACATCGACAACTTCAAGCGATACAACGATTCGCACGGTCATCCCGCCGGCGACCTCGCTCTGCGCCGTCTTTCCAAGCTCCTGATGGACTCGTCGAGGAGCTGCGACTACGTCGCGCGCTACGGAGGCGAGGAGTTCGCCGTCATCGTCCCTGAGGTCGGGACCGACTCGGCGAGGAGAATGGCCGAGCGTATCAGGAAGCTCATCGACGAGACCCCCTTCGAGGGGGAGGAGGTGATGACAGGGGCGAGCCTGACCATCAGCCTCGGCGTCGCGACCTATCCCCTGCAGGCCTCGGGGAAGTGCGAGCTCATCGAGGCCGCCGACAAGGCCCTCTATCAGGCGAAGGCGAGCGGGCGCAACCAGGTCGTCGTCTTCGGGGAGGACCTTGCCCACTGAGCGCACGGGGTGCGCAGAAGCAGGACCACATGGAACGGATTGACAAGCCGTCCCGGCGCCCTTAGGTTTGCCGCGGGCGGCTTTCGCGTCGGGACCCCGGCCGCCCGGGGCCGCGGGCGGCTTTCGCGTCGGGGCCTCGGCCGCCCGGGGCCGCGCCGGCGGTCTCGCACCGGGATCCGCCCGGTTCCAGAGACGCACACGGGGCGCGGGGAGAGACGGCGTGACGAGCAGGATCAGGGGCGACGACCGGACCTGGATGGAGGCCGCTCTCGACGAGGCGCGGGCCGCCCTCGACATGGGAGAGGTGCCCGTCGGCGCGGTCGTCGTCCACGAGGGACGGATCGTCGGCCGGGGTCGGAACCAGGTCGAGACGACGGGGGACCCGACCGCCCATGCCGAGATCCTGGCCATCGGAGCCGCCGCGGGGGCGCTCAAGGTCCCGCGCTTGACTCGGGCAACGCTCTACGTTACGATGGAACCTTGCCCGATGTGCGCGGGCGCGATCGTGCTCGCGCGTCTCGAACGACTTGTGTTCGGCTGCACGGATCCGAAGGCGGGCTACGTCGGCTCTCTCGCCAACACGCTGGACGATCCGCGTCTCAATCATCGGGTGGCCGTCACGTCCGGCGTTCTTGGCGACGAGTGCGGGCGCCTCGTGACGGCGTTCTTCCGGACGCTGCGGGGCCGCGACGGCCGGAAGCCATGAGAACGGTGGGGTGACGGAGCTGGTCGATCGTGGCGGTCTCGAAAACCGTTGTACCCTCTGGGTACCGTGGGTTCGAATCCCACCCCCACCGCCAGATTGCTCGGGCAGGAGAGGTGACTGAGTGGTCTAAGGTGCGCGACTGGAAATCGCGTGTAGGTGAAAGCCTACCGAGGGTTCGAATCCCTCCCTCTCCGCCAGACGTGCAGCGACCACAGAGAATACCCCATGGGGATGTAGCTCAGTTGGGAGAGCGCTGCCTTCGCAAGGCAGAGGTCGGCGGTTCGAGCCCGCTCATCTCCACCAGATGACACCGGGGCCCGTCGCCCGCGCGGCGGGCCCCGGAATGACCTCCATCCGAACCCACCCGCTCTGGCACGCTAGACGGGGAGCCAGCGGTGCCCTGTGACCCGCAATCCGCTCCAGCGGGGTCGAACATCTGACCGAGGCGCCTTCGGACGGGGCAGGCGAGCCGGAGAAGTGGTGTCGAGGGTCAGGTCCCGCGCAATCGGACCCGGTGAACCCGGTCAGGGCCGGAAGGCAGCAGCCGTAAGCCGCCAGTTCGATGTGCCGCGGGGAAGCTTGGCCGGAGCCAACTGGCCGGTGACCCTCCTCGCCCGGGTGTCGAAGCAGACGCGTGCCAGAGCAGGGGGCTCGGAAAGACACCTCAAGTCGGAGGCCCCATGTCGTATCTCGTCCTCGCGAGGAAGTGGCGCCCTGAGACCTTCGAGAACGTCGTCGGGCAGCGTCATGTCGTCGTGACGCTCGAAGCCGCCGTGAGAACCGGACGGCTCGCCCACGCCTACCTCTTCTCCGGACCGCGGGGCGTCGGAAAGACGACCATCGCGCGCATCCTCGCCAAGGCGCTGAACTGCGAGCAGGGACCGACTTCCACGCCGTGCGGGGTCTGCGACGCCTGCCGCGAGATCTCGACCGGCAAGAGCCTCGACGTCATCGAGATAGACGGCGCCTCCAACCGCCGCATAGAGGACGCCCGCGGCATCCGCGAGACGGTCCAGTACGCGCCTCTGTCGGGACGAACGAAGATCTACATCATCGACGAGGCGCACATGCTGACGCGGGAGGCGTTCAACGCTCTCCTGAAGACCCTCGAGGAACCGCCGCCGCACGTCGTCTTCATACTTGCCACGACGGAGCCCAACAGGATCCCCGACACCATCCTCTCGAGGTGCCAGCGGTTCGACTTCCACCGGATCGCCACGGCGGAGATCGAGGAGAGGCTCACGGAGATCGCGGAGTCGGAGAAGATCACCGTCGAGCCGGCAGCGCTCCGGCTCGTGGCGACCCGCGCCGACGGGAGCATGCGCGACGCCGAGAGCCTCCTCGACCAGCTCATCTCGGTCGGCGGCGAGACCATCGACGTAGACAACGTCGTCGACGTGCTCGGCATCCCCGACAGCGAGATCTTCTTCGCTCTCTCCGACGCTCTGGCCGAGGGCGACATCGCGGCGACGCTCGCGGCTCTCGAGAAGGCGCTCGACGCCGGCTTCGACGCGCGAGACCTCATCGACGGACTGCTCGAGCATCTGAGGAACCTCCTGATCGTCAGGACCACGCCTGACCCCGGACGCCTTGTGGGTCGGGCCGAGGAGTACCGGTCGCGCGAGGGGGCCTCCTCGAAGCTCGACGAAGACGACCTCATCCGCCTGGTGCGCATCGCCACGGAGGCCCAGAGCGCCGCGCGCTGGAGCACGCAGCCCGGAGTGCTGGTCGAGATGACGCTCGTCCGGATGGCGCGTCTCCCGCGGACCGTCTCCATAGACGAGATCGTCAGGTCGTTCTCCGATGAGACGAGAGGAGGCGCCGGGCGGAAGGGCGGCGCATCCGCCAGGAACAAGCGTGCCCCCCGGAACGACGGGACCTCCTCGAACGCTGTCCGCTCCCGCGACCGACGTGCGACCGACCGGGACGGGCGCTCTCGGGGAGGGACGGGGGCCGGCAGGCCGCCGTCCGCCGGGGACTCCCACGACGTGGTGGCCGGTCGAGGGGACCCGCCTCCGCAGGGTCCCGCCGAACCGGGCTGGGAGCGCGTCGTGGACGCCATCAGAAAGCGGAAACCCGGTCTGGCGGCGTCGCTGGCCGAATCCGCGGCACGCTGGGGCGCCGACGACGAGCTCGTCGTCCACATCGAGAACGGCTCGCCCTTCCACCGGGACCAGCTGCTCGACGGCGGCAACATGGGGATCCTGAGAGACGCGGCCGACGAGGCGCTCGGACGCCGCGTCCGCATCCGGCTCGAGTTCAGCGCGGCGGCGCGTCCTCCGGAGCCGGAACCTCCGCTCGAGGGCGGGGCGGCTCGCGAGGAAGGCGGGCCCGAGGTCGGCGATCCGATGGTCGAGCGGATCGTCGAGATGTTCGACGGTTCTGTTACCGACAAGACATCCGGGGAGTGAACGCGATGGCGAAGAACATCCAGAAGATGCTCAAGGAAGCCCAGAAGCTTGAGAAGCGGGTCGCCGAGGTGAGGGAGTCGCTCGCCGGCATGACCGTCGAGGGGACGGCCGGAGGCGACGCCGTGAAGGTGACGATGAACGGTCAGCGCGACGTTCTGGCCGTGACCATCGATCCCTCGGTGGTCGAGGACGGCGACGTCGGCCTTCTCGAGGACCTTCTGGTGTCGGCTCTGCGCGACGCCAAGGAGCGGTCCGACCGGGTCGCCGCCGAGGAGATGTCCAAGGTGGCCGGACTCGCCATTCCTCCGGGCGCCCTGTAGGGCTTTGGAGAGCAGGTTCCTTGTTCGGATTCCCCGAGACACTCGAGCGCCTCGTGCGCATCTTCTCGAAGCTTCCCGGCGTCGGCAGGAAGTCGGCGACGAGGATAGCGCTCAAGCTCATGGACTGGAACGAGACCGAGGTCCGCGAGTTCGCGCGAACCCTCGTCGAGGCCCGCAGCAGGACGCGGCGGTGCACAGAGTGCGGCGCCTTCACCGAGGCCGAGGTGTGCGCCGTCTGTACCGATCCGCGGCGCGACGCGTCCACCGTCTGTGTCGTCGAGCGGCCGAGCGACGTCCTCGCCATCGAGCGGACCGGCCGCTACCGCGGACGCTATCTCGTCCTGGGCGGGCTGCTCTCGCCGCTCGACGGGGTGGGCCCGGAGGACCTCAGGATCGACGAACTCGTCGCCAGAGCGCGCGGGGGGGAGCTCTCGGAGGTCATCCTGGCGCTCAACCCGACGACGGAGGGCGAAGCCACGTCGCTCTACGTCGCGCGGCTCCTGGCGCCCGCCGGCGTCCGCGTCACGCGTCCGGCGAGCGGTCTCCCCGTCGGGGGAGAGCTCGACCTTGCCGACGAGCTGACGCTCGGAACCGCGCTGGACGAGCGCCGGGACGTCTAGAACGTGCGCCCCTAGGCCGTTTTTGGTTGACCCCCCACCTTGCCGGTGATAGTGTCGGGGCTTGGTTTATCCGGGGGCCGAACGATCCGTTTGTGAGAGAACCAGGGAGGAAACCAGATGTCCCAACTGTTGGAGATCCGCTGGCACGCCCGCGGCGGTCAGGGAGCGAAGACCGCTTCGCTGCTGCTGGCCGAGGCGGCCGCCATGGAGGGGAAGTACAGTCAGGGCTTCCCCGATTACGGCCCGGAGCGGATGGGCGCCCCGATGCGCGGTTTCACGAGGATCAGTGACGAGCCGATCCGCGTGCACTGCGCCATCTACTCGCCCGAGATCGTCATCATCCTGGACGACACGCTTCTGACGGCCGTCGACGTCACGGACGGAATGCCGGAGGACGGCATCATCATCGTCAACTCGGCGCGTCCCATCGCGGAGGTCCGCAAGCTCATCGGGTCCGAGGGACGGAAGCTCTACGTGGTGAACGCGACGGGGATCGCCATCGATGAGATCGGACGGCCCATTCCGAACGCCCCGATGCTGGGCGCCCTCATCAAGATTCAGCCGCTCCTCGAGCTCGACAGCGTCCTGGCTCAGATCAAGAAGAAGTTCTCCCACGGCTTCCGTCCGGAGGTGCTCGAGGGGAACGTCCGCGCCATCAAGCGCGCGTACGAGGAGGTGGAGGCGGAATGAAAGAGAAGACCTGGAGGGAGATACCGTTGGGCGGCGTCATCGAGGACGCCGGGAACGCCGTGACCTACGAGACGGGCTCGTGGCGAACCTACATGCCCGTCTACTTCGCGGACCGCTGCATCCAGTGTCTGCGCTGCTGGATCGCCTGCCCCGACGTGGCGATCCTGCTCGAGGAGGGCAAGGTCACGGGCATAGACTATGAACACTGCAAGGGCTGCGGCATCTGCAGCTTCGAGTGTCCGACCGACCCGAAGTCGATCGAGATGAAGCTCGACTCCGGCGAAGAGGAACCGAACGTCGGCGTTTCGGCCGGGAAGGCCGACAAGTAAGAAAGGGGTTTTGAGCCAGTGAGCAGACGACTGACTCTCACGGGCAACGACGCCGGCGCGGAGGCGATGCGTCAGATCGATCCCGACGTCGTGGCGGCGTTCCCGATCACACCACAGACCGAGCTCATGCACAAGTTCGCGGAGTATGTCGCGGACGGTGAGGTGAAGTCCGAGTTCGTACTCGTCGAGTCCGAGCACAGCGCCATGAGCGCCTCGGTCGGAGCGGCCGCAGCCGGCGCCCGCTCCATGACGGCCACCTCGGCCAACGGACTGGCGCTCATGTGGGAGATCGTCTACATCGCGGCGTCGTGCCGCCTCCCCATCGTCATGCCGGTCATCAACAGGGCTCTCTCGGGTCCCATCAACATCCACTGCGACCATTCCGACACGATGGGCTGCAGGGACTCCGGCTGGATCCAGCTCTATTCCGAGAACGCGCAGGAGGTCTACGACAACATCCTGCAGGCCATCCGGATCGGCGAGCACCCCGACGTGCTCCTTCCGGTGATGGTGACGTTCGACGGGTTCATCATCAGCCACACGGCCGAGGTGCTGGAGGCGCTCGAGGACGCGGAGGCGAGGGAGTGGGTCGGCACGTGGACGCCGAAGTACTCGCTCCTCGACACCGACGATCCGGTGACCTACGGCCCGCTCGACCTCCAGGACTACTACTTCGAACACAAGCGCCAGCAGATCGAGGGCATGAACAAGGCGCCGAAGGTCATAAGCGAGATCGGCCGGGCGTACGGCGAGCTCTCGGGGCGGTCGTACGGGCTCATGGAGGAGTACCGGACCGACGACGCCGAGCGCATCATCGTGGCGCTGGGTTCGACCTGCGGCACGTCGAAGGTCGTGGTGGACGAGCTGAGGGACCAGGGCGAGGCGGTCGGACTCCTCAAGATCCGCGCCTTCCGCCCGTTCGACGAGGCCGCCGTCGCGAACGCGCTCTCGGGCGCTGCCGCCGTCGGCGTGCTCGACCGTTCGGTCTCCTTCGGCGCGCCCGGCGGACCGGTGCACAAGGAAGTGAAAGCCGCGCTCTACGGCGCCGAGAAGGAGCCGGCGGTCGTCAATTACATCTACGGACTCGGCGGACGCGACATCAACCAGGAGCACATCCGCGGCGTCTTCGAGGAGCTCAAGACCGTCGCCTCGAAGGGCGCGCAGGACGACAAGATCCGCTACGTAGGCTTGAGGGGCTAGGAGGAGTCACGATGCCAGGGTTGAAGCAGCTTGCGGGACGGGACGAGATGATGTCGCCGGGGCACCGGGCATGCGCCGGCTGCCTCCCGATGACCGCCATCAGGCAGATCCTCCTGACCGCGGGCAAGGACACCGTGTGCGGCTGCGCGACGGGCTGTGTGGAGGTGGTGACGTCCATCTACCCGTACACGGCGTGGAGGACCCCGTTCATCCACAACGCGTTCGAGAACTCCGCGGCCACCATCAGCGGCGCGGAGGCGGCCTACCAGTCGCTCAGGCGGCAGGGGAAGGTCGACAAGGACATCAAGTTCATCGCCTTCGGCGGCGACGGCGGGACGTACGACATCGGCCTGCAGTCCCTGTCGGGCGCCATGGAGCGCGGCCACAACATGCTCTACGTGTGCTACGACAACGAAGCGTACATGAACACCGGCATCCAGCGCTCCGGAGGCACGCCCAAGGGCACCGCGACGTCGACGACTCCGGTGGGCAAGGTCAGGCCCGGCAAGCAGGAGTACGCCAAGGCCCTGACCGACATCATGATCGCCCACAACATCCCGTACGTGGCCCAGGCGACGCCGGGATACCCGAAGGACCTCTCCGACAAGGTCGAGAAGGCCCTGACCATCGACGGGCCGGCGTTCATGAACGTGCTGTCGCCGTGCACGCGCGGCTGGCGCTATCCCATGGAGGAATCCATGGAGATCGCGCGCCTCGCGGTCGACACGTGCTTCTGGCCGATCTACGAGGTCGAGAACGGCGTGTTCAAGGTCACGCGGAAGCCGAAGGACAAGAAGCCGGTCGCGGAGTGGCTGAAGAAGCAGGGTCGCTTCCGGCATCTCTTCAAGGAAGAGAACAAGCACATCATCGACGAGATCCAGGAGCAGGTGGACAGGAACTGGGAGTGGCTCCTCAAGCGTGAGGAGATCACCCAGCCCTAGGCTCCCGGGAGAACCGACGGCCCGCCGGACGGCGGGCTTCATGGAGCGAACTCCTGGTGCTTGCGAGGAAGCTCCTTCCGACGAAGGCAGAAGGCCGACAGGAACCCGGGCGTCCGGGACCTGTCGGCCTCGCCGTTCCCGGCAGCGGAACGAAAGAGGGGACGCGCCGCCATGGGTCGAGAACGACCTGACGTCGAGGCTCGGGAACCGAGCGAACGCGTCGGCATGGTCGCACGCATCGTCGCCACCGGACTGGGCTCCGGCTATTCGCCGGTCGCCCCCGGCACCGCCGGGTCGCTTCTGTGCGCCGTCATCGCGTGGCTTCTGGTGCCCGAGACCGTGCCGGGCGATCCGTTCACACGGGTCGCCGCGCACGCCGTGACGCTCGCGGCCTTCGCTGCGCTCGCGGTCTGGGCAGCCGACCGCGGACAGCACGTCTACGGGCACGACGGGTCGCGGATCGTGATCGACGAGTTCGCGGGCTTTCTTCTGGCCGTCTTCCTCCTGCCGAAGACGCCGTTCGTCTACGCGGCGGCGTTCCTCCTCTTCCGCGGATTCGACGTGGTCAAGCCGTTCCCGGCGCGCCGGGCCGAGGGGCTCCCGGGCGGTCTCGGCATCGTGACCGACGACCTCGTCGCGGGCGTGTACGCGAACCTGCTCGTCAGGCTGATGCTCCTTGTCAGGGGAGGATGATCGATGACCGCCGAGATCCTCATCATCGGCAAGGAACTCGTCGACGGCACCCGATCGGACACCAACAGCGCCCGTATCGCCGCTGTGTTCCGGACGCTCGGCATCCCCGTCTCGCGGGTGTCCGTCGTGCCCGACGAGCCGCGTGACATGGAGGACGCGCTCCGCGACAGCGCCGAACGGTCGGACATCGTCATCACGACGGGCGGGCTCGGCCCCACGTCCGATGACAGGACGAAACAGGTCGTCTCGCGTGTCTTCGGCGCCAAACTGGTTCTGAACGAGACCGTGCTGGCCGCCGTGCGCCGCAGGTTCGAGGAGCGCGGGCTCACCATGCCCGAGCTCAACGTCTCCCAGGCCATGGTGCCGGAGGGAGCGCGAGTCATCTCGAACAGACTCGGCACGGCGCCGGGCTTCGTCATCGAGCGGAGCGGGACGACGGTGTTCCTTCTCCCCGGCGTGCCGGCCGAGATGGTCGCGATGCTCACCGAATACGTCGCGCCGTTCCTCGAGGGGAGGGGGCACCGTCGCCTCGAGGCCGAGCGGACCCTCAGGACGACCGGTCTTCCGGAATCCGAGGTGGCCTCCCGCATCGAGGCCGTAGCCAGGAGGCTCGCCCGGACCGAGATCTGCTTCATGCCGTCCGAGCTGGGCATCGACGTGCGCGTGATAGGCCGAGGGGACTCTCCCGGAGAGGCCAACCGCACGGCGGAGAAGGCCGCCGACCGCCTGGCGGAGCTCATCGGCGACGCGGTCTATGCCCGCGGGGAACAGGACCTGTCGGAGGTCGTCGGCTTCCTCCTCACGATGCAGCAGAAGACCCTCTCGGTGGCCGAGTCGTGCACGGGCGGCGGCATCGGGCGCCGGATCACATCCGTGCCGGGCAGCTCGGACTACTTCGGCGGCGGCGTCATCGCGTATTCCGACGACGTCAAGAAGCGCGTTCTCTCCGTCAAGGCCGGGACGCTCCGTGAGCACGGCGCGGTCTCGGAGGCGACGGCTGTCGAGATGGCCGACGGGGTGAAGAAGCGATGCCGGACGGACATCGGCCTCTCCGTGACCGGCATCGCCGGTCCCGGCGGGGGCAGCGACGAAAAGCCCGTCGGTCTTGTGTGGATCGGGGTGGCGGGGTTCGGAAAGACGACGGCGAATGAACACCGCTTCTCAGGTGAGCGCGACGACGTTCGACGTCGGGCCGAACAGGCGGCGCTGGACCTTGTGCGGCGGCGTCTCGCAGGCCTCGGCGCCGCGTCCTGAACGACCCGCGCGCGACCCGGAAAAGAGGCGTCCATGGACCTCAGGCTCTTCACGGCTTTGGAGTTGCCACCCGAGGCCAAAGACGGCATACTGACCGTCGTCGAGGACCTCCGGTCACGCGGAACCCGCGCCTCGTGGTGTCGCCCGGACACCATCCACCTGACGCTCGCGTTCCTCGGTGACACGGACGAGCAGGAGGTTGCGGCCGTCGGCGACGGCCTCAGGGACGCGGCCGCGGGAGTGAGGCCCTTCACGTGGCGCATCAGGGGCCTTGGGGCGTTCCCTTCGCCGCGGCGCCCCCGCGTGGTGTGGGCGGGCGTCGACGCCCCCGAGGAGCTCTTCGATCTCAAGCGCAGGATCGACGAGGCTCTGGAGCCCCTGGGGTTCCGGCCCGACCGACGCCGGTTCCGTCCCCACATCACTCTGGGCCGGATCAGGCGGGAGGGCGACGCGCCGGAGCTCGAGAAGCACCTCGCGGCGATCGAGGTCCCCGAAACAGCGATCCCCTCGGACGAGGTCTTCCTGATGAAGAGCACGCTCCGGCCCGGAGGAGCTCTTCATGAGGTCCTCGGACGTTTTCCCCTAGCGGAGCGCGAGAGCTCCGCCTGAGGCAACGAGAGTCACACGCAACACGAGGAGAGTCGGAGGACCACAGCATGGCAGACACGAAGGCGAAGACCAAGGCGCTCGATCTCGCGGTCTCGCAGATCGAGAAGCAGTTCGGCAAGGGCTCCATCATGAAGCTGGGCGCCGAGGAGGTTTCCCGCGGCGTCTCGGCCATCCCCACCGGTTCCCTGTCGCTCGATCTCGCGCTCGGCATCGGGGGAGTGCCCAGAGGGCGGGTCGTCGAGGTCTACGGACCCGAGTCCTCGGGCAAGACCACACTGGCGCTGTCGATCGTCGCGAACGCCCAGAAGCTCGGCGGCGTGGCGGCGTTCATCGACGCGGAGCACGCTCTCGACCCCGGATACGCGCGAAACCTCGGCGTCGACACGGACAACCTGCTGATATCGCAGCCGGACACCGGCGAGCAGGCGCTGGAGATCACAGACATGCTCGTCCGAAGCGGCGCGGTCGACATCATCGTCATCGACTCGGTGGCGGCTCTCGTGCCGAAGGCCGAGATCGAGGGCGAGATGGGCGATTCGCACGTCGGACTGCAGGCGCGCCTGATGTCGCAGGCCCTGAGGAAGCTGGCGGGCTCCATCTCACGGTCGAAGACCTGCGTCGTCTTCATCAACCAGATCAGGATGAAGATCGGCGTGATGTTCGGAAACCCCGAGACCACCTCCGGCGGAAGGGCCCTCAAGTTCTACGCCAGCACGCGGCTCGACATCCGCCGCATCGGCTCTCTGAAGAGCGGAGACTCCATCGTAGGCAACCGGACCAAGGTCAAGGTGGTCAAGAACAAGGTCGCTCCTCCGTTCCGGGTTGCCGAGTTCGACATCATGTACGGACGCGGGATCTCGCTCGAGGGCGACCTCATCGATCTGGGCCTCGACTTCGACGTCGTCAGTCAGAAGGGCACGTGGTTCAGCTACGGCGACCTCCAGCTCGGTCAGGGCCGCGAGAACGCGCGCACCTTCCTCGAGGAGAACGAGGAGGTCCGTGAACGGCTCCTCCAGGAGGTCCGCCGGGCGGCGGGCCTCACGAAGGAGGAGGTCGAGGCGGCCGAGAAGACCGAGAAGGCCGAGGAGACCGAGAAGGCCGAGGAGACCGAGAAGGCCGAGGCCGCCGCCCAGACCTCGAAGTGAGCGGTACGAAGAACGAACGCGGCGCGAGGGCCGCGAGCGCCAGGGACGCGGCGCTCCGGCTCCTCGCTGTCCGCGCGCGCAGCCGCGAGGAGCTGAGGCAGCGGCTTCGCCGGAAGTCGTTCGACGAGACGACGGTCGACGAGGTCCTCAGCGACCTCGAGAACGTGGGCCTCATCGACGATGACGCGTTCGCGCGCGCCTGGGCCGACGAGCGGGCCCGGCTGAGACCGGTCGGACCGGCCCGCCTGCGCCACGAGCTCTACAGGAAGGGCATCGACCGGGCGATCGTGGAACGGACGATCGACGAGACCTACGCAGGGGAGCGCGAACTCGAGCTGGCCCGGGCGGCCGCCGCAAGAAAGGCCGCCAAAACGACGCCGACGACGAAGGAAAGGGCGAGGCTCCTGCGCTTCCTGCTCGGACGCGGCTTCTCGAGGGAGGTCGCGAGGAACGTCATCGAGGAACTGCCGACTCCTGAGGAGGAAACCGCAGCATGACGTCGAGCGAGGTCCGCGCCGCCTTTCTCCGCTTCTTCTCGGAGCGGGGACACGACGTCGTCCCGAGCGCTCCGCTCATCCCGGCGGACGACCCCACGCTGCTCTTCACCTCGGCGGGCATGGTCCCGTTCAAGCCCTACTACGTGCAGGAGACGCCCCCGCACAGAAGGGCCGTCTCCGTGCAGCGCTGTCTCAGGCTCTCCGACCTCGAGGAGGTCGGGCACACGCCGTATCACGCGACCCTCTTCGAGATGCTCGGCAACTTCTCCTTCGGCGACTACTTCAAGGAGGAGACGGTCGTCTGGGCCTGGGAGTTCCTCACGGAGGTCATCGGGCTTCCGCGCGAGAGGCTCTGGGCCACTGTCTACAAGGACGACGAGGCGGCGGCCGACATCTGGAAGTCGAAGATAGGGCTCGAGCCCGAGCGCGTCGTGCCGCTCGGGGATGAGGACAACTTCTGGGGCCCCGCGGGCGACTGGGGGCCGTGCGGGCCGTGCTCCGAGATCCACTACGACATGGGCGAGAAGGCGGGGTGCGGGCGGCCGGACTGCAGGCCCGGCTGCGATTGTCCTCGCTATTTCGAGGTATGGAACCTCGTCTTCCCGCAGTACCTCCAGGACCTCGACGGCAGCCGAGAACCCCTGAAGCGACCCGGCATCGACACCGGCATGGGCTTCGAACGGCTCATGACGATCATCGAGGGCGTCGACTCGATCCACGAGACCGACCTTTTCCGGCCGGCCGTGGCCGCCTGCGCCGAGGAGGTCGCGAGGATCACAGGCAGAGCCCCGGAGACCTCGCCGGTCCCCACGGAGCTCGCCGTACTCGCTGACCACACCCGCGCGGCCGTCTTCACCATCGCCGAGAACATCCTGCCCTCGAACGAGGGACACGGATACGTGGTGCGCAGGCTCATCCGCCGCGCCGTCCGCCGCGGACTCGCGCTCGGGGTCTCGGAGCCTTTCCTGTACAGGGCGGCCGGCGCCGTCATCGAGTCCATGAAGGAGGCCCATCCGCACCTCGACGCCAAGCGGGAGCACGTGCCGCTCGTCGTCCGAGCCGAGGAGGAACGATTCCTCGAGACACTGCAGGCAGGAACGACCCTCTTCGAGGACATCGCCCGAGGCGTTGATCCGGGTGGCGTCATCGACGGCGAGGACGCGTTCAGGCTGTACGACACGTACGGGTTCCCTCTCGACCTGACGGAGGAGATGGCCTCCGAGCGCGGTCTCGCCGTCGACGTCGAGGGCTTCAGGCAAGCGATGGAGCGACAGCGCGACCGCGCCAGGCAGGCCTCGTCTTTCGAGGGCGGCGCCGGCCGCAGGCCGTGGCGACGCAGGCACGGCTCCGAGGGGCTTGCGACGCGGTTCGTTGGGTACGATCTCGTCCCGGAGCGGGTCGATGTCGCCGAGTTGGGATACGAGACCATGCTGTCGGAGCCGACGCGCGCCGAGGCTCTGGGCGTGCGTCCCGGACCGACCGACGGGACCGTCGAGCTCATTCTCGACCGGACGCCGTTCTACGCCGAGGCCGGCGGACAGGCCGCCGACGCGGGCGTCATCCTGGCGAACGACCGGGAGTTCCCGGTCACCAACGTCTACCGCTCGGGCGACGACGTCATCCACCACGCGGAGGGCGACCCCGCCCTCATCGAACCCGGGACGACCATCGAGGCGAGAGTGGACCTGGGACGACGAAGGGCGATAGAGAAGAACCACACCGCGACGCATCTTCTGCAGTCGGCCCTCCGGACGACGCTCGGCGACCACGTTCACCAGTCCGGCTCGTCGGTCGAGCCGTCGAGGCTCCGCTTCGACTTCACGCACCACTCGGACGTCGACCGCGGCACCCTCGACCGGATCGAAGCCACGGTGAACGCCTGGATCCGCGCGGACCTTCCCGTGGAACCGGAGACCATGGAGCTGGACCGCGCGATGGAGCGGGGCGCCATGGCGCTCTTCGGCGAGAAGTACGACTCCGAGGTCCGCGTCGTCTGTATCGAGGCCGGAGAGAACGCCGAGATCAGTCTGGAACTCTGCGGGGGCACGCACGTGAGACGCACCGGGGAGATCGGCCTCATGCGCATTCTCTCGGAATCGAGCGTGGCTGCAGGGACGCGGAGGATCGAAGCGGTGAGCGGTCGCGACGCCGCCCGCCTCGCGCGCCGGGAGTCGGAGCTCCTCAGGAACGCGGCCGCGGAGCTCCGGACGACGCCTGACGCCCTGGACGAGCGCGCGCGGGCGCTGGTCGAGGAACTCGCAGACCTCAGGAAGGAAGTCGCAACGCTCAAGCGGCGCTGCGCGGGCGACGCCGTCGGCGACATGCTCGCGGGAGCCGCGGAGGTGGCCGGCGTGCGCGTGGTCAGCGCGATGACCGACGCCCAGGACGTCGAGACGATGCGAGCCCAGGCCGACGCCGTTCGCGGGAAGCTCGGGACCGGCGCCGCCGTGCTGGCGGCCGTCCACGACGGGCGTCCCGTGCTCGTGGCTGTCGTCACGGACGATCTGGCGGGGTCCGGCCGGCTCAAGGCGGGAGACATCATCAGAAGGACGGCGGACAGGGTCGGCGGCAAGGGCGGAGGCAGGCCGCATCTCGCGCAGGGCGGAGGCGGCGACCCCAACATGCTCGAGAGCGCGCTGGAAGAGGTCCCGTCGGACGTCCGCGAGCTCTTGGACGGAGGTAAGAAGTGAACCCGCGGGGGAGCGAGCGGACCGTTCTCGACGGGCTGCTGTCAGCCGCGAGCGAGCGCGGGGCCGGCTATCTCGTGCTGCTCGACCCGGACGAACTGTCGCCGGAGGAGAACGCGGGGCTCGCGTCGCGAGCGGCGGCGGCCGGGTGCGACGCGTTTCTGGTGGGCGGGAGCCTCGCGGTCAGGGACCGCGTGGCGGACACCGCGAGGCGGGTGAAGGACGAGACCGGTCTCCCCGTGGTGCTCTTTCCGGGAAACGTCTCGTTCGTGACGGAGGAGGCGGACGCCATACTCTTTCTCTCTCTCCTGAGCGGCAGGAACCCGCAGTTCCTCATCGGGGAGCACGTGGTCGGGGCGCCGCTGGTCCGCGAGTTGGGGCTCGAGGCGATCCCCACCGCGTATCTCCTCGTGGACGGCGGGACCGTCACTTCGGTCGAGTTCATGAGCGGGACGAGGCCGCTTCCACGCGACAAGAAGGGCATCGCCGTCGCGCACGCGCTGGCGGCGCAGTATCTGGGTTTCCAGCTTCTGTTCTTCGACGCCGGCAGCGGGGCCCGAACCCCGGTCCCGCCGGAGCTGATCCGAGCCGTGGCGTCGGCGGTCGAGCCGCCGATAGTCGTCGGTGGCGGCATCAGAACGCCGGAGGCGGCCAGGGCGGCCGTCGAGGCCGGCGCGCGGTTCGTCGTCACCGGGGACGTCGTCGAGAAGGGCGCGTCGGACGCTCTGCTCAGGGAAATGGCGCAGGCTGTGCACGTCGGGGCGTGACCCGCCGACCCGCGAGGCGGGCCGCGGCGCAGGACGAGGCTCGACCGAGGGGCGGCGCCCACAACGCACCTCAGGCCCCGACGTGGACGCGACGAAAGGTGGTGATCTAACATCAAGGCGCTGGTGCTTTCGGGAGGCAAGGGGACGCGGCTTCGACCGATAACCCACACGAGCGCGAAGCAGCTCGTTCCCATCGCCAACAAGCCGATCCTCTTCTACGGCCTCGAGGCCATCCGGGCCGCGGGCGTCGTCGACGTCGGCATCATCGTCGGCGACACCCACAGGGAGATCGAGGACGCCGTCGGCGACGGCTCGGACTTCGGTCTCAGAGCGACCTACATCCGCCAGGACGCCCCGCTGGGACTCGCTCACGCCGTCAAGATAGCCGAAACGTACATCGGCAGGGAGCCGTTCGTGATGTACCTCGGCGACAACCTGATCCGCGGGGGCATCACGGATTTCGTCGACGAGTTCCGCTCGAACCGCCCGAACTCGCAGATCCTGCTGGCGCGCGTGCCCAACCCCTCCGAGTTCGGCGTGGCGGAGCTGGAGGGCGGGCGCGTCGTCCGTCTCGAGGAGAAGCCCAAGGAGCCGAAGTCGGACCTGGCGCTCGTCGGCGTCTACATGTTCGACCAGACCGTGTTCGAGGCGGTCAACTCGATCACCCCGTCGTGGAGGAACGAACTCGAGATCACCGACGCCATCCAGTACCTCATCGACCACGGGAGCGAGGTGCGTGCTCACGAGGTGACCGGATGGTGGAAGGACACCGGCAAGCTCGAGGACATCCTCGAGGCGAACCGGATGATCCTCGAGACGCTCGAGCGCGACGTCAGGGGAGAGGTCGATGAGACCTCCCGGATCGACGGCAGCGTCGTGATCGCCGAGGGAGCGGAGATCGTGGGAAGCGTGCTCAGGGGACCGCTTGTCATCGGCGAGAGAACGCGCATCGTCAGGTCGTACGTCGGTCCTTTCACGTCCATCTACCACGACGTGACCGTGCAGAACTCGGAGCTCGAACACTCCATCGTCCTCGAGAACTCGCGGATCTCGAACCTGGGTCAGCGGATGGAGAGAAGCCTCATCGGCAAGGACGTGGCGATCGAGCAGTGCTCCTCGATGCCGAAGACCTATCGGTTCATGGTCGGCGACTCGAGCAGGATAGAGGTCCCCTAGGGAGGTTCTGTGCCACTGGGACGCGTGATGGTGACGGGCGCCGACGGCATGCTGGGCCGCGCGCTCGTCGAGACGCTCGACGGAGCGGCCCACGTCACGGGCGTCGACATCGACGACTTCGACATCGGCGACGGCGACGCCGTCATGGACGCGACGCTCAGGCAGGCCCCCGACCTCGTCATCAACTGCGCCGCCTATACCGACGTGGACGGCGCCGAGTCCGACCGCGAGACGGCCTTCCGCGTGAACGCCGTGGGAGCCGGCAACGTCGCCCGCGCAGCGGCGGAGGTGGGAGCGCGCGTGGTGCACGTCAGCACCGACTACGTGTTCGACGGGAACGCCTCGGAGCCGTATCCGGAAGACGCGGTCCCCGACCCGGCGTCCGTCTACGGACAGTCCAAGCTCGCGGGGGAGCGCGAGGTGGCGGCCGGCGCTCCGGGGTCGCTCATCGTCCGTACGGCGTGGCTCTACGGCCTCGGCGGACGGAACTTCGTCGAAACGGTACTCAAACTCGCCGGCGACGGCGGCCCCCTGAGGATCGTCGACGACCAGACCGGAGCCCCGACATACGCGAGCGACCTCGCCGCCGTCATCCGCGATCTCGCGGTGACCGACGCGTCCGGGTTCATCCACGCGACGAACAGCGGGACGTGCACGTGGCACGGCTTCGCGAAGGCGGCGCTGTCGCTCGCGGGCCTCGACGATATTGAAGTTGTGCCGATCTCGACGAAGGAGATCGACCGTCCTGCCCCCAGGCCGCGGTTCTCGGTACTGTCTCTGGAGAAGCTCCAGAGCGTTCTCGGATGGACGCCACGTCCCTGGGAAGAGGCCCTGGCCGACTACTTCGCACGGAGGAACGCATGAGCGCATCGCAGAAGAGGATCGAGGAGCTCCTGACATCGAGCGCGCGCTCGATGGCGAAGGCTCCGACGACCGCGGCGGATGTCGCGCGCGCAGCGGACATCATCATCGAGGCGCTCTCGGGCGGCGGGACGGTGTTCCTCTGTGGGAACGGTGGGAGCGCTTCCGACGCGCAGCACATCGCGGCGGAGCTCGCCGGCCGCCTCGGCAGGGAACGACCGGGCATGTCCGCCGTGGCGCTGACCGTGAACTCCTCCGTGCTGACGGCCCTTTCGAACGACTACGGCTACGAGAGGGTGTTCGCGCGCCAGGTGGAGGCGCTGGGAAGACCGGGCGACGTCCTCGTCGGGCTCTCGACCAGCGGCGGCTCGCTCAACGTCGTCGAGGCGCTCAAGACGGCTCGGGAGAACGGGCTTCGGACCATCGCCCTGACGGGTGAAAGGGGAGGCCCCGTCGCCGACGCGAGCGACGTCGCCATCAGGGCCCCCTCGAGGCGAACGCAGCTCGTGCAGGAGCTTCACATCGCCATGGGCCACGCCCTGTGCGAGGTCATCGAAGACGTGCTCCATCCGGAGGAAGGCGCGTGAGCCCCACCAGTCCCATCATCATCGGCATCGGCGGCGGGACCGGGTCCGGCAAGACGACCGTCGCGAAGAGCGTTCGCGGACACCTTCCCGAGGAGAGCGTGGTGATCATCCACCACGACTCCTATTACCTCGACCGGGCCTATCTGCCGCGCGCCGAGCGCGACATGATCAACTACGACCATCCCGACGCCTTCGACAACGAGCTTCTCAGACGTCAGCTCGCCGACCTTCGATCGGGCCGCGCCATTCAGCGGCCCGTCTACGATTACGAGACGCACACCCGCAGGGCGGAGAGGGTGACCGTCAGGCCGGCGCGGATCGTCCTTCTCGAGGGCATCCTCGTTCTCGCCGACCCCGAGCTTCGGAAGCTCATGGACATCAAACTCTTCGTCGACACCGACGCGGACGAGCGGTTCATCCGCAGGCTCAAGCGGGACATCGTCGAGCGTGGCCGGACTGTGGAGCAGGTGATCGAACAGTACCTGATGACTGTCAGACCGATGCATCTTCAGTTCGTCGAACCGAGCAAGCGATACGCCGACGTGGTCATCCCCGAGGGAGGACTGAACGTCGTGGCCGTCGACCTCATCGTCACGAAGGTGAGGGACGTGCTCGCGAGGCACGCCGAGCTCGTCCGCGGGGAGAGCCAGCCATGATGGTCGACATCATCCGGTCGATGAGGCCCGAGCAGTGGACCAAGAACCTCGTGCTCTTCGCGGGGCTCATCTTCGCCGGCGGTCTCAGCGAGCCCGTGCTTCTCGGTCTCGCCGTGACGGGCTTTCTCGTCTTCTGTCTGCTGTCGGGCGCGACCTACATCCTGAACGACATCACCGATGTCGCGGGGGACCGCGAGCACCCGGTGAAGCGCAGGCGCCCCATCGCGTCGGGTCGCCTCCCTGTGCCGGTCGCCGCGGCGGTGGGCGCCGTCGCTGCGGCGGGAGG
>CAZQSB010000008.1:5953-88101 GCA_964596015.1 uncultured bacterium | reverse complement strand
GGGTCGTAGAAGTAGTCGCGCTCGATGCGCCAGGCGTCGCGGAGGATCTGCGCCCACTCCTCGCGCGGGTCAATGACGACCTCCATCCCGGCCGTCGAGACGGTCTCGTCCCAGCTCTGGTCGGCCGCGGCGTCCACGATGGCGAGCGAGCCCATCGGGTTCGCGGCCACGAGCTTGTTCCCGTCGCCCGAGATGTGGAACTCGGCGACGCCCGAAAGAACCGTCTTCTCCTCGGCCTCGTCGCCCTCGGAGATGTCGAAGATCTGGAGCGTGCCCGGGCCTCCCTGCTCGCGCCTCAGATACAGGAGCTGGCCGCTCGCGTTCACCTGGAGCTGCCAGAACCCGCCGGGCTCGACGGGAAGCTGGATGGCGCGCGCCTCGAAGCCGTCGAGGTCGATGGCGATGAGCTCGGCCTCTTCCTCGGCCTCCTCCTCGGCGTCGTCTTCCTCCTCGCCCTCATCCTCCGCGTCGTCTGCTTCGTCCTCATCCTCCCACTCCTCGACATCGATCTCGGGGAGGAACGGCGACGGGGTCGTGTCCTGGAGCGCCACGGCGTAGAGGCGGTCGGTGCTGGCGTAGACCCAGCTCCAGCCGTAGTCAGCCCGGATCTCCTCGCCGAAGTCGCGCTGGCTCGCGAAGTAGAGGTACTTGCCCTCGCGGTCGAAGGTCGGCCAGGTGTCGGCGTACTGCCCGCGTGTCACCTGATGCGCCTCGTCCTCTTCGTAGTCGTAGAGCCAGACCGCGGAGGGCGTCCATGGCTCGTTGCGGTCGGTGAAGACGATCCAGTTCGAGTCGGACGACCAGCTGATCCACTGACCGTCGGCGTCCATCGTCCTGTGCGCCCTGCGGGTGCGCTCGGACCCAACGTCCGTGACGTAGAGCTGACCCGTCTGGTCCCAGAAGGCGATCTTCTCGGAGTCGGGCGACCAGGTCGGGGTGTTCGGGAAGCCGACCTCCATGTCGGTGAGCTGCTTCGGCTCCTCCCGACCGTCGGACTGCATCACGTAGAGCTCGTATTCGCCGGTCTCATCCGAAAGGAAAGCGATCCACTTCCCGTCGGGGCTCCACACCGGGCTTCGCTCGGCGGTGCCGCTCGTGCGGGTGAAGTTCTGCGGCGTTCCCTTCTCGGCGGGAAGCGACCAGACGTCGCCACGGGCCTCGAGACAAAGGCGCTTGCCGGTCGACGAGATGTCACCGCCCGAGATGAACCCGGCCGCGTCGAAGGTCTGCGGGCGGACCCGTGGACGGTCGCCCGGGATGGTGATCCGCACGACCCGCGACTGCTCGCTCTCGAGGTTCAGGATGCGAAGCTCGCTCCCGAGCTGGTAGATGATCTCGCCCTCTCCGGCGGCGCCGGGGCCGATGGACGGCCACTTGACGTCGTAGTCTCCGTGACGCGTGACCTGTCGGCGTTCATCGGTGACGGTGTTGTAGACCCAGACGTTCATGCGGTGGTTCGAACCGGCGTCGGAGACGTAGTAGATCGAGTCCCCGTGCCACATCGGGTAGGCGTCGTTGCCGCCCCAGTCGGTGATCTTCTTTGAGACGTGGTCTGTCAGGTGGAAGAGCCAGATGTCGGACTGGCGTCCGCCCATGTAGCGCTTCCAGGTCGAGAACTCGGCGGCCTGGTACGGCGTGTAGGCGAGCCAGTTCCCGTCGGGGCTTATCCGTCCGACGAAGCCCCACGGGACCGGGAGCTTCTCCGGCAGACCGCCTTCGACCGAAACGGTGTAGAGCTCGGAAGAATGAGGGTGGCTTCCGTAGCCCCACGCCGAGTAGATGAGCCGGCCGTCCGCTGTCCAGTCGGACAGGAACTCGGTCGCCGGGTGGTGCGTGACGCGGTACGGGATGCCGCCCTCGATGGGCAGCGTGTAGATGTCGGTGTCGCCGTCGTAATTGCCCATGAAGGCGATGGTCTCGCCGTCGGGGCTGAACTTCGGGACCGACTCGCCGCCGGGCGGGCTCGCCAGCGGCCTGGCCATGCCGCCTCCGCGCGGCGCGAGCCAGACGTCGTTGGCGTACCTGAAGACGATGTGCTCGTCGCTCAGGTCCGGGTAGCGGATCATCCCGGCGTGCGGCTCGACGGCGGAGGCCGCCGAGGCAAGAAGAAGCGCCGAGGCGAACACGACCGCCGTCAGCGCCAGGACGTACCGTACACTCTTCCCCCAGGAAGACATGGATCCCCCCTCGTATGGCGGCCGCCGTGGCGAAGGCCGCCCGTCCACAGCAGTACGCGACACACGCCGCGCGTCCCACGGATGGGACGACTCGGTGCGCCGCGCTGGTTTCATCGTTCTTATGACCTCGCATGTCCGCCGGAAGTTGAAGAGAGACTCACCGAACTTCCGGACGGATCACCTTTCGTCGGAGGGCTCAAGGGCTCAGCGGATGCGGGGATGCTCCCTCGGGCCCTGAGAGCTCACCGGGCGCCGTGCGGCCTCACCTCGCCGGCGAGGTCGGTGCGCATGAGTTCGCGCACCTCGCCGGGATCGCCCGTCCTGTGGAGAATCCACATGAGCTTGGTGATGATGGACTCCATGCTCATGTCGTAGGCCTGGATGGCGCCGATGTCGAGGGCCTTCGTGCCTACCTCGTAGCGCTCCATCCGCGTCGCTCCCTCGAGACACTGGCTCGTCACGACGACCGGAACGCCGATGTCGCGCGCCTTCTCGACGACCTCGAGATAGCGGTGCGCGATGTTTCCCGTCCCGTAGGCGCGGAGCACGAGCCCGCGCGTCCCGTTGTCGAGGATGTCGAGAAGCATGGAGACCGACGTGCCCGGAAACAGGGTCGCGACCGTGATGTTCGCCTCGAACCCGGTCTCGAGCATGAGCGGGCGGCTGTGGCGTCTCGGCGCGTCGTCCCTGAGCCGCACGTCCGCGCGGATCTCGCCCACCGGCTCGCGGTTGATCGACGCGAAGGCCGAGAGCTTCGACTCGGAGACCTTCGTGGCCCGCGCGCCGAGGATGACCGACCGGTCGAAGACGACGAACACGCCGCCGAGATTCATCGCAGCGATCCTGACGGCGTTCACGAAGTTCCGCCTGGCGTCGGTCTCGATGAACCTCCCGGGGATCTGAGCCCCCGTCAGGACCACCGGCTTCCCGAGGCCCTTGAGCGCGAACGAGAGCGCGCTCGCCGTGTACGCCATCGTGTCCGTTCCGTGCGTCACGACGAAGCCCTCGTGACTGTCGTAGCGGGCCTCGATCTCCTTGGCCATCCGGTCCCAGTGCTCGGGCGTGATGTTCGCGCTGTCGATGTTGTCGACATACGCGACCTCGAGGTCGGCGGTCTCGGAGAGCCTGGGTTCCAGGGAGAGCAGGTTCTCGACGGCGTGCTCCCGTGGCGGCACCCGCCAGCCGCCCTGCTCGTTCTCCTCCATCACGAGGGTCCCGCCGCAGAAGAGGACGACGATGCGCATGGGTCACTCCCCTCCCGGACCCGGTGGTCCGTCGCCGCGCCGGCCGCCGCTCTCACGGTCGCCGCCGCGCTCCTCGACGAGCTCCATGAGCCGTTCGAGGAGCGCCGCCGCGATGTCGCAGTCCGAGAGGCGCCCGACGACCTCGCCCTTCTGAAAGAGCACCGACTCGCCGCGGCCGCCCGCGACCCCGATGTCCGCCTCCCGCGCCTCACCGGGCCCGTTCACGACGCAGCCCATGACCGCGACGGTCACCGGCGTCCGGATGGCGGCCGTCCGTCGCTCGATCTCGGAGGCGATGCCCGGGACGTCGATCTCTGTGCGCCCGCAGGTGGGACATGCGATCACGGTGACGCCGCCGTGACGGAGTCCGAGCGACCGGAGGATCTCGCGTCCGACGCGGACCTCCTCCTCGGGCGGTCCCGACAGCGACACGCGGATGGTGTCGCCGTAGCCCTCGGCCAGCATGAGCCCGAGGCCCACGGCCGATCTCACGGCCCCCGTGAGTGTCGTGCCGGCCTCGGTGATGCCCAGGTGCAGCGGATACTCCGAGCGCGACGCCATGATGCGGTTGGCCTCGACGGTCATCGGGACGTCGGAGGACTTCATCGAGACGATGATGTCGCGGAAGTCGAGCTGCTCGAGGAGCGCGATGTGGCGGTCCGCGCTCCGCGTCATCGCCTCGGCCGTCGGCCGCCCGTATTGCCCGAGGATGTCCTTCTCGAGCGAGCCCGCGTTGACGCCGATGCGGACCGGGATCGAACGTGCGGCGCACGCTTCGACGAGCGCCGCGATGCGTTCCTCGGAGCCGATGTTCCCCGGGTTGAACCGGAGGGCGTGGGCGCCCGCCTCGACGGCCGCGAGCCCCAGCCGATAGTCGAAGTGGATATCTGCGACCACCGGAAGCCCCGAGCGCTCGATGATCTCGGGGAGCGCGCGGGCCGCGGCCTCGTCGGGCACCGCGACACGCACGATGTCGCAGCCGACCTCCTCGAGGCGCCCGATCTGGGCGACGGTCGCCTCGACGTCCGACGTTCTCGTGTTCGTCATCGACTGGACCGGGATCGGTGACCCCCCGCCGATGGGCACGTCGCCGATCATGACGCGCCTGGTCCAGTTCCTTGCGAGCGTTCCGTTCATGCGGACCTCCCCCGCCGGCGCACGTTGCCGGCTCGCACGGTCGTTCCCTCGCGGTCGAGGAACTCGAGAAGGGGGATGGCGTGCTTGCGCGTCACGCCCACGAGGTCCTTGAACTCGGGCACGGAGAGCTCTTCTGTCTTCTCCAGATGTTCCAGCACGCGGCGCCTGACGTCGGCCACGACGTCGGCGTCGAAGAGAAGCGTCGTCGTCACCCTGACGACGCGGCCCTCGGCGGCGAGGAGCTTCACGAGCGCATCGAAGTCCCGGCCGCCCACCTCTCTTCTGAGCTCGTCCAGGTCCGGCGGCGCCGCGCCGGCGTCCTTCAGGACCGAGACGATCCGGTCCGCCGTCCGGCGCTGGGACTCGGCGAGGCTCACCTCGCTCGAGCCGGCGCGCACGAGATCGCCGCGGCGGAAGACCCGGCCATCGTCCTCGAGGGCGTCGAGCGCCCACTCGAGGAGCTTCCTGTCGAGTCCCCGGGCGACCTTGCCCCGGAGCTCCTCCGCGGAGGTTCCCCACGAGAGGGGGACCTTCCGCTGCTCCTCCTCGAGGATCGAGAGGACGCGGCGCTCGAGCTCTTCCACGGCCTCCGAAGCGAGCAGACGTCCGTCCGCGCGGACGACCTCGCCGCGCTCGAGCGCCTCGGGCAGAGCGTCGGCCGCTGGACCGGACTCGAGCCGTGCCTGCGGCAGTCCCTCGATGCCGGCCTCCGCGACCCGCTGCATCAGAACGTCGAGCGGCGACCCGCTCTCGATCACGCGGATCGACTCGACGACGTCCTCGCGGAGCCGCTTGTGCTTCGAAGGACCAGGGTCGAGGATGCGCCCGCCGCCGATGGTCGTCACCGGCGAGTACGAGCGGAGGACGAAGAGGTCGTCCCTCTCGGCCACCACGGGCGATTCGAGCCGGAGCTGGACGAGCGAGTCCTCGCCGCCCTTCAGCATCTCGCTCTCGAGCAGCACGACCCTCGCCAGCGCCTCGGTCGTTCCCAGATGGAAGTGCACGCGCGTCCAGTTCTCGATGCTCCGCGCCTGCGGCACGAGCCTCAACCTCGCGTCGAGCATGGTGGCGACGGTGAGCGCGCCCGGCGTTCCCAGCGTGTCTCCCCTGTCCAGCCTGTCCTTGGGGACACCGGCGAGCCCGAGCGCGGTCCTTTGCCCGGCCACGGCGCGCTCTACCGCGCGGTCGTGGACCTGCACGCTTCGTACCCGGACCGTCTCTCCACCCGGGTAGACCTCGAGCGTGTCGCCCGTGGAGACGGACCCGGACCAGAGGGTGCCGGTCACGATCGTGCCGTGGCCCTCGAGCGTGAACACCCTGTCGACGGGAAGCCGCGCCGGCCCGGCGTCCGAGCGTTCCGCGACCTCCTCCGCGACGCGGTCGAGCTCCCTGAGGACGTCCTCGACGCCCTCCCCCGTCGTCGACGAGACCGGGACGGTGACCGCGCCTGCGAGCGACGTGTCCTCGATGAGCTCCTCGGCCTCCATGCGCGCGAGTTCCATCTCCTCGTCGGAGACGAGGTCGGACTTGGTCAGCGCGACCACGCCTCTGTCGATTCCGAGAAGATCGACGATGTCGAGGTGCTCGCGGGTCTGCGGCATCACGCCCTCGTCTGCCGCGACGACCAGGATGACCATGTCGATGCCGCCCGCGCCCGCCAGCATCGTCTTCACGAACCGCTCGTGGCCCGGCACGTCGACGATGCCGAGCGTCGAGCCGGAGGGAAGGTCTAGGCGCGCGAACCCGAGTTCGATCGAGATCCCGCGCTCCTTCTCCTCCCGGAGACGGTCGGTGTCGACGCCGGTGAGCGCCCTCACGAGCTGGGTCTTGCCGTGGTCGATGTGTCCGGCGGTACCGAGGATGGCGTGACGTTCGGCCACCTGTCCTCCGAAGGGAGCGGGGATGTGGGCGGTTACTGGGGTGCGGCTACTCCTTGATGCGCTCGATGGTCGCCCCGACGCCCGCGAGCTTCTCCTCGATGGCCTCGTAGCCTCTGTCGATGTGGTAGACGCGGGAGACCTCGGTCACGCCTTCGGCCACGAGTCCGGCGAGTATGAGCGCCGCGCTGGCGCGGAGGTCGGTCGCCATGACCTTCGCGCCCGAAAGGCGACGCACGCCGGAGACGACCGCCACGTTCCTGTCGATGGCGATGTCGGCGCCCAGACGCCTGAGCTCGGGAACGTGGGAGAAGCGGTCGGCGTAGATGGTGTCGGTGATGACGCTCGTTCCGTCGGCGACGGTCATGAGAGCCATCATCTGGGCCTGCATGTCGGTCGGAAAGCCGGGGTAGGGCGCGGTGGTCACGTTGATGGAGCGCGGCCACACGGGCCCTCTGACCCTGATGCCGCCGTCCTCTTCGGCGATCTCCGTGCCCGCCTCGGAGAGCTTGAGCGCGACTGCCGAGCACTGGTCGCGACGCGCCCCCTTGAGGAGAACGTCGCCCCCCGTGATCGCGGCGGCCGCCATGAACGTGCCGACCTCGATGCGGTCCGGTATGACCTCGGCATCGGCGGGCTCGAGCTCGTCGGCGCCCTCGATGGTGATGGTGTCGGTGCCGTGACCGGTGATGCGCGCGCCCATCGCGGCCAGGAAGTCGCCGAGGGCCGTGATCTCCGGCTCGCGCGCAGCGTTCGTGATGACGGTCGCGCCCTCGGCGAGGGCCGCGGCCATCATGGCGTTCTCGGTCGCGCCGACGCTCGAGGTGTCGAAGTGGATCGACCCCCCGCGGAGCCTGTCGGCCTCGGCCACGATGTAGCCGTGCTCCAGTTTGATGTCGGCGCCGAGCTCCTTCATGGCCCTGATGTGGAAGTCGACCGGTCGGGGCCCCCACGCGCAGCCTCCGGGCAGCGAGACACGGGCGTGGCCGTTCCGCGCCAGGATGGGACCCAGCACGCAGACCGAGGCCCGCATCGTCTTCACAAGCTCGTAGGGCGCCTCGCAGTAGCTGCAGTTCGCGGTGTCGATGGTCATGCTGTGGTCGGTGTACTCGACCTGCGCCCCGAGCACACGGAGCACGTGCCCCATCGTCCGGACGTCCCTGAGACTGGGGACGTTCGAGAGGGTCGAACGACCGCGCGTCAGGAGCGTGGCCGCCATCATGGGCAGCGTGGCGTTCTTCGCGCCGCTGATCCTGATGTCTCCCCGGAGCCTGTTCCCGCCCTCAACGACGATCTTGTCCATGATGTCCTCTCGCTGCCGTCACGCGCGCCCGAGCACGATCCGTTCCCGGCCCGCGTAGTCCTTCCGTATCTCCACCTCGCCGAGGCGCTCACTCAGAAGCTCGGCGATCATCCGGGCCTGTCCGAGCCCGACCTCCAGAAGCAGCGCGCCGCCGGGCGCGAGGAACGCCGGTCCATCCTGAGCCAGCGCGCGCAGGCAGTCAAGCCCGTCCTCCCCGCCGTCGAGCGCGCAGAGCGGCTCGAACGACCGCACCTCGGGCTCGAGGTTCTCGAGCTCGGCGCTGGGAATGTACGGCGGGTTCGAGACCAGAAGGTCCAGCCGCCCGCGAAGCCCCGCCTCCTCGAGCGGCCCGAGGAGCGACCCCTCGAGGAACTCCACGCGGTCGGCCACGTCCAGTCTTCCGGCGTTCCGCCGCGCCACTTCGAGGGCCGCCGACGAGCTGTCGGTCGCGTAGACCTCGGCTCCGGTCGTCTTCTGCGCCAACGTCACGGCGATGACGCCCGAGCCGGTGCCGACATCGGCGACGACTGGCGCGTCCTGTGACATCGCTTTCAGCAGCTCGATGGCGACCTCTGTCAGGGCCTCGGTCTCCGGCCTCGGGATGAGCACGTCGGGCGTCACCTCGAACTCCGAGAGCATGAAGGCCGCCGCGCCCGTGATGTACTGGACGGGCTCCCGGGACTTCCGGCGCAGGAGACGGCGCTTGAACGCCTGAAGGTCGTCCTCGCTCAACGGACGCTCGAAGTCGAGATACAGTTCGAGACGGGACACGCCGAGCGTGTCGGCCAGCAGGAGCTCGATCTCGAGGCGGGGGTTCTCGAAGCCGAGGCTCGAGACGTAGTCCCTGCCCCACTCGATCAGTCGTCTCGTGGTCCAGTCGCTCATGCGGAGGTGCCGGCCATCTCTTCCGTCTGGAAGTGGGTCGTGAGGGCGTCGATGAGCTCGTCGAGCTGGCCGTCCATGACCTGGTCGATGCCGTGCGTCGTGAAACCGATGCGGTGGTCCGTCACGCGGCTCTGGGGGAAGTTGTAGGTCCTGATCTTCGCGCTCCGGTCGCCGGTCGAGACCTGCGACTTGCGCTGCTCGGCCATCTCGGCGGCCTGTTCCGCCTGCGCCTGCTCAAGGAGCCGGGCGCGGAGGACCTTCAGCGCTTTCGCCTTGTTCTTATGCTGCGACTTCTCGTCCTGACACGTCACCACCACGCCGGTGGGCCTGTGCGTGATGCGGACGGCCGAGTCGGTCGTGTTCACGCTCTGGCCGCCGGGGCCGGACGAGCGGAAGACGTCGATCTCGAGGTCGCTCGGGTTGATCTCGATGTCGACCTCGTCGGCCTCGGGAAGCACCGCGACCGTCGCCGCCGACGTATGGATCCTCCCCTGCGACTCGGTGACGGGAACGCGCTGCACGCGATGGACGCCGCTTTCGTACTTCATGCGGCTGTAGACGTGATCGCCGATGACCATGAAGATGATCTCCTTGAACCCGCCCGTGCCGGTGGGGTTCGAGTTCATGACATCGACCTTCCAACCCTGTCGCTCGGCGAAGCGGTCGTACATCCGGAAGAGGTCGCCCGCGAAGAGCGCCGCCTCCTCGCCGCCGGTGCCGGCGCGGATCTCGACGATGGTGTTCTTCTCGTCGTTCGGGTCCTTCGGGACGAGCAGCCGCCTGAGCTTCTCCTCGAGAGCCTCCTCGCGCTCCTCCAGCTCCTCGAGCTCGGCCTTCGCGAACTCCCTCGTCTCCCTGTCCTCGGACCCTTCGATCATCTCCCTCGCGGCCGCGATGTCGCCTCGGACCTCGCTGTACTCGTCGTAGGTCGTGACGATCTCCTCGAGCCCGGCGCGCTCCTTGGAGTACTTCTTCAGGAGATTGTGGTCCTTGAGGACGGCCGGGTCTGAGAGGAACGAGTTGAGCTCCTCGTAGCGGGCCTTGAGCGAGTCGAGCTTCTCAAGCATCGGATTCCTCCACCCTGGCGGCCTCGAGAGCGGCGATGGCCACCTCGACCTGGTCGTCAGAGGGTTCCTTCGT
Organism: uncultured bacterium; assembly: GCA_964596015.1. Classification (GTDB taxonomy): domain Bacteria; phylum Joyebacterota; class Joyebacteria; order Joyebacterales; family Joyebacteraceae; genus WJMD01. The sequence goes on along the minus strand of CAZQSB010000008.1, from coordinate 78,338 downwards.
CGTGATGTTCTGGAGCCAGACGCCGGGAGCCGAGAGAAGCCTTGCCCACCGCGCGCCGGCGCGCTTCGCCGAGAGCTTCATGATCTCGTACGAGATGCCGGCGATGACCGGAATCAGCAGCAGCCGCGCCAGGCGGTGCAGGACCGTCTCCGGACGGCCTGTCAGCATGAACACGAGAATGCTCACCACCATGACGATGAGCAGGAAGCTGGTGCCGCAGCGAGGGTGCTTCGTCACGTACTTCCGCGCGTTCTCGGGCGTCAGCTCGTCGCCCGCCTCCTCCATGAAGATGGTCTTGTGCTCGGCGCCGTGGTACTCGAAGACGCGGCGCATCTCCTTCCAGAGGGAGATGCTCCAGATGTAGGTCAGGAAGAAGACGACGCGGATGACGCCGTCGATGAGATTGAAGAGAACGCTCCCCTCGAGCCCGGTACGGACCATGATGAAGTCGGTGAGAACGAGCGGGATGTAGAAGAAGAAGAGCACGCCGAGAGCGAGCGCGAAGACCATGGTTCCCGTGAGCGCCGCCGTCGTCTTCCACTGCCCCGAATCGCTGTTCTTCCTGCCGGCGGAAGACCCGTTCTCCGCTTTCTCTTTCCCGGGAGCTTCTTCCCGCGCGTCACCCGGCTCCGATGTGTCCGGCTTCCCCGCTCCCTCGTCGTCCACCGCTCCGACGGCCGCCACGGCCTCGGCGGTCTCCGGGGGCTCGACGTCCTCCTCCTCGGCGGCCTCCATGGCCACGCCGGCGGAGTAGTTGAGCGACTTGAGCCCCAGCTGCAGCGACTCGATGAGGGTCAGTCCCCCGCGGAGCACAGGCAGCCTCAGCAGCCGGTTCTTCCTGGAATGCGAGACGAACGGCTCCGCGTGGACCACGACCCTGCCGGAGGGGAGTCTGACCGCGGTCGCGACCTTCGTCGGTCCGCGCATCATGACGCCCTCGATGACGGCCTGCCCGCCGTAGTGGACCTTGCCGCCGGTCTGCGGCTGCTCTCCGAAGCCGCTGATCGGGGAATCGTACGACTCCTCGGCGCGCGGCGGTCCGGATGAACTGTCCTGAGGCGGCTTCCTCCGCGGCCTCGCGTCGCCTGGCCTCGTCATCGGTCGGCCTCCGTTGTGAGAAGCGTCGCGTCGACCGTCTCACGGTCGACGGGGATGAGACGTCCCAGCGCGGGATGGACACGTTCGATCCCGTCGCGAACGGCCCACGCGATCCGGCGGTACGACTCGTGACCCTGGACGCGCGAGCGGAGCCTGCAGAAGACGAACGCCTCGCGAAGGTCCATTCTCATCAGGAACCGCACGCGATACGCGAGCGGGACGGCGTACTGCGCGGCTTCCGGGTCGATGTCCCGGAGAGCGCGCCATGTCTCGCCGGCGCGGTCGAGCGCCGCGGCCATTCTCCCGTCGACGCCCGCGTCGCGCGCGTCGTCGGGGACCTCGTAGCCCAGCAGGCATGAGAGCGGCTGTCTGGTCTGCGTCGCCATCCGGTGGCGCTGGACGTCGCGGTAGGCGCCGAAGTCGCAGGTGATCTCGAAGGTGTAGTCCGTCGTTTCGAGCTCCCTGACAGGCGCCTCGTGCTCTCGGACGCCCTCGACGGCGCGCTCGAGCGCGTCGGCCACCTGTTCGTCGGACCATCCGTCCACCTCCCGGCGGACCGACTCGTACGACGAGCCGCCCGCGCGGAAGAGAAGCGCCGCGAGCACGACTCGCTCCCCCTCGGGGTCGTGTTCGACGAGGCGCACCGCCGAAGCCTGCCCGTCGGCCGATACCTCGGCGCCCGGCGGCTCCGGAGCGGTCGGGCGCATCCGCGCCTCCCATCCCGACAGATACGGGGAGGGCTCCGTGTACCGGAGCAGCGTGGGGACGCGCTCTCCCGCGACCTTCGTCAGCGCGGTCGCGAGCTCGCGCATCTCCTCAAGCGGATGCGAGCCCAGCTTGACGATGGCGTGCCTGAGGCTCCGCGCGTTCACCGTCCATCCCAGGTTCGTCTTCGCGGCCGCCGGGAGCAGTCCTCGGACCGCGTCGCAGGCCTTCCCCGACGGCGCGAGCCCGCGTTCCCTGCACGCGGCGCTTCCGTAACGCTCCTCGGCGAAGCGAAGGGCCTCCGGAAGGAGCGCCTCGTACGTCGTGTAAAGGTCGGCGACGCCGCGTCTGTACACCTCTCCCGCTTCGCCGTCGGCGAAGACAGAGGGCGTGTAGTGGTTCTCGGGGGACATCACCTGATAGCGGGTGGACTTCTCGGTGAACGACGAGAGGCGGTTGTCCTCGACGACCTTCGCTCCGAGGATGGAGATGTTCTCCACCGCGACCGAGAGCACGGCGTGCTCCGCGACCGAGGAATGACCGTAGCCCACGACCCACTTCTCGTGGAACCGGGACGACGACTCCTCGGTCAGGTCGCGCGCGATCTCATCGAACGACTCGGGAGAGCGCGACGTTCGGGCGAACGTCACGGCGACGACCTCCGGAGGGAGGTCGTCGAGCGTGTAGATCCGGAGCGGGTCGCCGGTCCTCGCCATGGCAGCCCCGCTACTTGGCGTCGTCGGCCGTCGCCTCGGACTCCTCGGCTTCCTCGGACTCGGGGGCCTCCTCGGCCTTCGCCTCCTCGGACGCCGCCGCCGGCTTCTTCTTCTCGGCCTTCACGGCCTTGGTCTCGGGCGGCGCGGCCTTGGTCTCGGGCGGCGCGGCCTCGGCCTTCGGCTCCTCCTTCGGGGCCTCCGGGCTCGAGGCGTAGTCCTTGCCGTACTTCTTGAGGAAGCGGTCGACGCGACCGGCGCTGTCGATCAGCTTCTGCTGGCCGGTGAAGAACGGATGACAGGCGGAACAGATCTCGACGCTGATCTCCTTCGCCGTCGAACGCGTCTGGAACTCGTTGCCGCAGACGCACTTCACCGTGGTGACCTGGTACTCGGGATGGATGTCCTTCTTCATCTGCCGTTCTCCTCGTGAGCTTGCCGACCGGCGCCCTCATTGAGGCGCGCCGGACACGTTCACCCGCATGAGCGACCCGGCCCCGGAGAACGCGGCAAGTGCGTCCCTCATGGAACAGGAACGCCGCTCCCGGCCGAATCTGAAGCGTCCGCGCCCGGCTGCCGACCGGGCGCGGACGTCACCAAGGCGCCCGTCTAGAGGGCGCTCATCGAATTCATGAAGTCCTTGTTCGTCTTCGACTGCCTGAGCTTGTCGAGCAGAAACTCCATGGCCCCGACGGGGGTCTGCTCGCTCAGGAACTTCCGGAGGATCCAGAGACGGTTGATGGTCTCCTGCGGGAGCAGCAGCTCTTCCTTCCTCGTCCCCGACTTCAGGATGTCGATCGAGGGGAAGATCCTGCGGTCCGTGAGCCTCCTGTCGAGCACGAGCTCCATGTTGCCCGTGCCCTTGAACTCCTCGAAGATGACCTCGTCCATGCGCGACCCGGTGTCGATGAGGGCCGTCGCGACGATGGTCAGGCTCCCGGAGTCCTCGGTGTTCCGCGCCGCGCCGAAGAACCGCTTCGGGCGCTGGAGGGCATTCGAGTCGACGCCGCCCGTCAGGATCTTGCCTGAGTGCGGCACGACCGTGTTGTGCGCGCGCGCAAGGCGCGTGATCGAGTCGAGGAGGATGACGACGTCCTTCCCGTGCTCGACGAGGCGCTTCGCCTTCTCGATGACCATATCGGCCACCTGCACGTGCCGCTCCGGCGGCTCGTCGAAGGTCGAGCTCACGACCTCGCCCTTCACCGACCTGTCCATGTCGGTGACCTCCTCCGGCCGCTCGTCGATGAGCAGGACGATGAGGACTACCTCGGGGTGGTTCGTCGTGATGCTGTTGGCGATCTTCTGCAGAATGACCGTCTTGCCCGCCCTGGGAGGGGAGACGATGAGGCCTCGCTGGCCCTTGCCGATCGGCGACAGGAGATCGATGACCCTGGTCGTCATGTCGTCCGGATCGACCTCGAGGTCCAGCCGCTCCTGCGGATGGAGAGGAGTCAGGTTCTCGAAGAGGATCTTCTGCTTCGCCTGCTCGGGGTTCTCGTAGTTGACCGCCTCGACCCTGAGGAGCGCGAAGTACCGCTCGTTCTCCTTGGGCGGCCGGACCTGTCCGGAGACGATGTCTCCCTTCCGGAGATCGAACCGTTTGATCTGGGACGGCGAGACGTAGATGTCGTCAGGCCCCGGCAGGTAGTTGTAGTCCGGCGATCTGAGGAATCCGTAGCCGTCGGGCAGGATCTCGAGGACGCCCTCGCTGAATATGAGCCCGTTCCTGAGGGTCTGCGCCTCGAGGATCCGGAAGATGAGGTCCTGCTTCCGGAGTCCACCGACGCCCTCGACGCCCAGCTCGGTCCCGTACTGAACCAGGTCCTTGATGGTGCGCTGCTTGAGTTCGCCGATGTTGAGGTTCTCACCGCTCGACGAGGACGAAGGAGCGCTCGGCGTCGTTTCGGGCGCCGCGGTCTCGGTCGTCGCCTCGGCGGCCTGCCGAGCCGGCGCGTCCTCGGAGCCCGTGCGGGATGTCGTCCGCGAGCGCGGCGTCCGCGTGGTCTTGCTTCCCCGGCCGTTGCCGTTTCCTGAGGCGCGCGTGGACCTGCCGGTGGTCGTCCGCCTCTTCGATGTCGTTCTTCCTTCTGACTTCTCAGCCATCCATTCCACCTCGGAGAGTGAGTTCAGTGGGTTCGGCGCTCGCCGGCGTTCGGGCCGGCGGCTGTCGCTTGAATTCGAGTGGAGTTCGAAGCGAAGCTACAAACGGTGTCCTTGTGTGAAGGATCGGACTTTGGTCGGGTGTGCTCCGGATGGGCTACGAGGAAAGCAATCCGCGGGTCATGTCCATGCAAGATTCTAGCCGAAGCCCCAAAGGGTGTCAAGACGAATCACCCCGCCCCGCGGCCCGCCGCGTCATGTCTGCTCCCCCGTCTCGCCGTCTCGCTCCGGATGCGCCACCGGCGCGATGTCGTCTTCCACCCGGGACAGAAGCCGCCGCCTCGTCCTCTCGAAGGCCGACGTCAGCTCGGCGGAGCCCCCGGCCTCCAGTTCGGAGGCGAACCTGCCGTCGCGGATCTCGGCCAGCACCTCACGCATCCGCGAGCGGGTCTCGTCTCCTATGATGCGGTCCCCCCTCGTGAGGTCGCCGAAGAGGGCCGTTTTGCTGATCCGTCTCCTCATGCCGGACATGCCGAAGCGCTGTATCAGCCCGGCCGTCAGCTCGAGCTCATAGAGGCACTCCATGTACGCGACCGCCGGATCGTACCCGGCCTCGACGAGCGTGTCGAAGGCCGCCTCGATGAGGCGCGTCACGCCTCCGACCAGGACAGCCTGCTCGGCGAAGAGGTCGACCTCTGTCTCTTCCCTCACGGTCGTTTCGAACAGGCCGACGCGGGCGCAGCCTATCGCCTGGCCGTAGCGTAGCGCGGTCTCGCGCGCCCGGCCGGTCGCGTCCGCGTGCACGGCGAACGCCGCGGGGAGCCCGCGTCCCTCGGCATAACGTTCCCGGAGTATCCGTCCGGGGCCCATCGGCGCCACCAGAACCACGTCGATCCCGGAGGGCGGCTCGAGCCCGCCGAACGTCAGCGCGAACCCGTGCGCGAACAGGAGCGTCCGCCCCATCTGGAGCACGGGCGCCACCCGTCGCTCGAACACGGCGGTCGCCGCCTCGTCGGGCACGAGCAGAGCGACCACATCGGCTCGGGAGGCCTCCTCGATCGGAACGACGTCGAGTCCCGCGCCCCGGGCGCGCGCGGCGGACGGACTCCCGTCCCTGAGCCCGACCGACACATCGACGCCCGAGTCCCGCAGGTTCAGCGCCTGGGCCTCGCCCTGGCTGCCGAACCCGATGACGCCGACGCGCCTCCCCTCGAGCGGAGCGCCCGGCAGTTCGCGGTCGGTCACGACTCTTGTGATGTGAGACTCCTGCATCGGCTGGTGCGGAACGACAGCGGGAAGGGCCCTTCGGGAGCTGTCGGCGCCGGCACGGGTCCCTCACAGGGACCCGCGCCGTGTCGCCGTCTCGAAAAACGGAGTGAAGCGTGAAAGCGCTCTACTGGTTCTGTTGCTCGAGGAGCATGCGCATCTGCTCGACCTCGAGCATCGCCTCTTCCTCGCGGCCGAGAGTGTTGTAGATCTTGGCGAGGGTGCGATGGTAGCTGACGTCGTCCTCGATCGCCACGAGGCGGTTGAGGGCGTCGATGGCGGACTCGTAGTACTCGGTCGCCGCCACCTGATCGGTCTCCCAGAGGCTCTCGCCCATCTGGAAGTGAGCGTAGTACGTCATCCGGAGGACGTCATCGTCCAGCGGATTGTCGATGAGGTAGTCCTCGTAGTAGCCGATGGCGGTCTCGTAGTCCCGCATCTGGTAGTACATGTAGCCGATGTTGAAGTCGAGTTCGGGGTAGTCCGGCTGGATGTCCTCGATCTGCTCGTAGTAGCTGATGGCCTCCTCGTACTCGCCGGCGGAACCAAGGCTTCGGGCCTTGCTGTCGTAGACGGTGAGGAGGTTCTCCTGGATGGTCTCGTTCTCCGGCGCGGCCTCGTACGCCTGCTCGAAGAACTCGATGGCCTGGTCGTACTCGCCGAGAGACTGATACGCGACGCCGAGACCCGTCAGCGCGTCCGGCTTCCGGGGATCGATCGTGATGGCCTTCTCGTACTGAGCGATGGCCTCCTCGTACTTCGCGGCGTCGACGTACTGCATGCCCTGCTTGTTGTACTGCTGCCAGTAGTAGCCGATCATGTTCTCGGCCTGAGACCTGGCTTCCTCATCGGGCGCGAGCTCGAGCGCGAGGAACAGCTCATCGTGCGCCTTCTCGAGCTGGTCGGTCTCGGCGTACGCGCTTCCCAGATACATGTGGGGTTCCCAGTTCTGAGGCGCGTTCTCGATGGCGAGCGTCAGCTGCTCGATGGCGTCGTCGTAGTTCTCGTCGGCCAGGTAGACCTTGCCGCTCGTGAAAGCCGGGTCCGCGCCGCACCCGGAGAGCGCGACCACGGCCACCAGCGCGAGAAGCGCCAGAGCGCCCTTCATCACGGTCATTCGTATTCCTCCTTCTCGGAGAGCTCACGTCCGGTGCTTGTGACAGGCATTGCGGGCAGTATAAGCGCCGCGGAGCGGCGCTGTCAAGCAATATGACCGCAAACTACACTATGGCAAGAGGTTACGAGGCGATTCCGTCCCCGGCGGAAGCATCGCAGGAGTGCAGCTCGGAGGAGCGTCTCCGGCGCCCGTCGGCCCGGACGGTCAGCTCCTGTGAACGGCGAATCCGACGCCCTTGACGGCCGCGAACACTCTGAGAGCATACGTGATACGACGCCGCGCCACGGGCGCGACGTCGTCGCCGAAGAGAACGCTGATCCTGTGGGATGCCCGCATCGTCACCCCGGGGCCGTGGGACACTGACTAAAGCAGTCGCGTCCCGTTCACGACCAGTTCGTAGTGCGTATCGAGGTACTCCGCCGCGCGACGTGACACGATCATGCGCGACATGAAGATCTCGAAGTACTCCATCACCTGCGAGATGTCCGTGTCAATGGTCAATGAGAGGCGGACGACGGCCTCCTCGGGAACGACCTGGAGCTGCGACTTCTGCACAGCGTAGTTGACGCGGTCGTGGATGTCGAACTTGATCATCGACGGGTTCCTGACGCGCGAGCGGTGGACGTCCGCCTTGTCGGCGAGGATGAGCGCGGCCGACACGTTGCTGACCGGGTCGGCGTGTTCCTCGTGGTGGTTTCCGATGGCCGAGATGACCGACGTGATCTCCTCCATCGGCATGCCCCGCTCCTTGAGGAGCTGGTAGGCCAGGAAGGCCCCGGACTGAGCGTGGTCCTCCCTGTTGACGATGTTGCCGAGATCGTGGAGGTACCCCGAGATGCCGGCCAGTTCGGGCTCGCGCCCATCCTTTCCGAGCGTCTTCAGGAGCTTCTGCGAGGTCCGGCCGACCCACTTGCCGTGCCGGATGCCGTGCTCCGTGTACCCGATGACGCCGAGCTGCTCATTGCATGTGCGGAGCATGTCGGTGATCTCGGCGTCCTTGGTGATCTTGTTGAACGTGATTCCTGCCATTCCTGTAACTCCTGTGCGTGCTTCCCCCTGCCCGCTGCGCGTTCGCGCATCCGACGGACAGGGAACTGTACTACGACTTGCGAAAACTGTGCCTGCCCCACGCGCGGGGCAGGCATGATTCAATCTACCCGGGATTTCTGGCCGCGTCAAGCCCCGGGAAGGGCGCGCGTCGGCCGTCAGAGAAGATCGACCGGGTCCACATCGACCGCGAGCGAGACCGAAGACGGGAGCTTCAGCGAGCCGATCTGCTCCAGGGCGGCGGCCACGAGCGCCCGCGCGGCCGCTCCCCGTCCCCGCACGAGGACGTGCCAGCGATGGTCCCCCTTGAGCCGCTCGAGCGGCGCTGGCGCGGGTCCCAGCACCTCCGGCCGGGGCTCGTCCATCGTCCCGGCGCCGGCTTCCAGGAACTCCGCCAGAGCCGTCACCGACGAGACGACGCTGTCGCGTTCCCGGCCTCGGACAAGGACCGAAACCAGCCTGCTGAACGGAGGATAGCCGAGTCCGAGCCCGCGGCGTTCCTCGGACTCCCGCTCGAAGAACGGCTGGAAGGACTGCAGCCTCGCCAGCTCGATGGTGTAGTGGTCCGGTCGGAAGGTCTGTACCACGACGCGGCCGCTCTGGCCCCAGCGTCCCGTGCGGCCGGCGACCTGCGTCAGGAGCTGAAAGGTCCTCTCGCCGGCCCGGAAGTCCGGCAGGTTGAGACCGACATCGGCGGCTATCACGCCCACGAGCCCGACCCCCGGGAAGTCGAGGCCCTTCGCGATCATCTGCGTTCCCAGAAGCACGTCGGTCTTCCGGTCGGCGAAGGCCTTGAGTATGCGCCAGTGCGCTCCGGGACGTGAGGTCGTGTCCTGGTCCATCCTCTCGGTGACCGCGTCGGGGAAGAGCTCCTTCACCGAGCGCTCGACCCGCTGGGTCCCCGGCGCTCCGAACCTCAGATCCGCGCTTCCGCACTCCGGGCACGCCCGGGGCGCCCTCGACGAGCCTCCGCAGTAGTGGCACCTGAGCCGCTTTCCCACGGAGTGGTACGTGAGCGAGACGTGGCAGTCCGGACACCCGACGGTGTGGCCGCAGTGGAGGCACTGGATGAAGGAGGCGTAGCCGCGCCGGTTCAGGAAGAGGATGACCTGTCGGCCCTCCCTGAGCGCGCGGTCGACCTCGTCCCGGAGCCGTCCGGAGAAGGCGCCCTCGGTATCGACCGGCTCCTCGTGCCGCATGTCGATGAGCTCGACCTCCGGAAGGGGACCCGCGTCGATCCTGGTCGGCAGCTCGACGAGGTCGTACTTCCCCTCCCGCGCGTTCAGGTAGGTCTCCATGCTCGGTGTCGCCGTGCCGAGCACGACGACCGCACCCGAGAGCTTGGCCCTCATGACGGCGACGTCCCGGGCGTGGTAGCGGGGCGACTCGCTTTGCTTGTAGGTGCCCTCGTGCTCCTCGTCGACGACGATGACGCCGAGGTCCCCGACCGGCGCGAACACGGCGGACCTCGGGCCGACGACGATGGGATACTCGCCCTCGCGGACGGCGCGCCAGGTGTCGTACCGCTGGGTCATCGTGAGCCCGCTGTGGATGACGGCGACCCGGTCCCCGAACTCCTCCCTGAGCCGCTGGACCATCTGCGGGGTCAGCGAGATCTCGGGCACCAGCACGATCGCTCCGCGCCCCTCCTCCACCGCCGCGCGCACGGCTTCGCTGTAGACCCGCGTCTTGCCGCTTCCCGTAACGCCGTGGAGCAGCACGACTCCGAACTCGCGGCGGTCCATGCGCTTCCTGATGATCGCCAGCGCGTCGGCCTGCTCCGGCTTGAGAGGACCCTCCTCGCGGAGCGTCCATCCCTCCTCACCGGTCGAGACATCGGGGCTTGACCTCTCGGCGCGCTCCACGAGCTCCTTTGATACCAGCGCTGTCACGCTCCCGGCCCCGACGCCCGCTTCAGCGAGCTCTGCCGGCGTGAGGGCGTGGTCCGGCGCGTCGGCGAGAAGCGTGAGCGCAAGAGCCTGCTTGGGAGCCCGTGAACCGAGCAGAGCCGCGCTCTCACGGGCGTCGGCCACGGGGGCCCGGAGCCGGACGACCCGCTCGCGACCGCCGGCCGTCCTCTTGCCGCGGAGTTCCTCGAAGATCTCGAGAAACCCGTCGCGGACGAGCGCGTCGACGTCCGAGCGGCGCCCGCGCGGGAGACCCGCCGACCTCATGGCGTGCGTCAGCGAGATCCGCTCCCTGCCCGCGGCCGCCTCGAGGAGCAGCCGTCTCTCGTCGGAGAGTCCGTCCGGGCTCTTCAGACGCTCGAGCCCTTCCTCTGTGATGCGGAGCGCGCGTCGGCTCTCCAGGTTGATGCCCGGCGGCAGCGCGGCCCGGAGCACCTCGCCCCACGAAGCAAGGTAGTAGTCGGCGACCCAGCGGGTCACCTCGAGCATCCCGGCGTCGACCACCGGCTGAAGGTCGAGCACGTCGAGGACCGGCTTCACCTTCTCGACCGCCGGGTGGGCGGTCTCGCCCACGACGAAGCCGGTCACCTTGCGCCGCCCGAACGGGACGAGCACGCGCGTCCCGACGAGCGCCCGCTCTGCGAGCTCCTCGGGGACCGAGTATGTAAAGGTCCCGCTCACGGGAAGCGGGACCGCGACCTCGACGTATCGCATGCTCACGACCCTCTGCTCCTACTCCCCCCGACGTGCCAGAAGGCTGCGGGACGCCGCCGCGGTCAGCGCCGCGCCGTCGTTCTCCCCTGCCTCGATGAGCCTGTGCCCGACGACCGCGATGACGGCTCCGTTGTCCGTGCAGAGCTTCTTCGGCGGCACGACGATGTGGAAACCGCCGCGCTCGGCCTCCTCGGTCAGACGTCGTCTGAGGTGCCCGTTGGCGGCGACCCCTCCGCCGAGGCCGATCGAGACGGCGTTCTCGCGCTCGGCCGCTCTCATCGTCTTCGCTACGAGCGCGTCGACCACGGCCGCCTGGAAGCTCGCCAGCAGGTCCGACAGGCGCTTTCCTTCCGGAACCGCGCCGAGCTCGTCGAGCGTGTATCTGACGGCCGTCTTGAGACCCGAGAAGCTCATGTCGGGCTCGCCTCGCTCCATCATCGCTCTCGGGAAGTCGAACGCGGTCGGGTCGCCGCCCTCGGACAGCTTCTCGATGACCGGTCCGGCGGGATACGTGAGCCCCAGAAGCTTCCCGACCTTGTCGAACGCCTCACCGGCCGCGTCGTCGCGCGTCCGCGCGACGGTCCTCATCTCGCTCCACGTCCGGACGAGGATGATCTCGGTGTGTCCCCCCGACGCCACCAGACACGCCATGGGCAGCGCCACGCCCGGCTCGGTCAGCCTCACCGACGCGACGTGCCCCTCGATGTGGTCGACTCCGACGACCGGCACGCCGAGCGAGACGGCAAGGGCCTTCGCGAAGGAGACGCCGACGAGAAGGCAGCCGATGAGACCGGGACGGTTCGTTACCGCGACGCCATCGAGGTCCTCGAAAGACCTCCCGGCGTCCTCGAGCGCCTTCCGGACGACGGGAACGATGGCCCGCATGTGCTCCCTCGAGGCGTACTCGGGTACGACGCCCCCGTACTCCGAGTGCACCATCTGCGAGGCGACCACGCTCGAGAGAACGTCCACTCCATCAAGCAGAACGGCCGCCGCGGTCTCATCGCACGACGTGTCTATTCCCAGGATCAGCATGGATTTGCTCGGTAGACTCTACTGCAGGGTGACAGTGAAGCGCGTCGGGGACACCGAACGGATCTCGACGCCCTCCGGCAGTGTCAGCTCAGGCACCAGTTGGTGAATGCCCCTTGGAAGACCGCGGGCGTCCACGACGGCGTTCACATCCTCCGCCGAGACGCGCGTGACGATGTGCTCGGGCCCTGCGAGCTCGAGCCTGAGTACCTCAGGCGAGATGGAGGCCACCTCGAAACCCGGCTCGTGCTCCAGCGCGACCGGTACGCCTTCGAGCGTGACGACCTCCGTTCCCTCGACCTCGACCACGACGCGCACCTCGCGCGGCACGGCGTTGAGGTTCAGACCCTCCTCAAAGGCGATCGGGCGCGTGGCTTCGACGCGCGAGCGCCTTCCCTCGATCATCAGCGGGACGGTGGAGACGCCGTCGAGCTCGCGCACGATCCCCTCAGGTCCGAAGACGGTCACGCTGTCCGGCAGCGCGATCGGACGTCCGAGGATGTAGTAGCCCTCGGCGAGGTTCCCCTCGATGACGGGGACGATTGGCAGCCGCTCCCTGACGAGGTCGTCCATCTCGAGGTCGAGCGTCTTCGGCGAGCGGATCTCGGTCACCGAGACGCGCGCGTCGCGCGGCACGACGATGTTCGCCGGAGAGAGGACGACTCGAAAGTCCCTGTCGGGCACGGCTTCGGACATGTCGACGACGGCCCGCGGCTCGCCCCAGAGACCGAGCTTGAAGAGCTCCGAGTTGTCGCCGGTGAGGACGACTTCGACGGTCTCGACGGGGCGCTCCACGGTGGTCACTTCCTCAGGCATGTTCCTGAGAACCAGCGGGATCTGGAACGTGCGATCGGCGACCTCTTCACCCTTCGCGAACATCCACACGAAGACGCCGATTACGACAGCGGCGATCTTGATGCCCAGGTTGTTGGTCAGGATCCCTTGGATATTCACGATCTGCGATAGCTCCTAGGATCTTTCGATCCGGATGACCTGATCGACCCGGATGGTCGCGTCCTCGTCGAGGTTGTTCGCCTCGCGAATCGCGTCGACGGTGACGTCGTAGCGACGGGCGATGCTCCAGAGAGTCTCTCCCGGCGCGACACGGTGCGTTCCGTCCGCGGTGAGCACGGGAGGCGCGTAGCGCTCGAAGTAGGCGTCGATGCCCGCCGCAAGCCGCTCCGCGTACTCGTCGCGGTAATCCGAGCGTTTGAGACGCGCCACGTCCGTGTTGCTGGTGAGAAACCCGACCTCGACGAGCACCGACGGCATGGCCAGGTTCTTGAGCACGAGGAAGCCCGCCTGCTTGACGACGGGTTCAGGTGACCCGTCGCACATGAGGTCTCTCGAGAGCATCCTCGCAAGGTCCGCGCTCTTTGAGACGCTGTCCGTCATCTTGAGGTCGACCAGGATCGACAGCACATCCGTGTCGGCGTCCGGCGACACGCCGCCCACGAGATCGGCCGCGTTCTCCCTGTCGGCGAGCTCCCTCGCCGCCTGGTCGCTGGCGCCGCGCGGCGAGACGAAGAAGATCTCAGTGCCGCAGGCTCTCCGGTTGGGAGCGCTGTTCGCGTGAATGCTGAGAAAGATATCGCCGCCGTGCCGGTTCGCGATCTCCTTGCGTTTGGCGAGACGGACGAAGTAGTCGCCGTCGCGCGTCAGTCGGACCTCGTAGCGCCCCCGGGCCTCAAGTCGCTTCGCGAGGCGAAGGGCGATGTCGAGAACGACGTCCTTCTCCTTGAGAGCGCCGTTCCCCAGCGTGCCGGGGTCCTCGCCGCCGTGGCCCGGGTCCAGGACCACGATCCTCGTGGGACCGGCGTCGTCCGGAGTGACGATCGGTTCCGGCGCGGCCCCCTCGCCCTCACGGAAGACGTCGATGACTACGCGATAGGGCTTGTTCGCGTAGGGCTTCAGGGGGAAGACGTTATAGACGGGGGCCTTCCCGAGGTCGACCACAAGCTGCACGCCGCCGTCGAGCTGGTTGAGGCGCACCCGGTCGATGAGACCGTCCTCGACCTCGGTGCTGCGGGGGGCGTCGCCGATCGTGCCGCCGACGATGTAGACGACGACGCGGTCGGGGCCGGTCAACACCCGGGTCGAGTAGCTGGCCTCTGCCGAGAGGTCCGCGACGATGCGCGTGTGGTCGGGCGCCGTCCAGTGGCGGACGGCGGTCACCTCGACCGCGCCCGCGCCCGCGGACAGAGCGAGCGTGAAGAGCGCTGCGAGCAGCGCGCACGCGCGCCGGTGGGTACCCACGTATTCCCCCTGCCTGAACTGCTCCGAGCGACCGCCGGGCCTCAGATGCCGCCTGCCCGACCCGATCGTCCCGGACGAAGGATGATGATCACGGGATCGACGAGGTAGCGTTCGGCCACCGTGCGCACGTCGTCGACATCGACCTCGAGCACGGCCTCGACGAGCCTCCTGTGAGCGTCGCCGCCGAGCCCCGAGAGCTCGTTCCAGGCGTGTCGCCTGGCGCGCTCGAGATTGCGCTGGCCCCTCATCTCGAAATGGCCGGCGATGCGGTTCCGGGCGCGCTCGAGTTCGTCCGCCCCGACGGGCTCGGTCAGGAGCTCCTCGATCACCTGTTTCATCAGCCTGACGCACAGGTCGATCTGCGTCGGGGTCGCGTACGCGACGAGCCGACCCTGCTCCAGTCGAAGAGTATAGAACGCACCGACGACCTCCGCCACCCCGGTGCCCTCCGGCGACAGCTGAGAGTAGAGACGGGACGCCGGACCGCCGCCGAGCACCTCGGCCAACACGCGCACCGCCGGGTAGTCCGGGTCGTCCGCCGGCGGAGCGAGATATCCGATCTGCACGCGGCCGCTCTCGACGTCCTTATAGAGCTCAACGGTCCGGGCCTGGTCGCGTTCGATGGGATAGGTGATCTCGGGAGGCGGGACGCCCGCCGGCAGACCGGCGAAGCGCTCCCTGACGAGACGGACCGCCTCCTTGGGATCGACATTCCCGACGATCGAGACGACCACTCCGTGACCGACGTACCGCTCCCCGTGGAAGGCGACGACGTCCGACCGCGTGATCCTCTCGACCCCCTCGAGCGTGCCTCTCACCGGGAACGCGTACGGGTGCCCGTCGAAGAGCAGCTCGTTGAGCCTGGCGTAGCTGCGCTCGAACGGATCGTCGAGAGCCCTCTCGATCTCCCGCTGCGTCGCCACCTGCACGGCGGCGACGTCCTCCCCGGTGAAGGAGGGCTCCGTCACCGCGCTCGACACGAGATCGAGGGCGTCCTCGAACCGCTCGGCCGTCGCGGACGCGTAGACCTCGGCCATGTCCTCCGTGATCGACGTGCCGAAGTCGATCCATTCGCAGGCGGCGATCCGACAGACCTCGTCGCTGGTCCTCGTTGCCGTGGAGTACGCGAGGAGATCGTTCGTGACGCGGGCGAGTCCTCGCAGGGCCGGCGGGTCGTGCTTCGAGCCGGCATTGGCCAGGACGGATATCGACACGATCCGGTTCCATGGACCGGGCTCGACGACGACCCTGACACCGTTCGGCAGCCGGTCCACCATGACCTCCGCCGAGGCCGTGACGGCCAGCGCGAGGACAAGGAAGGCCCCCGTGAACGCGCGGACCGGCGACGACTGCGCCGCCGCTCCCGCGGCCGGTTGCCGGTGTCTGAGCCGGTTCATGGCCTCTCCCCTACCTGCCTTCCAGCGGGACGATCGCTCCCACGGACCTGCTCCTCGCTCGAAGATGCCGCTCGGCCAGCTGCCTGATGTTCTCAGCGCTGACCTCGTCCAGCGACTCCATGTACTCCTCGTGGAACCCGAGATGCCCGATGGATGTCCAGTAACCGATGTTGTGCGCCTGTCCCTCGGCGGTCTCTCTGTTGAAGAGCATCGAGGCTCGAACGGCCTCCACGATGTCCTCGACCTCCTCAGGACTCGGTCCGTCCGCCGCGAGACGCGAGACGGCGCCGAGGATCGCGCTCTCAGCCGTCTCGAGAGCGCCCGGCTCGAGCTCGACCCAGATGTACACGGGACTCGGCTGCCGTCTCGTGTACCACCCGACGGAGACGCTCGACGTCAGTTCGAGTTCATCGACGAGAAGTCTCTGGAGTCCCGACGTTCCGCCCCTCCAGAGGATCCCCGTCAGGACGTCCATCGCGACGCTCTCCGGGTCGCCGACGCCCGGCCCCGGGAACGCGAACGTCGCGAACGCCCGTCCGACGTCGGAACGGCGCACAGTGCTCACAGGCTCCCGCGGCCAGGTCGGAGGACCGGCGGCCGGCTCCGGCGGCGCGCCCTCGTCGAGCGAGCCGAACCGGGCCTCGACGGCCGACACCGCCCGGGTGGCGTCGACGGCGCCGACGACCACCACGACCATGCCGTTCCCCACATACATCCTGCGGTGCCTCTCGACGAGCTCCTCGGTGGTGATTCCGGCGGTCGTCGAAACGGTGCCCTCGGGGTCCCTCCCGTAGGGATGCTCAGGCAGGATCCCGCCGGTCGCGAGCCGGTACGCGTCGTCGATCGGACCGTCGCCCAGGAGTGTCCCCGCGGGAAGCTGCTCTCTCGCGCGCGACAGCACGTCGTCGTCAAGGACGGGATCGACGAGCCCCTCGTGGAAGAGGTCGAGGGCCTCCTCGAAGTGGCGGGCGTCGGCTATGACTGAGAAGAGCGCGAAATCGTGGGATGAGTACCTGCTGAGCGCGCCACCGAGCGCGTCGAGAGACTCGGCGACGTCTCCATCAGAGGCCTTGACGAGGACGCTGTTGGCGAGCAGGTACGCCTCTCCCGCCTCGCCGGGCTCCTCGTAGAGAGCGCCGTCGGTGACCCACGCCTGAAGCGCGACCACCCTCGCGGCCCTGTTCTCGGATGCCACCACGGTGAGCCCGTTGTCGA
Organism: uncultured bacterium; assembly: GCA_964596015.1. Classification (GTDB taxonomy): domain Bacteria; phylum Joyebacterota; class Joyebacteria; order Joyebacterales; family Joyebacteraceae; genus WJMD01. The sequence goes on along the minus strand of CAZQSB010000008.1, from coordinate 61,771 downwards.
GCACCCTCGACACGCTCGTCGGGCGCTCCTCCTCGCCACAGCCCGCGAGGGCCGGGAGAAGGACGGCGGAAAGGATGAACACAAGAACGCGCTTCAGCATGTCGGTTCCGGTCTCCGGGCGTCCGAGCCGACGGGAGGTTCACGGCCGATACTAGGGAACAGTCGAAACACGCGTCAAGGCGTTTCGGGGTCCGAACGACCAGCAAGAAGAACGCCCACCGAACCAACGGGAACGGTGGGCGCGCGGAGAAGACAGCGGGCGCCGGCGTTCCACGTCCTTGGACGCCGGCGCGCTGCCGTCAGTTGAGATACGATCTGAGCTCGTCGAGCGACGGCGACTCGCGGAGCTTCCGGAGCGCTTCTTCCTTGATCTGCCGGATGCGCTCACGCGTCAGCCCCATCATCGTGCCGATCTCCTCGAGAGTCTTCTTCTTCTCGCCGGCGAGTCCGAAGTAGTGCCTCAGGATCTTGGCCTCCCTGGCCGTCAGGGCCTCGAGCGCCATGTCGACCTCGTAGCCGAGGGACTCGTAGTGGAGGCTCTCAAGAGCCGGGTCTTCGGACGGATCGGCGACCATGTCGATGAGGTCGATGTCCTCGTCGCCGGCCAGAGGCGCGTCGAGCGAGAGCGAGGTGACCGAGAGCTTCTTGAGCTCTTCGATCTCCTGGACCTTCATCTTCATCGCCTTCGCGAGCTCGGCGTCGGTCGGCTCGCGGCCGATCTCCTGCCGCATCCTCTCCAGCGTCCTCCACATTCTGCGGATGGCGCCGGACTTGTTGAGCGGCAGGCGCATCGCGCCGCTCTGCTCGGCCATGCCCTTGAGGATCGCGTGCCTGATCCACCAGACGGCGTACGTGATGAACTTCCGGCCGCGCTTCGCATCGAACCGCTTCGCGGCCTCGATGAGACCCAGGTTCCCCTGGTTGATCACGTCCATGATGGGCGAGCCCGTCTTACGGGCGTAGCCCTTCGCGACGCTCACGACGAAGCGCAGGTTCGCCTTCACCAGCTCGTCACGAGCCGCCTGGTCGCCCTTCAGGATCCTCATGCCGATCTCATGCTCCTCCTCACGTGTGAGGAGAGGAGTCTGAGCGATCTCCCGGAGATAGCTCTCCAGGCACTTGTCTTCTTCTGCAGGACTTCCGTAGTATGTCATCTTCTCACCACCCCCCAGGGTTCCGTCTCTTCCGAGACCGCTCGTGCGTGTCTGGCAGGGGCAAAGACCTCGATCAGGAGGTCCCGTCCGGTCTCGGGTCCATCTCACGCGACGGATCCCGCGTCATCCACCTGCTATTCAGATTCGGGGCGGACAGCCACGAAGTAGGTGTACTGGCCGCGTCGTACCATGAAGGCGACCGGCTTGGTCCGTCCCTCCATGTCATTCATGATGCTCCGGTAGTCCTCGAGGTTCCGGATTTCGCGGTCGCCGACCTTCTGGATCACGTCGCCGACCTGAAGCCCGCCGTCGTCGGCCGGGCTGCCGCTCTCGACGCGGACCACGACCACTCCGTGTTCCGCCTCGACGCCGATCTCCCGGACCATCGGATGGTCGAGTTCGACCACGTCGATCCCGAACCACGCCTCCGGCTCAGGCTCCGGCTCCTCGGCCTCCGCGACGTCCTGCGACGGACGTTCGGAAAGCGTCGCCTCGAGTGTCCTTCTGCGTCCGTCCCGGAGGACGACCACGTCGGTCTCCTCGCCGGGCGCCACGCCCGCGACGACCATCCGGAACTGCGAAACGGTTTCGATGGGGACGCCGTCGAACTCGACGATGACGTCGCCCGGCTCAAGTCCCGCCTCCGAGGCCGGGGTGTCGTCCTCGACCGAGGCGATAAGCACGCCCTCCAGGCTGTCGAGGCCCTGCGCCTCCGCGAGGTCCTGCGTGATCTCCTGCGGGAAGACGCCGAGGTACCCGCGAACAACGCGGCCTTCCTCCATCAGTGATCCCGCAACCTCGAACGCGAGGTTGATGGGGATCGCGAAGCCGATGCCGTTGGCCGACGGGTTGATGGCGGAGTTGACGCCGATGACCTCGCCCCTGATGTTGACCAGCGGACCACCGCTGTTCCCGAAGTTGATCGACGCGTCGGTCTGGATGAAGTCCTGGTAGACGGGCGCGCCGCCGCGGATGTTGAGGTCGGCGCGACCGACGGCGCTGATGACGCCGACCGTCACGGTCCCCTGAAGCTCCAGGGGGTTGCCGACGGCGATGGCCCAATCGCCGACCCTGATCCGGTCGGAATCCCCGAGCCGCACGCTCGGGAGGTCGTCCCCCTCGATGCGGACGACGGCGATGTCCGTGCTCGGGTCCTGGCCGACGATCTCTGCGTCGAACTCCCTGCCGTCGTCCAGCGTCACGACCACCTCGTCGGCGCCGGCCACGACATGGTTGTTGGTCATCACGTACCCGCGGTCGTCGAAGATGAAGCCGGAGGCCGACCCGGGTATCTCGAACTCGCGCCGCGGCTCCTCGTCGCCGAAGTAGTCGCGGTACATCCGCTCGCCGAAGAAGTCTCGGAACATGTCCTGGAACGGGTCGGCGCCCCTCCTCACGGTGCGCTTCGTGTCCACGCTGACGACTGCGGGAAGCACCTCATCGGCGACGGTGACGAAGGGGCTCTCCCCGATGGTCACGGGCGCCGGTGAAAGCTCGGCGGTTCTGGAAGGACCGATGTCCTGCGCCGTGGAGACCGGCGCCCAGTCGTAGTTCGCGGTGATCATGATCCCGAGCACCAGGCCCGCGACGATCAGGATCACTCCTCCGGCTACCAAACTGGTCCAGCTTCTCATGTTCTCTCTCCTCGGAATGGGTCCTGAAGTCCCCTGTAAGCTCCCTGAGACAGGTCGTCCTCCCGGCAGGCCGGGAGGACCGGAGTAGCCTGCCTATCTGATTCGAAGTTCAGTCGGAGCCGTCCGTTGAATCTTCGAGCTCCTTCTGGTCTCGCTCTTCCTTGGCCTTCTCGATCTCCTCTTCCCACTCGGCGATGCGCTGCTGAAGGGTCTTGATGCGCTCGATCGCGTTCCGGATCTCCTCGTCCTCTCCGAGCGTATCCTCCTCGTGCGCCTCGAAGAGCTCGAAGGTCCTGCCGCCGATCCTCGTCATGGCGCGCGCGATGGCGCGATTCAGCCTGAGGATCTCGACGCGCGCTCGTCCGATCTGGGTCAGCTCCTCGGCCTTGTCCGCAGCGTACACATACCCGTCGACAATCGCGTTCTTCACATCATCCCAGAGCGATGCCATCGTACCACCTCCGCGGACCTGCTTGACCTTGCCGCCCGGCCGCGCTGTAAGGTATACTCGGGCATTCGGAGCGACTCACTGAACGAGTGACCGCTCATTATCCCGAACCTCCCATCGGGCCGCCTTTTGCGGCTCACCTATTCAGATGCAACTGTATCGTTCTGGTTGCATCCGGTCAAGCCGATTCGGTTTCGAAGGAGCACGCGTGGCGCGGAACCGGGACGAGAGCACTGCGTCGGAGAAGGTCTGGTTCCTGGCCGACGCTCATCTTGAGCCCGAGTGGCCGGCCTCGCGGGAGCGCTCTTGTTCGGGCCGCTCCGGCCGCGACACTTCGGATACCATCAGTCGCGAAGCACCCGACGTGCGCCGCAGGCGCGAACTTCTCGACCTCCTGTCCTTCCTTCCTGAACGTGCCTCACACCTCTATCTCGTCGGCGACATCTTCGACTTCTGGTTCGAGTACCGCGGCGGTCCGACGAGGGGCCACTCGGCCGTGCTCGAGGCGCTTCAGAAGCTGAGCGCATCGGGCGTGTCGGTCCATTTCCTCGGCGGAAACCACGACTACTGGGCAGGTAAAGCGATGGAACGCATGAGCGGGGCGCGGGTGCACCGCGACCCTGTTGATACGACGCACTGCGGCCGCAGGCTATTCATAGCGCACGGCGACGGCCTCCCGCCGGGCGACCTCCGGTACAAGACCCTCAAGGCCCTCATCCGAAGCGGGCCCGCCATCGCGGCGTTCCGGTTGCTCCATCCATCGCTCGGCGCCGCCATCGGTCGCTGGGCTTCCGGCCTGTCCGAGATCACGGAGGAACGCATCCGACGCGCGATGGGGCCGATGAAGGAGTTCCTCATCGAGAAGCTCGCGGAGGGCCCGCACGACGCCGTCGTCGTCGGCCATCTCCACCGCCCGGCGCACTGGACGACGCCCCACGGCGACGCGGTCGTCGTCGGCGACTGGCAGCACGAGCGGGCCGCGCTACATCTTGATGAGAGAGGATTTCGACACTACGCATGGAGAGACGGCGACCTTCAGCCGCTCGAACTCAGGGAGAGCTGTCGGGGGCCGGCGGGCGGCCCGTCAGAGAGCGAACCCGAGTGAGATGCGGTGCGTGTCGCCCAGATCGGAATAGAAGGGGACGTACGCGTAGTCGATCCTGAAGTTCCTCACCTTCGCCCCGAACCCCGCCGAGATGTTCTGGTTGTCCCATCCGCTCCGGTACCCGAACCTGAGAGCGACGAGGTCGTTGTATTCGTACTCCAGCCCGGCGTGGACCTTCGTGTCGCCGTCCGTCGGAATCACGGCATCGGCGACCACGAGGATGTCCCCGTTCAGCGCGTCGAACGGCGTCGTGTACGCCGCGCCCACGCGTCCCAGCACCGGAAGGTCGAAGGCGTCCTCGACGTACTTCATCTGGGCGCCGAGGTTGTGGACCGAGACTCCGAGCGAGAGACCGCGGACGGCCGGAACGCGGTACTGCGCTCCGGCGTCGAACGCGAACCCGCCGGCGCTCTCGTCGTCGATCTCCGAACGCAGGAACTTGACCGAGGCCCCCGCGTCCAGCTCGTCCGTCAGCCGCCGGGCGTAGGTTCCCGTCAGGGCGAAGTCGAAGACGCCGAAGTCGCCGAGAGGCTCGCTGGTCGGGCCCTCGCGTCGCTCGAGGTCGTTCACGTAGAGGCCGACGACGCCGACGCCGAACGCCTGGCAGCCGTCGGACCGCACCGCTCCCAGGTACTCGTAGCGGATTCCCTCGAACCACTCGCTGTGCATCAGCAGCACGTCGATGTTGTCGACGGCGACCGTCCCCGCGGGGTTCCAGTAGATCGAGGACGCGTCTCCCCCGACCGCTGCGTAGGCGTCCCCGATGCCGATGGCGCGGGCTCCGACGCCCAGCTTCAGGAACGCAAGACCGGTCGTCCCGTCCTCGGCGTGCGCCGCGCTCGCCGCGATCAGAGTCAGGGCCACGAGCAGAAGAGCCGCGCGCTTCATCGATACCTCCAGATGCCTCTCGGGTCTGCGGTGGGAACACCAGCAAAACGGACGCGGCGGGCGGCCACGCGCCGCCCGGCCTCGCTCGATGTATGACGTCACTGGAGAGGAGTTTACTCAACGATCCCGGGCTCTGCAAGAAGGATGTACCGAGGGCGGGCCGGCGCGCAGCCGACGATCCGGAGGAGACGTCGCTGCGGCGCGGAGAGAAGGCGCCGCGGGAGGTCCATCTCGGAGGTTTCGGCGAGTGCCGGGACGAGGGAAGCTCTGCCCCTTTTCAGAACTCCCTCGCCCGGCCTCACCGCGTCCCGCGCAGGGCGCAAGCGCTCGATGCCCTTTCATAACAACCACCGTGCCAGTATCTCTTCGAGTCCTCCTCCATCCGGCGTGAGCCCCACGTAAGTCCAGGCCCCGTGAGGGGCTGGGGGCATCGCGGATGACGCGGCCGCGGGAGCGCTTCCACGGATGTATCCCGCACGCTGTCAACTGCGTTGATACTGCTGTGAACGAAGAACCGGACACCGGAGGGCTGCGGCCTCTGTGGGCCGCTCCCCGCGAGAGTCAGCACAGCGGCGTCGCGGCGTTGAATCAGTCGGCCCGGACCGCTCGAGTCGCCACGCCCTCGGAGCGGAAGAACCACTTTGGTTGACTGACCGTTCTCCATGTGCGATAATGTGCACGAAGAGCGGACGTCTGTCCCCACCGCCATCTCGTTCAGCGAGGATTCCCATGCGAAGACTGTGCGCTGTTCTGGCCGCCGCGGTCCTGGTCTGCGGCTGCAGCGACTCGTCGGTCGGGCCCGACGAATACGAGGAGCCCGAGACGCTCCGCGACACCCCTGAGAACGTCATCACCCTCTTCCAGGTGGCGTACGCCGACATGGACTGCGAGGCGTATCTCGACTGCCTGGCGGACGACTTCACGTTCCACCTCGCCGAGGTCGACCTCGACGGCGACACGTCGCTCCCCGAGTACTGGGGACGCCAGACCGAGGAGACCATCCATCGGAGAATGTTCGGGGACGACCAGGTGCAGAACCCCGCTCTCGAGGTCGAGAGGATCACGCTGACGCTGATCACCGTGCTGTACGAGCATAACGAGGGCGCGGACCAGCACGACCCCATGGACGACCGCTGGACGTATCGGCTGAACTCCGACCTCAGGATCTGGTTCCCGAACAACCTCCAGCTTCGCGCCGACGCGGACATCGAGTTCGTCTTCCGCATCGACCCGGACGAGACCGGCCCCGAGGGCGAGACGCTCTACGAGATCATCCGGTGGGAGGACCTCTCCGGTGAATGGGGACGGTCCGAGGAATCATCCTGGGGCAGCATCAAGGCGCTCTATCGCTGACACCGGCTGCGGAGAGTCTGCTCACTGAGGCCCCGCGCGCGAGCGCGGGGCCTTCTGCGTCGCGCGGCGTCTACCGCTCACTGAGGCCTCGCGCGCTCCCGCGCGTGCGCACATCCTCTTCTTCGTGTATCATATGCGCAACGGGAGGCGGGCGTCGCCTCGCCCGAGGCGCAGGATGGGAGGAGTCGATGTACAGGAGAATGTTGGGACTGTTCTTGCTGCCGGCCGCGCTCGCGCTCGCGGCGGGATGCGGCAGCTCGTCCACGGGACCCGATGACAACGGCTATCCCGAGCGGACGACCCCTGACGGCGTGCTCGAGAAACTCGTGATGGCCTACGAGGCGGAGGACGCCGATGCCTATCTCGACTGCCTCGCCGAGGGCTTCGTGTTCTTCCTCAACGAGGACGAGTGCATCGGGAATCCCGACCTGCCGAACTCGTGGAACCGCGCCACCGAGCGGCAGATCCATCAGACCATGTTCGGAGCGGCCGCGGGGGTCGACAGCATCTCGCTCTCGCTGGCGACCTTCGGACCCCCCGAGGTGATCCCCGGACCCCAGCCGGGCGACCCGGTCGGCTGGCAGTACGACGAGAACGTGGAGCTCATGGTGCGCGTCGACGGCGACGAGCCCGCCCTCTACACGACGACCGTCGGGGCGCGCTTCGTGTTCCAGATCGACCCTCTCGCCCTGGCGGCGACCGGAGACACACTCTGGGAGATCAACCAGTGGGAGGACCTCGACCCGTTCGCGCCGCTCGCGGGTCGCGAGTCGATCTCGTGGGGCAGTCTGAAGAACATCTTCCGCGCTGAAGACTGACGGAGGCCGACCGTGCGCTCACGCTCCTCGCTGAACCCCTACATCCGGATCATCCTGTTCATCCTGGGTTACTTCGCCCTGGCGATCGCGCTTTCCGTCGCCGTCGCCATCGGAGCGGGCATTCTCATGGGCGCCGGTCTCATCCCGGAGCCGGACATCGGGGTGGCGTCGCCGACGATGTCGATGGACCAGATCCTCGAGATGATCGCGCCGTGGCTCCTGCCCATCGCCATCGCGACCGGCCTCTACAGCATCCTCTACACCTGGCTCTTCCTTCGGGTCTTCGACAGGCGCCCCCTCACCGACCTCGGCGTGTCTCTGAGACCCGGCGCCGGCGCCGACTTCGCCCGCGGCTGCGCCCTCGCCTTCGTCATTCTCACGGTGATCTTCGTCTTCTCGTGGGCGACGGGGACCATCCGCGTGGAGGGATTCGCGAGACCCGCCCCGCCCGGGACGCCCGTAGCGGCCTACTTCATCGGCGCCCTCATCGCCTTTCTGTCGGTCGGCGTGTACGAGGAGCTCATGTTCCGCGGCTACGTCCTGCAGGCCCTGGAGGAGCGAGGCAGCAAGGTCGCCGCCGTCATCGTGTCGAGCCTCCTCTTCGCCGTCCTGCACTTCGCGAACCCGGGCGCCGACCCGACCGGGCTCATCAACACCGCGCTCATCGGCGCGCTGCTGGCGGCCATCTACCTGAGAACGAGATCGCTCTGGATGCCCATCGGGTTCCACTTCGCGTGGAACTTCCTTCTGGGATACGTCTATTCGCTTCCGGTCAGCGGCCTGCCGATCCACGGCATGCTCGAGATCACCGAGCTTGAGACGGAGTCCCGCCTGACGGGCGGCAGCTACGGACCGGAGGCGGGGCTTCTCACGACGTTCGCGGTCGGCATCTGGGCCGCCTGGCTCATCTGGCGCCACACGAAACAGCGCGCCTCCCGAGACCGTCGGGAGACGCGCTGAACCTGTGCGAAGGCACTTCGAAGACCCCAAGAGGCTCTTCGACGTCCTCGAGTTCCCTACTCCACCAGCTCCACGATCGTGCCGCAGTCGATCATCCCGGCGAGGGTCCGCACGTGCTCCTCGTCCGCGAACCCGTCACCCTCGATGCTGATGAGCGTCGACCGGCCGGCCAGGATGTTGATGGACGCCTGGTCGTTCTCCTCGCTGAACTCCTCGATGGCGTCGTTGCCGCAGATCTCCGTCTTCTCCATCTCCTGGCCCGACATCGAAGCGAGCATCGGGTTCGAGAGGAACGCCTGGAGCGCTCCGATCATGGGCGAGTTCGCGGCGACGGACACGTCGATGGACGAGTCGTTCGGCGGGTAGTAGGTCCTCGAGACCATGAGGTTCGAGAAGAACCCCAGACCGAACGCGCCCGTGTCCATTCCTTCGGGATCATCGGCGGTCCATCCGGAAGGCGCGTCCGGCAGAGCTTCCTGTATCAGTCCGATCATGATCTTGTTGACCTCGACGAGCGCGGTCTGAAGCTGTGTGCTCGCCTCCTTGTAGTCGTCCGCCGCGTACGCCTGCTCGGCACTGGCCATCGCGTCGGTCACCTCGTCAGCGGAGACTGGGCCGGCCGCGACGACGAGGCAGACGAGTACGAGAGCTGACATCCACTTCCGCATGACTTCCTCCCTGCACCTGTTGCTATCCCGCGTCCCGGAGGACGCCCACGTGGACCTTCCTCGTTCTGGGTCCGTCGAACTCACAGAGGAACACGCCCTGCCAGGTTCCCAGCACAAGTTCCCCATTCTCGACCAGGAGCGTCTCCGAGCAACCGACCAGACTCGACTTGACATGGCCGTCGGAGTTCCCCTCGGCATGGCGGTAGTGTCCGTCGCGAGGAACGAGCCGGGAGAGTGTCGCGTCGATGTCCGTGGCGACGGCCGGGTCGGCGCTCTCGTTGATCGTCACGGCGGCGGTCGTATGAGGCACGTAGACCAGCACGGCGCCGTCGTTCACGCCGAGCTCACCGAGGGCCTTCCGCACTTCGGACGTGATGTTGACGAACGACGTCTTCCCGGGGGTCCTCACGCTGAACGTGACCGGCACGGCGCCTCCCTTTCGCAGCGACGTGAGAAGAAAGAGCCTGAGGATGGTATACCCACCGGGAACGGCGGTCAAGCCGACACGAGACCATTGACTGGAAAAGCCGGGAGCGACATGATATAGAAGCTCAAGCTCCGGCGCGGTGGGGCCGATCTGACGTGGTCGTCGGCGGAGAAGAGAAAGGGGCCGGCCGAGCCGGACTCGAAGGGAGATGTCACTATGCTCATAGTCCTGGCAATCATCGTCATCGTCGTCGGGTTCCTGATCATCACCTACAACCGCCTCATCGTCCTCAGGAACCGCATCGAGAACGCCTGGTCGCAGATCGATGTGCAGCTCAAGCGTCGCGCCGACCTCATCCCCAATCTGGTCGAGACGGTCAAGGGATACGCGGCGCACGAGAAGGAGGTCTTCCAGCGCGTGACCGAGGCCCGCTCCGCCCTCATGAAAGCCGAGGGCGTGCGCGACCAGGCCGAGGCCAACAACATGCTGACCGGTGCGCTGAAGTCGCTCTTCGCCGTCGCAGAGAACTACCCGGAGCTCAAGGCGAACCAGAACTTCATGATGCTCCAGGAGGAGCTGTCCGGCACGGAGAGCAAGATCGCCTACGCACGGCAGTTCTACAACGACTCGGTGCTGATGTACGACAACATGCGGGAGAAGTTCCCCTCCAACATCGTCGCCAACATGTTCGGATTCGCAGAGCGTGAGTACTTCGCGGTCGAGGAGGGCGAGCGCGGACCGGTGAGCGTCGACTTCTCCACGTAGGACAAGGACCTCGCTGACGTCGGCCCGGACGCGCCGGCGCCGTTCGGGCCGCGGCCTGTCACGAACGGACGTCAGACACGGAGGTGATCATGCTGCTCGCAGTGAGGATCGTCCTCGCGATCATCTACTTCCTTGCGGGACTCGCACTGTTCTGGGGACGAAAGCGACTCGCCGAGGAAGGTGAACCGCCCAACCTCGTCATACCTGCGGTTCTTCTGATCCTCGCGGGTATCACGACGCTGATCAGATAGTCTCTTCCAACCGCACGTTCTTCCCGGGTGCCGCGCGATGTGGGAACAGATATCGAGCAACAAGATGCGGTCGGGCATCATCGTGGCGGTCTTCGTCGCGTTCGTGGTGTTCCTCGGCTGGATCTTCGGCCGCACGACGGTGTGGGGCCACTGGGGAACGGTGGCTGCCGCCGTCATCGCGGGCGTCGCCGCCTGGGGCAGCTACTACCACAGCGACAGGATCGTGCTGGCCATCAGCCGCGCCAGACCGGCCGAGAAGTCGGAGTTCCCGTACCTCTACAACACGGTCGAGGGTCTGGCCATCGCCGCGGGGCTTCCGATGCCGCGGGTCTACGTCATCGATGACGAAGCCCCCAACGCGTTCGCCACCGGCAGGGACCCGGAGCACGGCGTCATCGCGGTGACCACCGGTCTTCTCAAGAAGCTCAATCGTGTCGAGCTCGAGGGCGTGATCGCGCACGAGATGTCGCACATCGCCGACTACGACACGCTTCTCATGACGCTGACGGCGGTTCTTGTCGGCGTCGTCGCGCTCGTCAGCGACTGGATGCTCAGGAGCTTCATCTTCGGGGGTCGCAGAAGGAGAAGCTCGGGAGGCGGTCAGGCCGGGGCCATCATCATGCTGGTCGCGGTCGTGCTTGCGATCCTCTCGCCTCTCATCGCCCAGCTCATGCGTCTCGCGCTGTCGAGACGCCGCGAGTATCTGGCCGACGCCAACGGAGCCCGTCTGACCCGCTATCCGGAGGGACTCGCCAGCGCTCTCGAGAGGATCGCTCTCGACCCGAAGCCGCTCGAGGCGGCGAACAAGGCGACCGCACACCTCTACATCGTGAACCCGCTGCGCGAGCACAGGAACGCGCTCAACAACATGTTCTCGACCCATCCCCCGCCCGAGAAACGCATCGAGATCCTGAGGTCGATGTAGCCGGGACGTCAGCGAGTACGAGAAAGGGGGTGCTCACCTTTGCGGGAGCACCCCCGATTCACTTCCTGATGCCGTCTGTCGAATCAGCGATACACGGATCAGCGATACAGCGACTTGATGGTCCCCCAGCTGTTCGACTCGACCGGCGACCACATGTTGCAGTCGGGCAGCGGACCGGTGTAGTCGCACTCGATGCAGTAGTCACCCGCGCGCATGACGATGACCCCGTAGTAGTCGTACGGAGGCAGCGGCGCGCCGTAAGAGTCGAACTCGAAGACGCCGGTGTCGGCCGTGATGGCCTCGCAATCGCGCGTCTCCCCGTCGTTGATCCACGCGATGTGGATCATCGGCACCCAGCAGTCGGGGTCTTCCATCGCGATCCTGCCGACCCACTGGATCTCACCGCACGGAGCGCCGGAGACATCGAGGCATCCCTCGGCGGCCATCGACGTGCCGTAACCGGGCTGGATGTAACTCGCCTGAATGGGGACGTCGGGATTGTAGTACTGACATTCGACGAGCTGCTCGAGCTTCAGCACGATCCGCTGCGGCACCACCACACCTGCGAAGTCCCAATCGAGCGTGATCGTGTAGGTGAACGTCCCGTCGTCGTTCTCCACGGCCACTCCGGTCGCCCCGCACGCGGAGGCCGCGTGAAGAGGAGCAGCCAGAGACGCGCCAAGCAAGATGGCCGTGATTCCTATGATGAGCGCTTTCAGAGTCCGCACGTCACACCTTCCCTTCCGGGTTCTGCCGCACCAGTGTCCGATGATTGTACTATCCCTTTATACCGATATGCTATCACAATCGCCAGAACGCGTCAAGTGCACACATTGCAGCGCCTCACCGATGATTCAATCTGCCAGATTCATGCCACGAGGTGGTTCATCCTGAAAGCCCGCGCCGATGCGGATTCTGGCGGGAACGAAGTGGCAAGGCCCGGCGGCACGCAGCGACGTCCGCGGCGGGGTCAGGGCGCCCTCAGAGACGTCAGCGTCCCGCCGAGAGACGCCTCAGGAGCTTCGAGGTCGTCAGTGTGTTCAGAACGCTTGTCGCCTCGACCCACCCCCTGCGAGCGGTCACGACACCCAGTTCCATCGACCACAGCTGGTCTGCGTGGTGAGAATCGGTGTTGATGACGAGCGTCGCGCCGAGCTGCACGGCGCGCCTGGCGGCGACGTCGTTCAGATCGAGTCGCTGATGATGAGCGTTGATCTCGAGCGCGGTGCCGGCGTCCGCCGCGGCCTCGAAGACCCTGTCGAGGTCCACGGCGTAGGCCTGCCTCGTCTCGAGCAGGCGACCGGTGGGGTGCGCGATGATGTCGACGTGCGGGTTCTCGATGGCCGAGACGATCCTGCCGGTGATCCTGTCCTCGGACTGGTTGAAGCCGCTGTGGACGGATGCGACGACGATGTCGAGCTTCTCCAGCTCGTCATCCGGAAAGTCGATCGACCCGTCGGACAGGATGTCGACCTCCGTCCCGGCGAGGACGCGGATGCCCTTCAGACGCAGGTTGACGTTCTCGATCTCCTCGCGCTGCTCCGCGAGCCGCTCGACCGAGAGACCGTGCGCTATGCCGAGCGAGCGACTGTGGTCGGTGACGGCGACGTACGAGTAGCCGCGCGCCTTGGCCGCCCGCGCCATCTCCTCGATGCTCGCCAGGCCGTCGCTCCAGTCGGAGTGAACGTGAAGGTCGCCGCGGATGTCCGTGAGCTCGATGAGCTCCGGAAGCTCGTCCTCGGCCGCCGCCTCGATCTCGCCGCGGTCCTCTCTGAGCTCGGGCGGGATGAACTCAAGCCCCAGCTTGTGGTACACCGCCTCTTCCGTCCTCGCGGCCAGCGTCCTTTCGCCCTTTGTGAGACCGTACTCGTTCAGCTTCGCGCCCCGCTCCTGGGCGAGCCCCCGGAGATGGACGTTGTGGTCCTTCGAGCCCGTGAAGTAGAGAAGGGCGGCGCCGTACGACGACGGCTCGACGACGCGGAGATCGACCTGGACCGCTCCGCCGATGCGCACGCTGGCCTTCGTGCCGCCCGCCGCGAGCACTTCCTCCACGGCGGAGAGGCCGGTGAAGGCGTCGATCACCTCGCGCGGCCGGTTGCTGGCGGCGAGGATGTCGATGTCGCCGATGGTCTCGCGTCCTCGACGGACGGACCCGGCGAGGTCCGCTGAGAGCACGGCGCCGGATTCCCGGAGGTCGGCGAGCATCGATTCTGCCGACGGGAGCATCGAGCCGAGCGTCGAACGCCCGGAACGCGAGAGATAGGCCCTCACCCCGGCCTCGATGTTCTCGACCTTCTTCTGTCCCAGTCCGGGGAGCTCCTGGATCGCGTCCCGACGAAGCTCGCGCCGGAGGTCCTTGAGAGAGCGGACGCCGAGTTCCTTCCACAGGAGCCCGATCGTCTTCGGACCGAGGCCGGGAACGGCCAGAAGCTCCAGAAGGCCCTCCGGCACGCTCTCCATCTCCTCCGCGAACGCGGAGACCGCGCCGGTCTCGAGGTACTCTTCGATCTTCTGAGCCGTACCCTTGCCGACGCCGGCGAGCTCCGTGAGTCTCCCTTCGCGCGCGACGTCGGCGACGTCCTCGGGAAGGTCCGTCAGGACGCGAGCGGCGCGCCGGTACGCGCTCGCGCGAAAGGGCTCGCCGCCCTTGATCTCCATGACGTCCGCCATCTGTTCGAAGATGCCGGCTATCTCGAGGTTCTTCACGACTCTCCGCTATCCCTTCACCACTCCGATGGGCCTGAGACGCGCCACCTTCCTGGCGAGTCCGGCCTTCTCGACGACGCCGACGACGTCCGCAACGTCCTTGTAGGCGCGGGGCATCTCCTCCGCCAGAGTGCCCTTGCCGGTCGCTCTCACGGCGATGCCCATCTTCCGGAGTTCTTCCTTCAGGTTCCGGCCCTCGCTCTTCCGCGCCTTCGACCGCGAGAGGACTCGCCCGGCCCCGTGACAAGTGCTCCCGAACGTCTCCCTGTACGCCTCCTCGGTCCCCGCGCACACGAACGAGTGTCGGCCCATGTCGCCGGGAATCAGGACGGGCTGCCCGACGTCGCGGAAGTCCGCCGGGACGCCCTCATGGCCGGGCGGGAACGCCCGGGTGGCGCCCTTCCGATGGACGCAGAGCCTTCGCTCCCGGCCGTCCACGGCGTGGGATTCGAGCTTCGCGATGTTGTGGCAGACGTCGTAGAGAAGCCTCATGCCGAGATCCTCAGGCGTGGAGTCCAGCACCGAGGCGACGGCTCGCATGGCCAGCGCCATCATGACCTGCCGGTTGGCCCAGGCGTAGTTGGCCGCGCAGGCCATCGCCGCGAGATACCGGCGACCCTCGGGCGATTCCACCGGCGCGCACGCAAGCTGTCTGTCGGGAAGCTCGATGCCGTAGTTGGACACGGCCCGCTGCATCACCTCGAGCGAGTCGTCGCAGACCTGGTAGCCGAGCCCGCGGGAGCCCGAGTGCACCATGACGGTGACGTCGCCCTTCGCGAGACCGAAATGCTCCCCCGTTCGCTCGTCGTAGACCTCGTCGACGACACCCAGTTCGAGAAAGTGGTTCCCGGAGCCGAGTGTTCCGACCTGGTCGAGACCCCGCTTGATGGCGCGGTCCGAGAGGGCGCCGGGGTCCGCTCCGGTCATCCGCCCGTTCTCTTCGGTGCGCTCCAGGTCCGATTCCGAGCCGTAGCCCTTCGCCACGGCCCAGCCCGAGCCCTCGACGACCACTCTCTCGAGGTCGCCGCGTCCCAGCTTGCCGATGGCGCCGCTCGAGCCCACTCCCGCCGGCACGTCTTCGAACAATCGGTCGACGAGGGCGTCGATCCTCTTCCTCGCGTCGGCCTCGCTGATGCGCGAGGTCACCAGCCGCACCCCGCAGTTGATGTCGTAGCCCACGCCTCCGGGCGACACGACGCCGCCGTCCGCGGGGTCGGTCGCCGCGACGCCGCCGATGGGAAACCCGTATCCCCAGTGAATGTCCGGCATCGCCATCGAGCGACCCACGATGCCGGGAAGGTGCGCGACGTTCGCGACCTGCTCCGGGCTCTTCTCCGTCCTGATGTGCTCCATGAGACGGTCGTCGGCGTAGATGATCCCCGGAACCCGCATGCCGCCGGTCTTCGGGATCTCCCACGTGTATTCGTTCAGTCGCCTGAGCTCGATCTTCGATGAAGTCACTCTTCCGTCTCCCGTCACGTGTCGAAGATGACCCGTACGCGCCACCGCCCGCCCTCTTCTACGACAGAGAGCCCGTGGTAGGTCGCGGCCTTGACCTCCGAGCGGACATCGTGTCGCGAAGGGTCAAGCGGCTCGCCGCGGAGTTCGGCCTCGACACCGCCGTCGTCGAGACGCACGATCGACACCGACCGGACGACGATACCCTCATCGTCATGAAGATAGAGAAGCTCGGACAGCCATCGCACCATGAGGTTCTCGAGATCGCCGGCCTCTCCCGAAGCCTGGAGCGTGCCCGACCAGTCGTCACCGACGCCGTCGAGGTCGACCATGAGGTCGAACATCGCGAGCGCGGCCGCCTCGAACGCGGCCGTGCGGCTTGCCGCCTCGAGTTCGAAGCCGATGTCGGCCGTGTGCTCGATCTCGCTGTAAGGTGGGCGTCCCTCCAAGGAGCACCTCCTAGCCGGCGCCGCCGCCGCCTCCCCCGCCGCCGCCTCCTCCACCGCCGGTGCCACCGCCGCCGGTGCCGCTGGCCGTGCTCATGGCGCTTCCGGCCACGGCCACCATGCTGGACATGCCTTCCGCGAGACCGGAGAGCCCCTCGCCGAAGCCTCCTGCGCCTCGACCGGCCGCTGCGGCGTACCAGCCGGCCGCGAACGTGCGGCCCGAGGCCTGCTCCATGGCGGGCAGATACCGTTCGAGAGCCTTCAGGACCTCCTTGGCCACGCCGAATGTCACGGCGTAGACGAGGAAGTGCTCCCACAGAACCAGCGACCCGGGCGGAGCCTCGTCGAGTTTCGAGAAGTGCCTGAGATACCGCTTGAGCGCCCGCCACTTCCTGAACTCGAGGCCCGCTTCGGGGCTCCGCCGCTTGATGAGAGCCGAGAGCGGGACTACGGCGAACCCTCCGAGCATGGCGATGAGCCCGAACGGCGTCTCGGCGTACGCGGCGATGGCGACGCCTGCGCCGATGCAGAGGAAGCCAACGACCATCGAGACGATCATCATCTGCGAGCTCCTCTTCTCGAGAAGCCCCTCACTCCTGGTGCGCTTCACGACCTTCTTCCGCCATTTCGCGAACCACCGGTGGAACTCGGTCGAATGCCGCTGAGCGTCCTTCTTGAAGGCGTGGAGCGACAGCTCGTTCCCGCGCGCGGCAGTTGAGGAGAAGAGGAACATGACCAGGCTCTTCTCGTAGTCGTTCAGTTCCGAGAGGTCCCGCTTCTTCCACTCGATGACGTAGTCGTACTCCGGCGTTCCGCCGAGCCGCTCCAGAAGACTCCTGTCGGTCTGCTGTTCCTCGCGGATGGCGAAGTAGCCGCGCCTGGCGAGGTCCATGATGGTCGCCACCATGTCGGCCGCGTTGACGTCGCCCGACCGCATGAGATATCCGACCTCGGCGGGCGGCCGCTCCGAGGGCAGATCGCGGAAGTACTCCCCGTCGAAGCGCACACGATGCTCGCGGCCGTACTTCGCAAAAAGCCCGCCCCAGACCGCCAGGGCCACCACCGCCACGGCGATCGAGAGCGGCAGCGCCGCCCGACGCCTCCGCTGCAGGTCCGCGAGGGCCTGCTGGGCGCGACGGCGTCTCTCGTTGGCCTCCTCCACCCACTCGGCCTCCTCGGCGTACGCCTCATCCCAGATCTCGCCTGAGACCCGCTCGGTCGCCTCCGGAACGAGCTCGGGCGGGAAGAGGATACGCATCTCGACGAACCGGCCGGGCGGCAGATCGTCGACCTCGAAGCGGATGGTGCGGCCGTCGACTATCTGGTACTCGCTCGTGAGGACCGCATGAAGCCAGGCCCTGACCTCGTCCCGCGACGCTCCGTCGGGCAGATGGACGGTCCCGGTCACGCGGCGCGTCGGGACCTCCCAGTTGCCCGCGATGAACTTCCAGTAGAGCTGCGCGTGGTCGTCGTAGACGGTCACCGCGTCGTGAACGACATACGAGATGGAGAACGTCCGCTGCTCATCGTCCGCGCGGTAGAACCACTTCGCGTAGGCCGAATTTCCCTCGTGGTAGTAGTCCACCCAATAGGTTCCCGGCACACGGTCCTGGTCGATCTCGTGGGCCGGACGCCGCTCGAGCGGGCGGCCGTTCTCGCTGATCTCGAAATCGGTGATGTCGACCTGGCCGCCGGCGGCGAGGCGTTCCTTCATCACTCGGTAGAAGGCGAACGTGAAGTCGCCGTCGAAGGCGTATGTCCGCTCCTCTCTGTACTCGAAGCTCCCGTCCTCGCGGACTGTCACTTCGATGTCGACCTCGGGGAACCAGTAGCTCTCGGCGCCCGCTCCGGTGGCGAGCGCTACGACGAGCGCTGTCGAGACGAGAACCAGAACGAGTGCTTTCCTCATGGCGGTCCTCCGGGGATTCCTTCCTGGGATGGAACGTCTGTGGCAGGCGCCGGGGTGACCATGTCACGGCATGCGGACCCGCGGGCCCGCGCCGGGGCTGCCTTGTCGCGGCTACGTTACCACGTTCAGCGGCGGGGTCAAACAGGTTGGCGCTTGAGCGGCCCGGGGGGCGCGGGTTAGAATAGAGGTTCGAACCTCAACGGGAGAAGAACGGAATGCCTGGCGGAGAAACGCCTCCCCGCGGCGCTCTGATAACGCTGAAAAGACGAGGCTGCAGGCTCGCGTCCCTGTTCGGCGCGCGCCGCGAGGTCTTGCGTCCGGTGTTCATCGTCGGCTGCGGCCGGTCCGGGACGACGGTGCTCGGAAGCGCGCTGGGGCGTCATCCTGATGTCGCGTACCTGAATGAGCCGAGACATCTCTGGACGGCCTCGTACCCGGAAACCGACATCTGGTCTCCCCGGGCCGCGGAGCACGGGGGCAGGCTCGAACTGGGACGATCGGACGTCGATCCCGCGAGGTCAGGCCGCCTCCACAGCCTCTTCTACTGCGAGACGCGCGCCCTCGACGCACAGGTTCTCGTGGAGAAGCTCCCGGCGAACAACTTCCGTCTGGAGTTCCTCGACGCGATCTTCCCGGACGCCCGCTACATCCACATTCTCCGGAACGGGCTCGAGGTCGCGAGGTCGATCGAGCGAATGGCCGACGAGGGAGCGTGGTACGGGAACGGGGACTACAAGTGGGCCCGGCTCGTGGAGTACTGCAGAGCGCGGGAAGACTACCGCGAACTTCCCGACCTCTGCTCGACCGACTTCCTGAAAGGGCTCCTGGAGTGGCGCGTCTCTGTCGACGCCGCGCTCAGTTTCCTCGAAGGTGCTTCGGATCGTTCCCTGGGTCTCACGTACACCGAGCTGCTGGACGAGCCGGTGGGAACCATGTCCCGCATCGAGAGCTTCCTCGGTCTCAAACCCGCCGACGAGGTTCACCGGTTCGCGTCGGCGCGGCTGGCGCGCCGTACCTCGAAGATCGAGCCCAGACCGCTCACCCCCCCCGAGGAGCGCATCGCCGGCGAGCTGCTTCGTCGACTGGGATACACGACCGACCAGGCGTAGGCTCACGGCCGACCAGGTCGTCGGTCGCGACATGAAGCGAAGCGGGGCGCCTTTCGGCGCCCCGTTTCGCTGTTCGGTGGCAGATGATGGCCCCGCGGTCGCCCGAGACGCCCTACCCTGTCTTGGACGAGATCATCACGTCCTTCATGACGACGTACGGCAGCACGTGGCTTCCGATCCCTCCGAGGAGGCCCACCTGCCTGACGTCCTTCGAGAGCGCGACGACCTTGTCGCGGAACAGCCGGTAGATGTTGCCGGCGACCATCGCGTCCTTGACGCGACCGGCGTACTCGCCGTCCCTGATCCTGAACCCGAGCGCGATGTTGCCCGAGAAGTCTCCGGCCATGAGGTTGCTCATGAGGATCCCCATGATGCTGTCGACGACGATGCCGTCCTTGATGCCGCCGATGAGCTCATCGAGCGGCGTCTCGCCCCCCGGGATGGACCAGTTCGTGATCTCGGGCGACGGCGCTTTGGAGAGCTGCTTGGTCTGAACCAGCCGCTTCACTCTGAGCCCGTTGCCGGTCGCGGGATGGTCCAGCCTCCCGGCGGTCCGGCGGTCGGTGAAGTAGCTCACCACGCGGCCGTTCTCGACGAGCGGCGTCCGACTCATCGGTGTCCCCTCGTCGTCGAACGACGCCGAGCCGAATCCCCCGTCCATCAGCCCGTCGTCGACGATGGTGATCCTCTCGTCGAAGACGGTCTCACCGAGCTTGCCGGCGAGCGGCGAAATGCCCCGCTCGACCGTCGAGCCGTTGAGACCGAGATGGAGCGTCATGAGAACGTCGATGAGCGCTCTCGGCGTGAAGACGACCGTGGCGGGTCCGTTCGAGGCCGAGGTGTTCTTCCGCCCCTTCTTCGTGGTCTCGATGACCTCGTCGGCCATGGCGTCGTGATCGAAGCCGGCGGTCGTGCCGGCGTGATGCTCCCACACGTGAAGCAGGTTCTCACCCTCGATGAGGCGGCCGCCGACGCCGTGCTCGTACACGGTTCTGGAGAACGACCCTTCGAACCCTTCCGAGGTCAGCACCGTGACCTCCTGAATGTCGCGAGTGGTGCTGGTCTCGACGTTGATCTTCTTCTCGTACGACTTGATCTTCTCGACCGCGCGACCGGCGGTCTCCACCATCGCCTCGAGCGAGAGCTGTCTCACGGCGGGATCGTCCACGTCGGGGCTCGCCAGCTCCGCGGGGCCGGCGAAGGCGTGGTCGGCGGTCTCGCCGAGCGCCGCCGTCGTGAGCGCGTTGTCGACCAGCCGGTCGACGTCGTCGAGCCTGGTCGTGGTCGCGAACCCGACGCGACCGTCGGCCACGAGGCGGAGCGCCGCCCCGGTCTCTTCGGTGTGCGAGATGTTCTTGAGCCTCGAGGTCTCGAACTCGACGGAGGTCGTGAGCGACGACAGAAGGAAGACCTCCGAGCTCGTCGCACCTCGCGCGGCCGCCTTCTCGATGATCTTCTTCACGCTACTCACCTCCGATCACGACGTTCTGTATGCGAATGTGCGGGGACCCGTGGCTCGTCTGCAGCGGGAACTGCCCGCCTTTGCCGCAACCGCCGGGTCCGTCGTGGACGTCCTGGTCGTCGCCGACGGCGTCGATGTTCTTGAGCGTCGTGAACACGTTCCCCGTCAGCGTGGCGTCCCTGACCATCTCCGCGACCTTCCCATTGCGGATCATGTAGGCGTTCGCCGACGAGAAGGTGAACATCTCGCCGTTCGTCTGGCCGCCCTGCGCTGCGACGCAGTACACGCCGAGGTCGACATCCGAGATCATGTCATCGAAAGGCGTCGTGCCGTTCTCGATGCAGGTGTTCCGCATACGACAGATCGGCGCGAACCGGTAGTCGATGGCCCGCGCGCTCCCGGTGGGTCGCTCGTTCATCTTCCCGGCCGTCTCGCGGGAGTGAAGCCGACCGACGAGCTTGCCCTCGCGGATGAGGTAGGTCTTCTCGGTCGGGACGCCCTCATCGTCGTAGACAAGGTATCCTCTGACGCCCTTGTCGAGCCCCGTGTCGTAGACGTTGAGTATCTCGCCCCCGAAAACGCGGCCGAGCACCATGAGCTCCTGGAGGTCCTTGTCCTCGTAGACGTTGTCGGCCTCGGACAGATGCCCGAAGGCCTCATGGATGAACGTCCCCGCGAGCCTGGGATCGAGAATGACGGTGTACTCGCCGCCCTTGACCTTCGGCGCGTCCAGCTTTGCGACGGCGACCCGGCAGGCCTCGTCGACCTCGTCCTCGAGGCCGCGTACGACATCGAAGTCGTCGCTCGTACCGAATGGCGCGTAGAACGACTGCGTGTCGCCGTCCCTGACGGCGATCGGCGCGACGATGCCGCCGAGGTCGATCCTCTCCTGATAGACGGAGGCTCCGTCGCTCGAGAGGAACCAGAACTTCCTGAACCGGTCGAAGTACCTGGTCGCCGAGTTGACGATTCGCTCGTCGTGCTCGAGTGCGCGCTCGTTGTACGCGCGCATGATCGCCACCTTGTCCTCGAGCGAGACCTCTCGCGGATCGTTCTTGAGGTCGAGTCGGACCTCATCGATAACAGGCTCGACGTCCGCAAGGACGCTCTCCTCCTTGCCGACCATCCGCGCCTGGGCGACGGCGTTCTCGGCGAACTCGTCGATACGCTCCAGGCTGTTGAACGAGGCGAACCCCCATCCTCCGTTCGCGAGAGCGCGGACGTTCCCTCCGAAATCGACGGTGCTTCCAAGGTCGGAGAGCTTCCTGCCCTGGAACTGCACCCGCGTTTCCTCGGTCTCCTCGAGATGGACCTCGAAGTAGTCGCACTGAGGTGCGAACCGCTTCACAGTCCGCTCCAGCCTCTCCTTCATTACAGACTCCTCGTGTTCCGGGGTCATTCCCCGTTGATCGTGATGGTATGCGTGATCAGCGTGCAGGCGGAGAGCGCGCGACCGACCGTGCAGTACTTCTCCTCGGAGAGACGCACGGCCTGCTTCACCTTCGTGGAATCGAGTCCCTCGCCCGTGAATGCGTAGGTGACGTGAATGCCGTCGTAGCCGGTCGTCGGCGAACACTCGGCCCTCTTCGATTCGACGGTGAGCTCAAGCCCCTCCACCGGCTGGCGCATCTTCTTGAGTATCTCGATCGTGTCGATGCCCGTGCACCCGATGAGTCCGATGAGCGGCAGCTCCGCCGGACGGAACCCGTCGCCGTCTCCCCCGGCGGCCTCGCTCGCGTCCATCTTCAGGTGCCGTCCCTGACCATCCCAGGCCTCGAACTTGAAGTTCTCCACCCACTTCGCCTTCGCCCGAAATGCCATCGGTCCTCCTTTGGATGCAGACGCGGTCGGCGCTGTGGGGCCCCGCGCTACCACATGGGGATTCTGTATGAAAGCCCGAGCGACATGCCGAAACCGCTGCCGTCGAGCGACGAGTCGATGTCGAAGTCGTCCGTCCCGAAGAGCCCGTCCGTGTAGCTCATCACGCCGTATTCGGCGCGGAACAGTGCGGCCCAGCGTCTCGAGATCATGTAGTCGAGCCCGAACGAGACATACCCGCCGTAGCCGGTGAGTCTGACGAACTCCCCGGGGTCATCGACACCTGGGGACCACTCAAGCGAGTAACGCAAGCCCCCGAGACCGACCGACGGCTGGAGCTGCTCCTCGTAGCGGAACACATACCGGACACCGACGTACGCCTGGTCGAGGTCCCAGTCCCTCTCGGGCGTCTCTCCCACGGCGCCAACACGGTGGCTGCTCTGGATCATCCGACCCTCGAACAGAAGGTTGTCCGAGATCGCGAAGAAGATGCCGAACCCGAATCCGAAGCCCGCCTCGAGATCGATGTTGATGGCGTAGTCGTCGCCGAGTTCGTGCCCGTTCCGGTACCCCCCGCCGGTGGGGAACATGACCCGCGGCGCTTCGATCCAGATCTCGGAGCCCTTCCGACCGTACAGGGTAGGTTTGCGCGCCGCGGCGGGTGCGTCCTGTGCGGCGGCGGCCGCCGTCAGGACGAGCAGCGCGGCGACGGAGACGATGAGGTATCCGGCGGCGCGGGTTCGGAGCCGCTCAGTCGCTGGTCTCTTCATCAATCCACTCCCCGTAAGCGTCGGAGGTCGCCTCGATCGACACGACGACGACCTCCGGGACCTCGTATGAGTGCTCCGTCTCGATGAATGTCACCAGCGGCGCGAGGCGCGCGCGGGTCGTCTTGAAGAGGCAGAGCCACTCGCGCGCATCCTCGACGGCGCCGCGCCAGTGGTAGACGCTCTCGATGGGTCCGACGATCTGGCCGCACGCCGCCAGCCGGGCGCCCACGGCCTTCCGGACAAGGTCAAGGGCTTCCTCGCGGCTGTCGAACGTCGTCTGGAGCTGCACGAAGCGGCTCGGGGAGCGGTTCGTCGCCATGGCGCCTCGGGAGCGTGCGGTGTGAGGTTCTGCGTCCGGAACGGCGGCCGTCGTCAGAGGCCACCGTCCGCCTCACTATACTCCACGGCGGGTCCGACGGCAACAGGGGCGCCGGGACAATGGAGGATGTGCCCGAGTGAAGTTACACAACACTATGGACACTGCCGCCGGGCAGGAAGGGGGCGTTCGGTCGACGCCGTGGAGGAGAACGGAGAGCGGCCCGCTGCGCGGAGCGGACCGCTCACCTGGAGGAGCCTTGCCGGCCTGCCGGTCAATACGCCGCCTCGGCTCTCCGTCTGTCGGGACGCGGGCTGCGACGCCGCCTCGCGTCACCACCCTCCCGCAGCGTCTCGTCCCTGTGTCGTCCGCGCGTCGGGGGACCCGCGGACGGCCTTCTTCTCTATTCGTAGCGGAGCGCGTCGATCGGGTTCAGCATCGCCGCCTTCCTCGCGGGGTAGTAGCCGAAGAAGACCCCGATGGCCGCGGCGAATCCGAACGCGATCGCGACGATGCCGGGCTGGATGAGCGTCGTCATCCCGACGGCGTCATTCAGGACCCTCGTCAGGATGTACGCCAGCGCCACGCCGATGGTACCGCCGAGCAGACTGAGCACGACCGACTCGGTCAGGAACTGAATGAGAATGTCGCTCGAGCGCGCCCCGACGGCCAGCCTGATGCCGATCTCACGCGTCCGCTCTGTCACGGACACGAGCATGATGTTCATGATGCCGATGCCGCCCACGATGAGAGAGACGGCGGCGACTGCGCCGAGAAGGAGCGTCATGACCTGCTGGGTCTCGGTGGCCATCTCGATGAACTCCGCCTGACTGCGGAGCTGAAAGTCGTCCTCCTCGCCCGGGTTCAGGCCGTGCCTCTCCCGGAGTATCACGCTGACCTGCTCCGTCGCCTCGTCGCTCTCTCCGAAGGACGCGGCGCTCATGTAGATCATGTCGACGTGCTCCTCTCCGGAGAGGCGGAAGAGCGCAGTCGTCACCGGGACAAGGACGGTGTCGTCCTCGTCCCGCCCGAAAGCCGAGGCCCCCTTCTTCTCGAGCACGCCGACGACCTGGACCGGGGTGTTGTTGATGCGGATGCGCTGCCCTATCGGGTCCTCGTTCGGGAAGAGCTGTTCCACGACAGTGGCCCCGAGGACCGCGACCTTCGCCCTCGAGCGCACGGCCCGTTCGTCGAAGAACCGGCCGCTCTCGATACTCCACGCTCGGATGGTCAGGTACTCGGGCGAGACGCCGGTTATCCGGGTGTTCCAGTTCCCCGCTCCGCCGATCACCTGCGCGCCGGTCCGGACGACCGCAGAGACCGCCGTGACGGCGGACGCGCGCTGCCGGATCTCCTCGGCGTCCTCAAGCGTCAGACGGTTGAACGAGCCCGCCCCGCCGCTCGCGCCGCCGTGGCGCGACCAGCTCGGGAAGACCATGAGCATGTTCGAACCCAGCGAGCTGATCTGCCGCTCGATGTCCGCCTGAGCGCCGGCGCCGATGCCGACCATGACGATGACCGACGCGACGCCGATGATGACGCCGAGCGTCGTCAGCAGACTCCGCATGCGGTTCTTGATGAGCCCCTTGATGGCTATCCGGAGAAGCCGTTTCGGCCAGAGCATCCGCTAGTCTCCTTCCGCCACGAGCTCGACCATCTCGTCCTGCGACGGCATCGTCCTGAGATCGTCTGCGGCGTTCCTCCGGTCCCACACCTGTCTGTCGCTGACGATGAGCCCGTCGCGCATGACGACGATGCGCTTCGCGTACTGAGCGATGTCCGGCTCGTGTGTCACCAGAAGGACCGTGATCCCCTGCTCGTTGAGCTCCTGAAAGACCGACAGGACATCGACCGACGTGCGGCTGTCGAGGTTCCCGGTCGGCTCGTCGGCCAGGATGATCGATGGATTGTTGACGAGGGCGCGGGCGAGCGCCACGCGCTGTCGCTGTCCGCCCGAGAGCTCGCTGGGGTCGTGGTGCATTCTGTCGCCGAGACCGACGCGCTCGAGCGATTCGACCGCCGCGGCCCGCGGGTCGTGAAACCTCCCGGAGTGGTCGTAGAAGAGCGGGAGCTCGACGTTGTCGAGGGCGCTGGTCCTGGGGAGCAGGTTGAACGTCTGGAACACGAACCCGATCCGCTGGTTCCGGACCCGGGCATACTCGTCGCGTGTGAACCCGCTGGTGTCGACGCCGTCGAGAAGATACTGGCCGGAGGTCGGCCGGTCGAGGCAGCCGATGACGTTCAGGAGCGTGGACTTCCCCGATCCGGACGCTCCCATGATGGCCACGAACTCGCCGCTCGTCACGGTCAGATCGACCCCCCGGAGCGCCTTCACGCAGAGGTCTCCCATGAGGTAGTGCTTCGTGACCTTCCGGGTCTCGATGACACGTTCCATCGCTAGCCGCGCCTCCCGAATCTGCCGGACAGCGGGTTCCTGCTGCCTCCCTCGCCCGCCTCCGGCTCCACCACGGCGATTATGACCTCCATCCCGTCGTGAACGTCCGCTCCACGGACGATCTCGGTCCGGATGCCGTCCGTGGCGCCGGTCTCGATGGGGGTGACGGCAAGCTCGCCCGCCTCGTCGAGATGCCAGAGCACGGCGCCGTTCTCGGGATCGATGCCGGCGGCCGTGAGCATGCGATTCATGGGGTTCATCCCCCGCTGTCCCGCGCCCCCCTGACGCGCGGCTCCGCCGCCGGAGCCGTCGCCCCGACCCTGCGCCGGACGCTGCTCCCCTCCCTCGCCCTGAGCGCCGCCCTCGGCCGGAGGTCTCCGGTCGGGCATGCTGCCCCGCAGCTCCTGGAACATCTCCATCGTGGGGGTGAACCGGAGCGCGGCGTTCGGAACGAGCAGCACGTCCTCCCGGTACTCAAGAAGGAAGTCCGCAGTCGCCGTCATGCCGGGCAGGAGCAGTCCCTCATCGTTCGGCGCGTCCACCACGACGGTGTAATTGACGACGTTCGAGACCGTCTCCGGCTGCAGCCTGATCTGTCGCACCTCACCCCAGAACTCCCGCTCGTAGTAGGCGTCGACCGAGAACCGAACCTGCTGCCCCACCTCGACCTGTCCGATGTCGCTTTCGTCGACGAGGACGTGGATCTCCATGTCGGAGAGGTCCTCCGCGATGATGAAGAGAACGGGAGCGGACAGGCTCGCGGCGACCGTCTGTCCGGGCTCGACGCTTCGCTCGATGACCGTTCCGCTGATCGGCGACGTGATGACTGCGTAGTCGAGATTCGTCCTGGCGCGGTCGAGCGCGGCCTCGGCGGAAAGCACGGAAGCGCGCGCCGAGGCAAGCGCCGCGGCGGCGTCCTCGTACTCGGCCTCGCTCACGAGGTCCCTCTCGTAGAGGTCCTGTGTTCTCGAGAACTGCGTCTCCGTGAGAGCGAGCTGCGCTTCGGCCTTCATGAGACTGGCGCGGGCGTCCTTCACGGACGCCGCGAGGAACGTGGTGTCGATGAGCGCGAGGACCTGCCCCCTCTTCACGTGGTCGTTGAAGTCGACGAAGATCTCCGAGAGTCTCCCGGAGACCTGCGTCCCGACCTCGACGGTCCCCACCGCGGAGAGGGTCCCCGACGCCGAGACGACATCCTCGAGGTCGCCCTGTTCGATCTCCGCGAACTCGTACGCGCTCGCGGCGGCGCCGTCGCCCCCGCCCGTGAAGGCCCAGACGGCGACGACCGCCACGACGATCACCGCCGCTATGATCATGATTCTCTTCATCGGCTCGCTCTTCCTTCCCTCCGTGACATGTGAGTCGCTCTTCGCAGAGTAGCCTAAGCCCCCGAGGTCCCCTATTCAACCGCGGTCACGACCGCCTGTCGGAAGCCGCTTCGCGCATACGCCCCTCGAGACGGGGCGGGCGCCCGACGGCGCCCGCCCGCTGGGAGGGGGAACCAGCCTGTCTCACGCTATCTGAGTCTCACGATGCGCGCCTCGCGCGTCAAATCGCCCGCCTCCACGCGAGCGAAGTAGACGCCCGATGCGGACTCTGCGCCGGAGTCGGCCGTTCCGCCCCACAGGAACGTTGCCGTCCCCTCGTCGAGTGTCCTTGGAGCGAAGGTCCGCACGATGCGTCCCGAAACGTCGAATATCTCACAGAAGACGCGGTCCGCGCCGCCCGACATCGAGAATCGGACCTCGGTCTCGCCGGACGACGGGTTGGGTGTCGGGACAAGGTGGAGGCTCGAGCTTCCGTCGACGTCGGGGACGTTCGTGTCGCCGGCGTCCCGGACGCAGCGGACGAAGTTGTCGAGACGGATGGCGTCGCCCTGCGGGGCCCCGCCCCGGTAGTAGCCGTACGGTACGTAGGTGTACTCACCAAGGCTCCCCGACTTCGGATCGCTCCGCTGGCATCCGGCGCCGTGCGCGTCGACCCAGTCGAACATGTATCCCATCCCGCGACCGAAGCACACGTAGACGCCCGTCTCACCCGGCGACGCGGACGTCTCGCTCGCGTGGGTCGTCCCCGTCCAGTACCACGGGTAGTCCACAACGAGTTCCTCGTTCGTGACCTCGGCGCATGAGAAGACGGGGGCGATCGCCGCTGAGCCCGTGTGGTCCGGCGAGCGCGTGTAGTCGACGATGCTCTGAAGCTCCTTCGCGTTCGGGAGCCTCCAGTCGTCGTAGCCGGCGAACGTCAGGCTCTCGGCGTATGCCAGAGCTTCCTCCCACTGCATGCCGTGGCCGCTGTCCGTCCCCTGCCACATGAGCCCGGTCGCGGCGTCGGTCACGGTGCCGTCGCCGTTGTCCGTGAAGTCGTTCACCCCGTAATCCGTGTTGCCGCGGCAGCACAGCACGAAGTTGAGCTTGTGGCCTCCGGCCTGCGGGTCGTCCGTCGGATACCCCTTGATGCGTCCGTCGGCGAAGTTGACGCCGAAGACGGTGTGGTCGCCGCCCATCGTCGTCCAGACGTACTCGGTCGAGGTCCAGTACTGCGAGTCGATGATCCGCTCACCGTCGCTCTCGTCCCCGTAGACGAACTCGAAGTAGTCGGTGTCGATATAGGGAATAGACCCCGTTGAGCCGGGACCGCTCGGATCGAGTCCTCTGAAGTCTATGAGCGAATAGAGCTCCTTGATGGTCGGAAGGCGCCAGTCGCTGTGCCCGCCGAAGCTCTGCGCGTTCAGCGTCGCGGCGTAGTCGAGGGCGTCCCACCATGACATCTTGTCCTCGGGCGACTCCAGGATGCCGTCGCCGTTGCCGTCGGGCGACGCCATCCAGGTGAGGCCGGTCACGTGGTCGTAGACCGTGAGGCCGTCGCCTGAGAGCGTGTAGCTTGGGAGGTTCCCGTCGTACTGCGCGTCCTGTCCGTGGAACGGCTGGCCCGCCGCCGGCGCCGGGATCTCGTACTGGTCGTCGTAGCACCGGGTCTGGCCCGTGTCGACGACGGGGTATTCACCGGCGATGACCGGAGAAACCGCAAGCGCCGCGGACAGGACGGCCGGCAGGAGGTACGCGACGAACGCGCTCGAGGGGCCTGAGATCCTTCCGGTCGCGTCGTCTGCCGGTCTCATCGTCGTTCTCCCTTCAGGAGAGGGAGGCCGGCCCGCGGAGCCCGTCTCCGACGGGCCGGCCGGGGAGACGCTCCGCAGACCGGAGGCTCCCCGAAGAGTCACCTGCTAGTCGTCGTCCTCCATGTCGCCGGGCTGACCCATGCCCGGACCCATGCCGCCGCCGCCGCGGGGATGCATGCCGCGTCCGCCGCGCATGCCCATGCCGTGGCCTCCGCGCATGCCGCCGCGCCCACAGCCCGCGCCCATGCCGTGACCACCGCCCATCATGCGTCCGCCCATGCGACCGAACCCCCGGTCGAAGAGGGCGCGCTGGTCATCGGTGAGAAGCGGCCGGACCTCCTGGTGGATGCGGAGCCTGAGCTTCGCGAGCTCGAGCTTGACCGCGTGGATCTCCTCGATCTTGTTCTCGATGTCTCCGAAGTCGATGTCGTCCGCGCCGAGGAGCTCCGCCATCTCAAGGCGAAGTACCCTGGCCCTGTTCGCGAGCTCGACCTTCTCCTCGTCGTACTTCTCGTGGACCTCCGCGATCTCATTCTTCTGCTCGTCGGTGAAGACGGGGCCGCCTGCGCGCATGCACTGCCCGGGGCGGTCCATGCCCATGCCGGCGCCCCGGCCGAACTGGGCCACGGCGACTGCGCTCGAGAGGCCGAGCGCGAGAGCGGCGATCACTGCGATGGTGAGAAGCTTCCTGCGCTTCATCGTCCTTCCTCCTTCGTTCGTGTGTGCCGTTGTCCCAACAACCGCCTGCTTATTGAGCAACGCGTGTGCCAGGTGTTGCAGGCAGGCAGAAGCCCACACCTCATCCATGTACATCGTTGTGCGCGCTACATTTACGTCGGCACCCGCGCCAGCCGCGCAAACGACGGAATCCCGCCGGTGCGCAGAAGCTACTCACGACCGAACCGTTCCGGGTCAGGAAGTGCGCAGCTTCTTCGCACCTGCCGGAGCGACTCGTTCGCCGACCTGGAACGCGGCGCGTCCGCGTCAAGGTCTGGAGATCGACAGCGACCCTCGTCCGCGGACTCCGGAGGGTTGGCGTCCGCGTCGCGGTCTAGAGGTCGATATCGTATTCCTTGATCTTGTTCTGGAGGGTCCGTCTGGAGATGCCGAGTATCTTCGCGGCGTGGGTCCTGTTGCCGTCCGTCTCTGTGAGCGTGCGGATGATGGCGTCCCGCTCGACCTCCCGCATGGTCCGGCCGTCCGGTGTCCCGCCGTCCTCGTCGCCGCCGGCGGCCCGCACACGCGCCGGAAGGTGTTCGGGAAAGATGGTCTCGCCCCGGGAAAGCACGACCGCCCGCTGGACGGCGTTCTCCAGTTCCCGGACGTTGCCCGGCCAGTCGTACGACATGACCGTACGCATGGCCTTCGGGGACATCTTCTTGGGCTTCGATCTCTTCGGAGCGTGGGCCCTCAGGAAGTGGTCGACGAGCGGCGGAATGTCGTCCCTGCGCTCCCGCAGGGGCGGCACGGTGATACTGACGACATTCAGCCTGAAGAAGAGGTCCTCCCTGAACCGACCGTCCCTGATGTCCCGCTCGAGATCACGGTTGGTCGCGGCGACGACGCGCACATCGACGGTGGTCGACCTCGTCCCGCCGACGCGCTCGAACGTCCTGTCCTGGAGGAACCGCAGCAGTTTCGCCTGGAGCCCTTCCGACATGTCGCCGATCTCGTCGAGGAAAATGGTCCCGCCGTCGGCGAGCTCGAAGCGCCCCCGCTTCTGCCGGACCGCCCCTGTGAAGGCTCCCTTCTCGTGTCCGAAAAGCTCGCTCTCGAGAAGCCCCTCCGGGATTGCCGAGCAGTTGACGGCCACGAAGGGCATGGAGTTTCTCGGGCTGGCGCGGTGGATCTCGTGGGCCAGGACCTCCTTGCCGGTTCCGCTCTCCCCGAGGAGGAGGACCGTCGCGTCCGACTCCGCGGCGCGGTGCGCCGTCTCCAGCGTCTCGCGCCAGACCCGGCTGGCGCCGATGACGTCCTCGCCCGCCTCGAGCGTTGCCTCGCCGGGCTCGGGTTCATCGGGACGCTCCGTGAAACGCCCGATGGCGGCGCGGACCTCGTCGATGTCGATCGGCTTGGTCACGTAGTCGAAGGCACCGAGCTTCATGGTGGACACGGCGGTCTCGACCGACGCGTAGGCGGTCATCATGATGACCGCCGTCCCGGGGCTCACGGCCTTGATCTCGCGAAGCGCCTCGACCCCGTCGAGGCCGGGCATCCGGATGTCCATGAGAACGAGGTCGTGGAAGCCCTCTCCCACCTTCCGAACGGCGGTCTTCCCGTCCGGAGCGGTGTCCACGTCGAGGCCGTCCTCGGTCAGCACGGCGGTCAGAAGCTCGCGAACGCTGTCCTGGTCGTCGACCACGAGAACGCGAAGACCTGCGGGGTCCATCTACTTCTCCCGTCCTGCAAGAGGCAGCTCGATCGTCACCGTGGTTCCCACGCCCTTCTCGCTCACGACGTCGATGGAGCCGCCGTTCTGCTCGAGAACGCGGCACACGATGGTGAGTCCAAGGCCGGTTCCCGATTCCTTTGTCGTATAGAAGGGCTCGAAGAGCTTGGCCGACTCCTCGGGCGTCAGGCCGGGGCCGGTGTCCTTCACCGTGATGGCCGCTCCCGCCCCGTCTCCTGACGCCGTCGTCGAGACAGCGAGCGTGCCGCCGTCCGACATCGCCTCGATGGCGTTCAGGAAGACGTTGAGGAGCGCCTGCCGGATCTGCGGGGCGTCCACGAGGACGTCCGGCAGGTCGGGGTCGAGCGAGCGCTCTATGGTGATGTTCTCGAAGGCCGCGTCCTCGGAGAGAAGCTCGAGGGCCTCTTCCACGATGACATTGGGATCGCTCGGAACGCGGTCGGACTCGACGGGCCGCGCGAAGTCGAGGAGCTCCTGCACGACACGGTCGAGCCGCTCAACTTCCTCGATCATGATGTCGGCGTAGCGCTCCTCCTTCGAGCCGGGGACGAACCGGCTCCTGAGGAACTGCGCGAAGCCCTTGAGCGAGCTGAGCGGGTTCCTGACCTCA
This sequence comes from uncultured bacterium, assembly GCA_964596015.1. GTDB lineage: Bacteria > Joyebacterota > Joyebacteria > Joyebacterales > Joyebacteraceae > WJMD01. Next base: position 29,845 of record CAZQSB010000008.1, on the reverse strand, counting down.
TGCGCGACGCCGGCGGCGAGACGTCCGAGCGAGGCCAGATGCCGTTCCCGCTCGACGCGCTCCTTGAGGTCCTCCATCTCGGTCAGGTCCTGGAAGAGAATGACCGTGCCGGATCGCTCACCGTCGTCGTCTCTCAGAGTCGAGGCCGAGAGAGCGACCGGGACCGACCGGTCGGCGGCCGCGAGCGACGCCTCCATCTCCAGCTCGTTCCGGGCGCCCGTGACGACCGAAAGCAGGGTTCGCTCGGAGCTTACCGGCTCAAAGCGCAGGACGTCCGTGACGGGGAGTCCCTTCGGATCGCGCTCGAGCCCCAGCAGCGACCTTGCCTTCCCGTTGACGGTCACGATGCGTCCCGTCGGGTCGACCGACACGAGCCCGCTCGCCATGCTCTCGATGATGTTGGTCGTGTAGGTTCTCATCGAGGCCAGCGCGGTCCTCACCGACCGATAGTGAGAAACGATGAACAGGAAGTAGATGGCGACGCCGCCGACGGCCAGAAGGACGAGCGCGATCATGATGGTGTGATTCCGGGAGACGAGGAAGGTGGCCTCCAGGTCGGCCGAGTCGAGCGCGATGACGCCGATGAGCTGGACGGGCGTCTGAGGGTCGACCTCGCGCCCCACGAGCTCTCCGAGCCGCGCAGCGACCTCTTCGGGCGAGCAGGTCCTGCGGCGGTGCATCGGATGGCCCGGCATCCGCCACCGCGGAGCCGGGTCGCACACCTCGCGCGGCTCGATCTCGACCAGAGCGGCATACCGGTACGCCGGCCGCCCTTCGTAGATGATGCGCGAGCCCCGAAGCCGCTGCCCGGGAAAGAGCCTCGTGGGCTCGAGGTCGCCCTCGAGGATCTCGCCCACGCGCTCCGGGTCGCTGTGCGCCAGGATGCGCCCGTCCATGTCGAGCATCGCGAGGTAGGCGATCTCGGGACGAGACCCCGCGTTCTCGAAGAGAAGCGACAGCCTGGAGGGTTCCCATTCTCGCCCTGAAAGCCCGGCCCTGAGGTCGGCCCCGACGAACGCGAGGAACCCTCGGGCCTGATGCTCGAGCATGGCCGAGACCTGCTCGCGACCGCGCTCGATGTCGCGGAACGATATGACCGTGAGCGCGATCGCAAGGATGATGATCCCGACGACTATCGAGATGACGGGAGTGTGAGTGTGAGCTGCGCGACGTGAAGCCATGCCGACCCTGGTCAGTCCTCCATAACGGGATCCGGAAGCGGCGCAAGCGGTCTCATGCTCATTAGACACCAGAGGCCTTCAGGCGGGCAAGCACGAAACCTGCGGAACGGCGCGGCTCGGCCCCATCAGCAGTGACCGAGCGAGCCCTCGCGGCGCGCGGACGAGCGAGCGGCGGAGCGTCAGTAGTGACCGAGCGAGCCCTCGCGGCGCGCGCGCACGAGCGAGCGGCGGAGCGTCAGAAGGCCGATGATGGGAAGAACGAGCGCCATCGAGGCGAGCGCGCTCAGCGATTCCGCGGGCGCGGCGTGGCCCGGGACGAGCGCGGAACGGATGAGCGAGAGCGCGTGGGTCGTCGGAAGGATGAAGGAGACGTTTCCCAGCCACTCGGGAAGGAGCTCGACGGGGAACACGACGCCGCCCAGAAGACCGGTGAGCGTCGAGAGCGTCCACGAGACGGGTTCGCCCTCCTTGTGAACGAGCACGACACCGGCCGACACGAGACCGAGACCCGTCATCGACAGGGCGTAGAGCGCGAGCGGGACCAGGACCCCCGACGTCAGGACTCCGCAGAGTCCCGCGACACGCGAGACGCCGGCGAGCATGAGAAGCCCGCCGCCGGCCGACAGCAAGAGCTCTCCCGCGGCCGAGAGCACGATGAGCGCCGCCGGGTCAGAGGGTGAAGACATCAGGTGCTCGAGCGTCCCCTGCAGCTGTTCGCGTCTGACGGACGCTCTGAAGACCCGAAGTCCCGCCGACGCGCTCCCGTGGGCGACGACCCCCACGAGGGCGTAGGCCGTGTAGCTCATGCCGAAGCGCTCATCGAACCCCATCCCCGCCGACGAGACAAGCCGCCCGACCAGCACGAGACCAAGCACCGTCACCGCGAGCGAGGCAAGCCCGAGGAACGCTCTGAGGCGATAGCTCAGGTAGACCGCGACCGATCGCTTGAGGAAGGCGAAAGCCAGAGCGAGGGCCGACAGCGGCGGCTGCAGAGCGACACGGGCGGCCGCTGCGCCGGTGTTCACGAAGAGAGCGTCGCGACGCGGTCGCAACGGCCGGCGAGCCCCTCGTCGTGTGTCGTCAGGAGAACGGCGCACCCGGCCCGGGCCCTGCGCGTCAGCGCCTCCCACACGAAGTCCCTTCCCTCACGGTCGATCGCGACGAACGGTTCATCGAGCAGCAGCACATACGGGTCGGCGATGAGAGCGCGGGCCACCGCCATCCTTCCGAGCATGCCGCGCGACAGGCCGCGCGCCGGGACGCCGAGCGCCCCGGCGAATCCCAGCTCCAGTGCGAGCGCGTGGACGATCCTCCCGGCGCGGACGGGCGGAACGCCCTTGAGCGCCGCGAAGAAGCTGAGGTTGTGCGCGGCCGTGATCCTCCAGTAGAACGACCGGGTGCCCCCGAGCGACACTCCCACGAGCCGGCGCGCGCGGCGCGCCTCTCGAACGCAGTCGAATCCTCCGACCTTCACCGTGCCGCGGTCCGGCGCGACGAGCGTCGCGGCTATCCTGAGAGCTGTGGTCTTCCCCGAACCGTTGGGGCCCATGAGGGCCGCCGTGACGCCTGAGGGGACGTCGAGGGTCAGCCCGTCGAGTCCGGTCGGACCATTCCGGCCTCTGAACAACCTGGCGACGTTCCGGAACTCGATGGCGGGCGGCGCCGCTCCAGAGACCGCATCCGGCGCGCCGGTCATGGCGCGACCGGCCGGAGCGCCGTGTCGTGGAGAGAGAGCGCCCGCTCACCCGCGCGCACCGACAGCATCTGGAAGCGTCCCACGCCCGTGAACCTGCCGAGCAGGAGCAGCGAGCACCCGTTCCCGGGACCGCGAGGACGGATGTCGGCTCCCGTCGCGGGGTCCACGTAGTGCACCCGTTCTCCGGTGAAGAAGACCGCGCAGTCGCGCCCGTCGGCCGTTCGCCCGACGATCGGTTCGAACTCCACGCCGCCCTCCACGGGCCTCTTCCAGAGAAGCGTGTCCCTCCGGACGGAATACGCGTGCGCCACGCCGTCGGATGTCGCGAAGAGAAGCTCCTCTCCCGGAACTCCGTCCACATCGAGAGCGGCGAAGCCGGTCGCGGGTTCCCCCGATTCGCTCAGGAGACGCCTGAGGGCCTTCGGCAGCGAGCGTCTCCTCAGCAGCTTCCGGTGTTCCTCGCCTCCGAACACCCTGGACATCAGCACGTCGCCGCAGTCGGGATCGATGAGAAGTACCGTGCCGTCGAGGGTCCCCACAGCGATGTCGCGCCGACCGCTCCCGTCGCAGTCGACGGGGAACGGAAGGGTCGTCGCGGTCCCGGTCGGCACGATGCCGGACTTGTGTCCGAGCACGGCACGCCAGAGTTCCTCACCCGAGGACGTGAGAGCGACCAGCGTCGTGCGGTGCTCCCGGACGAACAAGCATGGACGACGCGACGCGTCCGCATCCTCGGAGGACGAAACTCCGAGATGGAGGATGGCGGGCATGCGATACCCGTCATCGAACCGGCCCTTTGCCGGCGGACAGACCGCGCGCCACCGCGGCGTGAGCCCTCCGGCATCCCAGCAAGACAGCGTATCGTCGAGCGCCATGCCGGACGTGCAGACGATCTCGTCTACCCCGTCACCGTCCAGGTCCCCCGCCACGATATCGCTGACCACTCCCGGAAGGCGGGCGGACAGGAGAACCTCGCCGGTCTCGCCGTCCAGCAGGGCGAGCGTGTCTCCCGACGCGACCGCCACATCACGGACGTCGTGCAGCCGGCGCGCCACGGGGGTCGCGGCCGCGCCCCTCCGGAGCGTTCGCCGCCAGAGTTCCTGTCCGTCCGTTCCGCGAAGGACGAGCAGTGTGACCGGCCGGCCCCGCTCGCCGGCGAGCACCAGGATCTCGTCACCCTCGTCGCCCGCGACGTCCGAACCCGCCGCGACGATGGGACGGCCGACCTCCGGCGAAAGTGTCCTTGCCCAGATCGTCCCCGGTCCGTCGCCGTCGGCGGCGACGACGCAGGCCGGCAGAGCGAGCGCCACCATCAGGCAGCTCATGGAGAGCGAACCCATCGGAACCCTCCTCCACCAGAGCGACGCCCGGCGACGGTCGAATCGCCGCCGGGCGCTCCAGCCTCTCAATAGTCGACCAGACACGCGTCCTTCTGGCCGCAGCTCCCGAAGTCGAAGCCACACTCGTCGACGCTGCCGCATGACCCCCAGTCGAAGAAGATATAGCACAGCATCTGTGCGGGAACCTTGCGCGAATGCGGCCCTTCGTTCGCCAGTCTGACGTGCTTCACGCTCATGCCTCCCTTCGAAAGACGACCCGTCCGCTCCACGATCTACCCTCAGTTCGTGTCGATGAAACAGCTGTCCTGGCTGTCGCACCCGCTTCCGATGTCGACCAGCCAGCAGATGTCGTGACTCGGACAGTGCGCGTAGTCGATGAGACAGATCTCGCTCTCCCGCGTGTCCTTGCGCTGCACCGGCGTCACTCTGGCGCTGCCGTTCATGAGCCTCAGAGCCTTCACTTCCACCACCTCCCCTCTTCACGCTCAGGAATACACACTTCGCCGTCGTCTCCCGGCCGGTCGCCGGACCTGTCGGGAAGGCCGGCGTAGACCCACATGGACAGCTCCAGCACGCGCCTGACGACGCGGCACCACGCCGAGGTCGGACCCGGCGTCCGGTCGGGCGACGCGTGCGCGTCGTGCAGACACGGACCGCCGCAGAGATAGCGGGCCCAACACGCGCGGCAGCCCTGCGCCGTCGACGTGAACTGCGCGAGCTGTCGGCGGGCGGCCGCGCGGTCGATGCCGTCCGTGACGCTCCCTACGGACCGCTCCGCGACGCCGGCGAACCTGTGGCACAACACGATGGTCCCATCAGTCTGGACGGAGTAGTAGCGGGCTCCCGCTCCGCACGGCGCAAGCCTGGGCGCGCCGCGGTCGAGCGACCTCACGGCCTCGAGGAAGTTCCCGACGCGGAGGCGACGCCCGTTCCGGGCGTTCTCACGCTCCCGGCGCGCGAGCGCCTCAAACCCCTCGACGAGATGGCGCGCGAAATCCGGCGTGAGCGGGCTTCCCGAGACGGGCATCAGATGCACCGCGTGGCAGCCGAGTTCGAGAATCCCGTCGACCAGAGCGCAGAGGTCTCCCGTCCCGGGCGTCACGGTCGCTCTGGCGGCGACCCTCATACCCCGGGGGAGCGAGCGGATGTTGCGAGCGATGTCATCGTAGGACCCCGTCCCGTCCGGGTAGCGGCGACATCGGTTCTGTTCGGCCGCCGGGCCGTCCAGACTGACCATCGTCGAGACACCGACCCCGTGCAGCCTCTCGGCGACGTCGGGCAAGAGCAGCGTCCCGTTGGTCGTCATGTGGAGGCTCAGCCGGCGTCCGGCGTCGCGCGCACGCTCCCGGGCGCGCTCGGCCGTTTCAAGAACGAGGTCGGGTTCGAGCAGGGGCTCTCCTCCGAAGAAGATGAGAGAGACATGATCGCTTCCGAGCGATTCGGTCATGAGAAGATCGACGGCGCGGAATGCGGTGTCGCGGGACATGACCGCCGGCTCGTGTTCGTGACCGAGATAGCAGTAGTCGCAGCGGAGGTTGCAGCCGGAGGTCACGTGGAGAGAGAGAGCGGTGATGGGAGCAAGCTCGGCGGCCCCGATGTCGGGCGGCCAGGTCTCACCCGGCTCGACGGCAGGGCAGCCGGATGCGAGAAGGCGCTCCAGCTCGCGGGCGGCCTCGTCGACCACGGGCCCGTGGTTCAGCCGGGCGGCGTCGAACGCGGCCTCCGATGTTCCTGAAGCGAGGACGTCGGCCGCCGCGGGGTCGACCTCGAAGAAGAGTCCGGATGCGGCATCGTAGAGGAAGGCGTCATCCGAGACCGTGAACGTGTGGACCGGCGACGGCTCGGTCGACGGGTTCGCGGGGGCGAGCCCGCGGACGGCCGCGCCGATGGACGCCCGGCGGTCCCTCCACGCGCCGGCCAGGTCCGCGCGGAGGCGCAGCTTGTCGAGAAACGTGGACGCCGAGGCGAATCCTCCGCTCCGGGCCGCGTCGCGGGCGGCGCGGTACTCGCTGTCGATGAGTTCGGACACCCTGCGACCGACGCCGGTCGTCGCCAGCAGGTCGGCGAGCCCGCGCCCGGCGAGTTCGGCGGGAGAATCGAGCTCAAGCGCGTCGGTGAGCAGCCAGGACGGCACGGTCCATCGTCCCGCGGCAAGGTCCTGCTCCAGGTCGTCCAGATCGTCGGCCAACTGGTAGCCGGCGTGGAACCTGTCGACCGCTTCCTCCGCGTGCTCGAGGCGGTCCTCGGTTCCCGAGAGCACGGCGGACGCGGCGCACGTTGTCTTGAGCAGCGCGAGTCTTCGCCCCAGCGAGCGCAGCGTCTGCGGGAGCGCACTCGCCCGGACGGCGGCGCGGCCGGCCTGCGTCCGGAGAACATCGCGCTCCCATCTCAGGGAAGCCGTGTACTCCCCGAGGTACCGGTCGACGTGCTGCCAGAGAAGACCGTTCTGTTCGACGAGCGCCGAATAGGTGCGGACGAAGAGCATGAGGCACAGATCGGAAAGAGCCGCCCGCTCGGGAGACGGTCGCGCGTCGCCATCGATCTCATCGTCCTGCAGGAGGAAGTGGGCGGCGCCGGCTGCGTTCGCGAACGCCATCTCCCGCGCCGCGTTCCCCGAGCACGGGAGACCAACATCCGCGGACAGCAGGAACGGGAGAGCCAGAACGAGGTTGTCCGCTCTGAAGCCCCGATCGAACCGCTCGCGGTCCGTACCGCGCGGAACGCGGATGGCGCGCCGGAACCTGTCGGAGACGGCTTGGAGTTCGGTGTGAAGACTGGGTCGTGAAGATGCGGGCACGGCGTGCGTACCAAGGGGTTCGCCAGAGGACGGGTCCATCGTTAGGAAGGGGAACGTTCCGAGACGAGGTACGGCCGGCAGACAGGTTGCGGGAGACAAGAGAGCGGTCGTCTGCCGGCCGTTGTGGGCCACCCGATCCCTTGAGTGGAGGTGCCAGCAAGAACGTGACCAGAGCTGCCGGGCGGGATCGGGCTGTGAGCGAAGAGCCTGCATGCGCTGCTGTTTCGTGCGAACAACGGGCTCTTCCGGGAGAACTCCTTCGCGTTGAGTGTCAATCTCGGAGACAGCCGGACGGTGCGTTCCACCGTCCGGCCGCCGGACGTCAGCCGAGGAACGGCGAAGCGATTCCGATGAGCAGGATCACAACCATGACCTTTATTCTCGCCGCGCTCAGCATGACGCCACCTCTATAGAATCCCCAGCGTCTGTTGGGGCTGCGCTTTTAGCGGAAGGGAGAAGCAGACCAAAGAGCGACCGGACTCGCCCCCCCTGCTATGAACACCCATGGCCGCCTCGCCCTTCCATGTCGGTTGTCAATGCCTTCCGGTCCCTTAATAGGCATGGGCCGTGCCAGATCGTGCCGCTCCAGGGTCCCGGGAAGTACTTTCTTGCATGAAGGTAAATTGTTATCAGTTCAATAGTTACGGCCACGCCTCGTGACGACGAAGAAGAAGGTGACTCGTGCTCATGACAGAAACACGACGATATCTTCGGCGAGAGCGCGGGAAACAGCCGTAAGTTGTTATTCAGGGGCGCGTTATAGGCGCGTCAGAATCTGGACGGTCCGTCAGAGATGTGACGGTCTGTGGGGTCCGGTCCGACGCAGGGCGTCGCGGCCGCTCCGGGCCGCAGTGGACGCGGGAGACAGACGTGCGGTGTTCTGTGGAGAGAACGCAGGTGTCGGGGTCGGCCCGGGTTGGGAGCCCGTCTCGCTATCCGATCCCGTACTTCTTCATCTTCGCATGGAGCCCGGGGCGTGAGAGCCCGAGCTTGTCGGCGGCCGCCTGCTTGTTCCAGCCGGTCTGGCCGAGCGTCTCGAGGATGCGGGACTTCTCGAGCGCCTCGACCTCCTGCTTGAGACTGCGGCGGCGGATCTCGTCCTCAGCGTCACGGATCTCGTAGCGCGCTCTGAGCTCGGGACTCACCTTGTCGAGACCGATGGTTCCGCCCTCGTCCACGAGGGCCACACCTCGACGCACTTCGTTCTCGAGCTCGCGGATGTTGTTCCCCATCCAGTCGTGACGCATGAAGAGGTCGCGGACCTCGCGGGAGAACCCCGCGACCGGCTTCTCCTCGCGCTCTGAGTAGAGCTTGAGGAAATGCTCCATGAGGAGCGGTATGTCGTCCTTGCGGTCGCGCAGAGGCGGAACCTCGATGACGACCGCGCAGAGCCTGTAGAAGAGATCGCGCCTGAATCTGCCGGCCCTGACCTCCTCGCCCAGGTCCTTGTTGCTGGCGGAGAGGACCCGCGCGTCGCTGGTCCTCGTCACGCTCTCACCGACGCGGCGGTACTCGCCGTTCTGGAGGAAGCGCAGGAGCTTCACCTGAAGCTCGGTGCTCATCTCACCGATCTCGTCGAGGAAGAGCGTGCCGCCGTCCGCGGCGGCCACGAGGCCCTCGCGGTCGCGGTCGGCGTCGGTGAACGCGCCCTTGACGTGACCGAAGAGCTCGCTCTCCTGAAGGTGCGGCGCGATGGCGCCCGCGTTCAGCGCCACGAAGCGGCCCGTCCGGCTCCGCCCACCCTCGTGGATGGCGCGGGCGATGAGCTCCTTGCCGACGCCGGACTCGCCCTTGATGACAACCGGCACCCGGCTGTCCCTCAGACGCTCGACGCTCGCAAGGATGGCGAGAAGCCCGGGATCCCGGGTGATGATGCCGTACTGCTCCGGCGAGCGGCTGAGCTCCTCCGCGAGCTGGCCGTCGGCGCTCCAGCTCGCCACGTCGCCGACGCGGAAGCTCACGAGCCCGAGCAGCTTCGCGGCGGCGCCCACGAACTCGATGTCGCCCTGTGTGAACGGGGTCGCGTCGCCCGACCGGTCGGCGTAGAGCAGGAAAGAGCGGTCGCGCTCGAGGCCGACGCGGACCGGGATGAGCGCCAGCGCGGAGACCCCCGCGGGCGCGCTGCCGGACGGCGACCGCGCGTCGCTCACCACGAGCGGCCTCGAGTCGCCTCTGTTGGCGACCGTGGTCTTCACGAACCGCGCGACCTCCGCGACGCCGCGGCCGGAGGTGTCGGCTGACGTAGCGACCGCCGGCGCCCCGTCGTCGGGGACGACGAACAGCACGAGGCGATCGGCGCCGAGAGCGCCAGCGATGTCGCTGGCGGAGCGATGAAGGTCGTCCGCCGTGGGCTCGGAGGTCTCGAGAAAGCGGTATCCGTCGGCGATGAGAGCGTATCTCGCGTGCTTCGCAACGCCCGCGTCGGCGAGCTCGGCGTCGAGGGCCCTGAGGGCCGCGTCGATCTGCGCGACGCCCTGGGCGTCGTGCGCCTTCTCGAGTTTGAGGCGCGCGCGCTCGAGCCACGGTCTCGCGCGGTCGGGCTGACCTGCCTGATGGAGCGCCTTTCCGCGCTCCAGCTCACAGAGGGCCACCCAGTGAGGAAGCCCGATGCGGGCGAACGCGGACTCGGCCGAGGAGAACCGCGCCTCGATGCGGTCGAGAGGGACGGATTCGCCGACGGCCGCGCTGTCGCGCAGACCGACCGCGTCGGCCAGGGCGATCCGGGCCAGTTCGAACGACTCGCCGGCACGCCTGAGCATCTCCTCGCCGCGGTTGATGAGCACCTCGGCGGCGGCGTTGTCGTCCTTTGAGTAGCAGATCTCGGCGAGGAGACGAAGCAGAGCTCCCTCCTCCAGCCTGTCGTCGATGCTTCGCGCCAGCTTGATGCCGTCCGAGCAGTCGCGCTCCGCCTCGTCGACGCGGCCGAGCGCGAAGAGCACTTCCGCCCTGCGCCTGAGGACCTCGGAGACGACGTCGCTCTCGGCCCCGAGCCGGTACGCGCAGCCGAGCGCGCGGGTCAGTGTCCCGAGCGCCGCCTCGTGCTCGCCCAGATCGGCCTCGAGCTCGCCCTGTACCTCGAGCGCGATCGCCTCGGCACGGAGATACCCGTTCTCCTGGCTGAGCCTCAGGGCCTCCTCGAGGGACTCCCTCGCCTGGCCCCACTCGCGCCGCAGCCTGTAGAGATTGCCCAGGGCCGACCTCGTGGCGACGAGCCCGCGGGTCGCGCCGATGCGCGTGTAGAGGCGCCGCGCCTCGTTCAGCCGCTCCTCGGCCTCCGAATGGCGCGAGAGCCTGATGAGGATGATGCCGATGTTCGTGAGACGGTCGGCGATCGCCGATGTCCTGCCCAGCCTGCGGTCGATGGACAGGGCGCTTTCCAGATGCTCGAGGGCGGCATGGAGGTCCCCGGTCCTCTTCGCAAGGACACCGAGGTTGTTGTAGGCGATGGCGAGACCGGCCTCGTCGTCCAACCGCTTCACGGCGACGAGATAGTCGGTGAAGTAGTCGCGGGCCGCCTGGATGTTCCCGAGCTCGGCGTTGGCGACGCCCAGCGCCTTCCCGGCCTCGGCCAGAAGCTCGCTGTCCGGCCGGGTCCGGAGCACCTCGTAGGCCTTCTGCGCGGCGCGAAGCGCCTCGTCGTAGCGTCCGCTCTCGTTCTCGATGAGGGCCAGCACGACGTTCGCCTCGGCCCAGACGTCGTCGCTCTCCTCGTCGAGCTCGAGGTCGTCGAGTTCGGCGATCGAGGCTCGGGCCTCTCTGTAGTCACCGAGGGCCGCGTGGCACTTCGCGGTGCGGACCAGGACAAGACCCAGTTCCTCGTCGTTCAGCGCGTCTCCGAGATCGTCCTCGGAAGCCTGGACGAAGTAGCCGAGCGCGTCGCTGTAGTTGTCGGACTCAAGATAGAGATCGCCGAGTCGGATAGCCGTCAGAGCGGCGTCGCGCGCGCTCCTTGAAGCCATCGCCCGGCGGAACGCATCGAGCATCTCGCGTTCGAATCTCTCGTCCGGTCGCTCGTCAGCCACTGGTCCGGTCCTCGTGCCAACGCTGCGGGTTGCAGTGCGTTACCTCGCGAAGAACATGAAGAACATGATGTCGACGAAGAGAGCGAACCCACCGAAGCTCGGCGGTTCGTCCTGAGCTCTTCCGAGCCTGTGACCCCCGTCGCCACCTGTCAACTCGTCGCCCGGGTCCGGCTCACTTGGGTCGCCGTTGACCGGAGACGCGTCGCCCCAACGGTCATCGTCGCCGTTGAGTCCGCCACCGGTGTCCTTGTGAAGAACGCCGGTGACCTCCGTGTCCGTGTCCGTGTCCGCGAGGCCCACCTGAACGGCCGAGCCGGCCGAGCCGGCCAGAACGCTCAGGCAGAGCGCGAGGACCACAAGCAGGGCCATGCACTTCCTGCAGCTCACGTTGCTCCTCCTTGTGGCACTTCTCGATCCATGCAACAGGTTGTTCGGTCCATCCGCCGGCAAGATGCGCCAAATGGTCCCGCCGGCGGCGGGTCGACGCACGCGCGTGAGGGGTGTCCGGTAGGGGTGCTTCGTACCACCCTTATTGTAGCATCGCCCCCGGAGATGCGTCAATATCGAAGACGGAGAAGGGGCGGCCGGCAAGGCGATGCTCGCATGCGCCGTCGGGACAATGACCAGCCTTCACTCAGTGCTCTTCCCCGGCCGTCTCTCTGCTCTCATGTCTATCTGATGCCTCATTCACCTCGAGGTTGGCAAGAACCTGCTCGACCAGGACCCGCAGGGTCCTCTCGAAGATCCGCCGCCCCTTCTCGGCGCTCCCCTTCTCCGGGTGGCCTTCCGCTCCGGTCCGCCCCGGCGTGGGGTCGAGCTCGACGCCTTCCGGGAAAGCGTGGTAGCGCGTGTCGGCCTTCTCGGCGGGATCGCCCTTTGCCCTGTCCTCGCGGACGAGCTCGGGCCTGAGATAGAGCATCAGGGACGTCTCGACCTCTCCCGCATGCTCCGCACCCGTCTGGCGTTCGAGGAGGTCCGACACATCAATCCAATATGGGAAGAGGACGAACGCCCTGCAAGCCTCCTCAAGGAGGAGCGGCTTCACGGCCTCCTTGATGGCCTCGTGGTGGGCGAAGCTGAACCCGTCCGACGCGCAGCCGTGCGCCGTCACGATGAAGAACGTCCTGAAGCCGTGGCGGAACCAGTCCTCCATGAGCGCGGCCAGCCCCGAGCGGAGCGCGTCGAACGAGAGGCCCGCCGTTCCCGCCATGAACCGGTCGCACGGGAGGTTCACGCCGTACGGCAGGAGGGGCGCGGCCGGAACGCCGACCTCGGCCGCGATGGCATCAGCGTAGGCGAGGGTTATGATGGAGTCGGTTCCCAGGGGCAGATGGCGGCCGTGCTGTTCGCACGTGCCGACGGGAACGATGAGCGCGTCCCTGCGCTCGAGGTACGACGCCACCTCTTCCCATGTCATGTCGCCGAGACGCATACGCCGCACCTCCGGGTCTTGAGCAGACGGGACCCGCTTTCGCAATCACCTGAGAGTCTGTACAATCATGCCGGACCCGCGCCCTGGAGGCAAGACCGTGAGCGCTGTACGACCGGACCTCAAGGACCTCACTCTGGAAGAGCTCGAGAAGCTCCTTCTCGGCATGGGAGAGCCGCGCTACCGCGCCGACCAGATCGCCGCGTGGGTCTTCCCAAGAAGCGTCAAGACCTTCGATGAGATGACCGATCTTCCGCTCGGGCTCAGGAAGAAGCTCTCTGACGAGACACGCATCAGTCGGTCGAGCGTCGTCGGTGCGGAACGGTCCGAGATCGACGGAACCGAGAAGCTCCTCCTCGAGTACGACGACGGAACCAGGGTCGAGGCCGTCCTTCTCCGCGACAGCGAGCGCACGACCGGCTGCATCTCGACCCAGGTCGGGTGCAGACTGGGCTGTAGCTTCTGCGCGACCGGAGCGATGGGCTTCGTGAGAGACCTCACGGCCGCTGAGATCATCGAGCAGATCCAGGCGCTCCGCCGCAGGGCCGAGCCCGGGAGGGTCGACAACATCGTCTTCATGGGCATGGGCGAGCCGCTCGACAACTACGACGCGACACTCCGGGCGATCAGAACGGCGAACGCGCCCTGGGGCCTCGGCATCGGGGCCCGTCGCATGACGATCTCGTCGGCCGGGGTCGCACCGGGCATCCGTCGCCTGGCGCACGAGGGGCTGCAGGTCAACCTGGCGCTGTCCCTGAACGCCGCTGAGCAGGCGCTCAGGGCCCGTCTCATGCCGATCGCCGAGACCCATCCCCTGCCCGAGCTTCTCGACGCCCTCAGGGAGTATCTGAGCGGTGTGGGCAGACTGGTGACGCTCGAGTACGTGCTCCTGGGCGGCATCAACGACACCACGGACTGCGCGGACGAGCTGGCGGACATCGCCAGCGGCCTTCTTTGCAGGGTCAATCTCATCTGCTATAATGAAATCGAGAACGGACCGTTCTCACCCCCCGACGATGTGACTCAGGAGGCGTTCTACACCCGTCTGCGGCAGCGCTGCCCCACGGTCGTTCGCAGGATCAGCCGCGGCAGCGACATCGGGGCGGGATGTGGGCAGCTCTGCGTACGCGACCGCGGAGGTGAAGGCGCGGAGAACTAGCGCGCGCCGCGACATGCCACGACCACGTGACCGAGCAATCAGCCGGGCGGCGTTCGCCTGCATTCTGCTGTTCCAGGCGGCAGGCCTCCTGCTCATAGCCCCACCATCGTACGGCCAGTCCCCGGACCCTTACACGGCTCCCCCACAGACGACGGACCCCGCTTCTCCGAGGGAGATGCTCGTCTCGACCACGCCCATGCCCGTGACGCTGGAGACGCTGGTCCAGCGCGTCACCGAGGGACTCCCCGCCAACTGGAAGGTCGTGGAGACGGGCAGGGGAACGGTCCCTATCGGCTGGGACGGCCCCGAGGAGGGGCTCTACGTCATGGTGGAGGATACGAGGACCCGGTTCTTCCATCCGAACGGCTTCCACTACTTCTCCTTCTATCGCGTCTGGATCATGCCTTCCGAGTGGGAGGGCGAGATGCGGCGCACGCCCTACGTCACCGACAGCGCTCCGGCGTATCTGCTCGGCGTCGACGACGACTTCGTCGCGTTCTACCACACGGCGGGCGGGAACGTCTGGCCGGACGGGCCGCAGGTCTTCTGCCGCACGCTCGGGGTCGACGAGCTCTGCCACACGAACACTTCGCGGCGGACCATCGACCTCGCCTGCGAGGAGCGTCTGATGGAGCACGACACGCCGGACGACGCCCTCATGCGCGACCGCATCATCGGCCTCACGGGCGGCGACACGGCGCTCTACATGGAGTACGTCTTCGGCTCCGGCGAAGGGCGACCCGTCGAGGAACTGGACGAGCTGACCGCGCGGCTCGCGGGGGATGTCTTCGCCGCCTTCCCCGATGTCGAGTCGCTCTACCTCCGCCGTTGCACGAGCGACACCTTCACTGATACGATAGTCGCACGATAGCCTCGCGGACGACGCGCCCGGAGCTCCCGCGCGCGTCCTGAGCTCCGGAGCAAACCATGCGGCATCCCCTCGCACTCTCTCTCATCATCGCAGCGCTCATCGCCGCGGCTCCCTGGTGCGCACTCGCCGAGGAACCGTCCGGGGAGGAAGATCCGTTTCTCACGGTCGAGGGACGGGAGTTCGTCGACCTCTGTTTCGAGAACGGCGGCTGCCTCGGCCCGTCGGCGAACCTCTACTACAACCGCGTCGACGGTCTTCTCTTCTACATCGGTATGGAATACCGGGCGGACCGGCTCCTTCACCCGAGGATGCGCGCGCTCCTCGGCTGGCCGTCCGCGAGGGACGACGACTACTACCGTCTGGAGTTCGAGCAGCCGCTCTGGTCTCCTGACGGCTTCTCGGTCGGCGTGGAGCTCTACGAGAAGACCGACTGGTCCTGGGACGACGACGAGTTCGTCTCGGATTTCGGGAACAACCTGAGAGCGTTCTTCCTCCGACAGGACTACCGGGACTACTGGCGGGCCGAGGGCGTGACGGTCTTCGCGCAGCACCACGTCACGCCGGAGCTCACGTTCCGTCTTGAGTACCGGAACGACGAGATCACATCGCTCCGGAAGCGGGAAAGCGTGTGGTCGCTCTTCGACCGCGACGATGAGTGGCGCGAGAACCCGCCGCTCATGGTCGGCATCCTCGACGCGCAGCGCGAGTACGAGGGCCGCATGAGGAGCGTCTTCGCCTCGGCGGTCTACGACTCGAGGAACCGGTACGTGCACTCGGGCTGGCGCGCGCGCTTTTTCGTCGAGGTCGCGCCCGAAGGCCTCGAGGGCGACTACGAGTTCCGGCGCTACTGGGCCGACGCCGAGTGGCTGGTCCGGCTGACGCGCACGCAGACGCTGGCGGTCGGGGCCGAGTGGGGCGTCGGGAGCGGCACGGACTTCCCTTCGAACCGTCTCTTCCATCTGGGCGGCGAGCACGACCTCAGGGGCTACGAGCTGAGGGAGTTCAGCGGAAAGGACCGGCTCTTCGGCCGCGTCGAGTACGGCGTGCAGATGCGGGAGAACCTGAAGACGATCTTCTTCGCCGACGGCGGCGAGGTGTCGTACGCGGCGGACAGCCCGGAATCCGACGACTCGGACGGCTTCGTCTGGGACGTGGGCATCGGCTTCCGCTTCGACGCCCCCGGCTTCGGAGACGTAAGGCTCGATTTCGCCCGGGCCGTCACGGACGAGGAACGTGACATCCAGGTCGATTTCGTGCTCTACTACTAGCGCGGCAGGCCTCCCTCCCACCTGACCCGGGGAGGCCCATTCCAGAATCAGCGCGGCACGGGTGACATCGGGCTTCCGCAGAAGCCCTGAGGCGGACACGTGCGGCCACGCGGCGCGGCGAGGGGTCGCGGGACGGAGAATGAGGAGGAAGAGATGAGAGCGATTCTCATGGCGGCCGTGGCGCTTCTCTGCGCCGCGACGGCCGGCGCGCAGTTCGTCGAGGACGTCTGGGTGCGGGAGGGGGCCTCGGTCGCCTACACGGACGACGCCGCGGCCGTCTTCGTGAACCCCGCCGGCCTCGGCATGTACGACGAGACGAACACCTGGGCCGTCCTCTCCATGGTCGGAGAGGACGTCGCCCGCGTCGGCGGCGCGATGAAGTTCGGCGGGCTCGGCGTCGGCTACCGGCGCGACTATCTGTGGACCGGCGTCGACGGCGAGCTCAGGCCGGGAGACGACGCCGTCGACACGGCCGTCGTCGGGCTCGGGTTCGGCGAGAGCCGGGTATGGAGCGTCGGGTTCGACTATCGCTGGATCCGACCCGGCTTCGGCGACGAGGAGCGAGTCGGAACCTGGGACGCGGGTCTGATGGTCCGGCCGACCCGGTGGCTCTCCCTCGGCGCGACCGCAAGGAACATCTCCGAGCCGGACTACTCGTTCCTCGCGGGCGGCTCCCGCGAGCCGTGCTGCTCCTCGAAGATGACGTACACCGCCGGCGTCGCCCTCCGGCCGGCCGGCGACCGGCTGACCTTCATGGTGGACGGCAGCGTTCCCCGCGACGAGGACCTCGACCGGACGGTCGTGAACGCGGGGCTCGAGGCCGTCGTCCTCGACGGCGTGACGCTTCGCGGCGCCGTGACCGTCTACCCCGACGACATGAACCGCGAGAACGAGGAGAGCTTCGGGCTCTGGTTCGACACGACCTCGTTCGGCACGGGCGTCTCGTATCGCCCGTACGAGCCGGCCGCGGAGGACATCGTCACGCTGCATCTCACTACGAGCGTCGAGCGGCAGAGAACCGTTCTTCCCGGCGGGGGCCGGATCGCCGAGATCAAGGTCAGCGGTCCGCTGAGCGACGGCCCGGGCGGCTGGAGCCTCTTCGGCACGCCGACGAGAAGCGCGCAGGGGATCATCGATGAGATCCGGAAGGCCGCGGAGAGCGACGAGGTCGACGTCGTGCTGCTCCGCATCCGTCCCGTGGGCGGCGGGTTCCTCGGAGGCCCGACCGCTCTTCTTCAGGAGATCCGCGATGAGGTCGCGGCGGCCCGCGAGGAGCACGGGATCCAGGTGGTGGCGTTCCTCGAGTACGGCGGCGGCACGCCCGAGTACTTCCTGGCCTCGGCCGCCGACGCCATCGTTCTCGACCCGTCGGCCATCCTCGACGGCATCGGCAGCTACGTCACCATCATGAAGTACACGGACTCGGCCGGGAAGCTCGGCATCGAGTTCGACTACTTCACGGCCGGCGAGTACAAGAGCACGTTCCATTCTGTAGGTCCGGACTCGTTGACGCCCGAGCAGGCCGAGGAGGTCCAGGAGCTGGTCGATGCGACCTTCGACGTGACGGTCGAGGCCATCCTGGAGGGCCGCCGCATGTCGCGGAGCGATTTCGAGGCGATCGGCGATGGTCGCCCGTTGAGGCCCGAGGAGGCGCTGGAGCTGGGCCTCGTGGATACGCTCGGCGGCATTCGCGCCGCGAAGGCCATGGCAGCGAGGTTCCGCGACGGGAAGGTCCCGGAGGAGCCCGGTTCGGTCGGCACGGTCAAGGTCGCTGACTGGCGCGACCGCGCCTACGAATGGAACCGGGGCCCGAAGGTCGCCGTCATCGGCGCCTACGGCGGCATCGACGTCGGCGAGGGGGGCCACGACCCCGTCATGGGCGGCCACTCCATCGGCTCGGAGACGCTGACACGGCTCATCGAGCACGTCCGCGAGGACGATTCCATCGAAGCGGTCGTGCTCCGGGTCGACAGCGGCGGCGGGAGCGGTCTCGCCACCGACATCATCATGCGTGAGCTCGTCGAGCTCGCGGACAAGAAGCCCCTCATCGTCTCTATGGGCAACTTCGCCGCCTCGGGCGGCTACGGCATCTCGGCCCCCGCGCGTCACATCGTCGCCGACCCGCTGACACTGACCGGGAGCATCGGTGTCGTCGGGATGAAGCCCGTTCTCGCGGAGCTCTACGACAAGATCGACGCGCGCTCGGCCACATTCAAGAGCGGCAGACACGCCGACCTCTGGAGTGAATCCCGCCACCTGACGGAGGAAGAGCTCGAGATGGCCGACGACCTCATGCAGTGGTTCTATGAGGACTTCGTCTCGAAGGTGGCGGAGGGACGCGGCATGACGGTGGACGAGGTGAAGGAGCTCGCGGGCGGCCGCGTCTATACCGGCCTGCAGGCCATCAGGATCGGGCTCGTGGACGAGCTCGGAGGGCTCTCGGACGCCATCGACAAGGCGTGCGAGGAGATCGGCGTCGAGCGCGAGGACGCCACCATCGTGACCATCCGCGAGAGGAAGACCTTCTTCGACCACCTGATGGAGGAGACGACTGCGACCCTCGGCCTCCACAGGTTCTTCAACAGGACCGAGGCGAACGCCAACGACCTGACGCAGCTTCGTGCGGTGCAGGACCTGCTCGCCCGGTAGGGCCACCGACTCGACAACGACCAAAGAACAGAAGGCCCCGGCTTCACCGCCGGGGCCTTCGTCGTTCATCGTCCGTCGGTCTCCGCTATCTCAGCTTCACGACCTTGCCGGTCGTCTCCTCGCCTTCCGTCGCGAGCCGCGCGAAATAGACCCCCGCCGCGCACTCGCGCCCGCCGTCCGCCCGCCCGTCCCACGAGGCCGTGTGCGCGCCGGCGGGCAGCTCGTCATCGACGAGCGTCCGGACCAGGCGTCCGGACACGTCGTAGAGCTCCAACCGCACGGACCTCGGAACGGCCAGTGAGAAGGCGAGCACGGATGAGGCTGTGAACGGATTCGGGAAGGGCGGCGCGAGGGCGAGCCCAGGCTCGAAGGCGTCGGCGATGCCTGTCGCCTCGGCCGCCGCGAACGCGGCCTGGAAGACCTGGTTCTTGGTGGGTATGTCCCACGCGCCCGAGGGGTTCGTGCCGCCGGCCTTCTGCACCCAGCAGGCCACCCCCATCCGACTGTAGTCCCAGGACGGGTCGATGGTGAAGGTCTTCCGGATCGAGAGTGTCTCGTTCTTCGTGATGCTGAACGCGTCTCCCGTCACCGCCGTCAGGAACTCCTTCGCGTGATACGGAAGGTGGGTCTGGCTCCCACCGTAGCCGGCGACGTACTCGTCCTCCACTGCGACCATGACGAAGCGCGCGTCGAGGACGTCGTCCCTGGCGATGATCGTCGCCGTGAAGTCGCCGGGACCGTTCTCCACGACGTCCATGATGAGCGGAGAGGGAACGGCGGTGAGCGAACTGTAGGTGCTCTCGAGGAGCGTAGTGGGCCAGATGTCGGTCAGCCCGTCGCCGCAGATGGTGGGCATGGACTGGATTCCGTAGTAGCTCCGTCTGGCGGGGCCGAAGGAATCGACCCAGTCGTATCCGACCAGCACGAGCTCGTCACGGGAGTAGTTCCTCTGGAAGTCTTCGACCGCGACCGCGGCCCCCGGACAGCTGCTTCACCAGGATGCGGTGAAGTGCTCGTAGATGACGGTCCGCGGAGCCGCCGAGGCTCCGGCGGCCCAGAGGGCGAGGATCACGAGCGAGGAAAGGATGAATCTCTGCACGCTGTCCTCCTGTGGCGTAGGCGCCGGCGCTGAAACGAGCTTCACCGCTACGCGCTGCGAAGTGGGCTTTGGGCAGCGTGTCTCGAGAGCGTATCCACTTGATTATACCACAGATGAGACGCCCTGGACAAGCCGACAGCCTGTCCAGGGCGCTTACAACGGACCATCAGCGCGGCGCGCGGACCGCTCTTACTTCACACGCACGAGCTTCCTCGACGCCGCGATTCCATCAACGGTGCTGAGTCTGGCGAAGTAGATGCCGGAACCACATCGACTCCCCTCGCCGCTTCGCCCGTCCCACGTCATGTGGTGTGCGCCCGCGGCGAGCTCGTCGTCGACGAGCGTGCGCACGAGACGTCCGGACACGTCGTAGATGGCAAGGCGCACGGCCTTCCTCTCAGGCAGCGTGAAGCTCAGCCTGGACGACTCGCTGAACGGGTTCGGACTCGGCGCGGCAAGCGCCACCCGGTGAGCGGACGCGCCGTCCTCGATGCCCGTCTCCCCCGTCGCAACGAACGCCGCCTGCAGGACCTCATTGAAGACCGGAACATCGTCGGTCGTTGTGGGATTCGTCCCGCCGGGTCTCTGAACCCAACAGGCAACGCCCATCTCACCGTAGTCCCATGAAGGGTCGACGGTGAAGCTCTTCGTGATGTGCACGGTCTCGCCGGCCGTGATGCTGAACGGGTCCCCGGTGACGCCGGTCAGAAACGTCCGCGCGTGAAACGGAAGATGCGATGTGTTGCCGCCGTATCCTGCGACGTAGTCGTCCTCCACGGCCACCATGACGAACACTGCGTCCGAAACGTTCTGCTCAGCCGTGATCGTTGCCGTGAAGTTGCCGACAGCATTCTCCGACACGCTCATGACAAGCGGTGAGGGGACAGAGGCATGCTGCGGTTGGCAGGTCGGCAGAAGCGACGGCCAGATCTCAGACGTTCCGTCGCCACAGACGAGCGGCATCTGGGTGCTGCCGTAGTAGCTCTGCCGCGCCGACGTGAAGGGGTCGACCCAATCGTACTGCACGAAGATCAATTCATTCCTGGAGTGCTGACTCTGGAAGTCGTCGACCGCGTCCGCGGCCCCTGGGCAGTAGAGTCACCAGTGGGCCGTGAAGTGCTCATAGAGCACGGT
Source organism: uncultured bacterium (assembly GCA_964596015.1). Lineage (GTDB taxonomy): Bacteria > Joyebacterota > Joyebacteria > Joyebacterales > Joyebacteraceae > WJMD01. The sequence continues at coordinate 9,200 of CAZQSB010000008.1, read as the reverse complement.
GCGGGGCGCGGCCGCGGCCGCGAAGCTCAGAAGGAGCATGAGGATGAGTGTGTACGCGAGTAGTGCTCGCACACTGCCCTCCCTTGGCTGTGGGTGCGCTTTGCGTTGACCGTTCGTCCTCACCGCTACGCGCTGCAAGTGGAGCGTCTGGGCAGCGTGTCTCGTCTGCGAGAACGGGGCGGACCTGACCCCGTGCGCGCAATATGACACGTGAGGTCAAGCGCATCAAGTCCGTTCGAGACCGCACGACCGCGTTCCTGAGGCAACGTCCCGCCCGTTGCGGTCCGCGGGCATTCCCCGTATCATCGCGTGGCCGGAACCATCCATGGAGCTGTCATGCCTGAGCGACGACGCGGACCATCAACCCCACCCCGTCCGACGAGCCCGCGCCGCCCGCGCGCCGCTGACCTGCTCGCCCCGGCCTTCCGCACCGCTCTGTGGAGGGTCTACGACCACCTGGGACTGCTCATCGTCCTGAACCTCATCTGGCTCGTCCTCCTCGTGCCGGTGGTGACGGCGCCGGCGGCCACCGCGGCCCTCTTCGATGTCGCGCGGCGGCTGGCCCGGCGCGAGACGGTGAGCGCGGCGACCTACTTCCGCTCGTTCCGCCGGCTCTTTCCTTCTGCGCTCATTCTGGGACTCTTCTCAGCCTTCACGGCGTTCGTGCTGTGGATCGCCGTCGACTTCTACAGCCACCTCGGCGGCGCGATGCGCTACCCCGGGTTCCTGCTGGCCGCCCTGCTTGTCTGGCTGGGCGTCTTCGTCGCCCTCATGCACGCCCATCTGTTCCCGGTCCTGGTCCACGGGGACCGCCGGCTTCCGGTCGTCCTGAAGAAGTCGGCCCTCCTCACGCTCGACAACCTCGCATTCTCGCTGGGCATCCTCGTTCAGACGGCGGCTCTCGCGGCGCTCTGTGTCGTGACGGGCGCGGGCCTCGTCCTCATCGGCGGAAGCCTCGTCGCCGTCCTGCTCGTCTCGGGCCACCGGGAGCTCCTCAGGAAGTACCGCCCCGACGATCCCTCTCTTGAGGAAGTGAAGGAGACCCGCACCTGGCGGGACCTCTGGCGCCCCTGGGAGTCCAGGGCGCGCGGCTGAACGCCGCAACCTCCCACCGTTCAACAGCTTGCCGGACGACGCAGCGAGAATCACATCTCGCTCCTCAACGATGTTAAACCCAACCTTAAGAATGTTAATCCCATAGTCAGATTCTGCTTGACATTGGCCCAGCAGCGTCATATTCTCGTTCGTGACAGTTGAGATGTTGAAGCAAGCCATCAACGAACTGAAAGGAGAAGCCCATGATCCACAAGCAGCCCGGCGCCTGTCCCGTATGCGGCGGCGAGATGGTCATCCGAGAGCTCGAGTGTCCGTCGTGCGACATCCACGTGCAGGGGTCGTTCGAGACCTGCCCCTTCTGCGTGCTCACGCCGGAGCAGCTCGAGCTCATCAAGATCTTCCTGAAGTCGCGCGGGAACATCCGCGAGGTGGAACGGGAGCTCGGCATCTCCTACCCCACCGTTCGCGGTCGGCTCGACCAGATCGTGAGGAAGCTCGGGTTCCAGCCCACGACCGAGGTCCCGGACACACTCAAGGAAGAGCTTCTGGCGAAGCTCGAAGCGGGAGAGATCGATGCAGACGAATTCGTTCGACGACTGGATGAGGCGGCCGCTTAGCAGCGCGGTCTGCCCGACGGACGACATCTGGCCCTCCGTGACGCGCATTGACCGCGTCGCCGGCATCCGGCGCTCTTCACACGCGCGGCCGGGGACCGGGTCGGGCCGGGAGCGCGGGACGAGAACGGTCGACCGCGGCCCACACGGCGGAGGTCACGGACGATCCACAACCAGGGAGGACTTCATGAAGGAAGAGAAGCTCCGCATCCTCAAGATGGTCGAGGACGGCAAGATCAGCGCCGATGAGGCCGCGCGTCTCATCGAGGCGCTGGAGAAGAGCGAGAACAGACCGAGCGAGCGCGACCTCAAGCGGCGCTGGCTCCGAGTGAACGTGACGAAGGACGGCGAGCAGAAGGTGAATCTGAGGGTCCCCCTCGCGCTGCTCAAGTTCGGGTTCCAGTTCGCGCCGATGGCGATGCAGCACGGCATGAAGAAGAAGCAGGCCAAGGCCGAGCGCATCCGCGAGAAGATGGAGGCCAGGATCGAGAGGGCCCGCGAGAAGGCGCGTGCGAAGCTCGAGAAGAAGCTCGGGCCCGACGCGGACATCGAGGGCATCCTCGATGGGATGTTCGAGGGCGCGCTCGAGGAGGAGCTGGCGGCCGCAGGAGTCAATGGCGCGCACATCCACGGGGCCCTCGGCGAGGCGTTCGGCAAGGGGCTCGATCTCGACCTCGACAAGATCCTCGAGATGGCGCAGCAGGAGGGTTTCGACGGGAAGATCCTCGACGTTCAGGACGACGAGGACGGGGAGCACATCGTCATCAGGCTGGAGTAGCGAGCCGCCCGGGACGCCCCGCGGCTGAGGGCGCCCCCTGCTCCCGGGCGCCTCTGTCCGTCCCTCCGAGGGCGCTGCGCTTGACGCTGCCCCACGTGAGAGAGGCCCGGCGCCATAGCGGCGCCGGGCCTTCTTGTGAACACGCTGCGCAGGTGGTCCCGATCACCACCGACCGTATCGGGTCTCCTGGAAGAGCTGATGATACTCGGGCTTCGGCGGTCTGACCGCGCGCACGTGCCGCGACGCGTCGGTCTCCCAGGCGTAGCCCTCCATCCGGAAGTCGTCGATGTAGATCCCGGCGCCGCCGGCCGTGCCCGGACCGCATCCGTTGTCGGTCGTGTGGAAGATGATCTTGAAGGCCACATCCTCGAAGCCGAATGCGCCGACCCCGCAGTGATAGCCGATGTCCCAACCACAGATGCCGAACGTGCCCCAGCCATCGCACTGACCGAAGTCACCCCAGTAGGCGGCGACAGGGTACCAGGTGGCGCCGCCGTCGACCGTCGCATGGAATGCGTAGTAGTCATTGTCGGTAATGGGCACTTCCGAGTGGAGATACATCCTGACCGTACAGGTCATGGCGTTCTGCGCGGGGATCATCGGCGTGACGAGCGCGTTCTCAAGGTTGGGAGGGATGTGGCTCGTGTCGGCGTCGTCGCCGCACCACCACGAGTGCGGGTCTGAATGGGCCGGGCATTTTCTGTCGACGATGTGCCAGAAGTCTCCGGCTGCCGGCGGCACAGCTGGCTGACAGAGGCCGCCGTCCTTGCCGCGGGCTATTCCCCGGCGATCGGATTCC
>CAZQSB010000008.1:0-5943 GCA_964596015.1 uncultured bacterium | reverse complement strand
CGTCGTAGAAAAGCACGTCGCCGCCCACGTAGTCGTATACCGTGATGTTGTCGACGTGGAACGCGCCTCCGGCTGACTGGTAGTCCCCGTCCTCGTCGGACCAGGCTCCGTCTGAGATGAACCGGAACCGGATGTCGAGCTCGTTCCCGAAACGCTCCAGGAGATACCCCTCGGCGCCGAGGTCGAGCCACCCTCCGCTGGCCCCGTCCCAGCCGGGCCCGTTCAGCGTCACCCAGGTTCCGGAGCTGTCGACCTCCACGTACGTGTAGTCGAATCCCGGCTCGGAATCGTGCCGGTACTGGAAGGTCAAGACAGGCAGAACGCCGCGGGGCGGGGCGGCTCTCTCGGAGTTCCTCTCTTCGAGGAAGAGCGACTTCACGCCGCCCCACGTCATCTCGACCACCGGTACCTCGTCGACATGGATGGTGGGCAGGACGAGCCGGTCATCCCAGCCGTTGCCGTAGCCGCCGTCGGAGTCATAGTCGAACGTCCCGCACCACCACGACAGATCGTCCTCGAACGCGGGGTCGTCGAACGCGAGATACGAGTCGATGTGGAAGTGCGGTACCTTGTCGGTCGTCAAGTCATGGTGCGTCCAGCCGTTCTCGCCGCTCTCCATGTCGTCGGCGAAGTACGTCACGTAGGCGTCGCTCGGATTGGCCCGCGCGGCGATGGCGACGAGCAGAACGAACATGACTGTCGTAGCAATGAGTCTCATCCTTCGAGCGTCTCCTTCCTCCGTCCGGGCCTTAGGACTCCCCGAGACGGCCTGTTTCGCATTACCTCTGTCTCGGGGAATCAGCGTCTTCCATGTCGGCCTGCGGGCCTGAGCGGCGCCGTCCGTCCCCACATCCGCCGGCGCAGGCTCGAAAGCCAGGCGTCGCCCGATTCGTCGCGCGAGCGCGGGTACATCTCTCCCTCGAGCCAGATGGCGTCAAGGAAGACGCCGGCGCCGCCAGCCGCACCGGGTCCGCACCCGTCGTCGTTCGTGTACATGGTCAAGCGGAACGTCACGGTACCGTAGTGTGGATGCCCCACCAGGTGCGTAACGTCGTAACCCCACCAGCCGTCCATTCCCCACTCGAAGCAGTTCCCGAAATCGCCGAACCAGTTGGCGATCTGATACCAGGTACCACCACCGTCCGGCGAAACCTCGTACGTGAAGTGGTCACCGACATCCGTGTTCGGAACCTGCGCGTTGACGAGAAGTCGGAGCGTGCACGAGATGACCCAGCCGGCATCGACCGTAGGAGATGTGAGGGCGTTCCGGAGTCCGGGCGGGATGCGCCCGGTGTCGGCGTCATCGCCGCACCACCAGGCATGTCGGTCCCAGTCGCCCAGACCGGGACAGCGCCGCTCCACGATGCGCCACCAGTCGCCGGCGGGCTCAGGCAAGGACGCGACGCATTGAGCCTCCGACTGACAGTCCTCGAAGAAGTAGACCTCGCCGGTCAGGTGATCGTGGATGCGGATGTTGTCGACGTGGAAGGCGCCGCCGTCCGACTCGTATGCGCCGTCCTCGTCGGACCACGACCCGTCGGAGACGAACCGGAACCGGACCCGCACGGGATCGCCGAAGCCCCTCAGGTCGTACCCGGCCGCTCCGAGTTCCTGCCAGCCGCCGCTCGACCCGTCGTAGCCCTGGTTGAGATGCCGCCAGACGTCCCCGTCCAGAACGTCGACCCACACAAAATCATAGCCGGGTTCGGTCTCGTGCCGGTATGCGAACGTCAGAACGGGCCATGCCGAACGGCTCGTGCGATGCGTGTCGGCATCGAACCGTTCCTCGAGGAAACCGGCCTTGATCGAGCCCCATGTCGCTTCTTCGACGGCCGTCGTCCCAAGGGAGACGGGAGGAAGAACGAGCCGCTGGTCCCAGTTGTTCCCGTACCCACCGTCCTCGTCGTACTCGAATGTGCCGCACCACCAGGAGACATCATCCTGGGCGACGGAGTCATCGAAGGCGAGATACGAGTCGAGGTGGAAGCGAGGTACGTCGGAGGCGGTCAGGTCGACGTGCTCCCAGGAGCCCTCGCCGTCCTCGAAGTCGTCGAACCAGAGGATGACGTTGCCGGCGGTTGCCCAGGGAGCGACGAAGAGGATCACGAGCGCAGCCATAGCAGTAGCTCTCATGTGCTGCTCCTCTCGCAGAGCCCGACACGGTCGGCTTCCCGGTCGCGCCGCGACGAACTAGAATCTCCGGCGCCGCTCCGCCGTCTTGAGGATGGCGTCCGGATAGTGGACCGACATGCGCCCGAAACCGGACTGCGGTTCGTAGAACGACTTCGCTCCTCCGTCGAACCAGAAGTCGTCGAGGTAGATCCCCGCGCCTCCCGCGACTCCCGGACCGCACCCGTTGTCGGTCGTCTTGAACCTGAACATGAAGGCGGTCTGTCCGAACGGCGGGCCGCCGCAATGATGCCCGATGTCCCAGCCGGCCAGCCCGCTCGGCCCCCAGCCGTTGCACTGCTCGAAGTCACCCCAGTAGGCCGCAACATCGTGCCAGGTCGCCCCACCATCGATCGTGGCGCAGTACACCCAGTAGTCGTTGTCGACCGTGGGAACCTCCGCGTGGAGGAAGAACCGTACGGTGCAGGCATACACGCCGCTCATGTCGATGTAGGGCGAAATAAGGGCGTTGTCCAGGTTGGGCGGGATGTGGCTCGTGTCGGCATCGTCACCGCACCACCAGGAGTGAGGGTCGGAGTACGCCGGACACTTACGATCGACGATGTGCCACCAGTCGCCGGCCGGCTCGGGCACGCTGGGCGTGCAGAGCCCACCTGTCTGGCAGTCGTCCGAGAACAGCACGTCGCCGGTCGTGTGGTCGTAGACCACGATGTTGTCGACGTGGAACGCTCCTCCGTCAGAGAAGTAGAAACCGTCCTCGTCGGACCAGGCACCGTCCGAGACGAACCGGAACCGCACTCTGAGCTCGGCGCCGAACCGATCCAGCGGATAGCCGGCCGTTCCCAGATCCTGCCATCCCCCGCTCGAGCCGTCCCAGCCCGAGCCGTTCAGGGTCACCCACACTCCGCCGCTGTCGACCTGGACGTAGGTGTAGTCGTAGTAGGGCTCCGAATCGTGACGGTAGGCGAAGGTGAGAACCGGGAGGACGCCGCGCGGAGTCTCCCGTCCGGCGGACTCGCGCGACCTGCCACCCGGCAGATACCTGGCCTTGAGCCCGCCCCATGTCGAGCGCTCGACAGGAACGTCGTCCACATGTATCACCGGCAGCTCGAGCCGCTGGTCCCACGAGTTGCCGTATCCACCGTCGGCGTCGTACTCGAAGGTCCCGCACCACCACGACAGGTCCTCTTCCACGAGCGGGTCGTCGTAGGCGAGATAGGAATCCACGTGGAATTTCTCGGTGACGAGCGCCGTGAGGTCGTAGTGCTCCCACTCCCCCTCGCCGCTCTCCATGTCGTCGAACCAATAGACATCGGGTCCGGGATTGGCTGAGGAGGTGAGCGGGGCGAGGATGGTGACGAGCATCACAACGATAGCTGTCGTTCTCATGAGCCCTCCCTTCTCTGAGGCCTCGGGGAGGTACCGGTGCGGCCTTCGTGGCGGTCGGCGGCGTCGGGCGACGCCGCGAACCGTATCTGCCACAGCTGCACACGGTCAGTATAGCATGTCGGAGCGAGTATATCGACAGTAGTTGCTGCCGAACATGAGGCACCATTCATGAGAGAGCCCGGCAGCGTCAGCTCCCGGGCTCGCGGTCGTTCGTGGGGTCGGCCCGTCACGCGGGCGTGGTCAGACGCCTCACGTGGGCTTGGGACTCGAACACGTCCCGCAGCCACCGCCGGCGAACGCGGAGATGAGACGCTTCGAGCGTCTCGAACCGCACTTCGGACAGGGCTGAGACTTGTCGCGGTCCTCCGATGGGAGAATCTCCTCGAACTCCTCCCCGCACTTCTGACATCGATATTCGAAGATGGGCACAGTTCCCTCCTGTTGCTCTTCTCCGCTGCCCCGGAAACCACACCACTCGGATGCCGGTCGGGCACTTCGGATTCGCCATGGTCTGCCGCCTCAGGCCGCACCCGATTCGCTGCGACGCGGCCTGCGCCGCATGAGCCCGCGGCGATGAACCGTCATGTCAGGGCCTTCGAACCCCAGCTCGTCCCAGTCTCGCTCGAAGAGCCGCTTGATCTCGTCGTTCGTGTAGGGTCTGAAGAACATGCCGCGCCGGCGCCCCTCCGTGTAGCGGAACGTCCCGTCCTCGAGCTCCTCCCCGACCGACTCGGGATCGTCGGAGCGGTCCTCGTCGAACGAGAACAGAAGCAACGCTGCGTCACGCGCCACGCGCCCGAGTTCCGTCGCGATGCGCTCGGCGTCGGCGAGCCGCACGTGGTCGAGCACGCTCCAAGCGAGCACGCCGTCAACGGCCTCGTCCGGCAACTCGAGCGTGGCGTCGCGACAGCGCACGCGGTCGACGTCGAGTCCCTCCTTCTCGGCGCGTTCGATGCAGTGCTCGACCGCCGACTCGGCCAGGTCGCAGGCCAGCACGTCGTATCCCTGCTCGGCGAGGAAGAGCGAGTTCCTTCCGAAGCCGCAGCCGAAGTCGAGGACGCGCGCGCCGGGCTCGAGCTTCTCCAGGAACCCTGCAGCCAGGGCGTTGTCGCCTTCAAACACCGACTCGCGCCATGTGTCCGGCAGGCCCTCGTTCAGGCGCTCCACGAACCTGCGCTCCCAGAACACGGCGGACTCGGGCACGTCCCTCGGCTCAGCCACTCGCTCCTCCCGGCTTCTTCGTGATGGCGACATCTCCCGGCGGGGGGCCGGCGCCGTCGACGGCCGCCTCACCGAGCGTCCGGCAGATCGACTCGAACATGGGCGCAAGACGCGGCAGCGTTCCCGACTCCTGGGCCCCTCGGACGAACCGCCGCACGGGCTCCATACGATGGTCGAAGAAGGCCGCGTCCGCAAACCCGATGCGCTCGAGGCGGTCGGTCAGCGTGTCGCTCGACAGATGCTCGAGCGCGTAGGTCGCCGCGCGCGTGAGCGAGGGACGGAGTTCCTCGAAGAAACCGACGTCCACCCACTCCTGCGGCGGAGGGCCTGACGCGCCGCGCTCGAGGCTCTTCATCTCCTCCGGGCGCGGCTTCAGCGCACCGAGCCGCTCCCCGACCTCCCTCAGGAAGAGCGCGTACCACCGCTCGGCCGGCGGCTCCTTCTCCCGCACGACGTAGAAGAGCACCGGTTCGTCGCCGGGCTCGAACCAGAGCGCCTCGTCACCGTCGCGGGATGCGAAGTACGTGCCGTAGTCTTCGAAGACCATCATGAAGACGCCCCCGGGTCTGAGAACGCGGAAGACCTCTTCAAGCGCTCTCCCGGGGTCGCCCGTCTGCTCGACGACTGACGCTGCGACCACACCGTCGAAGCTCGCGTCCTCGAACTCGAGATCGAGCGCGTCCATCTCGAGGAAACGCGCGTTCCGGATGCCCAGGCGCCTCGCGTTCTCGCTCTGCACGCGAACGCGCCGGGGCGACGGGTCGATGCCGACGATCTCCCCGACGGCGTGCGCGATGCGGAGCGAAGGCCAGCCGTCCCCTGGTCCCAGATCGAGCACGCGCTCCGCGCCCCCCATCGCGTGCGCGAAGGCGGCGCAGAGCGCCTCGTCGTGCCAGTCGCCCGGCCGCGTGGGATCGACGGGTCGGTAGATGACCGGGAGCGATTCGCCCGACTGCGACGCCATGCGTTCGTACAGCAGCGCGGCGGACGTCGTCGGTTCGGGAGCGAGGTGCTCGATGACCCACTGTTCGATTGCGGTGCGGTGCATGAGGTAATTCTACCGCGGCGGGAGCCGGCGTCCAAGCAGCGGCGCGGACCCCCGAGGGGCCCGCGCCCGTTCCGTTCTGTCGTTTCCGTCTACTTGAGCAGCACGAGGCGACCGGTCGCCTCGGTCGTCTCCGTCGTGAGCCGCACGAAGTAGAC
>CAZQSB010000007.1:11342-93710 GCA_964596015.1 uncultured bacterium | reverse complement strand
GTCTTCCGTCCATCGGTCTGGTTGCGCCCAACATCCACACCCGCAGGAACATATCGTACGAGGGCACGAGCGTCCGCTTCACGCTCGTGAGCGGCAGCACGCCCGAGTACGAGACGATCGACAACTTCCCGGTCGAGGAAGGCCGCTTCATCACGAACATCGACGTTGACCGCAGGCGGCAGGTGGCCGTGATCGGCGCCGACATCGTGTCCGAGCTCTTCCCGGTCCTCGATCCCATCGGAAAGGACATCCGGATCGGAGGGAAACGCTTCTCCGTCGTCGGCGTGCTCGAATCGAAGGGCGAGATCCTCGGTTCGAGCCAGGACGACATCGTCATCGTCCCGATCTCGACGTTCGAGAAGGCCTTCGGGAGCCGTCGGTCGGTCGTCGTCGACGCGCAGCCGGTCGAGGGGTTCCCGGTCGATGAGGCCGTCGAGGACATCCGGCAGCTCATGCGCGTCCGCCGGAAGGTGCCACGCGACGAGCCGGACGACTTCGCGGTCAACACACAGGACGATCTGATGAGCTCGTACGAGTCCCTCACCGGCATCCTCTACTTCGCGATGACCGGCATCGTCGGACTGGCGCTCCTGGTCGGCGGCATCGGCGTGATGAACGTCATGCTGGTCTCCGTTGCCGAGCGCACGCGGGAGATCGGCGTGCGAAAGGCCATCGGCGCGAGACGGAGGGACATCACGCTTCAGTTCCTCGTCGAGGCCATCATCCTCACGTTCCTGGGAGGAGCCGTCGGCATCGGCGTCGGAGCCGGTCTCGGTCTCCTCGTGAAGGCAGGGACGCCTCTTCCCGCGGCCGTCACGCCGACTTCCGTTGTTCTGGCCGCGGGCTTCGCTCTTGTCACCGGGCTGTTGTTCGGCGTCTACCCCGCGTCGCGAGCGGGGCGTCTCAATCCCATCGAAGCGTTGAGGTACGAGTGATGGCCCTGTCGAGCCACACAGGCGCGGGCCCCGCGGCCGGAGCCCGGACCGATGCCTCCGGCGAGCCCGGGTCGAGGTCGGGCTTCGAGCGGACGCGGGAGAACGTCATCGCCGCCGGCAAGGCCATCTGGGCCAACCGGATGCGATCGCTTCTGACGTCGGTCGGTATCCTCATCGGCGTGATGAACGTCGTCGCGATGGTCGGACTGATCTCCGGGGTGAACGAGAGCGTCCTCGACGTCTTCCGTCAGCTCGGAACGAACACGTTCATCGTGCAGAAGTTCCCCGCGGCGAACGTCAGCTGGGAGCAGTATCTCGAGTACTCGCGTCGTCCCGACTTCACGATGGAAGACGCCGAGGCCATTCTGGAAGGATGTCCGGCGGTCGAGGCGATCTCGCCGCAGTCGGTCGTCATGAAGAAGATCCGCTACCGCTCCCTGACTACGAACGAGGTGGCCGTCATGGGGGCGACACCGGAACAGCAGTACATCTCCGACAGCGAAGTGGGTGACGGTCGCTTCTTCGCGTGGCCCGAGGCCGAGCGCCGGCGCCAGGTCGTGGTCCTCGGCGACGCCGTGAGGGAGTACCTCTTCGGCTCTCAGGACCCCATCGGTCGCGACGTGCTCATAGGCAACAGGCGCTTCCGGGTCGTCGGCGTGATGGATCCTATCGGCGAGATGTTCGGTCAGAGCATGGACGACTACGTCATCATCCCGTTCGGCACCGTCCGGAAGCTCTACGGTGAGAGGCTGACGACACGCCTCTCGGTCAAGGCGACGAGCGGGGACGAGATCGACGACGCCATGGCGCAGGTCGAGAGGCTTCTGCGGGCGCGGCGCGGACTCATGGCGGACGACACGAACAACTTCGAGATCATCACCCAGGCCCAGCTGGTCGAGATGTACGAGAACTTGACCCGCGTTACATGGATCGTCATGATAGGAATATCGGCGATCGCTCTTGTCGTGGGTGGTGTGGGGATCATGAACATCATGCTCGTTTCGGTCACGGAGAGAACCAGGGAGATCGGCATCCGGAAGGCCGTCGGCGCAAGGTCGAGGGACATTCTCTCGCAGTTCCTCGTCGAGTCGTCCGTGCTCTCCGGGCTCGGCGGGCTCTTCGGTTTCGTCGCCGCGGCCGGGCTCCTCGAGGTCGTATCGAACCTCACGCCGATCCCGGCGTCTATCGAGGCGTGGTCGGTCGCGCTGGCGATCGGGGTCTCGGTCACCGTCGGCATCTTCTTCGGTCTCTATCCCGCTTCGAAGGCCGCGCGCCTCGATCCCATCGTGGCGCTGAGGTACGAATGATGCGTTACCGGTTCGAGCTCATCGTGCTGTCTCTTCTCGTCGCGCTCGCGTCCGTCGCCGCCGGACAGGTGGTCGACCAGGGCGCGCAGATGAGCTACGGCGAGATTCGCTTCGGGGCCGACGCCACCGCAATACCCCATCCCGACGGCACCGCCACCATCGAGGTCAGCTACCAGGTCCAGTACGACGAGCTTATCTTCCTCCGAGAGGGGGACGAGTACGTCGCTCGGTACGATCTGACGGCCATCGCCTACGACGACGACGACCGCCAGATAGCCGGCGACAGCTGGCGGGAGACGGTCCGGGTCGTCAGATACGCCGACACGAACTCACGCAACAGGAGCCACGGGGGAGTCCTCTCGCTCGGCGTCGGGCCCGGGCGCCACACGCTGAAGCTCGAGCTCGCGAGCGTCGACACCCGCGCGACCGGCACCATCGAGAAAGTGATCTCGGTCCCCGACGTCAGGCGCGGCAAGGTGACGGTCGGCACCCCTATCTTCGAGGCCAGGGCGCTTCGTCCGGAGAGCGGCGACGCGGCGTACGTCGCGAACCCCATGCGCGACTACGGCGAGGACCGCCCGGTGGTCCGCGTGCGGGTTCCCGTCTACGGAGACAGCACCGCCGTGTACAACGTCACGACCGAGGTGCTGACCGAGCGGGGCGAACTCGTCGAGTCGTTCGAGGATACGCTTGAACCCACCGGTTTCCGCACAGACCTCATCCACGAGTTCGGCGTGCTCGACTACGAAGTGGGCGAGTACGTTCTGAGAGCGAAGGTCGGGGAGCGCGGGGACGAGGCATCGGCAAGCGCCCGCGCCGTGTTCCGCGTCGTCACGTCCCCGAGGAGTTGGGGCGGCGACTTCGACACCATGGTAGACCAGATCAGCTACGTCGCGTCCCGCGAGGAGGTGGAGCGGCTGGTCGACGCGCCTGTCGACGAGCGCGAAGAGGCGTGGCGTGAGTTCTGGGCGTCACGCGATCCGGATCCGGAGACACCCGCGAACGAGTTCAAGCGCGAGTTCATCAGACGCATCGGATACGCCAATCTCCACTTCCGCTCAACCGTCCCCGGATGGCAGACCGACATGGGACGCATCTACATCCAGTACGGCGAGCCGGACGACGTCGAGTCCCAGCCGGTCGGACGGATGCTGAACGCCTGGGAGGTCTGGTACTACTACCGCGAGCACACGAAGTTCATCTTCGTCGACCGCGAGGGCTTCGGGGAGTTCAAGCTCGTCGAACGCACCAGGATCTAGAGGTCACGTGCCCCCCGCACGAACACTCGTCCAGGGAACGATCCGAACGTCCCCCTTCGAGGAGCCGGTCGACTGGCTGTTCTCGGTCGGCGGCCGGGTCGATTCGTTCGGCGTCGGGGATCCCCCCGACGCGCTGGTCCGCTCGGTACGCGCGCTGACGCTTCCTCCGGGCGCCGTTGCCGTTCCAGTTCTCCATGATGCTCACGTCCATCTTCTGGGAACCGGGCTTCTCGAGCTCGGTGTCGATCTGTCGTCGGTCGCGAGCATCGACGAGCTCCTCGGTATCGTCGCGGACGCCGTCCGGGAGCATGAGGAACCGCTCGTCCGCGCCCACTCGTTCGACCCCGACACGCTCGACGACGCGCGCTATCCGACCATGTCCGAACTCGATTCCGCGGCCGGGTCGACGCCGGTCTTCGTGAAGCGGCGGGACGGTCACAGCTCATCGGTCAACACCGCCGCATACCGGCTCATGGGACTCGAGCCGACGAACGACGGGGTGGAGACCGACGGGACGGGCTCACCCACCGGCGTTCTTCGCCGCGCGGCGCACAACCGCGCCGCCGCGCTCTCGTCCGATCTCCTGACCGACGAGGAGAAGGTATGGGCGCTCCATCTCGGCTCAGCGGCGGCTCTCCGCGCCGGCGCCGGCGTCGTCCACGCCCTGGTCGGACGCGAGGATCCCGAGGACCGCGAGATCGAGCTGGTCCTCGATGTCGCCGACGAGCTCCCCGTCGATGTCGTCGTGTATCCGCAGACGACGGACGTCGACCGAGTGGCTTCCCTGGGGCTCCCGCGGATCGGCGGGTGCATTCTCCTGGACGGCTCGTTCGGCTCGCGTACGGCGGCGCTCCTGCGACCGTATCATGACGGTCCCGGCGACGGAGTGCTCTACTACGGGGACGACGAGCTCACGTCGTTCATCGGTCGGGCGCATGGCCGCGGCATGCAGGTGGCCGTGCACGCGATAGGCGACCGCGCCGTCCATCAGGCGGTCCGGTGTCTCGAGGCGGCCGTCGGGAGCGACGCGCGCGAAGCGCGCCACCGGATCGAGCACTGCGAGCTGGTGGACGCAGGCGCCGTCGCCGGCATCCTTCGACTCGGCGCGGGCGTCTGCGTCCAGCCGGCGTTCGAGCGGTACTGGGGCGGCCCCGGGGGGCTCTACGAGAAGCGTCTCGGGACCGGGCGGATGCGCCGGACGAACCCCTACCGTTCGATGCTCGACTCCGGGGTCCCGCTGGGGGCGGGATCCGACTCCTACGTCACGCCGATCGATCCCCTCGGAGGGATGGCGGCCGCGACCGCGCGCCCGGTTCAGGAGCACGACATCGATCCGGCCGAGGCGCTGGCGCTCTTCACGAGCGGGGCCGCGTGGCTGGCATTCGATGAGCACAGGGTCGGGACGCTTCGCGAGGGCTCGGAGGCGAGCTTCACGGTCCTCGACGCCGACCCCGCGCGGAAGGGCGCGCGGGCGGACGAGATCACTGTGCTCGGGGTCTATCTGCGGGGAGAGGAGGCGGCGCCGGATCCCAGCAGCGCATCGTGAACCGCGCGGAGGGCCTCGTCGGACCGCTCCGTGTCCAGAACGAACCTGGAGCTTCGCGCCGAGCCCGCCGAGGCGAGCAGGCGCGCCCCGGCTTCCTCGATCGCCGAGACGGCCGCGCGCATGACGTCCGGGGACCCGGCGTCGCAGCCGGTGAGACAGAGGAGCGTCACCGGCCGGAGCTGCTCGCTGCGGCGCGCGTCGGCCGGAAGCTCGACGACGATCGCCGTCTCCGAGCCCGTTGAGAACGTCGCGAGCGGGCGGAGGTCGAGCGAGCGCACGATTTCGGCAGCGGCGCACGGCCCCGGTCCGTCCGCCGTCACCAGCGCGGCCCTCTTCGTGGCCGTGACCGCCGTGACGTCGTCCCTTCCGCAATCGGGATTCTCGAGAACGATGGTCCCGGGGATCTCACGGTCGCTCGCCCCGATCCTGAGCGCGATCCCGTTCCTCTCCGCGAACCGGACGGCCTCCTCCTTGAGGACCGTCGCCCCGAAGCGAGCGAGCTCCGCCATGTCCTCGTAGCTGAGCTCCGCCACGGGACGGGCCCCGGGCACGCGCCTCGGATCGGCCGTGTAGACCGCGTCGACATCGGTCAGGATCTCGCACCGCTCGGCCCCCAGGGCCGCCGCCAGGGCCACCGCCGTCGTGTCCGAGCCGCCGCGACCGAGCGTCGTGACCTCCTTGGCCGTGCTGACGCCCTGGAAGCCTCCGACCACCACGACGTAGCCGCGCTCGAGCTCCCGCCGCACCCTGTGCGGACGAACCTCGAGGATGCGCGCCTCGGTGTGGCGCGTGTCCGTGATGATGCCGACCTGCGAGCCGGTGAACGATATCGCCGGACAGCCGATAGCGTTGAGGGCGATGGCCAGGAGCGACATGGAGATGCGCTCACCCGCTGTCATCAGCATGTCGAGCTCGCGCTGGGCCGGGGCGGGGGAGATGGCGCTGGCCTCCTCGAGCAGCAGGTCGGTCGTTCCGCCGCGGGCCGAGACGACGACCACGACGTCGTCTCCGCTCCTGCGGAGCTCCGCCACCCGCCGCGCCACGTCCATGATGCGGTCGCGTCCCTCGAGCGACGTCCCGCCGTATTTCCTGACCACCAGCGCCACACGAGCCTCCTTTGCGCGTTCTCATGTAGCATACCCCGAAAGACGGGTCAACGGGACGTTCGCTTCGCTCGAGCGATAGGCGGCCGCGCCGGCTTGCGTTGACACGGACCACACAGGGCCGCTACGCTCTCGACGACCTTTCACGTCTTCAGACGACACACGGAGGATTCGATGGAGAAGCGGTTCGACATGACGATCGTCGGCGGCGGCCCCGGAGGGTACGTCGCCGCGATCCGCGGCGCGCAGCTCGGTCTCGACGTCGCTCTCGTCGAGAGAGAGGACGTTGGCGGGGTCTGTCTCAACTGGGGCTGCATCCCGACGAAGACGCTCCTCAGGAGCGCTTCGGTCCTCGACGCGGCGAAGCGCGCCTCGGACTTCGGCCTCGTCATCGAGGGCGCGAGACCGGACATCGAGGGCCTGCGGAAGCGCAAGGACGACGTCGTGCGCCGTCTCCGCGGCGGCGTCGAGAAGATCCTCGAGAAGCGCGGGGTGCACGTCGTGCGGGGCGAGGCGACGGTCGCGGAGCCAGGCGTCGTATCCGTCGCGACCGGAGAAGGTCCGTCGACGCTTCACTCGGACCGCGTGGTCCTCGCTACCGGCTCGCGGCCGCTCGTCCCGTCCGCCTTCCCTTACGACGGCGACCGCATCTGGACGAGCCGCGACGCACTGGCCGATCTCTCTCTTCCGGCGAGCCTTCTCGTTATCGGGGCGGGAGCCGTCGGATGCGAGTTCGCGGGCTTCTATTCCTCGATGGGCACCGAGGTCACCCTCGTCGAGATGCTGGACGAGATACTTCCCGGAGAGGACCCCGCGGCGGCCCGCCTGCTTCGTTCGAGCCTCAGGAAGCGCGGCGTCAACGTGCGGCCCTCGACGAAGGTCGACGGGATGGAGATCGGCGGGTCGGGAGTGACCACGACGCTCGACGGCGGCGACGAGGTGACGACCGAGCGCGTGCTGCTCGCGATGGGAAGAAGGCCGCTCATCGAGGGAGCGGGCATCCCCGGACTCGGTGTCGAGACCGAG
Organism: uncultured bacterium; assembly: GCA_964596015.1. Classification (GTDB taxonomy): domain Bacteria; phylum Joyebacterota; class Joyebacteria; order Joyebacterales; family Joyebacteraceae; genus WJMD01. Next base: position 86,534 of record CAZQSB010000007.1, on the reverse strand, counting down.
CGCGGCGCGGTCGTCGTCGACGAGCGCATGGAGACGTCGGTCGAGGGCGTTTCGGCCATCGGCGACCTCGTCGGCGGCTGGCTGCTGGCGCACGTTGCGTCGCGCGAGGGGATCGTGGTCGCCGAACGCGCCGCGGGCATGGACACGACGATGAGCTACCGCACGGTGCCGCGCGTGACCTTCACGAATCCCGAGATCGCGAGCGTCGGCATCACCGAGGCCCAGGCCGATGAACGAGGCATCGAGGTCAGCATCGGTCGCTTTCCGTACTCGGCGTCGGGGAAGGCCGTCGCGGAGGGCGAAGCCGCCGGGTTCGTGAAGGTGATCGCGGACGCGGCCGACGGCGTCATCATGGGTGGGGTCGTCGCCGGAGCCGGGGCGAGCGAACTCGTGCACGAGATCGCTCTCGCCGTCGAGGCCCGCATCGAGGCCGAGACCGTCGGGGCCATGATACACGCCCACCCCTCGCTCCCGGAATCCGTCATGGAGGCGTTCGAGGCCCTGAGAGGGATGTCGATCCACTCTCTCTAGTCGATCCACTCTCTCTAGAGGCGCGGGACCGTGACGAAACGGACCCAATGAGAAGGCGCCGCCCTCCCGGAAGGGAGAGCGGCGCCTCGCGCGTTCAAGCCTAGCTTGCCCGGGCCCCGTCAGTCGACGCAGTCCCGTCGAGCCAGGTACTGGTTCCTGGAGTCCAGGTCGCGGATGGTCACCACGACGTCCGTGATGGGGTCGAGACGAGACCTCTGGATGCAGTCGCTGTAGAGCTCGTTGGCCACGGCGGCCGTGCTTTCCTTCAGGAGGACGTTCTCCATGACCAGGTCGGGGTTCTCCGGCACGAACCAGAGATCGATCGTGACGTTTCGCCCGTAGTCGATGAGCTCGTTCATCTCGAAGCCGCCGTCGACCTCGACAGGGGCCTCGCTCAGCAGAAGGCCGCCGACATAGAGCTTCACCGTGACGTCCGAGATCGGCATGCCGTCCGGGCCGGTCACGAGTCCCGTGATCGTCGTCTCGCTGGCTCCGCCGAACCCCGCTCTGCCGGAGACCCTGCGGGCGGGAGGCGCCGATGTCCCGGAGTCCGGAGACCCGGCCGGCGGCGCCGCGTTCGCGACCACAGCGAAAACCAGAAACGCAACGAGGAAGACGCTCCTCTTCATGGCTCTCCACCTTTCTGGAGCAATGGAGTCGGGGACGCTCTTTCAGAACATGGTAAGAGTGGAACCGGAGCCTGTCAACGTCAAACGGCCCCAACGAGGGGTTCGAACGGGGGCGCTCCTGTGGCGGCCCGGCGCGGCAGGTGCTATACTCCGACCATGGAAGGAGAGCTTCTGACGGACTCCCGCTTATCCGGTATCATCCGCGCCGGCGTTTTGGTGCTTGTCGTCCTGTGGCCTGCGCTCTCTCTGGCCGTGGGCAGCGTCAGCACGGTTTCGCCCCGGCCGCTCGGAATGGGCGGCGCGTTCATGGCCGTCGAGGACCAGCTCGCGGCCGCGGTCTGGAACCCTGCGGCGTTCACACCGCCGCAGTGCATCGCCGGGGGCGGCTTCCGCGCTCACGTCAACATCCTTGGCGGACCCGCCATCATCCGCGAAACGGGACTCCTGACGGGGGTCGAGAGCGAGGAGTTCGCCGCCCTCGACCTGCCCGAGCAGGCGCTCGTCGCCATCGGCTCGGTGCTGAAGTCGGCCGCCTTCCGTCGGGGGGGCTTCTCGGCCGGCGTCGTGCTTCTCGAGGAGCATCTCGATCCCGTGGCCCTCATCGAGGAGCAGGGTCTGGCCGACGCCGACGACCTTCTCTCGGCCTACTACTCGACCGCGGTTCTCTCGTTCCGTCTCGACCCCCGCGTCTCGATCGGCATGTCGGTCACCCTCTTCTCCGGCGACGACGGCCTCGGTGGCCGGCGCCACGGCTCCGGACGGGCCTACGGCGCGCTCCTCAGACCGAACGACAGCGTGACGGTGGGGCTCTCGTACCTCGATTTTCCGTCGGACTTCGGTCACTACCGCAGGACGATCGAGGGGCTGGGACCGCGGACGATGAACGCCGGGATGGTGTGGCGGCCGCGAGAGTCGCTGACGCTGTCCTTCGACCTTCGTGACCTGGCGGAGAAGCACGGCGATACGTCGCTCGAACCAAGGGCCGGCCTTGAATGGAACCTCTGGAACCGCGGGGCGCTCCGAGCCGGCGGGTTCCGCGAGGAGGGCGGCGAGCGCGACGTGCTGTCCCTGGGGGCGGGAGCCATCCCCATGAGACCCTGCTGGAGGACGCCCGGCGCCCCTCCGGGGGACGAGTACGTGCTGAACTACGCCGTGCTGCTCTCCGAGGGCGGGCACCCGAGGCACCTCCTGTCCGCCGTGCTCCATTTCTGAGGCTTTATTCTTGACATTCCGACCGTAGAACGTTGTATCCTCTGGCGGAATGTCATCTTAAGTCATCTCACGCGCCCACGGTGGGCGCTGTTGACGACCCCGCCCGCGGAGCGGGGGAGGAGGCACTGCAATGTCGAAGCCGCTCGGACCCGGCGGCGTGGCCCTGCTGGTCGTTCTGGCAGCCGCCCTGCCCGTCCGGTGCGCACTTCTGAGCGATCTCGCCGCGATCCCGAATCCCTTCTCACCGAACGGCGACGGGACGTACGACGAGACGACCCTGTCGTACACGCTGTCCGACTCGGCCTGGACCGTCATAGCCGTCGAGGACAGCTCGGGCGCCGTCGTCCGCGAACTCTGGTCCGGGTACCAGGCGGCCGACCGGTACAGTTATGTCTGGGACGGACGGGGGACAGGCGGCGATGTCGCTCCCGACGGGACGTACAGGTTCGCCGCGACGGCCGACGCCGAGCGCCGGACGCTCTCGCTGGTTCTGGACACCGAAGCGCCGGGCATCACCCAGCTCTCCCTGACGCCGAGCCGCTTCACGCCCGACGGGGACGGAGTGTCGGACAGCCTGCTCATCGGCTTCGTCATCGTCGGGGCCGATGCCGGGGACCTCGTGACCGCCTCGGTCGTGGATCCCGACGACGACGTGGTCGCGAGCCTCTTGCAGACGACGGGCGTCGACACGGTCTCGCTCGTGTGGGACGGCGGGAGCGGCGGCTCGGTCGCGGCCGACACGACCTACGGCCTGGTCGTGGAGGCCCTGGACTCGGCCGGGAACGCTTCCATCGAGGAGAGCATGATCGATCTGGACACCGATCCGCCGTCGATCGGCTCCGCCGCTCCCGACACGTCGGGCGTCGTGGCGGTCAACGCCGCGAGTCTCGAGCTTTCGGGATGGGTGTACGACCGGGCGGGCGTCGACTCGCTCCAGTACTCGACGGACCTGTCCACCTGGACGAACGTCCCGCTCACCGCGCACCCGACGGTCTCAGGCGCCTCCACCTGGACCTTCGATCTGGCGTGCGAGGACTGCGAACTCGACGTCACCGACGAGACCCGGAGCGTGACCCTGAGGTCGTTCGACGGGACGCTGACCGCGGACAGCAGGGGACACGTCAACACGGACACGTCGACGCCGCCCTGGTTCGAGTTCGACGTCGTCTATGACGTCGCAGCTCCCGTGCACACGATGTCCGAGGTCCTCGATGACGACGCCGTCTACGAGCCCGGGGAGACCGTGACCATCGAGACGGTCTGGGACAAGGGCGGCTACGACATCGACGCGTTCTTCCATCAACTCGACAGCGAGTTCGACGAAGAGGACGTCACGGTCAGCGACTTCGGGAACGGAACCTACGAGGTCCGGTACACGATCTCCGCATCGAGCACGCTGGTTCCGGTCGGCCCCGAGCGCGTCAGGATCGCCGCGTCCGACTACTTCCACGCGGTCGCCGACTCGTCGGTGTCCGTCTCGGTCGTTCAGGGGTCGTCGTCGACCACGGGTCTGTCGGTCGACGCCAACAGCTTCGACCCCGGGGAGGGCGAGACGGTGACCATCAACCCCGGAGGCGCGACAGGCTCCGCGGAGATCGACATCTACACAATGACGGGAGCGCTGGTCGTCTCTCTCGAGACGGAGGCCGGCACGCCCGTGACGTGGGACGGCACGAACTCAGAGGGGGAGACGGTCGCGAGCGGCGTCTACTTCCTGCTGATCCGCGTGGACGGCGACGAGTCCGTCCGCAAGATCGCCGTCGTCAAGTAGCGTAAACTGGTCGGGAGGTTCACGACATGTCGAAGACGAGCATCGCGATCCTTCTCTCTGCTTTCCTCGCCGCGGCGGGGGCGACGGAAGCCATCTCGGCCGGCACCTCCGGCGCGCAGTTCCTGGGCGTCGGACTCGGGGCCGCGCCGTCCGCCATGGGCGGAGCGTCCGTCGCGATCGTCGACGGGAGGGCCGCGCTCGCGTTGAACCCGGCCGGGCTCTCGCGGGTCGGAGGACATACCTTCTCGGTGGCGCACGCGTCCTGGCTGGACGAGGCCTCCTATCAGTTCGCGACCTACGCCACGCCGCTCGGCGGGCGCGGGGCCGTCGGACTGGCGCTCCAGCAGGGATCGCTGTCGTGGGACAACACCGGAGAGGGTTCCTTCGAGTCGGGCGACTTCGCCGGCGCCGTCGGGTACTCGTATCTTCTGGGACAGAACCTCGCTCTGGGCGCGGACGTGCGGTACGTCTCGAGCACGCTCGGGGACGAGAGCGCCTCGTCCTACGCGTTCGACGCCGGGGTCCTGTATCTCCCGACCGACCGGCTCTCGCTGGGCGCCGCGGTCAGGCATCTGGGACCGGGCATGGAGTTCGGCGACGAGACAGACCCCCTGCCGGTGACGCTTGTCGGCGGGGCGGCGTACGAGCTTCAGGACCTGCTCTTCGCTCTCGACGTCGAGCAGCAGAACGATTCGGACGCCGCGGTCCGGTTCGGTGTCCAGTACTCGCCTCTCGAGTATCTCGACCTCAGGGCCGGGCTCATCGGGGGCGCGGAGTCCGCGCTGGCGCCATACACGGCCGGCGTCGGCTTCCACATGCAGGACACGTGGATGCTCGACTACGCCTATCGTCCGTCCGATCTGGGAGCCACACACCAGGTCGCCCTCTCGGCGGCCTTCGGCGGCCCCGCGGCGATCGGGTCGGTCCCCGCCGGGGGCGACGGGACGGTGAGCGAAGCGCCGGTGCCGAAGACCAACCTCACGATTCTGAGCGAACTCGCATCCGAGGCCATCGACGACGCGGTCGGCCGGATGAACATCCCGGCCGGAGCGCCCGTCTATCTCGAGCAGGTCGAGACTCACGGCGCGAACTGGCTCGTGCAGTCGCTCCTGCTCTCGGAGTTGACCGAGCGCGGTCATCCGGTCCGCTCGGGGAAGATGCCGACCGGCGCGCAGCAGGAGGACGGGGAGGAGACCGAGGAGGCCTACAGGGTCTCCTACAGGATCGTCGCCTGCGAGATGACCTATCCGAGGGTCTGGCGCGAATGGCTCGTCGGCACGCGCAAGGTCGAGAGACGGGCCTCGGTCGACATTCACTTCCAGCTTTCCGACGCCTCCCAGGCGGTGCTCTGGGCGGGGAGCGCCAGGCGCGAGCGGCGCGACATCGTGAGGGGGTCCCGCATACCCGAGCTCGTGACGCCGGGACAGGACTTCACGACACCGCCCCTCGAGGCAGGGGGTTGGGACAAGGTGCTTGAGCCCGTCGTCGTGGCGGGGATCGTCGGCGGCCTCATCTACCTCTTTTATACGAGCAGGTCGAGCGACTGACGCGGAGGAGCCGTTGAAGAGAACAGAGCCTCGAACCACACTTCTTCTCGTGCTCGTGACGGCGGCGCTCTGGTTCGGCGGCTGCTCGCCGATGCCGGAACTCTCCGACGTCACGGCCGAGAGGGCATATGACATCGGCGCGGCGGCGATGGCCTCCGAAGACTACCTGATCGCCATCGAGGCGTTCAGGCGCGTCACCGACGACCATCCCCTCGCCCCGGAGGCCGACGACGCGCTCCTCGGGCTCGCCGACGCGCATCGCGCGATCCGCGAGTACGCGCTCGCGGAGCACGGGTACATGAGGCTGATGGAGGACTACCCCGACTCGCCGCTGGTGCCGGAGGCCCAGTACAAGCTGGGGCTCACGTTCTACGAGCAGTCGTTGCCCGCGACGCTGGACCAGTCGATGACCAGGAGAGCCCTGGCGCGGCTCAACCGCTTTCTCGCGGCCTATCCGGGGAGCGAGTTCTCCGACGACGCCGAGGAGCTGAAGGCGGAGCTCCGGTCGAGGCTGGCCGAGAAGCTGTTCCTCTCGGCCGAGCTCTATCTCCAGCTGGGCGACCTCGACGCGGCCGGCATCTACTTCGACCAGGTCGTGGAGGAGTATCCGGACACTCCCTGGGCGCCCCGGTCCCTCCGGGTCTGGGAGTCGAATCTCCGCGAGGCCGGGAGGACCGCCGAGGCCGACGAGGTCCAGGCGCGCCGCGAGCGGCTTTTCCCAGCGTCGACGGAGGAAGCTCGTCCGGCCGGGTCCGGCGACGAGGCCGGCCAGTAGCTCCGTCCGTCTCAAGAGGGAGGGAACAGCTCTGGCACTCGGCATCCTCGGCGGCACATTCGACCCCGTGCACATAGCTCACCTCATCGCGGCCGAAACGGCCGTCGACCAGCTGGGTCTCGATCGCGTGCTCGTTGTTCCGGCCGCCCGCCCGCCGCACAAGGAGGGCGACGACGTCTCGCCCTTCGTCGACCGCATGGCGATGACGCGCATCGCCGTTCATGGGAATCCGGCGCTCGACGTCTCGGACATCGAGGCCGAGAGAGAGGGAGCCTCCTACACCATCCAGACCGTCCGCGAGGTTCGGGAGACGACCGGGGTCGACGAGATCTGGTTCATCATGGGGGCCGACAGCCTGAACCAGTTCTTCACCTGGAAGGACCCCGAGAAGCTCATCGAGGAGTGCCGCTTCGCCGTCGCCCCGCGTCCCGGCGTCGTCCCGGAGGAGGCCGATCCCCGGGTCCACGAGCGCTCGGTGCTGCTCGACATGCCCCTCGTGGGCATCTCGGCCACCGACATCCGACGGAGGGTGAGGCTCGGCCGGAGCATCCGCTATCAGGTCCCGGCCGGGGTCGAGTCCTACATCAGAGAGAAGAGTCTCTACAGATGACGGAGCGCGTGCAGGAAGGCGGCGCCCCCGTCCTGGCTCTGGTCGACGGGACCGCGCTGGCCTACAGATCGCACTACGCGTTCATCCGGCGTCCTCTCACGGACGAATCGGGAAGGAACGTGAGCGCGCTCTACGGGTTCGCTCTCTCGCTTCTCAAGATCGTCGAGGAGCTCGACCCGGACTACATAGCCGTGGCCTTCGACCGCCCCGAGCCGACCTTCAGGCACGAGCAGTACGAGGATTACAAGGCGACGCGGAAGGAAACCCCCGAGGAGATCATCGACCAGATCCCGGACATCCAGGAGCTGGTCGAGGTCCTCGGACTCACGGTGGTCGAGCTTCCCGGCTACGAGGCGGACGACGTCATCGGCACGCTGGCCCGCGAGGGGGAGAGCGGCGGTCTTCGTCCCGTCATCGTGTCGGGCGACAAGGACTTCCTCCAGCTCGTGAGCGAAACGGTCACGGTCATCGACCCCGGCAAGGACATCACGTACGACCCCGAGACCGTCGTGGAGAAGTTCGGCGTTCCTCCGGAGCGCGTCGTCGACGTCCTCGCTCTCATGGGGGACGCGTCGGACAACGTTCCCGGCGTGCCGGGCATCGGCAGGAAGACCGCTCTCATGCTCGTCCAGAGCTTCGGTTCGGTCGAGGACATCCTCGAGAACATCGAGGACGTGAGCGGCACGAAGCGCAGGGAGAAGCTCATCGAGCACAAGGACGACGCGCTGAGGTCGCGCTCGCTCGTCACCATCATGACCGACGCCCCCGTCGAGCTCTCACTCGACGAGATCGAGCGGCGCCCTCTCGACGCTCACCGGGCGGCGGACTACTTTCGCAGGCACGGCTTCCATTCTCTGGTCGAGAGGGTCGCGCCCGATTCGAACGGCCGCGACGACGACTACCGGCTCATCGAGTCGCTGGACGAGCTCGACGAGCTCATCGTCGGGCTGGAGCGCTCCGGCGGGTTCGCGATCGACCTCGAGACGACGTCGCTCGATCCCATCTCAGCCGGGATCGTGGGCATCGCTGTCTCGACCGGGTCAGGGTCCGGGCGGTACGTCCCGGTCGGACACGATACTGGGACCTCGCTCCCGCTCGAAGAAGTGCTCGAGCGGATGAGAGGGGCGCTCACCGACCCTTCGATCCCGAAGTACGGCCAGAACCTGAAGTTCGACTACCGGGTGCTCCTGTCGGCCGGCGTCGAGCTCGAGCCCATCTCGTTCGATACCATGCTGGCGTCGTACCTCCTCGACCCGGGACGCAGACAACACGGCCTCGCGGTCCTCGCACTGGAGCATCTCTCGCTCCGCGTCACGCCCATCGAGGACCTCATCGGAAAGGGCAGGAATCAGCTCTCGTTCGCGGCCGTGCCGTCAGGGACCGCGCGGGACTACGCATGCGAGGACGCCGACGTCGCCTACCGTCTGACGGAGCTCCTCGGGGGCAGAATCGACGAGGCGGGGCTCGCTTCCCTTCTTGAACGGGTCGAGCTCCCGCTCATCCCGGTGCTCGCGCGCATGGAACAGAAGGGGGTCCGCATCGACGCGGGCTTCCTCGACAAGCTCGGTTCTCGCCTCGGAGGGGAGTTGGAGGCGCTTCGAACGCGGATCTGCGAGCGCGCGGGCGTCGAGTTCAACATCGATTCGCCGAAACAGGTCGGCGAGGTGCTGTTCGATCGGCTCGGACTGCCGAAGGGCAAGCGCACCAAGACCGGTTACTCCACGGACGTGCGTGTTCTCGAGGGACTGCGAGAGCTTCACGAGGTGCCGGACCTCATCCTGTCGTACCGGCAGCTGGTCAAGCTCAAGACCGGGTACCTCGACGCACTGCCCGCGCTGGTCCATCCGGAGACCGGGAGAGTGCACACGACCTTCAACCAGACCGTGGCGGCGACCGGGAGGCTGTCGAGCTCGGACCCCAACCTCCAGAACATCCCCATCAGAACGGAGCTCGGCCGCGAGGTCAGGAAGGCGTTCATCGCGGAGGAAGGACGCCTGCTCCTCTCCGCCGACTACTCGCAGATCGAGCTTCGCCTGATGGCGCATCTCTCGGGCGATGAGAACCTCATCCGGGCCTTCGACGAGGGGAAGGACGTCCACCGCTCGACGGCCGCGCTCATCCTCGACCGCGACGAGGACGAGGTGGAGCCGGCCGAGCGCGACCTCGCGAAGACGGTCAACTTCGGCATCATGTACGGCATGAGCCCCTACGGTCTGGCGCGCCAGCTCTCGATCGACGTCGACGAGGCCGCCGGCTTCATCGAGCGGTACTTCGAGACCTACCCGGGCGTGGCCGCCTACACCGATGAGGCGATCGAACGCGCCGCGTCGGACGGGTACGCGACCACGATCCTCGGGCGAAGACGTCCCATAGCCGGGCTCGACTCGGACAACGCGAGGATACGCGGCATCGCCGAGCGGACGGCCGTGAACACGCCGATCCAGGGCAGCGCCGCCGATATGATCAAGGTGGCGATGATAGGCCTCGACAGCAGGATAGCGGCCGACGATCTGCCGGCCGACATCGTTCTCCAGGTCCACGACGAGCTCGTGCTGGAGGTCGACGAGTCCGCCGTCGACGAGGTGACCGAGGTCGTCCGGCGCGAGATGGAGGCGCCGGAGGGGTTCGAACTCGACGTGCCCGTCGTCGTGAACACGTACACAGGCGCGAACTGGTATGAGGCCCACTGACGGATGGCTGGGTTCACGGTCGGTCTGACGGGAGGCATGGGGGCCGGGAAGAGCGTCGTCGCGGCGCGGTTCCGGGAGCTGGGGGCCCGCGTCGTCGCGGCGGACGAGATCGCCCGCGACATCGTGGGGCCCGGGAGCCCGGTCCTCTCGAGACTCGTCGCGGCGTTCGGTCCCGACATCGTCGGCCCGGACGGTTCGCTCGACCGACGGGAGCTCGCCCGCGCGGCCTTCGGCTCGGAAGAGGGAACTGAGCGTCTGAACGACATCGTGCATCCCCCGCTCGTCGCGAAGATGCTCGAGCGCGCGAGGCCGGACGGGAACGAGATCGTCGTGGTCGACGCCGCGCTCCTCGCGGAGTGGGGCATCATGGATGAGTTCGACGTGGTGGTCGCCGTCACGGCGCCCCGTGAGGTGAGGCTCGAGCGGCTCGTCCGGGCCGGGTACGATCGTTCGGACGCCGAGGCGCGGATGGAAAGTCAACTCGACCCCGGAGTGGTGGCGAGCCGGGCCGACATCGTGATAGAGAACAACGGCACCTTGACCGAGCTCGAGGAGCGCGCCGAAGAGGTGTGGCGCGAGATACTCAGGAGAGCTCAGGGAGAGAACGAATGAAGAGCGAGCACACGCGCAGGGTAGAGGAACTGCTTCGCAGGCTTCGGGAACTCGAGGACTATCTTTGACGTCGCCAAACTGGAGACGCGCCGCGAGAAGCTCGAGAAGGAAACGACGAAGCCTGACTTCTGGAACAACCAGGACGAGGCCAAGTCGGTCCTGGACGATCTGAACGCCGTGAGGGCGTGGCTCGAGCCGCTCGCCGAGGTGCGAAGCGGCATCGGCGACGCGGAGGCCCTCGTCGAGCTCGCCGAGGAGGAGGGCGGCGAGGCCGAGAAGGCCGTCGAGGGCGAGATCGACCGGGTCGAGAAACTGCTTCGCGACCTCGAGGTCCGGAAGATGCTCTCGGGCCCGAACGACGCGAGGAACGCCATCCTCGCCATCCATCCCGGGGCCGGAGGCGCCGAGTCTGCCGACTGGGCGGGGATGCTCCTGCGGATGTATACCGCCTGGGCCGACAGGAGAGGGCTCGATACGGAGGTCATCGACCTCCAGCCCGCCGAGGAGGCCGGCATCAAGAGCGCCACCGTCCTCGTCAAGGGGCCGTACGCGTACGGATATCTCCGCGCGGAGTCCGGGGTCCACCGTCTCGTCCGGCTGTCGCCGTTCGACGCGGCGCATCGCCGTCACACCTCGTTCGCGTCGGTGGCGGCCTACCCGGAGGTCGAGGACGACGTCGAGATCGAGATCGCCGACTCCGACATCAAGCTCGACTTCTTCCGCGCGAGCGGTCCCGGAGGGCAGCACGTCAACAAGAGCTCGACGGCGGTCCGGATCACGCACGTTCCCACGGGCATCGTCGTCTCGTCGCAGGCCGAGCGGTCCCAGTTCCGGAACCGCGAGAACGCGATGAAGGTACTGCGGGCGAGGCTCTACGCGCTCAAGGAAGAGGAACAGAGGAAGAAGCAGCAGGAAGAGGCGGGCGAAAAGCAGGACATCGCGTGGGGCAGCCAGATCAGGTCGTACGTGCTGCACCCCTACCAGCTCGTGAAGGACACCAGGACCAATGTGGAGACGTCGAACGTCGACGCGGTCCTCGACGGCGACATCGACGAGTTCATCGAGGCGTATCTGAAGGCGACCGGCTAGCCGGTCGATCACGGGAGGAACACCGGGGCGGACCCCGCGAGGTCTCGCGTCCCGGTCGGAGGGAGCGACGTTGGACACGACCGAACGCGGCGTGACAGGCGAGATGCGACAGCATCTGGACCGTCTCAGGGAGACAGGTCTCGATCCGTATCCCAGAAACTACGACAGGACGCACACCGCAGACGAGGTGGTCTCGTCGTTCGACGAACTCGAGGGGCGGACCGTGTCGGTCGCCGGCCGGCTCATGAGCGTGCGGTCGCACGGCAAGGCCGGCTTCGCCGACCTCGTCGACTGGACCGGGAAGGTCCAGCTCTTCGTGCGGCAGAACGACGTGGGCGACGAGATCTTCGACATCTGGAAGCTCCTCGACGTGGGGGACCACGTCGGCGCGCGCGGGGAGGTCATGAAGACGCGCACCGGCGAGGTCAGCGTGCGGGTGAGGGAGCTCTCCGTCCTCTCGAAGGCGCTTCGTCCGCTGCCCGAGAAGTGGCACGGCGTCCGGGATGTCGAGGTGAGGTCGAGGCGTCGCTACCTCGACCTCATCGCGAACCCCGAGAGCCGGCGGGTCTTTCTGGCGCGGAGCGTCGTCATCAGGACCATCCGCCGCTTCCTGCACGACCGGGGCTTCATCGAGGTCGAGACCCCCATCCTGCAGCCGGTCTACGGGGGCGCCTTCGCGGCGCCGTTCGTGACGCATCACCACGCGCTCGACGCGGACCTCTATCTCAGGATCGCCGACGAGCTGTATCTCAAGCGCCTCATCGTCGGCGGCCTCGAGCGCGTCTTCGAGATCGGGAAGGACTTCCGGAACGAGGGGATGGACCGCACGCACAGCCCCGAGTTCACCCAGCTCGAGCTCTATCAGGCGTACGCCGACTACGAGGACATGATGGCGCTCATGGAGGAGATGGTCGTCGCCGCGGCAAAGGCCGTCGCGGGCGGCACGACCGTCCCTTGGCAGGGGGGCGAGCTCGACCTCTCTCCGCCGTGGCGCCGCCTCACGGTCGACGACGCGGTCCGGGAGGCCACCGGGGTCGGCGCGACGGCGCCTCCCTCGGAGCTCGCGGAGGCGCTCCGGAAGGCCGGGGTCGAGCCGCCGGAGACGGTCGACCGCGCCGCGCTCGTCGAGGCCGCCCTGGACGAGCTCGTGGAGCCGAAGCTCATCGAGCCCACCTTCCTCATGGACTACCCGAAGGAGATCTCGCCCCTGGCCAAGGAGAAGCCGGGCGCGCCCGGCTTCGTCGAGCGCTTCGAGCCCTTCATCGGGGGACTCGAGATCGGGAACTCCTTCACGGAGCTCAACGACCCGCTGGAGCAGCGCGCTCGTCTCGAGCTCCAGGAGGAGGAGCGCAGGAAGGGCGACCTCGAGGCGCAGGGCGTCGACGAGGACTTCCTGACGGCGCTGGAGCATGGAATGCCCCCGACGGGGGGCCTCGGGGTCGGCATCGACCGTCTCGTGATGCTCCTGACCGACTCGACGCACATCCGCGACGTGATACTGTTCCCGGCGATGCGGCACGAGGCCGGGTCCTGACGTGAGGCCGTGAGCGGCTTCCGGCGCGAACACAGGCGGCGCCGGCGGACCGGCGCGGCCCGGAGACCGACATGTCCTTCGAGTGGTTCGTCGCCTGGCGCTATCTCCGGGCGAAGCGACAGACGAAGTTCATCTCGATCATCACGGTCATCTCGATCGTCGGCGTGATGGTCGGCGTGATGGCGCTCATCGTCGTCCTCGGCGTGATGAACGGTTTCGAGCAGGAGATCCACGAGCGGATCATCGGCATCAACGCTCACGTCATCCTGCTCAGATACGGGAACGACCCGATCCGGGACTTCTCCGAGGCCACCGAGCGCCTCGCGGCGGTCGAGGGCGTCGAGGCGGCCTCGCCGTTCACCTACTCCAAGGCGGTCCTCAAGGGGCCCGGCGGTTCGGACGGCGTGGTGGTGCGTGGGATAGACGTCGCCCTCGAATCAACGGTGACCGATTTCGCCGAGAACGTCGAACCGCCCATCGAGACGCTCGAGACCGCTCCGGGTGAGACGCCGAGGATCGTGCTCGGCGACGAGCTGGCGGAGCGCGTGCGGGCCACGGTCGGCGACACGGTGGCCATCTCGTCGCCCTTCGACTACCGCGTCACGCCGATGGGGCTCATGCCGGCTGTGGAGGCCTTCGAGGTGGCCGCGCTCTACGACTCGGGCATGTTTGAATACGACCAGCTGCTGGTGTACATTGCCTTACCGAACGCCCAGTCACTCTTCCGCATCGGCGACGGGGTGACCGGTATCTCCGCGCGCATCGAGGACCCGTACGACGCGCCGTCGGTCGCCCGGAGAGCGGTGGAGGAGTTCGGGGGCTTTCCGTACCGCGCGAACAACTGGATCGAGCTCAACAGGAACCTCTTCACCTGGATGCGGACCGAACGCAAGGTGATGTTCTGGATCCTGTCGCTCATCATCATGGTCGCGGCGTTCAACATCGCGAGCACGCTCATCATGGTCGTCATGGAGAAGACCAAGGACATCGGCATCATGAAGTCGATGGGGGCCAGGGCGGCGTCGATCCTCCGGATCTTCGTCTTCGAGGGCCTGGTGATCGGCTTCTTCGGCACCATGCTGGGACTGGCGGGCGGCTGGGTCCTGGCGACGCTGATCGACCGCTACCAGTTCGTGACGCTCCCCGGCGACGTCTACCCGATCGAGACGCTGCCGGTGCAGATGCGCCCGCTCGACTTCGTCCTCGTGGCCGCCGCCGCCATCGCCATCAGCTTCGCGGCGGCGCTCTACCCGGCCTGGAAGGCCTCCCGGCTCGAGCCGGTCGAGGCCATCAGGAGGGAGTAGCCCGTGCCCGCAGACGACATCAGACTCGAGGTCCGCGACCTGACCAAGAGCTTCGAGACGGGCGGCAAGCGCCTCGAAGTGCTGCGCGGCATCACGATGGACGTGGCGGCCGGAGAGATCGTCGCCATCGTGGGGCCGTCCGGGGTGGGAAAGAGCACGCTCCTCCACATCATGGGCGCGCTCGACCGACCGAGCGGCGGGTCCGTCCGGATCGACGGAGTGGATGTCTTCGATCTGCCGAGCGGTTCGGTGTCGGCGTTCCGGAACCGCACCATCGGATTCGTGTTCCAGTTCCACCATCTGATGCGCGAGTTGACGGCGCTTGAGAACGTGATGATGCCGTGCCTCATCGCCGGTCGGACGAAAGCGGAGGCGAGGTCGCGCGCCGGGGACCTTCTCGACCGCGTCGGTCTGTCCGAACGCGTCGACCACAAGCCGGGGGAGCTGTCCGGCGGAGAGGAGCAGCGGGTCGCGGTCGCGAGAGCGCTCGCGGTAGACCCCCTGGTCATCCTCGCCGACGAGCCCTCCGGGAACCTCGACCGCGCCGGAAGCGAGGGGCTGCACGATCTCATCTGGGAGCTTCGCGACTCGTACGGACAGACGTTCGTGATCGTCACGCACAACAGCTCGCTCTCGTCCAGGGCCGACCGCGTCGTGGCTCTCGAGGACGGGCTCATCGTGGGCCCCGAGGAGGGGCTGGCCCATGTCGCAGCGATGTGACAGATGCGGGGAGTCGCCCGCGACGGTCCACTACGCCGAGGTCGTCGACGGCCGGCTCTCCGTCTGGGCCCTCTGCGAGGCGTGCGCGCACGAGCGAGGCGTGGCGACGACGCTGCCGTCGTTCGCCGGTCCGCTCGTCGGGATCCTCATGGGTCTTCTGGAGGACGACCATCCCGAGGAGACGCCTCCGGACGCCGCCTGCGACGAGTGCGGGATGACCTACGCCGATTTCAGACGGACCGGGAAGCTGGGATGCGGAGCGTGCTACGAGCGGTTCGGGGTCGAGCTCGCGCCGCTGCTGCGGAGGATCCACGGAAGCGCGACCCATCTCGGTCGAAGCCCGACGGGGTTCGAGGAGCAGTTCGCGCGTCGCGAGGAACTCAGGCGTCTGAAGGCCGACCTCAGGCGCGCGGTCTTCCGCGAGGAGTACGAGCGGGCGGCGGAGCTCAGGGACGCGATCCGTTCGTTGGGACACGCTGAGGGAGAAACCGGCCATGGCGACGGCGAGTCTCGATAGCATCGTGCGCGAGCCGGCGGCGTGGCTCTCCGGAGCCGGCCCGCACTCGGAGGTGTTCCTGTCGACGCGCGTGCGCGTCGCGAGGAACGTCGAGGGAGTTCCGTTTCCCGAGCGGGCCTCCGACGAGGCGCTCGTCAGGGTGCGGGAACGCGTCCTCGACGCCGTCGGCCGGAACAACTACCTGATGAACGCCTGCGTCGTTCTGATGGACGACGCCGATTCCGCGGCGCGGCAGGCGCTCGTCGAGCGGCACGTCATCAGTCCGGCCTTCGCCGCCTGCGGCGGGGGACGCGCCTGCGTCATCGGCGAGCGCGAGGTCGTCTCGGGCATGGTCAACGAAGAGGACCACCTGAGGCTCCAGTGCATCCGCTCTGGCCTTCAGCCCGTGGACGCCTGGCGCCTGCTCGAGAGGATCGACTCCGAGCTGGACCGGAATTTGCATTATGCCTTCTCCAGCGACTGGGGTTTCCTGACGGCCTGCCCGACCAACGTCGGGACGGGCCTCCGTGTATCGGTGCTGGCCCACCTGGCGGCGCTCTCGCGAGTGAAGCGGGCGACGTCGGTCCTCGCCGGCATCTCCAAGCTCGGACTCTCGGTCAGGGGCTTCTACGGCGAGGGGAGCGCCGCCACCGGCAGCTTCCTTCAGATCTCGAACCAGACGACGCTCGGGCAGTCGGAGGACGACATCGCATACACCGTCGAGCGCGTCGCCGGTCAGCTCGTCTCGCTCGAGGAGGAGGCGCGAGAGGAGCTCATGGAGAGAGAGCGCGACAGGCTCGAAGACGAGGTCTGCCGCGCGTACGGGACCCTCAGGAACGCGCGCCTGCTCTCGGCCGAGGAGGTCATGGAGCTCTGCTCCTCGCTCAGGCTCGGCGTCGCGTTGGGGCTCGTCGAAGGGGTGTCGCTGGGGACGGTCAACCGGCTCCTCGTGGTCACGCAGCCGGGACACCTCATGATGGTCCACGGGCGCTCGTCCGACCGTCGGACGCGCGACGCCTCGAGAGCCGAGTTGGTCCGCAGGGAGCTCTCGGCGGAGAACTGACCTTGACGAAGACGGAGGTTCCCAGGGAGGGAACGCATGCAGAGACGACAGAGGGAGTTCACGCCGCGGGTCAGACGCGTTCTCTACTTCGCGCGTGAGGAGTCCATCCGTCTCCATCACGACTACCAGGGAACCGAGCATCTCCTTCTCGGCATCGTGCGCGAGGGGGAGGGTGTCGCCGCGACCGTGCTCCGTGAACTGGGGATCGATCTCGACACGGTCCGTGAGATGGTCGAGTCCTACGTCGCCCGCGGCTCGTACGGCACCTCGATGAAGGAGAGCCAGTGGACCCCCCGGGCCAAGACCGTTCTGGAGCTCGCCCGCGAGGAGGCCCGCATCCTCCACCATCAGTACATAGGCACCGAGCACCTTCTCCTGGCCCTCATCCGCGAGGGAGAGGGCGTGGCCGCGAAGGTCCTGCGTGATCTCGACGTCGACCTCCGGACCGCCCGGGAGATGGTGATGCGCGTGCTGGGCGGCGGCTCGGGCGGCGAGGCGACCGAGGAGACGGTGGAGCGGACGGCCGAAACGCCGACGCTCGACCAGTTCGGCCGGGACCTCACCGAGATGGCGAGGCGCGGCGATCTGGATCCCGTCATCGGCCGACAGCGAGAGATCGAGCGCGTCATCCAGGTGCTTTCGAGACGCAAGAAGAACAACCCGGTCCTCATCGGAGAGCCGGGCGTCGGGAAGACCGCCATCGTGGAGGGTCTGGCCCAGAAGATCATCGCGAACGACGTGCCTTCGACGCTCAAGGACCGACGTCTCGTGATGCTCGACCTCTCATCGACCGTGGCCGGCACGAAGTACCGCGGGCAGTTCGAGGAGCGCCTGAAGACGCTCATCGCCGAGATCGGCGAGAGCGACAACGTCATCATCTTCATCGACGAGCTTCACACCATCGTGGGAGCCGGAGGCGCCGAGGGCGCCATCGACGCCGCCAGCATGCTGAAGCCTGCGCTCGCGAGAGGCGAGCTTCAGGCCATCGGCGCGACGACGCTGGACGAGTATAGGAAGCACATCGAGAAGGACGGAGCGCTCGAGCGCAGGTTCCAGCCGATCATCGTCGACCCGCCGAGCGTCGAGGAGACCATCGGCATCCTCAAGGGTCTCCGTTGCCGCTACGAGGAACACCACTCGGCGGAGATCACGGACAACGCGATCGTCTCGGCGGCGAAGCTGGCGGACAGGTACATCTCGGACCGCTTCCTTCCCGACAAGGCGATCGACGTCATCGACGAGGCCGGCGCGAGGGCCAGGCTCGAGATGAGCGCGATACCGAACGACGTGCGCGACCTCGAGCGGGAGCTCGACCGCATATCGTGCGAGAAACGTACGGCCAGCGAGCAGCAGGAGTTCGAGCGCGCCGCCGAGCTGCGCGACGAGGAGCGCGACATCCAGGAGAAGCTCGAGTCCGCCCGCAAGGAGCTCGTGCAGTCGAAGAACACCAGGAAGGCCACGGTGGACACCGAGGACGTCGCCGAGGTCGTCGCCAGCATGACCGGCATTCCCGTCAAGCGGCTCGCTCAGGAGGAGAGCGAGAAGCTCCTGCGCATGGAGGAGGAGCTTCGGAAGCGCGTCGTGGGACAGGACGAGGCGCTGAACACCGTGTCGAAGGCCGTCAGGAGGAACCGGGCGGGACTCCGGGACCCGCGGAGACCGATCGGTTCGTTCATCTTCCTGGGGCCGACGGGGGTCGGCAAGACCGAGCTCGCCAGAACGCTCGCGTCGTTCCTGTTCGAGGACGAGACGGCCCTCATCAGGCTCGACATGTCCGAGTACATGGAGCGGTTCGCGGTCTCGAGACTCGTCGGCGCCCCGCCCGGCTACGTCGGCTACGAGGAGGGCGGACAGCTGACGGAGAAGGTCCGGCGTCGTCCCTACAGCGTCGTGCTTCTGGACGAGATAGAGAAGGCGCATCCGGACGTGTTCAACATCCTCCTGCAGGTCCTCGAGGACGGCCAGCTGACCGACAGCTTCGGCCGGACCGTCGACTTCAGGAACACGGTGATCATCATGACGTCGAACGTCGGCGCCCGCGACATCGCGCAGGGCCCCGGCATCGGGTTCCAGCTGAGCGAGCAGGTCGACATCTACGAGCGGATGAAGGGCCAGGCGACCGAGGCACTGAAGCGCGTCTTCAATCCCGAGTTCCTGAACCGCGTCGACGGCACGGTCGTCTTCCGCGCGCTCGGCATCGAGGAGATGGGACAGATCGTCGAGATCCTGCTCCAGAACGTCGAGGAGAGGCTCGAGGAGGCAGGCATCCGGCTCAAGATCAGCTCGAGCGCAAAGGAGCTTCTGATCGAGAAGGGCTTCGATCCCGCCTACGGAGCGCGACCTCTTCGACGCGCCATCCAGCGCTATCTTGAGGACCCCCTGTCCGAGGAGGTCCTGAAGGGACGCCACGAGGAGGGCGATCTCATACTGGTCGAGCGTCGCGGCGAGGAGCTGGCGTTCAAGACGTCCCGCAAGAAGATGGAGACGGCGGCCCGCTAGGGCCGCCGCTCCAGAGCCCCTTTCTCTGGCGCCCGGGAGTCGCGGCGCGGGGGCATGACCCGCCGACCGAGGAGCGCGGCACGCCATGCGTCACCGCCGCTGGGTGGTCTTCGTCATCCTCCTGCTCATACTGCTTCCTCCGCTGGCCGTCGTCACCGTCAGGGTCGCCTCGGAGCGGCCCGGATTCCGTGAGGGCGTTCTCGCGAGGATCATGCCCGACGTCGGGGCCGAACTCTCGGTCGGAGATCTCTCCCTCGGCATCGCGTCGCTCACCATGTCCGACATCGTCGTCGACCTCGGAGAGCGGGGCACGCTTCGCGTTCCCCGCGTCTCTGTCGACATCAGCCTGCAGAGGTTCATCACGACCGGCTTCGACCTCCGCCGGGCCGTGAGCTCCGTTCTGATCGACTCCCCGAGCGCCGAGATCGTGCTCGACGCGCCTCGGGACGCGGCGGGTCAGCGGGGCGACGAGCCGTCCCGCAAGCCGCCCGACCCGGCGGTGCTCGACGAGCTCTTTCCGGACTACGTGGCCGTCTCGGACGGTCGACTGACACTGATGTCGGTCGACGGCGGGTCGCTCACCGTGCGAGCGATCGACGCGATCGCTCTTCGCGACGTCGACGGCGCCGTGACGGGGAGCCTGAGCGGCAGACTTGAGGACGGCGGATCGAACCTCTCGGGCGAGCTCGAGGCGGACGCCCGAGGTGCTACCTTCACGCTCGAGCTGGGGCCGACCGAGCTGCGCCCCGGACTTCCTGTCCCTGCCGCGTCGCCCGTCGACGTCGCGAGCGGAGTCGCGTCCGCGCGCGCCCTGGTCACAGTGGACACGGCCGGCGTCGGCGTGACGGCCCACGTCTCGCTCAGCCGGGCCGGGCTCGAACTGAACGAGCCCGCGGCCCGTCTTCGAGACGTCGACGCCGAAGCTACCTACGACGGGAGACTGGTCATCGACTCCCTGACGGGCCGCTGGGACGCGACCGGCGTAGAGGCAAAGGGCGCGATCGATCTCTCCCGCGACCGCTTCGACGCGCTCTCGATAGGCCTTGAGGGGGCGTCCCTCGAGCGGGTGCTGGCCGCGGCCGGAGCCGGAACGCTCGACGTGACCGGCGCCGCCGACCTCGACATCGTCCTCGACGGCCCCTTCGACACGCCCAGATTGTCGATGTCCATCAGCCGGGCGGACGGACGGACGCGAGGACTCGGGTTCTCCGGCGTCTCGGGCTCTCTTGTCGTCCAGGAGGGCGTCGTCAGGCTCGAATCGCTCGACGGCGCGGTCCTCGGCGGGCGGGCCGGTCTGGCCGGTCGGGCCGACCTCGAGACCGGGCTCGTGGAGCTCTCGGGCGCCGCCTCGGCGCTTGATGCGGGACTCGTCTCAAGCGCGCTGGGGGGGCCGGAGGCCGCGGGCCGGATCGACCTCACCGACGCCGACGTCAGCGTCTCCGACGGAGAGGCCGAGGGCGAGGCACTTCTCAGATGGAACGGCCTCCGCCTCGGCCCGGTCAGCCCGGGAGACGGAGCAGGCGGCGTCGTGCTCTTGAAGGACCTCCTGGCGGTGACGCTCGAGTCCAAGGAGACCGGCTGGCGCGCGAGCGCCGAGATCGGCCTCGCCGGCGACGCGCCGGACGTGACCTTGAGGACGCTCTTCGATTCGCTGCGTGTCGGTTCGCTGGTGCGGTTGCCGCCCCGGCTCGGGGCGACACGGATCGACGGCCAGGCCACACTCATCGGTCCGGTCGACGCGCTGTCGCTCGACGGCGCGATCGCCGTGAGCGGCCCTCTCGGCTCCGCCGACATCGGTTTCGAGGGAGGTGTCGATCTCGAGGGCGCGGACCGCTCCCTCCACGCGGAGCTGCGGGGGGAGCCCGTCGTCGTGCGAGGGCTCGAGACGGCGCTCGACGGCGCTCTGGAGGTCGGGCCCGACGGCGGCCTCTCCGGTTCGGTGACGCTCGACCGGGTAGGCCGGATCGAGGGACGCATCGGGCCGGGACCATCGCGGACGATCTCGGCCGGTCTCGTGGTCTCGGAAGCCAGGGTCGCCGACATCTTCCGGGCGGCATCCGGGGACGACCCCCCGCGCGACCTGGACGGCTACC
This sequence comes from uncultured bacterium, assembly GCA_964596015.1. GTDB lineage: Bacteria > Joyebacterota > Joyebacteria > Joyebacterales > Joyebacteraceae > WJMD01. The sequence continues at coordinate 65,359 of CAZQSB010000007.1, read as the reverse complement.
TGTTCGTGTCCGCTTCCGCGTCGGGAACGCTCGAGCGGCCTGTCATCTCGGGACAGCTCGAGCTGGCCGACGCATCGCTCGCGGGCGTCGACGAGCTCGCCTCGAGCGGCGAGTTCCGGCTCTCGAACGACACGCTCCGGGTGGTGAGCCTCTCGGTGCGGGAGGGAGACGATGTCTTCCTTCGCGGAGGCGGGACGGTCGCTCTCGATGGCCCGGTCTCGCTCTCGCTGGCAGGGGAGGGCGTGCCCGGACCGATGCTCGGGGGCGACATGGAGACGCGCTTCGATGCGACGGTCGGGATAGGCGGGACCACGGACGACCCGACCGTGGACGGTCGTTTCGAATCGACCGACGGGACCTTCCTGGGCATTCCATTCGATGTTCTCCTCGCGCGAGTGACCGGAGCCCGGGGCGCCCTCAGACTCTCTCCCCTCGTTCTCGAAAGGCGCGGCGACTACAGACTGTCGGCCGAGGGAATGTTCCCCGTGGCGGGACTCGGTGAAGACGCCGGGGACGCCGCCGCTCTCGACATCTCCGTCGACGGCGACCCGGTGGCGCTTCTGGTCGAGGCGGCAGGTTTCGGAGAGAGCGGTCGGGGGCGCGGCTCTCTGCGCGCGTCGCTCTCCGGGGACCCCGGCGAGATGGTCGTGGCGAGCGCGGTGGTCGACGCGACGTCGCCGTCCGTACGCCCGCATTCGATCACCGACGAGCTCACCGACGTGAGCGTTGACCTCGAGATCGTCGACGGGAGCGTCGTGCGCGGCTACGTCTCAGGCTTCGTCGATGGACGGGAGGTCCGGCTCGAGAGCGCCCGCCGACGTACTGTGGGGGGACGGATGCTGCCGCCGCTCGACGTGGCCGGCGTGGATGTCGGTGTCCTCAGTCTCACGACCGATGGGGCCGTGAGCGTGAGCATTCCCGGGCTCATGAGCGGGGGAGAGGTCGGGAGGATGGACGTCAGGGGACCTGGCGGAGGCGCGGAGTTCTTCGTCACCGGTCCCGGCGAGAAACCGACGCTCCTGGGGGAGGTCGAGTTCTCCGACCTCTCCTTCCTCTATCCGTTCGAGGGGGGAGACGGCGACGGAGGTCCCAACCCCGTTCTCGATTCCGAGTGGGCATTGACGATCCGGGCCGGCCGCAACGTGTGGTACCGGCGGGCCGATGCCGACGTCAAGGTCGAGGAGGGCGGCGCGCTCGAGTTCCGCGGCACCCCGTCCGAGGGAACGCTCTGTGTGCGCGGACGGCTCGAAGCCACGCGGGGCACCGTGACCTATCTGAACCGCGACTTCGACCTCCAGACCGCCTTCGTCGACTTCCCGTTCTTCTGCGAGCCGCCCCGGTTCTTCGTGGAGGCGGAGACCCGTGTGGAGGACGGGACGACGGTGACGCTGACCATGGATTCCTACGAGCCGGCGCTCACCTTCGCGGGCCCCGGCGCGACCATAGATGAAAGCGCCATCACCCTGAGTTCCGACGCTCCGGAGGATGACTCCGAGGAGGAGATCCTGTCCCGCCTGCAGTACGGGATGGGGTTCGCCCTGCTTGAGGGCGAGGAGCAGGCCGCGCTGGAGCGCCGGCAGGCCCTCGACGTCGTGGGTGGCCAGCTCTCGATGCGGGTCGTGAGACCCATCCTGGCGCCCGTCGAGACGAGGATCCGGCGCAATCTCAGTCTCGATCTCGTCCGGATCGACATCGACTTCGTCGAGCACTTCCTTTCGCAGCTCGACCTCTGGCGCGCCCAGGAGGGCAGCGCCCTCTACCTCCCGCTCCTCGTCAGGTCGCGCATCACGCTCGGCAAGTACCTCTCGCGCGACTGGCTCCTGTCGTACGTCGGCACGACACGCGCCTATCAGGATGAGATCGCCGAACAGAACCTCGGCCTGCGTCACGAGCTGGGCATTGAATACGAGGTATCCCGAAACACGTCTCTCTCCATGCGGGTCGTGTACGATCCCGTCATCCAGGGCTGGGACCGCCGGCTCTCGATAGAGAATCGTTACGAGTTCTGACCCGCGGGTGGCCCGAAGCCCTTACCACATATCAACTTGCGCGTTCCAACTCGGGGTTTACACGTTCGGAACGCTGTGCTAGCATTCCCGGATGACCTGCCGGTCGCATGGGGGTATCTGTATGCGAATACGCTCTTTCATTGTTCCTGTTCTTATGCTCGCGGTTCTGACGACGTCGGCGGCGACCTCGCTCGCCCAGACCATCGTGGGCGTCGACGTCGAGGGGATCTCGCGGGTCAGCCGTGACCGCGTTCTTCTGACCTTCGGGGTGCGCCAGGGCGAGGAACTTCGTCCCGAGGCGCTCCGCGAGGGCATCAGGAGGCTTTACGAGACGGAGCAGTTCGCGGACGTCGACGTCTACGCGGAGCCCGTCGGCGAGGGCTTCCGGCTTGTCATCTCGGTCGTCGAGCGTCCCCGGGTCGCGGGCATCGAGGTCGAGGGCGAGGACGAGCTCTCCGAGGACGAGATCCTCGAGGCCATGACCATCACCGAGAACGAGCCCTGGAACCGCGCGGCTGTCGAGGACTCGCGCGTCAGACTCCTGGCCCTCCTGCGGGAGAAGGGATTCGCCCAGGGGACCGTGCGGATCGAGGAGGAACAGACCGCCGAGGACGCGGTCCGCTTGACGGTGCACGTCGACGAGGGAACCCGGGTCGTCGTCCGCCGCATCGAGTTCGCGGGCAACGAGGCGCTCGAGGGCGCCGATCTCGAGAAGGTGATGGAGACGAAGGAGGACCGCTGGTGGCGGACCGACGCCTTCCTGGACCGTGAGGTGCTCGAGGAGGACCTGGTCCGGATCGCGGAGAGATACAGGGCCGAGGGATACATCAACGCCCGGGCGACGGGCTACGATCTCGAGTTCGAGGAGGAGGGCGAGCGCGTCGTCATCACCATCACGGTCGAAGAGGGCAAGCTCTACGAGGTCGCGGGCGTCGAATGGGTCGGCGCCTCCGAGTTCGCGCTCGACGCCCTTCACGACCTGACCAAGGTCGACGCTGGAGAGCGCTACCGCCCCGAGGACGCGCAAGCCACCATCGGCGACGCGTACTCGTGGTACGGAGAGCGGGGCTACATCCGCGCCCGGATCTACAGCGAGGAGGACATCGAGGCCGACGACCGCGTCACCATTGTCTTCCACGTCACCGAGGACGATCCCGCCCGGGTGGGTCAGATCCACATCCAGGGCAACGAACGGACCAAGGAGAAGGTCATCCGCCGCGAGCTGACCATCCGGCCGGGCGACCTGTACCAGACGTCGGAGATCATCGCCAGCCAGCGTCGCGTCGCGAATCTCGGGTTCTTCAACGGACCGGCCGTCGAGTTCATGGAGGGGGACACCGAGGACGACATCGACCTCGTCTTCACGGTCGAGGAGCGGCAGACCGGCCGCGCGGGCGTCGGAATCGCGCACACGAGCGAGCGCGGCATCACCGGCTTCATCGAACTCAACGAGGGGAACCTGTTCGGGAACGGGCAGTACCTCGACCTCAAGTGGGAGTTCGGCAAGCGGAACACCGAGGTCGTCCTCGGCTTCACCGAGCCGTGGTTCCTCGGCCGCAGGCTCTCGGTCGGCTTCGACCTCTACGACACCGACGACAAGTACATCTACGGCTCGCTCGGTGACGACTTCTACGAGGACGTCTTCTCGGACCATCCCGACTCGGCGGACATCGTGAACTGCGGCGAGTACTGCTCGCGCTTCTACACCGTCGAGCGCGAACGCAGGGGCGGCGATGTCAGGCTCGGTTGGCCGCTCTTCGGCTCGCGCTACACCATGATCTATACGAAGTACACGCTCGAGCAGTACAAGCTCTCGGAGTATGTCGACGTCGAGGACGACACGCTGGGCACCACCGAGACGTACTACCGGAACGCGCCCGACTGGGAGTGGCGGAGCGGCATCACGACGACGCTCTCGAGGCGGACGACCGACCGGAGGTTCCAGCCGCGAACGGGAAGTTACTCGAGGTTGTCGGCCGACATCTTCGGCGGGGCGCTGGGCGGCGACGTGAAGTTCCAGCGCTACGTTCTCGAGGCGCGCAAGTACATTCCGTCTTTCTGGCGGACGACGCTCATGCTGAGAGGACGGGCGGGCCTCGTGACGGGGTACGGCGACCCGTCGACGGTACCGGACGACACGCGCTTCGAACTGGGCGGCGTGGGCGTGAACGGCATCCGCGGGTACGACAACCGCTCGATCCTGCCACAGGGCAGCGAGCTCTACGGCGGACGCACGATGCTTGTGGGCTCCGCCGAGCTCCGCGTGCCGATCACTGACGAGACCGAGCAGCTTCCCGTCTACGGCGTCGTCTTCGTGGACGCCGGGAACACGTGGGAGAGCCTCGTGGACGAGAACGACGAGCTGGCGAGCCATCCGACCGACCTCTACTGGGGGCTCGGCGCCGGCGTCCGCGTCGAGGTGCCGATCCTCGGTGTGCTCGGCGTCGACATGGGGTACGGGCTCGACGAGGACGAGGGCGGCGAGTGGATCGTTCACTACCAGTTCGGACTGGACTTCTAGCTCAGGGCGCCCCGGTCACCCGGGGCGCTTCTTCTGACAGGAGGACTTCGTGAGACTGCACATTGGAACGCTCGCAGCGGCGCTCGGCTGCCTCGTGCTCCTCTCAGGCGTGGCGGGGGCCGCGGACGGCGTGGCGTACATCAACTCGGATCGGGTCCGCTACGAGTACGAGGGCGCCCGCGACATCGAGAACCAGCTCCAGACCTCGCTCTCGGACTGGCAGAACCAGGCCCGAGAGATGGAGCGCCAGATCGAGGAGATGATCGGCGAGATCGAGGCTCAGAGGCTGATCCTGTCCGAAGAGGCGCTCCGCGAGCGGGAACTGGCCATTCAACAGAAGCGGCTCGAGTTCGAGCAGTTCGTCAACGAGGTGTGGGGTGTCGGGGGGCTCGCCGCGCAGCGTGAGGCCGAGCTCTGGCAGCCGGTCTTCGACACGATCAACGGGATCCTCCAGGACATCGGCTCCGAGGGCGACTACCAGATGATCTTCGACGCGGCGCAGATGGGCATCGTCTACGCCGACCCGGCCACCGACCTGACCCAGCAGGTGATCGACGCCCTGAACACGGAGCCGGCTTCCGAGTAGCTCTTCCTCCATGACCCCGGAGGCACGCATGAAGAAGACGCTCGCCGAGCTCGCCGAGATGATCGGCGGCACGGTGTCGGGCGATCCGTCGGTCGAGATCGACGGCGTCGCCGGGATCCGGGAGGCGCGCGCGGGGCAGCTGACGTTCCTGGCCAATCCGAAGTACGAACGCCATCTCGAGACGACGGCAGCGTCGGCGGTGGTCGTCTCTCCCGACGACCGGGAGGCGGGCGAGAGGTCGGGTAAGCCGCTCCTCGTCGTCCGCAATCCCTACGGCGCCTTCGCCAGGGCGATGGAACTCTTCGCCGGCCCCGGCGCCGTGGTCGAGCGCGGTGTACACGAGACGGCCGTCGTGTCGCCCTCGGCGGTGCTCGGTCCGGACGTCGCCGTCGGCGCGGGCTCCATCATCATGGAGCGCTCTCAGATAGGGGCCGGGGTCGTCATCCACCCGGGCGTCTACGTGGGTCCCGGGGTCGAGATAGGCGCCGACACCATTCTTTACCCGAAGGTCACCGTGAAGGCCGCGAGCGTGCTCGGGAGCCGCGTCATCGTGCACGCCGGCACGGTCATCGGGAGCGACGGTTTCGGGTTCGCGAGCGAGGACGGCGAGCACAGGAAGGTGCCCCAGATCGGCAACGTCGTCGTGGAAGACGACGTGGAGATCGGTGCCAACGTGTGCATCGACCGGGCGACGACCGGAACGACCCTCATCTCCCGCGGCACGAAGATAGACAACCTCGTGCAGATAGGTCACAACGTCGTCATCGGCGAGGGCTCGATCGTGGTCGCGCAGGTCGGGATATCCGGAAGCACACGACTCGGTCGCGGCGTCGTGGTCGGAGGCCAGGCCGGCCTGGCCGGGCACATCACCATCGGCGACGGCGCGATGATCGGCGCCCAGGCCGGCGTCACGCGCGACGTGCCCGCGGGCGAGCGGGTTTCCGGCTATCCCGCGAGGAAACACTCGCAGGCGAAGCGCCTTCTGGCGTGCATCGCCCGCCTTCCCGAACTCATCCGGGAGGTGGGCGATCTCGGGCGGCGCGTCGAGTCGCTCGAGAAGAGGGAGGATCGATGAGGAGAACCCGCCAGCGGACCATAGCGGAGTCCTGTTCGTACAGAGGGATCGGCATCCACACGGGGAGAGAGGCGAACGTCACCTTCCGACCCGCCCCCGCCGACTCCGGCGTGTCTTTCGTGCGGACGGACGTGGAGGGCGCTCCCTCGATCCCGGCCTCACTGGCGCATGTCGTGAGAAGCAAGGACACGCCGAGGCGCACGACACTCTCGAAGAACGGCGTCAACATCTACACCGTCGAGCATGTGCTCGCCGCGCTCATGGGCCTGGGCGTCGACAATGCCGTCGTCGAGATCGACTCGGCGGAGCCCGCCGAGCCCGTCGACGGGAGCTGCAAGCCGTTCGTCGACATCCTGACGAAGGCCGGGATCACCGAGCAGGAGGCCCCGCTTCAGTACCTCGAGATCCTCGAGCCAGTGTCATTCGAGAGCGGGGACGTGGCGCTCTCCGCCGCGCCGTACGACGGTCTCAGACTGAGCTTCCTCATCGATTACGACAATCCGACCATCGGCACGCAGTACGTCAGCTTCGATGTGACCGAGGATGTCTTCGTGTCGGAGATCGCTCCGGCCAGGACGTTCGCGCTCGAGACGGACGTCGCCGGGCTCAAGGAGCAGGGGCTCATCAGGGGCGGCAGCCTCGAGAACGCCATTCTCGTCGGCGAGAGCGGCATCGTCAACGAAGGCGAGCTTCGCTTTCCGGATGAGTTCGCGCGGCACAAGGTCCTCGACCTTCTCGGCGACCTGGCTCTTCTGGGGCGCCCCCTGAGGGCGAGCGTCCACGCGAGGAAGTCGGGCCACGCCACGAACGTTCGCTTCGTCGAGGCGATCAGGGATGCCATCAGGCAGGGCAAGGTCCGGTACGGCGCGACGACCGGATGGGACATCGAGTCCATTGAGGAGATCATGCCTCACCGGTATCCCTTCCTTCTGGTCGACAGGATCCTCGAGCTCGACAGTCACCGCGTCGTCGGGATCAAGAACTTCACGATGAACGAGTGGTTCTTCGTCGGGCACTTCCCCGGACACCCCATCGTCCCGGCCGTCCTTCTCATCGAGGCGATGGCCCAGGTCGGGGGCTTTCTGCTTCTCTCGCGGGTCGACGAGCGCGAGAAGAAGCTGGTGTATTTCATGGGCATCGACAACGCCCGCTTCAGGAAGCCGGTGCGGCCGGGCGATTCGGTCCGGTTCGAGCTGGAGCTCCTGCGACTGCGCGGGGGTACGTGCAAGATGCGCGGTTCCGCTTACGTCAGGGGCGAGCTCGTCGCCGACGGCGACCTCTGGTCGCAGGTCGTCGACCGATAGATCGGGAGGGAGCCTTTGCCGCACATCGATCCCAGAGCGGTCGTGCACGAGGACGCATCGCTCGCCGCCGACGTCGTCGTCGAGCCGTTCGCCGTGATCGGGCCCAACGTCCGGATCGGGAAGGGGACCACGATAGGCTCGATGGCCTTCATCGACAGGAACACGGAGATCGGCGACGAGTGCAAGATCTTCCACGGCGCGGTCATCGGGACCGACCCGCAGGACCTCAAGTTCACGGACGAGGAGACCTACCTCAGGATCGGCGACCGGACGACCGTGCGCGAGTTCGCGACGCTGAACCGCGCGACCGGCGAGGGCGACGCGACCGTCATCGGGAGCGACGGCCTCATCATGGCGTACGCTCACGTCGCGCATAACTGCGTCATCGGAGATCACGTTGTCATCGTGAACGCGGTCAACATCGCCGGCCATGTCGAGATCGGCGACTGGGCGACCATCGGCGGTATGACCGCGGTCCAGCAGTTCATCCGCATCGGGCAGCACGCCTACGTGGGCGGAGCCTGCCGGGTTTCGAAGGACGTGCCTCCGTACTTCAAGATCGGCGGCATACCCACGAGGCCCATCGAGGTCAACACGGTCGGCCTCCAGCGGCGCGGCTTCTCGGAGGAGACGCTGAACACCCTCAGGAAGGCGTATCGGCTGCTGTACCTCTCCGATCTCAATACGACCCAGGCGGTGGAGCGGATCCGGAAGGAACTCGACATGTCGGATGAGGTCTCGCTCCTCGTCGACTTCATCGAGACGTCGTCGCGGGGAATCATCAAGTAGCGCGCATCAGGCCGACGCGGTCGACGGGAGCGGGAACGGTTCGGCGTTCCCACGGGCCGGCGCCGGCCTTTCACGAGGGAGGGAAGGTTGACAGCGACGGGCGTCATCGGCGTCGGGCACCTCGGACGTCTGCACGCGAGGGTCTACTCGGAGATCGAGGACTGCGAACTCGTGGGCGTCCACGATGTCGATGAGGAGGCCGCGGGCCGGGTGGCCGAGGCGACTGGGTGCCGGGTCTTCGACAGCCCCGACGAGCTCCTGGGCGCGGTGGAGGCCGTCAGCATCGCCGTGCCCACGAGCGCTCACCGCGAGGTGGCCGGCCGGGCCATCGAGCGCGGCGTTCACATCCTCGTCGAGAAGCCGATAGCCGCGACCGTCGACGAGGCGAGAGAGCTCGTTGAGATGGCGCGCGGCGCGGACGTGGTTCTCGCCGTCGGGCACATCGAGCGGATGAACCCCGCCGTCAGGGCGGCGCTCGCGGTCCTCACGGACCCGCGGTTCATCGAGGTCCACAGGCTCGGCGTGTTCGTGCCGCGCGGCACCGACGTTGCCGTCATCCTCGATCTGATGATCCACGACATCGACCTCATCCTCTCCACCGTCCGCTCGCCGGTCAAGAGGATCGATGCCGTCGGCATTCCGGTCCTCTCGCCTTCCATCGACATCGCGAACGCGCGCCTCTCCTTCGAGAACGGCTGCGTGGCCAATGTGACCGCGAGCCGGGTGTCGAGGGAGAAGGTGAGGAAGGTCCGCTTCTTCCAGCCCGACGCCTATGTGACCGTCGACACGCTCACGCCGCGCGCCCAGATCTTCCGCCGGCGCGATGTGCCGGTCGAGACGCTCCGGCGCATCGCGTCGGGGGAGATCGAGGGAGGGCTCGAGGACATCGTCGAGCACGAGGACCTCGCGCTGGAGGACGCTGAGCCCCTGAGGGTGGAGCTCGAGTCGTTCCTCCGCGCGGTGCGGTCCGGCGGCCGGCCCGACGTGAGCGGCGAGGACGGTCTGAGAGCGCTCCAGGTCGCGATGGAGATCCTGACGCAGATCAAGACGGCGCTCGGTCCGGGTGCCTGTTCCTGACGGCGCCCGTACTCGGCCGCATGTGACCGCCATGGAATCCCAGACATCGTCCATTCTGATGGTCGCCGGCGAGGCATCGGGGGACCTCCACGCCTCGAAGGTGGTCGCCGAGGTCGTGTCGCGCTCCGGCGGGGCGCGCGTGTACGGCGTGGGCGGCGACCGGATGAAGGCCGCGGGGATGGAGCTCGTCTATCACGCCGACGACTTCGCCGTCGCGGGCTTCGTGGAAGTGCTCCGGCACGTTCCCCGTCTCCGGCTGGCGATGGACCGCCTGACGGAACTCGCTGTCTCGCGGGGAACTCGGCTCGCCGTCCTCGTCGACTATCCGGGTTTCAACCTGATGCTCGCCCGGAGACTCCGCCGGCGCGGCATCCGCGTGCTCTACTACATCAGTCCTCAGGTCTGGGCCTGGGGGGAGGGACGCGTCGCGGCCATCAGGGAGCGGGTCGACCGCATGGCGGTCATCCTCCCGTTCGAGGTGGAGTTCTACCGTGAGCGCGGCGTCGCGGTCGAGTTCGTCGGCCATCCTCTGCTGGAGGAGCCCGGGATCGCCGCGGCGCCCGGGATACGCGAGCGGGTCCCCGAGCGGCCCGTTCTCGGCCTTCTGCCCGGGAGCCGACGCGAGGAGGTCCGCCGGCACCTCGGTCCGATGCTCGAGGCGGCCCGCCTCCTTTCGCGGCGCGTTCCCGGCCTCGAGGTCCGTCTCGGGAGGGCGGCGGGCGTCGACACGTCGGCGGCGGAGGCGGCCGGCGTCGAGATCGTCCCGCCCGAGAGGGTCTACGGCATGATGCGGGAGGCCACCGGGCTCATCGTCACCTCCGGCACGGCGACCCTCGAGGCGGCGTGCCTGGGTGCGCCCATGGCGGTCGTCTACAGGACGTCGGCGCTCTCGTATCTCATCGCCCGCCTGCTGGTCCGCGTGCCCGACATCGGACTGGTGAACGTCGTCGCGGGGCGAAGGGTCGTTCCGGAGCTCATCCAGAACGACGTAACGCCGCGCTCGCTCGCTCGCGCCGTCGAGCCGTACTTCGCCGACGATGAGACGCTCGCCGCGACCTCGCGTGCGCTCATCGGCGTCAGAGAGCGGCTCGGCACTCCCGGGGCCAGCGCACGCGTCGCCGACATGGTCCTTGAGATGCTCGGGGAGGCCGCATGACCAGGGGAGTTTCCCGTTTCAACCGTCGGGACGCTCTCCTCATCGGAGCGGCGGCGGCCCTCGGTCCCGTCTTCCTGCGGACGCTCGGCGCCACGTGGCGCGTCAGCGTGACGGGCGAGGAAACGGTGGAGCGTCTCCGGGGGGCCGGCGGGCTCGTGCACGCGTTCTGGCACGGCCACCTGCCCGCGCTCGAGTATGTCTACCGCGGACGGGGCATCGTGGTCCTCTCATCGCTGCACCGGGACGGAGAGATCAGCGCCCGGCTCATGACGGCGTTGGGATACGACGTCGTGCGGGGTTCGAGCTCGAGGGGCTCGACCCGCGGGCTCATGAAGATGCTCGCGGCAGCGAAGGAGTCGCGGGCCGTGGCCATCACGCCCGACGGCCCACGCGGTCCCGCGGGCAGCGTGCAGCGCGGCATCTTCCTCATCTCGGACAGGGCCCGGGCGCCGATCGTGCCGGTCGGGGTCGCGGCCAGACCGGCCGCGCGCCTGGCCAGCTGGGACCGGATGCTCGTGCCGCTGCCGTTCGCGACCGTGGTGGTCTCGCACGGTGAACCCATCCCGCCGTCGCCGGACCGGGGCCTGGACGAGCGGGCCGACGAGCTCCGCCGGGCGATCGACGCCGCGACGGCCGAGGCCCTGGCGCTCGCCGGCGAGGGAGCGAAGGGAGCGAGGGAGACCCACTAGATGGCCTACGCCGCGTACAGGGGACTGACGAACGCCCTGTGGGTCCTTGCCCGCCCGTGGTTCGCGTGGAAGCGCTCCAGGGGGGGCGCCGAGTGGAGCGAACGGCTCGGCGAGCTGCCCCGCCTCGAGGGGCGTCCCGTCTGGGTCCACGCCGCGTCCGTCGGAGAGGTCAACGCCGCCGGGCCGGTCGTCCGCGAGCTTTCATCGCGCGGCCTCCGGGTGCTCCTCACGACGATGACCCCGACTGGGCAGCGGACCGCGGCCGGTGCGCTTGGCGCCGAGGCGCGGACCGCGTTCGTGCCGCTCGACTTCACGGCCGCTGTCGGAACGGCACTCGAACGTGTCAGGCCGCGCTCGCTCGTCCTGGTCGAGAGCGAGCTCTGGCCGAATCTGCTGTTCGGCGCGATGGCCGCGGGCGTGCCCGCCGCGCTCGTGAACGGTCGCCTTTCGAAGCGGACCCTCGCGCGCGCCGCGGGCCCGCTCTCGCCGGTGCGCGAGGCGGCGCTCACGCTGCGTGTCGCCGCATGCCGCGACGAGGAGAACGCGGCTCGGTTTCTCGAGCTGGGGCTTCCTCGGGAGCGCGTCGTCGTGACGGGAGATACCAAGTTCGACGCGCTCGGTGGCCCGCTCGCGCCGGCAGAGCGCGAATCGCTGAGGGTCTCGCTCGGCGTGGAGGCGGCGGGTCGCGCCGTGGTCTTCGGCAGCGTGCGGCCCCGGGAGGAGGCGGCGGTCGTGCGCGCTGCGGCGGAGCTGGCGCCTCTGGCGCGGCCGGTCGTGGCTCCGAGGCACATGCGCCGGGCCGCGCACATCGAGCGGGCGCTCACGCGCTCCGGGGTCCGGGTCTTCAGCCGCTCGAGCGGGGACGCGCCGCGGGGGCCCGGCGCGGTCCTGGTCGACACGACCGGTGAGCTGGCGCGTCTCTACGGCGCCGGCGACGCGGCCTTCGTGGGCGGCACGCTCGGCGGGTACGGTGGACACAACCCGCTCGAGCCCGCCTCCCGCGGTGTGCCGGTGGTCCTCGGGCCGGACACCAGGAGCTGCGAACAGGTAGCGCGCGCGCTCGTCGACGGCGGCGGCGCCGTCAGGATAACGGACGGCCGGGAGCTCCCGGAGGTGTTGGCGCGTCTCCTGACGGACGACGAACTCAGGACGGAGACGGCGCGAGCGGCCCTCCGTGTGGTCGAGGCCGGGCGCGGCGCGGCGTCGCGCTCGGTGGCCGCGCTCGAGAGGGCCGGACTGCTGGAGGTGCCGCGATGAGCCGTTCCGCGGCGTCGGAGGAGAACGGTCTCTCCAGACTGGGACCCGCCCCCGGGATCCGGTCGTGGTGGGGCGCCGTGGCTCGCGGCGGGGAGTCGCCCCGGGGATGGAGCGCGGTCCTTATGGGCGCGCTCGTGATGCTCTCCGTTCCGTACGGGCTCATCGCGTTCGTCTCGCTCCAACTCCGGTCGCTCGCGCGGGTCCGCGCGACGGTGCCCGTCGTGTCGGTCGGGAATCTCGTCGTGGGCGGCACGGGGAAGACGCCGCTCGTGATCCATGTCGCCCGGGAGCTTCAGCGCATGGGGCGGCGCGTGGCCGTCGTGAGTCGGGGATACGGGCGCGCCGGAAGCGGGACGCTCATCGTCTCGCGGGGCGAGCGCCCGCTGGTGCCGTGGACGAAAGCGGGAGACGAACCGTATCTCATGGCGCTTCTTCTCGCGGACGTCGGGGTCGTCGCCTCAGAGCGCAGGATCGACGGCATCCGTGAGGCGGTCGACCGTCTGGGGGCCGACGTCGTCGTGCTGGACGACGCCTTCCAGCACGTGGGCGTCGACCGCGACCTCGACATCATCGCCGTCGACGCGCGCGCCCCCGTCGGAAACGGGTTCCTGCTGCCCGCCGGACCGCTTCGTGAGCACCCGCTGGGGGTGGGCAGGGCGGAGGTGCTCGTCGCGACGCGCTGTGGGAGAGACGGCGCCGGCCGGGTGGAGGCGACGCTGGCGCCTCTGGCGCCGGGGGCGCCCGTGATCGAGACGCGCATGAAGCCGGTCGAGCTCTGGGACGCCCGCACGGGCGGACGGGTTGAGCCCTCCGAACTGCGCGGCCGGGAGGTCGTGGCGCTGGCGGGCATCGCCGACCCGGACGATTTCTTTCACACCGTCTCGCGACTCGGGGTCCGTGTCGCCGAGAGACTGGCGGCGCCCGACCATCACGAGTACGATGAGGAGGACCTGGCGCGCGTTGTCGAGAGCGTCAGGCGGACCGGCGCCCGGGCGGTGCTGACCACGGAGAAGGACGCCGTGCGTCTCTCAACCTGGTCCTCGCCTGTTCCCGTCATCGCGCTCGGGATAGACATCGAGGTCGTCAGGGGGAGGAGGGCGCTCAGCGAGGCGCTCACGAAGGCCATCACGAGGAGTTCCCAATGACGTTGGAGGAACTGGCGCGGCTCGACGAGGAGGAGCTCCGCGCCCGGATCGGCGAGCTCAAGAGGAAGAAGCGCGCCGTCGTTCTGGGGCACAACTATCAGATAGGATCGGTCCAGGAGGTCTCCGACCACCTGGGCGACTCGCTCAGGCTGGCGCAGCTCGCGACGGAAACCGACGCGGACGTCATCGTTCTCGCCGGCGTGTACTTCATGGCGGAGAGCGCGAAGATCCTGAACCCCGGGAAGAAGGTCGTCATCCCGTCGGAGTCTGCGGGCTGCCCGATGGCCGACATGGTCACCGCAGAAGAGCTCGCCGCCTTCAGGAAAGAGCACCCGGGCGTCCCCGTCGTCTGCTACGTGAACACATCGGCGGCCGTCAAGGCTGAGAGCGACATCTGCTGCACGTCGTCGAACGCCGTCGATGTGGTCAGGTCGCTCGAGGGTGACGCGGTGATCTTCGTGCCCGACAAGAACCTCGCATCGTACGTCGCGACGAAGGTCGACAAGACGGTCATCCCGTGGCAGGGTCACTGCTACGTCCACAACATGTTCGTGGTCGAGGACGTGGTCCTGGCGAAGTCGGAGCATCCCGGCGTTCCGGTCGTCGTCCATCCCGAGTCGCCCCCTGACGTTCTGGCCATGGCGGACCACGTCGGTTCGACCGGCGACATGGTGCGGCTCGCGAAGACCCACGACGAGCTCATCGTAGGAACCGAGATCGGGCTCGTGGAGCGGCTGAACCGCGAGCATCCCGACGGCCGTTTCTACCCGCTGTCCGCGTTCGCCGTCTGCAGGAACATGAAGATGACCGATCTTCCCAGACTGGCGTGGTCGCTCGAACACGAGCAGTACGAGGTACGCGTCCCGGCCGAGGTCATGGAGGGAGCGCGCGCGGCGCTCGAGCGGATGCTCGAGGTAACGGGCTCCTGACGCGGCGTCGGGGGCGGCCTTCGAAGCGGGGCGAGCAGAGCGGGGGAGACACTCAATGGACCGCGTGGACTTCATTGTCGTCGGCAGCGGCATCGCCGGGCTCTCGTTCGCGCTCCGCGTCGCGGAGCGCGGCAGCGTTCTCGTCATCACCAAGAAGGACGACGCCGAGTCCGCGACGAACATGGCGCAGGGGGGCATCGCGGCCGCGGTCCACGACGACGACTCGTACGAGAAGCACATCGACGACACGGTGAAGGCGGGGGTCGGCCTCTGTCACCGTGACGCCGTCGAGCTGGCCGTCAGGAACGGACCGGACGCCGTGCGCCACCTCGTGGAGTGGGGCGCCCGCTTCACCCGCGAGGGACCGGGCGGCTCGTTCGCTCTCGGGCGGGAGGGCGGCCACAGCGAGCGCCGCATCATCCACGCGTCCGACATGACCGGCAGGGAGATCGAAGAGGCCCTCCTCGCGGCCGTCGACGCCCATCCCGCCATCAGCGTTCTCGAGGACCACATGGCCATCGAACTCGCGACCGCCGACGGACCCGGCGGACGAATGGTCGTCGGAGTGCACGCGCTCGACCGGCGCGGCGGGCGCGTGGCGACGGTCACGGCGCCGGTGGTCATGCTGGCGACCGGCGGGTGCGGGAAGGTCTACCTCTATACCTCGAACCCGGAGATCGCGACCGGCGACGGCATCGCGATGGCCTGGCGGGCCGGCGTCGCTGTCAGGAACATGGAGTTCATCCAGTTCCATCCGACCTGTCTCTATCACCCCGAGGTCCGTTCCTTTCTCATCTCCGAGGCCGTCCGGGGAGAGGGCGCCATCCTGACGTCGCTCGCCGGGGAGCGGTTCATGGAGAACGAGGACCCCAGGAAGGAGCTGGCGCCGCGTGACATCGTCGCGCGGGCGATCGACCGGACGATGAAGAGTACCGGCGACAAGCACGTCTACCTCGACATCACTCACGTCGACGCCGACCGGGTGAGAAAGCGCTTCCCGAACATCCACGCCCGACTGATGGAGCTGGGCATCGACATGACCAGGTCCCCGGTTCCCGTCGTTCCCGCCGCTCACTATCTCTGCGGAGGCGTTGCGGTCGACCTGGATTGCAGGACCGGCATTCGGGGGCTCTTCGTTTCGGGGGAGACGGCGCACACCGGCATGCACGGCGCGAACCGGCTGGCCAGCAACTCGCTCCTGGAGGCCGTCGTCTTCAGCGAGCGGGCCGCCGGGGCCGCGGCCGACGAACTCGAGGAGAGACGGAGCGGCCTCCCGGACGGCGGCGCGCCGCCGTGGGAGGGGAACCCCGCCGGGCGCGTGCCCGAGGGAGTGCTTCTCGACTACAACTGGGACGTTGTCAGACGCCTGATGTGGGACTATGTTGGGATCGTGAGGACCACGCGACGGCTGGACCTGGCCCGTCGCCGCATGGCGGCCATCAGGCGCGAGATCGCCGACTATCGTCGCCGCTACCCCGTGAGTCACGACCTGATCGAGCTCAGCAACATCTCGCTCGTCGGCGAGCTGATCATCCGGAGCGCGCTCCGCAGGAAGGAGTCGCGCGGCCTCCATTCCATGGAGGATTTCCCGGAGCGGGACGACGAGCGATTCGGACACGATACGATCGTCGAGGGAGGGGGAGCCGTGTGAACCGCTTCGCGAGCGTCTGCGTGGTGGCTTTGACGCTCTTCGCCGCTCCGATCGCCGGCTGCAGTGCGGAAGAAGGGGAGGCAGACGTGGCAGAGACGACATCATCGAGTGGTCCCGTCAGGCGGGCCGTCGTGGCGGGAGCTTTCTATCCGGGCGAACCTGACGCTCTGGCATCCACGATCGACCGGTATCTGGACGCCGCGGGGAGTCCCGATCTCGACGGCGAGGTCGTGGCGCTCGTCGCGCCGCACGCCGGGTATGTCTACTCGGGAGGCGTCGCCGCACACGCCTACGCGGCGGTTCGCGGAAGGACGTACGACACGGTCATCGTCGTCGCGCCGTCTCACCGCGCGGCCTTCCGGGGCGCGTCCGTCTTCGACGGCTCGTCGTACGAGACGCCTCTCGGAGCGGTGCCGATCGACCGCGAATCGGTGTCGGAGCTCAGGCAGCGCGGGCTCGTCTTCGAGCCTCGCGCACACTCGCAGGAACACTCGCTCGAGGTCCAGGTCCCGTTCCTGCAGCGCTCACTCGAGTCCTTCGAACTCGTCCCCATCGTGATGGGCGAGCAGAGCGAGGCCGCTGTCAGGAGCCTCGCCGCGGCGATGAGCGGCGTCGTCGCGGAGCGCCCCGACCGACGGTATCTGCTGGTCGCGAGCACCGATCTCTCTCACTACCACAGCCAGGAAGACGCCCGCCGCCTCGACAGGGTGATCGTCGAGTCCGTCGACGCGTTCGATCCCGAGGGGCTCCTGCGGGCGCTCGCGAGCGGCGAGTGCGAAGCCTGCGGCGGAGGACCGACCGCCGCCGTGCTCATGGCGGCGCGCGAACTGGGCGCGGCCGGGGCCGAGGTCCTCAGATACGCGACCTCGGGCGACGTGACGGGCGACATGAGCCAGGTGGTCGGGTACATGGCTGCCGTCTCGACGAGGCCGGCGCGCGCCTGCGATGCCGTGCCGTCAGATGAGGCGGGGACCCGTACAGGGCGTCTCTCCGACGACGAGCGGCGCGAGCTCCTGAGGCTGGCGCGCGCCTCGATCGTGTCGGCCCTGGGAGACGGACCTCCTCCGACACCCGGGATGGAGAGCGACGTGCTGGAGAGCCCGAGCGGCGCGTTCGTGACGCTCCACGAGAACGGTCGGCTCAGGGGGTGCATCGGCTCCATCCAGGCATCGCGGCCGCTCGTCGAGACCGTCGTCTCGATGGCGGTCGAGGCGGCGCTCCGCGATCCGAGGTTCCCTCCGGTCCGCAGCGAGGAGCTCGACGGTATCGACATCGAGATCTCCGTCATGAGCCCGCTCGAGGCCGTCGAGGACGTCTCGGAGATCGAGGTCGGTCGCGACGGTCTCATCATCCAGCGCGGCGCGCACTCCGGGCTCCTTCTCCCGCAGGTCGCGACCGAGTACGGCTGGGACAGAGACACGTTCCTCGACCACACATGCCAGAAGGCCGGACTTCCACCGGGAACGTGGAGGGAGCCGGGGACGACCATTCTCCGCTTCTCCGCCGAAGTCTTCGGCGAGAACGAACTCGGCGTCCAGAGCGGGGGCGAGCGGTCATGACTGCGCTTCGCCGGCCGGCTCTCATCGCTCTTGCGGTCCTCATGCTCGTTCCGGTCGCCGGAGCGGCCCAGGAACAGGGTTATGTCGAGCCGAGAGAGGCTTCCTTCTGGGAGAGTCTGGACGGCGGGGCGGTCCGCTGCGGGCTCTGTCCGAGGCGGTGTGTCGTACCGTCCGGCCAACGCGGGTTCTGCGGCGTGCGGGAGAACCGTGACGGGGTCTACTACACGCTCACGTACGGCAACCCGTGCGCCGTTCACATCGACCCGATCGAGAAGAAGCCCTTCTATCACTTCCTTCCCACAACGACCGCCCTCTCGATCGCCGTCGCGGGATGCAATCTGGACTGTCGGTTCTGCCAGAACTGGCACATCTCCCAGGCGCGGCCCGAGGAGACGAGGAACCACCGCCTGCCACCGGCCGAGCTCGCGCGGCTCGCGGCGCGAAGCGGCGCGTCGTCCGTGGCCTATACCTACTCCGAGCCGACCATCTTCTACGAGTACATGCTCGACTGCGCCAGGGAGGCCGAGGCTCTGGGTCTCCGGAACGTCTGTCACTCGAACGGCTTCATCAGCGAGAAGCCGCTCAGAGAGCTCTGCCGGTATCTGGATGCGGCCGACATCGACCTCAAGGGAATGAGCGAGGAGTATTACGCCGATATGACCGGGGGGTCGCTCGCCCCGGTCCTGCGGTCCCTCCGGGTCCTCCGCGAGGAGGGCGTTCATCTGGAGATCACCAATCTCATCGTGCCGGGGGAGAACGACGATCCGGCTCTCATCAGGAAGATGTGCCGGTGGATCCACGACGAGCTCGGGCCGGACGTCCCGCTCCACTTCTCCCGGTTCCATCCCTGTCACCGGCTGACGGACCTTCCGCCGACGCCGGTCGAGGCGCTCGACCGGGCCCGCGCCATCGCGCTCGAGGAGGGCCTCAAGTACGTCTACATAGGGAACGTGCCTGGGCACGAGGCCGCGTCGACGTGGTGTCCCTCATGCGGCGAGCTTCTCATCCGCCGCATCGGATACGAGGTCGAGGTGGTGAACCTCGCTCAGGGGACCTGCCTTTCATGCGGCGCCGTCATCGAGGGCGTCTGGGACCAGGAATGAGTCTGTTGACACCGGCGCGTTCCTGAGTATAGAGTATTGTGTTGAGGTGGGTCCCCAGGGGACCCGCCCGCGACCGACAGCCCCGCACCAGCAAGGAGGCACGAGATGCGCTTCACCATGGCGGCCCTGATGGTGGTCCTGCTGGCCGCCGCCGCCTCGGCTGACCTGATCCAGGTGCCGGACGAGGACGCCGGTATCGAGGGGATCCAGCAGGCGCTCAACCTGGCCGGATCCGGCGACACCGTTCTCGTAATGGCCGGCGTCTACGACAGTGTCAGCACGTTCTCGACGATCTACGGGCAGAGGACGGCCATCGCCAGCGTCCCCGACGGCGTGACGTTGATGGGCGAGGACCGGGACGACGTGATCCTCGACCAGATCGACGCCGAGTACGGGATCCTGCTCCAGAACGTCGGCACATCGACCGTGATCCGTGACCTGACCATCACCGGAGGCGGCGGTCGCGACCGTGGTCGTATGGATGATGAGGACGGGCGGGCGCTCATCGCGGGTGTGGGCTGCGTTCAGAACGCCAGCCCGACCATCACGAACGTCATTCTCGAGGAAGTGGCGACCGGCATCGTCATCCGGTCCGGCTCGGCCCCGAGCATTCAGAACTCGCTCATCGCGAGGGGGAGCCACCACGGCGTGTACCTCTACGAGAACGGCGCCTCACCGGCCGTCCTCGACCACCTGACCATCACCGACAACTTCGACGTCGGCGTCAACGTGTTCGGCGGGAGTGCTCAGATCACGAACTCGTCGATCACGCACAACGGCAAGGAGGGCGTCTACTCGTACCTCGCCGTCCCGACCGTCGAGTTCTGCAACGTCTACGCGAACGATGAGGTCGCTCCCGGCGAGGACCCCCAGAACTACGGCGGCGACATTGGCGATCTCACCGGCGTCGACGGGAACATCTCGGAGGAGCCGTTCTACTGCGACTTCTCGGGCAGCGTCGGGTATGACTACACCGTCTGCTTCGAGTCCCCGAACCTGGGAGCGGGCTCGGGCGGCACCAACATCGGCGCTTTCGCAGGCGGCTGCAGCGAATGCATCGAGTCGCTTGTCGAGGAGGCCACGTGGGGCGCGATCAAGTCGCTCTACAGGTGAGCTGACAGCGAAGAGAGATGCGGCGGCGCCTTCGTGAAGTGGAACGGGCACCGCCTTGACGAAGAACGGGCCGGCGCTCCCTCGTGGGGCGTCGGCCCGTCTGCGTCGCGGGAGGACCGGTCAGCTGAGCTGACGGAGATCAGTGCAGGTTCGAGCCTTTCCGTCCGAGCGCTCGGAGCGCGGCGGCGAGGAGCGCGACGAGGAGACCCGCGTTCAGGAGCGTCAGGGTGAGCATCGTGTCGGGAAGCCCCATGACAGGCAGCAGCACGACGGCGGCCACGGGCGCCGCCAACGCCGCCCCTGCCAGGTCCGCGGCGTAGAGACGACCGGCTCCGCGCATCCTGTCACCGGCCCGGAGTATGGCGGCAGCCAGAGGGAACTGCGCCCCCGCGAGCACGGCCGCTCCGATGACGACCAGCAGGAAGAGCGGCGTCCGTTCGACCAGCGCCGCCGGCGCGAGGGTCTGGAGAGAGGAAACGGCCGCCGAGAGCCCCAGTGGAACGAGCGCGATCCCGGCGGAGAGGACCAGATAGGCCCGCGGTCTCGGGACGAGCGCCGCGCGCGTCCCCGCGGCGCCTCCCAGCGCGAGTCCCCCCATGAACGCCGCCGTGATGAGAGCGATGTGTCCATAGACATAGCCGTAGAGGCTCTGATACGCCGTGAGGGCGGCGATCTCGAGTGTGATCTCGGTGGCGCCGACGACAGCGATCGACGCGAGGACGGCGCTCCGAAGCGGCGCGCCCGCGTCGCCCCGCCGGCGGGACGCCACCACCCCGACCACGGCCAGGAGAACGGCGGCGATCGCGGCGTTTCTCATGGTCGCGACGGAGCGTCCGGCCTTGAGAAGGCCGGGAACGCCTGAGAACTGCCGGTTCCACAGCACGAGGCTCCGGTAGTAAGCGGTCGGCTCGAGGTCCGTGTTGAGTCCGGCCGCCGCTTCGGCGAGGGCGCGGTCGAACGAGGCGATCCGCTCCGGTCGCAGTCGGTCCCTCAGATAGTGGCCGCGCACGAACGCCGTGTCGAGCGCCCGGCGTTCGACACGCGCGGAGAGCGTGTCGGCGTTCCTCGAGAGCGGTCTCGTCCCTCCGATCAGGTGGCACGGGTCGCCCGGGAGCGCGGCGGTCTCGGGGAAGACCTCGGCCATCGACGCTCTGAGCGTCGCGAGAAGCGCGGCGAGGTCGTCCGGGACGTAGTTCTCCGCGGACTGGACCGAGAGACCTACGACGCCGCCGGGGGAGAGGGTCGCGGCGACCTCCTTCAGGAAGTCGACCGTGTAGAGACGGTTGAGCTGAAGCGTCGTGGGGTCGGGGACGTTGACGATGACGCAGTCGTACGGGCCGGGACGTCCCTTGACGAACAGCCTCGGGTCGCCGTAGTGGACCGCGACACGAGGATCGGCGAGTCCCGCGACCATGGCGGGTCCGAGCTCCTCGCGCGCGGCGCGCACGAGCTCCGGGTCGAGCTCGACGTAGTCGACCGACGCCACCGCGGGGTGCTTGAGCACCTCGGCGAGCGACCCCCCGAGCCCCCCGCCGGCGAGAAGGACCCTGGCCGGGGCCGGGTGCTGCAGGAGGGACGGATGGACGGCCTCCTCCGCGGCGAGACGGTCCGGGGCGGACGCGACGAGAACGCCGTTCTCGAAGATGCTCTCCTGCGTCCCGTATCTCGCGACCACGATCCTGCCGTGGACGGAGTTCCTCGACGCGACGAACCCGAGCTTCCGCCAGCGGACCTCGAGCGCGGCCTCGTCCAGCGAGTCGCCCAGGGGCAGCGCCGCAAGGAGTCCCAGGACGATCGCCGCCGCCGCGAAGACGCGTCGCTCGCGGCCCCGGGCGACGAGGAGGCCTGAGACGGCCGCCGCCGCCGTCATGAGAAGCGCTATCCGGAGAGCCGACCAGTGGGGAAGGAGCGCGAAGCTCACGACGAGGCCGGCCACCACAGCACCCGCCGCCTCGAGGACGTAGACGCTCCCGGCAGGGGCGCCTCCGCGGCGGTCGCCGGCCAGCGCGACGGCGGCGGGGAAGAGCGAGCCCCCGACGATCGCGAACGGCGCGATGGACAAGGCCGCGGCGGCGAGGAGCGGAACAGGCCCTCCGGTCTCGCCGGGGGCCATGCCGAAGAGGAGCGGCGAGAAACGCGCGGCGAGCACCGTGACCGGCGCCAGCGCTCCGAGAAGCAGAAGCCGACGGGCGAAGACAGCGGGCCCCGCGCCGCGCGTCCGCGACCCGAGCAGGCTTCCCAGTCCCGTCAGGGCCAGCCAGAGAGCGAGCGCGATGCCGAGCGACATCTCGTTCCCGCGCCAGGCGACGAGGAGCTCTCGGAGCGCGAGGGCCTGAACCGAGATCGAAATAAAGCCCAGCGCGGCGAAGGCGGCGCCGCGGGACGGCGACACGGACAGGCCGACGCCGACGTGCGGCGGCACGGCCGCCGCGTTCTGTGTCTGGCGTGTGGTCATGACACCCCGCAGTCTATCAGACGTCCCCGTTGCCCGTGAGACGTGATGGCACCGAAGTACATGCCCCGCTTTATGTTAGCACGTCAGAAAACGGTTGACACCTCTCGAACCCGTCTGCTAGCCTTCGTCGCTGAACCACTATGAGCCGGGCCCTTGAGAAGCGCCCGGCTTCGGACAAGCGCGTCCTCGATGCGCGCTCTCTCACCGACCGCGCGCTATCCGGAAAGAGCTGCCAGTGACGAACCGGCCCCCAAGCGAGGACGAGCCGCGGGTCAGCCGGGAGACGCCGGCCGCACACGGCGGCCACGAGGGCGAGTCTCCCTGGCTCGTGCGTCTGGCTGGTTGGTACCTCGAACGCTTCCGCAGGCACGAGCCGATCTCCTTCTCCGAGGCATTCCGCGACGTCGAGCGGATCCTGATCATGCCTGAGCCGGGCGTGACGGGCGCGCTCTTCGCGATGCCGACGATCCGCGCCTTCCGGCGGGGCTATCCGTCCGGCAAGATCGCCGCGCTCGTTCCCGAGGAGGACAGGGATCTCCTGGAGGGCGCGACCGAGCTCGACCGCGTGATCGGCTACTCGCTGCCCCGGGGCGTCCGCCGGCTTCAGGCCCTGGGTACGCTGGCTCGTCGACTGCGGTCGTATCGATTCGACATCTCCATCGTGCTGGACCGGGAGTTCGATCTCGAGCGGGTCCTCCTGTGCTACGCCACGGGCGCCAGCGTTCGGGCCGGGATGCAGAGCGCGAGCAACGAGCCGTTCCTCAACCTCGAGGTCTCCCGCAGGGTGCCGGGAAGGACGCGCGCGCAGCTTGGGCTCGAGATAGCGCGGGTGATCGGCATCGATGTGTCCGACCTCAAGCTCCGGTGGGTCGTGCCGGAACGGGAGCGGAGGCTCGCGGAGCAGCTTGTCCATTTCAGGAAGCCCCGCGATGAGGAACTCCTGGTCGGGTTCGACCCGGGCCCCGGGCGGGGCGGGACGTCGATGTCTCTGGCGCAGCAGGCGCGTCTTCTGGACAAGCTCTGCACCGACTATCAGGCGAAGGCGATCCTCCTGACGTCGCCCGAGAACCAGGACGTGGCCCGCCGCCTCGAGTCGATGCTCTCGCGCGAGCCGATCGTGGTCCAGCAGCGGCGGATGCGCGACGTCGTGAGCCTCCTCGGACAGTGCGACCTGTTCGTGGCGGGGAACACCGACCTCGTCTACTTCGCCGTGGCGATGGACGTGCCGACCGTGTCGCTCATGGCCCGCGAGGAGATCGATCAGGCCGCTCTGCCGGAGAGCCGCCTCATCGAGATCGTCGAACTGGTACCCGGGGAGAGGTTCCCCATCGAGGAGTTCATCGAACGAACGGAGGCGGTCCTGCTCGCCGGCGCGGGCTAGGACCGGAGGAAGGCCATGCGCCTCTTCCTGCGACTCATCGGATACGTGAAACCCTACTGGCGCCGCCTTCTGGCGGCGCTCGTCTGCATGGCCGTCTTCGCGATCCTCTCCGGCGCGACGCTCGGCATGATCCTGCCCTTCGTCAACGTCCTCTTCGAGGAGCACAGGCTCGTCGAGGGCGAGACGGCGGCCGCCCCCGCGGGGCGGGCGGGGGAACTCCTTGGCGACGCGTCAGCGGTCGCGGGCGACGTGACGTCGATGGCCGACGACGCGGCCGTGGGCGGGACCTCGATCGGCGGTCTCAAGGAGCGTCTCAGGGAGGACATCCTCGGACTCTTCGAGAGCGAGACGCCGACGAGAGCGCTCGCGAAGATCTGCGTGGCGCTCCTCGTCGTCTTTTTCGTCAAGGGCATCTTCGGCTACCTTCAGACGTTCCTCATGATCACCGTGGAGCAGCGTGTGATCCGGGACCTCCGGGACGAGCTCTTCACGCGGCTGTCGGGTCTCTCTCTCTCGTTCTTCCACGGCCGGCGGACCGGACAGCTCATTTCGAGGATCACGAACGACGTCAACCTCGTGCGAAGCGCCCTCGTTGCCACGTTCGCCAACCTCTTCCGTGAATCGTTCCTCGTCGTGCTCTATCTGGGTGTCGCCATCTGGATCAGCTGGCGACTCGCGCTCATCACCTTCCTCGTGCTGCCGCCCATCGTCCTTCTCATCGGGAAGGTCGGGTCCAGACTGCGGAAGCGGAGCGCTCGGATCCAGGAGAAGATGGCCGACATCACATCGACCCTTCAGGAGACGATCTCCGGCATCCGCGTCGTCAAGGCCTTCGGCATGGAGACCTACGAGCGCGGCCGGTTCTTCGAGGAGACGCAGGAGTACCTGAGGCGGACCATCCGCATGGAGGTCCTGGGGGCGATGGCCGGGCCCCTCACCGAGTATCTCGGTGTCGCCGGCGTCGTCGTCATCCTGTGGTACGGGGGTCGACAGGTGCTCGTCGGCGAGGCCGTGTCTCCCGACTGGTTCCTCATCTTCCTGGCTGCGACCCTCTCGACCATGCAGCCTCTGAGAAAGGTCTCGAAGGCGAACAACCAGCTCCAGACCGGTCTCGCGGCCGCCTCGAGGATCTTCGAGATCGTCGACACGAGTCCGACGGTCCGGCAGCCCGCGGACCCGGTCGCGCTCACGGGCTTCGATGATCGGATCGAGTACGAGGATGTCTCCTTCAGGTACGAGACCGGAGGGGAGGTGCTTCGCGGGATCGACGTGACCGTGCGTCGCGGCGAGATCGTGGCCATCGTGGGGCCCTCCGGCGCCGGGAAGTCGACGCTTCTCGATCTCCTGCCGAGGTTCTACGATCCGACCGAGGGGCGCGTGACGATCGACGGGATCGATCTCAGGGACGTCGACCTCGCGTCGCTCCGCGGACTCATGGGGATCGTGACGCAGGAGACGATCCTCTTCAACGACACCGTCAGGAGCAACATCGCGTACGGGCTCGAGGGCGCCTCCGACGAGGAGATCGAGGCCGCCGCCCGCGCGGCGAACGCGCACGACTTCATCTCGAACCTCCCCGAGGGCTACGGCACCCACATCGGCGAACGCGGCACGATGATCTCGGGCGGCGAACGCCAGCGGATCGCCATCGCCAGGGCCATACTCAAGAACCCTCCGATCCTCGTTTTCGATGAGGCCACCTCCTCGCTCGATACCGAGTCGGAGCGTCTCGTGCAGGAGGCCATCGAGCACCTGCTCGCCGGCCGGACCGTTCTGCTCATCGCCCACCGGCTCTCGACCGTGCGGAACGCCGACCGCATCATCGTTCTCGAGAGGGGATGCATCGTCGAGAGCGGGACTCACGATGAGCTGATGGAGCAGGGCGGCGTCTATCGCAGGCTGTACGAGATGCAGTTCCGGGATGAGGCCGCTGTCTCGAGCGGAGACGATCCGTGCGAGTGACGCCCCGGGAGACAGACGGCTACCTTGTGATCCGCCTGAGCTCCGTGGGCGACATCGTTCTGACGGAGCCGGCGGTCGCTGCGCTTCGCGAGCGTTTCCCCGACGCGGCGATCGGCTTCGTCGTCAAGCGCCGCTACATCGACCTCGTCTCAGGGAACCCGGCCATCGACCGCGTGCATGTTCTCGATGAGACGAGGGGAGGCCTCCGGCGGCTCTCGACAGAGCTCCGCGCGGCGTCCTACGGCCACGTCGTCGATCTCCATTCCAACGCCCGCAGCCGGATGCTGGCCCGGGCCGCGCGCCCGGAGCGCGTGCTCCGCTACCGAAAGCGCGAGCCCATGGACGCCCTTCGCGTCCGTCTGCTCAGACGGCCGTTCCGGGCATCCAGGAGGCTGGTGGTCAGGTACCTGGAGGCGCTCGCCCCGCTCGGGGTCGACGTCTCCTATCGCATGCCGCGGTTCCATCTGCGGCGGGCGGACGAGGAGCGCGCGCGGGAACGGCTCACCGAGGCGGGTCTCGATTCTGTTCCTCTTCTGGTCGTGGCGCCGGGGTCGGTATGGCCGACGAAGCGCTGGCCCGTTGAGCGCTTCCGCGAGGTCGCAGCGCGGGCCCGCGAACGGTGGGGCCTTGTTCCGGTCGCGCTCGGCGCCTCGGACGAGCGCGACCAGTGTGCCGAGGTCGTCTCGGGCGCGCCCGGAGGCTGGAACGCCGCCGGTCTTCTCTCGCTGGGGGAGTCGGCGGCCGTGATCGCCAGGGCCCGCGTCTACATCGGGAACGACTCGGGACCGACCCACATCGCCAGGGCCCTGGGAACGCCGACCGTCGCCGTCTTCGGTCCCACCGACCCGGGCCAGTTCTCGTTCGACGGTCACGAGCTCCTCTACGCGGACCTCGAATGCAGCGCGTGCTCCTTCTACGGCGGGCGCCGCTGCCCGGAGGGACACTGGGACTGCATGCGCTCGCTCAGGCCGGAGGACGCGCTTGCGGCGGTCGCGACGCTGCTGTCGGAAGGGAAGGAGTGAGGTGCGGGCTCTCGTCATCCAGACGGCGTTCCCCGGGGACGTGCTTCTCACGGTCCCCCTTCTAGACGCGCTCCGGTCGCTGCCGGCAACGACGCGCCTCGCCGCGCTCGTGACTCCCGAGGGCGCGTCGATACTCGAGACACAGCGCGTCGCCGACGAACTCATCGTCTACGACAAGCGCTCCCGGGACGTCGGGCTCGCAGGCTTCGCGAGGACCGTCCGCGCCGTCAGGTCGTACCGCCCCGACGCGGCCGTCATACCGCACCGCTCTTTCCGGAGCGCGCTGCTCGGTCTGCTCTCGGGCGCCCGCCGCCGCATCGGGTTCGACGCGAGCGGTGGCCGGGCGCTCCTGACGGACGTCGTTTCCTACGAGCGCGGCGCGCACGAGATCGAGCGCGTGGCGTCCCTGGCCCGGCCGCTCGGGTGGTCCGGCGGCCCAGGGCGCGTGCCCTTTCGCCTTGAGGTTCCCGAAAGCGGCGTCGCCGAGGTCTCGGAGCTTCTGGTCTCGGCGGGGGTGCGGGAGACGGAGCGACTCCTGGCGTGCGCGCCGGGCAGCCGCTGGACCACGAAGCGCTGGCCCCCGGAGCGCTTCGCCGCGGCGCTCGACGAGCTGGAACACGCGCTCGAGGCGCGCGCCGTACTCGTCGGGACGGCGGACGACGCGGGTCCCGCGGCCGAGGTCCTGTCCGCTTCGTCCGGACGCGTCGTCGACCTGACCGGACGGCTCACCACCGCCGGGTGGCTCGCTCTCGTCGAGCGGGCCCGCCTCCTCCTGTCGAACGACTCGGCCGCGCTCCACGTGGCCGCCGGCGTCGGCACCCCCGTGGTGGCGGTCTTCGGTCCGACCGTGCCGGCGCAGGGGTTCGGACCGTACACCGACCGGGGGCGGGTCGCGGAGGCCGATGTCCGGTGCAGGCCCTGCGGTCGCCACGGCGGCGAGACGTGTCCGGACGGGACGCTGCGGTGCATGCTCGACGTCGAGGTCGACGCGGTCGTTCGACTGGGTCTCGAGGCGGTCGAGGGGTCCGGGAGGGCGGCATGAACGTCCTGTTCGTGAACTCGATGCGGGGGATGGGAGGAGGCGAGCGCTGGGTGCTCGAGGCAGCCGAGGGGCTCGCGGGACGCGGGCACCAGGTCTCTGTCGCCGGACGCTCCCGGGGTTCGCTGGTCGCCGAGGCGAGACGCCGCGGGGTCGACGCGCTCGCGATACCGATGTCCGGCGACGCCGACCTCTTCTCCGTGGTCGCGATGGCGAGCTGGATCGGGAGACGGGGCGTCGACGTCGTCAGCGTCAACATCGAGCGCGCTGTCCGGCTCGGCGCCGCCGCGTCCGCGCTCGCCGGCCGGCCTGCGGTCGTCGAGCGGCGCGGGCTGGAGCTCTCGGTCGTTCCGTCGGCGCTCGACCGGCTGATCTACGGCCGATACGTCGACCACATCATCGCGAACGCGGAGGCGATCCGCGCGCGCATCGTCGAGGCCGGGCTCGTGCCGCCGGAGAAGGTGTCGGTGATCCCGAACGGCATCGACCCGTCGCGCGTCCAGGGCGGCGACGGCGGGGCCTTCAGGGACCGGCTCGGTGTCGACCGCGAAGCGCCGCTGGTGCTGTTCATGGGACGTCTCGTGAGCGACAAGCGGCCGCTCGACGCGCTCGAGGTGTTCGGGACCGTGGCCCGGGAGATCCCCGGGGCGGTCATGGCCTTCGTCGGTGACGGCTCGATGCTCGAGTCGGTGCGCTTTCGGGCCCGCGACCTCGGAACCGGCAGGGTCGTGTTCGCAGGGAGGATCGAGGATGTCGCGTCGGCGCTCGACGCGGCCGATGTCCTGCTGGTCACAAGCCGCCGCGAGGGCATGCCGCACGTCGTGCTCGAAGCCATGGCCTCGGGCACCCCGGTCGTCGCGACGGCGGTCTCCGGGATACCCGAGATCATCGATGACGGCGAGACGGGACTCCTTGCCGCTCAGGGCGACGTCGGAGAGCTGGCGCGGCTCGTCCGAACGGTCCTTACGGGCGTCGACCTCGCCGCCGCGCTCGCGGAGCGCGCGAGGACGGTGGTCGGCGAGCGCCACGACCTCGGTCGGATGCTCGACGCCGTCGAGGAGCGCTTCAGTCGGGAGGCCGAGCGGGCCCGGGGGGCGCGGAGTTGAAGCAGCGGGTCTTCCATCCGGAGACGGTGAAGCGGATCCTGGTCATCAGGCTCTACTTCATAGGCGACATGCTGCTGTCGACGCCCGCTCTGGCGGCGCTCCGGGACACGTTCCCGCACGCCTCGATCACCGTGCTGCTCAAGAAGAGAGCGCGCGATGTGCTCGTCGGGAACCCCGACGTCGACGAGCTCATCATCTACGACGCCGTGCCTCGCTATCACAGCCCCGCGTGGACCTGGCGTCTCGGCGCCCTGCTTCGCCGCCGCCGCTTCGACCTGGCCGTCGACCTGACGGGCGACCTCAGGAGCTCCTGGGCCCTCTTCGTCGCGGACCCGGGGTACCGTGTCGGCGTGAACCGCGTGGGGCTGGGGCGGCTTCTCGACCGCCGGGTCCCCTACCGCTCGGAGGGACACGTGGTCGACCACCTGCTCGATGCCGTCGGGCTCGCCGGCGCGAAGACCGAGCGGACCGAACCCAGGATGTACCTGAGCGACGCCGAGCGGGAAGCGGCGCGGTCCCTCTCGGGCGATGAACCGTACCTCGCGATGGCGCCGGGCGCGCAGAGTCCGCTGAGGCGCTGGCCCGCGGAGCGCTACGGCGAGCTCGCAGCGCGGGCGCGCCGCGACCGAGGCATGAGAACGCTGTTCACGGGCACCGCCTCCGACGCGCCGCTCTGCGTCGAGGCCGAGCGTCGGTCCGAAGGCGCCGGAACGTCGCTCGCGGGCCGGACCGGCGACCTCCGTGTACTGGGCGCCCTCTTCGAGGGGGCGCGCGCCTACGTCGGGAGCGACAGCGGCCCGCTTCACATCGCCGCCGCCGTCGGAACGCCGGTCGTCGGGCTCTTCGGTCCCAACACGCCGAACCGCTTCGCTCCCCGGGGCGCGCCCTCCCGGCTGGTGGTGCGAACGCCGCCCTGCAGCCCGTGCGCGCAGGACCGCTGCATGGGGGAGACCGGTCCCTGTCTCCGGACGATCGGCGTCGACGAAGTCGCACACGCTCTCTCGTCTCTGCTCGAGGACACGGAAGGTCCGTTATGAGCGGGCTGCCGGGCATCGTTTGCATCTCGACGAACGACTGGACGGGTCTGCCGACCAGCAAGCAGCATCTCATGTCCCTTCTGGCCGAGCGGACGAGCGTGCTCTACGTCGATCCTCCCATCGACGTCTTCTCCGTTCTGGGACGCAGGAGGCGGTGGCCGAAGCTCCGCGGTCTCAGGCGGACCGCCGACGGCCTCTGGGTGCTCTCGCCGATCGTCATGAACAACAGCGCGTCCCGTCGACCGGGACTCCACACGCGGACGCGCGCGCGCGCCGTCTCGGCCGCGCGGGCGATCGGGCTTCGACGTCCGGTGCTCTGGACCTTCGACCCGTCGCACGCGTCGTACGTCGGCGCATTCGACGAGCGCGCGGCGGTCTACCACATCGCCGACGATCCCGTTTCGAAGTCGAGAGATCCGTCGACGGTGCTCGCGCGCGAGAGACGCCACATCGAATCCGTCGACCTGGTCTTTGCCGTGTCGGCGGCTCTGGCTCGTGAGCGGCGGTGGTCGGGCAAGGTCCGGCGGCTGCCGAACGCCGCGGACGCGAGACACTTCGGGCGCGTTCTCGGGTGGGCCCCGGGCTCCGCTCCCGCCGACGTCCTCGCCGCCCTCCGACAGGTGGGTGAGCGACCGCGCGACCTGCCGGCGGAAGGCAGGGTCGTGCTTTTCGGTGGGGCCGCCTACGAGTGGTTCGACGAGGAGCTCTTCGCCGCGGCCGCCCGGCTTCTGCCGGACGTGGCCTTCGTCGTCGTCGGTCCCGCCGGCCCGTCGGCCCGCGCCGCCGGTCACCCTCCCAATGTCCGTTTCCTTGGAAGGAAACCCTACGACGTCTATCCTCGTTATGTCGCGGCGGCCGACTGCGCGGTGATTCCGCTGAAGCCAGGTCGGGTCGCCGAGCACTGCGACGCGATCGTTGTCTACGAGTATCTGCTGTGCGGCAAACCGGTCGCCGCGACGCCGTTCCCGGCGGTCCTCGAGCGCGGCGAACTCGTGCGGACGGGTGACGCCCCCGGTTCGTTCGCCGCGGCGATCCGGGCCGGACTGGACGAGGCCGGCGACGATGAGGCTGCGCTTCGAAGGATCTCGTTCGGACTCGCCAACACATGGGAGGACCGAGCCGAGGAAGCGGTCCAGGCGATCCTCTCGATCCCGGACGACGTCTCCGGACCGGACCGGCGGGGGACCCGATGAGCGAAGGAGCATCCGGGCGGCGGCCCCCGATCGAGGTGTGGCTCGGGCGCATCGAGTTCGCCGGCGTGGCGCTGCTTCTCTCGGCGCTGGCTCATTCGGAGGCCCTCAAGTCGGCGGGGCTGATACTCGCGCTCCTCGCGCTCGCGGTCCGTCTGGCGCTCGGCTCGCGGCCCGCGTGGCTTCGGAAGCCGACCGTCTGGGCCGCGGCAGGCGTGGTGCTGACGGCCGTCGTGGCCGTTGTCGCAGCCGAGCCGGGATGGCGGCACCCGATGAAGCTCAGCGCGCTCGGCGGGATGATCGCGGTCTACATTCTCGTCCTCGATGTCGTCACGTCGAGGCGTCGGCTGGAGGTCCTGGTCGGGGCGCTTCTCCTCGGGACGGCCGCGGGCGTGGCCGTCTCCTCGTGGACCCCGTCGCTCAGGAACGGGCGGTTCGCGCTGCCCTCGCTGCCGAACCCTGTCGTGGCAGGCGAGTACCTCGCGGGCGTTCTCCCCCTGGCGTTCTGGACCGTCATGCTCCGGCGGGCCCGTCCCCTGACGAGAACGCTGTCGCTCGCGGTCGCGCTCGCCGGGACGGCCGCGCTCTGGCTGACCGTATCGAGGGGACCGCTCCTCGCCTGCGCCCTCGGGCTCGCGCTGCTTGTGTCGATCCAGGCGCGCCGGGCGTGGGTCGCCGCACTCGTGCTGGTCCCGGTCGCGGCTCTGGCGATCGGTCTGAGCGTGACGGAGCCCACCTCGCGCCTGGTGGGGGACCGCCTGGAGGATGCCGTCCGGATCCGGACCGACATCTGGTCGCAGACGCTCGAGCTGGTGGCGGAGCGTCCCGTGACGGGACACGGTCCGGGCACGTTCGGAAGACTCGACGTGCGGGTGACCGACGGCTCCGGTCCGCACCGGACCATGCACGCGCACAACGTCATGCTCCACCTCCTGGTGGAGCGCGGCGTCCTCGGATTCGCCGCATTCGCGCTGTTCGTCGGGCTCGCGGTCCGCGACATGGTTCGCGGGCTGCGGACCGCGCCGCGCGGGCGCCCGTCGCCTGTCCCCGCGGTCGCGGCGTCGGTCGCGGCGCTGCTGGTGGCCGGACTGTCGAGCTTGACCCTCAGGGCGGAGCCGGGCATGCTGTTCTATGCTATGCTGGGACTTGGTTCATTTCGGTCGAGGCATGGAGCGAACGATGAAGCGGGAGAATGAGACAGAAGGAAGCGGCCGGCCCGCGGCTTTCCTCGATCGGGACGGGACGCTCACGGTCGAACGAGGCTACGTGACCGATCCCTGCGATCTCGAACTCGAGCGCGGTGCCGCCGCGGCGGTGGCGCGGCTTAACGCCTCGGGCGTCCTCGCCGTCGTTGTGAGCAACCAGTCGGGGGTCGCCCGGGGTCTCATGACCGAGGACGACCTCGCCGGAGTTCACGACCGCCTCGTCGAGCTTCTGGCGGCAGGCGGCGCCACGCTGGACGGGGCGTACTACGCGCCGAACTATCCTGACGCCCGGGTGACGGCCCTCGGACGCGACACGAGCTGGAGGAAACCCGCCACGGGCATGGTCGAGGCGGCCGTGCGCGACCTCGGCGCCGACCTCGACCAGAGCGCGATGTTCGGGGACCAGGTCACGGACCTCGAGATGGCCGCGCGCGCCGGCATCCGGGGTGTCCTGGTCAGGACAGGCAGGGGTACGGCTGTCGAGCGGAAGCTCACGGGACCGGTGGCGCACGTTGCCGACGACATCGCTGGGGGGATCGAGTGGTTTCTGAGAGAGCTGGAGCTCGCATGAGACGCGCTCCGGTCATCGCGGTCTTCATCGTCTGCGTCCTCGCCGCGCGCCCCTGCCTCGCGGACGACGGACCCTTCGCCGCGCTGGGGCCCGGCGGCAGCCGGCGCGTCCCGCCTTTCGGCGTCGGAGAGCGGATGTCGTTCGACGTGACGTACGGCTTCATCACGGCGGGGAAGGCCGTCATGTCCATCCCCGAGACGGAGAACGTCCGGGGCTATCCCTGCTATCACGTCGTCTCCATCGCGGAATCCGTTCCGTGGTTCTCGACCTTCTTCAGGGTCAGGGACGTCGCGGAATCGCATCTCGATGTCCGCGAACTCGTCACGCGTCGGTTCGAGAAGAGCATCTCCGAGGGCGACTACCGTTCGCACGACCTCGTGCACTACGACCAGGAGCGGCACATCGCCATCTACCCGGAGCGGGACGGCCGCGTCGTGCCTCTGTCGCTCGACGCGCAGGACATCCTGTCGTCGCTTTACTACGTCAGGATGATGGACCTCGAGGTCGGTCGTCCGGTGTTCATCGAGAACCACGCCGACAAGGAGAACTACCCGCTCCGGATCGACGTGCTGAAGCGCGACCGCATCGAGGTCCCGGCAGGGACCTTCGACTGCATCGTCGTCGAGCCGGTCATGCGGGTGGAGGGGCTGTTCCGGCACAAGGGGTCGCTTCAGATATGGCTGACCGACGACGGACGCCACGTGCCCGTGCTGATGCGCAGCAAGGTCGTGATCGGGTCGATCTCGGCCGAGCTCACGTCTTACTCGCCGCCCCGGTATCGTCAGGACGCTTCGGGGGAGGGACCATGACATCGCGTTACACCGAGATCGACCTGTCAGGCATCGAAACCGTCTCCATCGAGGACCGCGGAGGGCTGGTCGACGTCGAGTCGTTCGTCGAGGCGCGCGAGCCGGGGGAGGAGTTCGACGCTCTTTTCGAGAGCTTCCCGGACATTCTGGCGGGGTCGGAGCTCAGGAACGCGGTCGAGGCGGTGGCGACCGTTGTCGAGCGACAGGGGACGCTCGTCCTCATGCTCGGAGCCCACGTGATCAAGTGCGGTCTCTCGAGGCTCGTCATCGACCTGATGGAGCGCGGCTTCGTCTCGGCCATCGCGACGAACGGCGCGGGCGCCATACACGACGCGGAGATCGGCATGTGGGGGATGACCTCCGAGGACGTCTCCGTGAATCTGGCGAACGGCACGTTCGGAGCGTGCCGCGAGACGGCCGAGCTCGTCAACGGCGCGGCCCGCGAGGCGCGCGCCGAGCAGCTCGGGTTCGGAGAGGCTCTCGGAAGAGCGATCGTCCGCAAAGACGCGCCGCATCTCGACGCCTCCATCTTCGGACGCGCGTGGGAGCTCGAGGTCCCGGTCACGGTCCACGTCGCGCTCGGAACCGACATCGTTCACGAGCACGCCTCCGCGGACGGCGCCTCGATCGGCGACGCCAGCCTGAGAGACTTCCGCATCCTCTCGGAGGTCGTCTCGAGGATAGACGGCGGGGCCGTCGTGAACATCGGGTCAGCTGTCGTTCTGCCCGAGGTCTTCCTGAAGGCGCTGGCCGTCGGGAGGAATCTGGGGAGGATCGATGGGGCGTTCTCCGCGGTCTCGATGGACATGAATGAACCGTACCGGACGATGATGAACGTGGTCAGGAGACCGACCGCGCAATCTGGTATGGGCTTTGCAATTAGGGGCCGTCATGAGGTGCTCGTGCCCCTTTTCCGGGCGGCGCTTCTGAGGTCGCTCGCTCGCGGCCGCGACAGCCGGGATTCACGTTGACACGGCACAAAGCTTGTGATACAATATCATTGTCGGAAGCGAGCCACCCCAACACCCTGAAGTGACAGCTTCGAAAGGACTCGCATAGCGCGACTGCTAAGGGTTTCTTGAGAGTCTGACACCCGTTCGTGAGCGTTGTCCGTCCGCATCCACCAGATGCGCCCGGCTACGCTCCAATGGACCGGACGCGCCCTCAGCAGCCAGCGGACAGAACAGAAGATCCGTGGCCGGGTGCGACCGAGAGTCGAGCCCGGCCTTTTTTCGCGCCGGACGAAGCCGAACTGTCAGGAGCGCAGAGACCGTGTACTTCGTCGACGAGCGATTCGGATACGGCACCATCGAGGACTACGCGCGCGGTCGCGCCGAAGGCCCCGCTCTGACGAGGGGGGAGTTCTACCAGCGGGGCATGAAGCGTCCCTTCGACATCCTGGCGAGCCTCGTGGGGCTCATCCTCCTGTCGCCTGTCTTCCTCGTTATCTCGGTTCTCGTCAAGCTGGACTCGCCCGGTCCGATCTTCTTCAGGCAGATCCGGGTGGGGAAGGACGGGACCGAGTTCTGGTTCTTCAAGTTCCGGTCGATGGTGCAGGACGCCGAGCGCCTGAAGCAGGAGCTCATGCACCTGAACGAGCTCGAGGGGCCGGTCTTCAAGATCAGCGAGGACCCGAGGATCACCAGGATGGGACGCTTCCTGAGACGCACGAGTCTCGACGAGCTTCCCCAGCTCATCAACGTTCTGAGGGGCGAGATGAGCCTGGTGGGACCGAGACCGCCGCTCCCGTGCGAGGTCGAGAACTACGAAGCATGGCAGCGCGAGAAGCTCTCCGTCCTGCCGGGTATCACCTGTCTCTGGCAGATCAGCGGCCGCAACCACATCGGGTTCACCGAGTGGATGCGGCTCGACATCGAGTACATCCGGCGCCAGTCACTCGGGCTTGACCTCAAGATCCTCATCCGGACGCTCCCCGCCGTTCTCTCCCGGAAGGGGGCCTACTAGACGACCCATCTGCGAAGGATGCAGCTCTCGAGGCACGACAGGTCAGACGTCATCTGACGTACGGATCCGGCAGCATTCATGCCGTTTGAGCCCTCACTCACACTGCATCGCTGCCGGATTTCCGTACTCAGGTGCCGCCTGAAGCCTCGTTCGTCCTGAGCGGCCGGCGGGTCGGCTGACGACGGCGGGAGACCGCCGTCGCGTCGGGGAAGCGCGTCGATTGACAGCGCGACCTCCCTGATGTAGACTCCCAGACTTACCGTAGTCCGTATCCCCGTCGGCTCACCGTCAGATGAGGATGTGCAGGTCAACTCGATGGTGGGTCGGAGTGCTACGTTGAACATCGAGCGTCGGCAGACGCCCGGCGCAGGCCTCCGCGACGCGTGGGGGCGCTGGGCGTGGGCCCTCATCGCGGTCGTCGCCGTGGGGGCGTTCGTCCGCCTGTGGGGCCTGGGTCGCCAGAGCCTCTGGGTCGACGAGGTCATAACGCTCAAGGCCGCCGGTGTCGGGGGCGCCTTCACCTGGTCGGACTTCGTCGGGAACATCCAGGGTCCTCTTCACGCCTTCATCGTCCACTGGGTGTCCCGCCTCTCGACCGATGAGGTCGCTCTCCGGGCAGTGTCGGCCGTCGCCGGCATTCTCACGATCCCGGCCGTGGCCGAGCTGGGGCGCCGCATGTTCGACCGGCGCACCGGCTTCGTGACTGCTCTTCTGCTCGCCGTCTCTCCCTACTCGGTGTGGTACTCGCAGGAGGTCAGGAACTACTCGCTTCTGACCCTCGCCGCGGCGTGGGCGACGCTGGCCGTGTGGCACATCGCCCATGAGCGTCGCGGAGGGACCGCGTCGTACGTCGCCTCGACCGTCGCGGCACTCTATCTGAACATGTCTGCGATCTTCATGGCGGCCGGGCACGGCCTCTACCTCGTCCTGCGTCTCCGCAGGTCGCGCAGGCGGCTTCTCGGGTGGCTGACCGCCGCCCTGCTGGTCGTGGCGCTCTTCACGCCCGGCATGTGGAGCCTCATGCACTGGGCGGAATCGGGCGGGATCGGCGAACACGTCGGATTGCCGACCGAGGCGGAGCCCGAGGAGCTTCTGAGGGGCGAGACGACCTTCGCGCCGGGTGCGCTGCCCTACGCGGTCTTCGCGATGGGGTACGGCTACACGCTCGGTCCCTCTCTGACCGAACTCCACGTGCAGTCGCCCCTGTCGGCCTTTCTGGAGTACCTTCCGGTCGTCGCGTCGGCGGGGCTCGTGCTCGCGGCGGCGCTCCTTCTGGGGCTCGTCCGGCTGTGGTTCCGGCGGGAGGCCGGGCTTCTGCTGCTCCTGACGTTTCTGGTCCCCGCGGTCGGGGCGGTCGTCCTGGCGCTGGCGAACGTGAAGCCGTTCAACGTACGGTACCTGACCCCGGGACTGCCGGCCCTGCTCCTTCTCGCAGGCGCCGGCATCGGGTTGCTGAGAAGGCGGCCGGCGGCCTTGCTTTGCGCCGCGCTCGTCGTATTTTGTGGCTTGTCGCTCAGAAACTATCACGCGGTCCCGGCTTACGGGCGCGACGACGTGCGCTCGGCCGTCGAGTTCGTCGAGGGGCGCGAGAAGCCCGGGGACGTCATCCTGGCGCCCGTCGTGCGCGACGTGTTCCGGCACTACTACGACGGACCGGCCGAACTCGTGGTGCTCTACCCGGGCCAGACCGGCTCGGACGAGGAGGTGGCGCGGCGGCTCGGGGAGCTCCTGACGGACGCGCGGCGGGTCTGGTTCATCGACAGCCGCTGGTGGCACGTGGACCCGCAGCGCCGCATCCCGTCCTATCTCGGGCGGGTCTACGAGACCGTGGAACTGGCCACGTTCCCGGGCGTCGCCATCGCGCTCTACCAAGGCGAGGCCGGCGCCGACGGGTCTCGAGCCGACGAGGGAGCGCCGCGATCTGAGTGAGGATTCGCCGCAGGGCGGCCGGAAGCGCCGGCATCGGTCGCTCCGACGCCTGTTCGCGTTCGGGGCGCCGTAACTGTGGCACAAGTTATGCTTTAGACCGGGTCGTCAGTCGGGTGTCCCGACGGTGGGACGCTCCTGTGGGTGCACGAAGGGGGCTTATCACGATGTCGTCGAAAGCCCAGGGGGCTATCCTCCTGCTCGTCGGCCTCTTGTGCGCGGGTCTCATCGCCGGCTGCGCGGGTTCGCGCGCGGACGGCGGGCCGCTGCCGTCGTCCGAGGCACCTCCCCGCGAGACGGGGGAGTACAGGCTCCGTGTCGGAGACGCGATCCGCGTGCGATTCGCCGATGAGCAGGAACTGGAGTACCAGACCCAGGTGACGCCGACCGGCACGGTGACCACTCCGTTCGGCGGCGAGCTGTCCGCCGAGGGGCTTACGATCGGCGAGCTGGCCGCGGCCATCGAGGCCGGCGTATCCGCCTATGTGAGGAACCCCGGCGTCTCGGTGCTCATCACTACGCTCGCGAAGCAACCGGTGTACGTCGTCGGCGAGGTGAAGAACCCCGGTTCGATCGAAACGGTCGGCGGCCTGAGCGTGACGTCCGCGCTGTCCGCCGCCGGCGGGCTTC
Organism: uncultured bacterium; assembly: GCA_964596015.1. Taxonomy (GTDB): domain Bacteria; phylum Joyebacterota; class Joyebacteria; order Joyebacterales; family Joyebacteraceae; genus WJMD01. The sequence goes on along the minus strand of CAZQSB010000007.1, from coordinate 27,098 downwards.
TCTCGACCGGGAAGCCCTCGAGCGTGATGGTGGTTCGCACTGACGGCGTGCCCGAGCCCGTTGCGTACAGGGTCAATGTGGACGACGTGCTCTCCGGACGCGATCTCTCCGAGGACATGGCGCTTCGTCCTAACGACGTCGTCTACGTTCCGAAGTCGTTCATAGGGAACGTCGGGGAGTTCGTCGAGCTCTTCTTCGCGAACATCGCGCCCGCGCAGCTCTTCTATCTGCGCGGGTACGACATGCTGCATGAGGACGGTCGAAACGTCATCTACGGAAAGTGAGAACCGGTCCCCCCGGATGGATGATCGAGGAGACGTTGTGAACGGACAGACCACAGATGGCGGCGGCTCCGCACTCGTCCGCGAGATCGTCTACGTCGCCTTCAAGCGGAAGGCGTTTCTGATCGTTCTGACGGTGCTGGCGCTCTGTCTCATCGCCTACGGGATCATCACCGATGTGCCCAGATACGAAGCGACGGCGTCCGTGATGATCCGTCGACTTCCTCAGGCGTACACCATGCCCGCGGAGAGTCGGTCCGTCCTCAGACGAGGCGAGGTCATCAACTCCGAGATCGACCTCATCAAGAGCGCGGCTGTCGCGAGCCGCGTGGCCGACATGCTCGGCATGGAACGGGGGAGGCAGCGGTCTCTCTTCGTCGAGCGGCTCCAGAGGCAGGTCCGGGCGCAGACCCAGCCCGAGTCGAACGTTATCGAGATCAAATACACGCACAGGGATCCGGAGCGCGCTGCGCTCATCGCCAACGCGGTCCTCGATGCCTACCTCGAGGTCAGGAGAACCGTCAACTTCGACTTCGAGGCCGTCGAGTACATGACCGACCAGGCACAGCGCATACGTACGGTGATCGATTCGATCGCCGGCCAGATCGCGGAGGTCGGCGGGGAGAAAGGGCAGCTGCTCATCGGTCAGCGCGGTCAACAGCAAATGGACCTGATCGGTCGATTCCTGAACGAGGCGACGGAGCTGGATCGACAGATCGCGATGCGCGAGGAGCAGCTGACGATGCTCGAGCAGTGGTTCGGCGAGAGCGACGATCTCGCGAAGGTGCCGAGCGTTGATGTCTATGAGGAACTCTCGATCAAGCAGCTGAAGCAGAGCCTCATCAGCCAGAGGGTCTCGCTCGCAGAGGCCCGCGCGCGATACACGCCGGAGCACCCCGAAGTCCTCCGGCTTGAGCGACAGATCGCCTCGGCTGAGTCGATCATGAGAGGCGAGGTGCGTGAGACCTACGAACGGATGGCGATGCGGCTCGAGGAGTGGAAGGTCCAGCGCGCCGCCGTGCAGGACGTCATCGATGAACTCCGGGCGGAGGAGCCGGAGATCGCCGCGGACAACATCAAGCTCAGACTGCTCGAGCACGAGATGTCGATCCGCACCGACCTCTACGCCGTCCTTCTCGACCGGAGAGAGCAGTTTCGGATCACGGCCGCGACCGACCCGAACCTCCTGTCGGCCGGCGTCGTGGCCAGGGCCTCCGTGCCCGCAACGCCCGTCCGGGCGGCCGTGAATATGACGATCGTCGTGGCCGTCTTCACGTTCTTCTTCGGTGTGATCCTCATATTCGGCATGGAACGCCTCGACCATTCGCTCGAGCGTCGGGAGGACGTCGAACGTCTCACCGGGCTCAAGGTCCTGGCGTCCATTCCGGAGCGAAGCGCAGGCTGACGGAGGATGTCTTGTACACCGGGTACTACGGACTGACAGAACGCCCTTTTGAGCTGTCATCCGACCTCAGGTATCTCTACCTGAGCGAGAAGCACCGGGACGCGCTCGCGCACCTGACGTACGGTGTCGAGGAGCGCCGCGGCTTCGTGCAGCTGACCGGCGAGGTCGGAACGGGCAAGACGACCTTGCTCGACGCGCTCGTGCAGGGACTCGACGCGACGACGAAGGTGGCGTGGCTCACGAACACGACGATCGGTCGTACCGACCTCCTTCGCGCGCTCGCCTGGGAGCTGGGCATCGAGGACGTCGGCAGGACCAAGATGGAGATCATGCGCAGGATCTCGTCTCAGCTCGTCCGCTGGACGGCCGACGGCAGGAACGCCGTCTTCGTGATCGATGAGGGACAGAACCTGTCGAACGCGCTCCTCGAGGAGGTCCGGCTGCTGTCGAATCTCCGCGCCATGGGACGCGCGAGCCTCCAGATCGTGCTGGCGGGTCAGCCCGAGCTCCGCGACGCGCTCGAGCGAAGAGAGCTCAGGCAGCTTCGCCAGCGCATCGGCATCCGGTACCACCTGGAGCCTCTCTCGAGGGAGGAGACGGGCAGGTACATACGCCATAGGCTCGACGTGGCCGGAGCGGGAAAGCGGGAGATCTTCGAGCGGAGCGCCATCGACGCCGTGCACGAATACTCGGGCGGGGTTCCCCGCCTCGTGAACGTCATCTGCGACAACGCTCTTCTCTCAGGCTACGCCGACGAGCTGACGTGGATCGGGCGCAGGACCATCCGGGAGACGGTCGAGGCCCTCGACACAAGGCAGCGTCCTTCCTCCGACTGGTCGCCCCGGAGAGTGGGGCAGGCCGCGGCCGAAGCGGAACGAGGCTGATCATGGGCAGCAAGATATCGAAGGCCATGGACCGCTCGAAGCGGGAGAGAGACGGGGAATCCCGGCCTCAGGCGAACAAGCGAGCCGCCCCGGCGACTCCCGAGGTCCAGACGCCACGCATCGCGTCGCCTCTCCGGCCCGCGCTTCCGATCCGACCGGGAGATTCGGAGGAGTATCAGACGCTCGCCTCGGAGATCTTCCTCGCGCTTCCCGAGTCCGAGTCAAGGGTCGTGATGTTCACGAGCGCCCAGGTCGGCACAGGCACCAGCACCGTCGCCAGGGAGTTCGCCTGGACGATCGCGGAACGGAGCGAGCTCCGTACGCTTCTCGTGGACGGCGATCTGAGGGCGCCGGACCAGCACCGCGCGTTCGGTCTCGCCCGCTCGCCCGGACTCACGGACCACGTTGTCGGCGGCGAGCCGCTCGGTTCCTGCCTCCACAATCTGAGCGGGAGCCGGTTGTCCGTGCTTCCGGCGGGAAGGGAGGCGGTGGCTCCGCCGCGCATCTTCAGCGATGAGCGCATCAAGGGGCTCATCGAGGAGCTCCGGGACGAGTACGAGTACGTCGTGTTCGACGTACCGTCGGTCCTGTCGTACTCGGAGGGACTCACGCTTTCGCGCTCAGTGGACGGGGTCCTCATCGTCATCAGGTCCGGCGGGACGAAGCGCGCCCTCGTGGAGCGCTCCATGGGGCTCCTGGAGGACGCCGGCGCGACCGTTCTGGGCGCCGTTCTCAATCGCAGGAAGTTCCATATCCCCCAGTTCATCTACGATCGCCTCTAGCGCGTTCCGACGGACGTGCTGCCCCTGTTCCGGGGCGGTCGGCCGTCGACCGCCGGCGACCGGAACTCCGGGATGAGGAGGCGATGTGCGCAGCCAGACGCGACAGGTCGGCAGACGGACGCAGGCCGCGCCCGGGCCCGAGCGACAGATGGTGGTCTGGGTAGTCGCGCTCTTCGTCTACGCCCTCATCGCATGGGCGCTTCTGACCCGGATCACCCTGCCCAGCCCGCTTCACCTTGTTGTTCTGATCATGGCCGCCGGTATTCTCGTGGTCACGGCCCTCCGCATCGAGTGGGGCGTCTTCGGCCTTGCTCTGATCCTCCCGTTCTCGCGCCCGGGGTTCACGATCGGTGAGCTCGGAGAGTTCCACATCAGCGGGTTCAACGTGGCCCTGATCGGCGTGTTCCTGGCCTACGGCCTTCGCTACTTCCTCGACGATTCGTTCGCGGCACGAGGTCCGTTCATCCGGAGAACCAAGGTCGATGCGGTTCTCCTGATTCTCGGGGGCCTCCTTGTCTTCTCGACTCTCGCCGCCTTCAACATGAACGAGACCGCGCTCCAGCGGACCTACCTGGGGCTCGCCATCAAGAAGCACGTTCTCCTGATCATGTGGTTCTATCTCGTCGTCTCGGTGCTGAAGACACCCTCGGATCTCAGGGGGTTCGTCACGATGTTCGCCGTGGCGGGGGTCACGGCTTCTTTCTTCGGCGTCGCCGAACGTCTGGCGGGCGGGGGCGCCCAGATAACGGCGGGCACCCAGTCCGAGCAGCTCGCGGCGGGCGCCGGCGGACGTCTCGGAGGCGGTTGGTTCGGCCTCAACCACCCGAACATGTTCGGCGGACTGCTTCTGCTGACGCTGCCGTTCTGGTTCTTCATGGTCAACTCCTTGAAACGGACGTGGAGGCGGCTTCTCACGGAGATAGCCGTCGTGACCGGTTTCCTCGGGCTTCTCTTCACGTACTCAAGAAGCGCGTGGATCGGCGCGCTCGCCGGCCTCGGGCTCGTGGGCCTGGCAGACCGGCGATCGCTTCAGCGGCTCATCATCTTCGGGATCGTCTTCGCCGTCATCGCACAGGGCGCTGTCTTCTTCACGACCGGACGCTCTCTCATCGACGTCATCATCAGCCGGTTCGAGCAGCTCGAGGAGAGCGCGTTCTCATCCCGGCCGCACATCTACGCGTCGGCCGGCGCCGTCGTCGCCGCTCATCCGTGGCTGGGCGTAGGTCTGGGGACGTTCCGCTACCATGCGCCGCCGACCGCGACCGGGTTCGTTCCTCAGCATGCTCATAACGTGTTCTATCACTACGCTGCGGAGGCCGGCGTGCCGGCCGCCGCCGCTCTGACGGCGTTCATCCTCGTGCTCGCTTACCTTGCGAAGCGCAATCTGAGGATCGTCGGGAAATCCTCGGAGTACGCATTCCTGGCGCTCGGTTCCGCGGCCGCGCTCATCGGGATCGTCGCCCAGATGATGGTCGTCCAGGTGTTGCATCAGGAGATCCTGGCCTTCGCGATCTTCACCGCCGCCGCGGTGATCGTGGCGCTGGACCGTATGGCGGACGAGGGCCACTTCGACGCGTCCCATTCCGCCGCGCCCGAGCACACCGCCGGTCCGCGGGTCCGCGGGTGAAACTGGAGCCCGCATGAGACCGGAACCGGCGAAGATCGCGTTCGTCACCGACGCAAGGGCCTGGGGCGGCGCCGAGATCTACCTCTCGCGCATCATGTCCTCGCTCGTGGAGAACGGCTGGGACGTGACGCTTCTCGCCGCCGAGCGCGAGACGGTCGAGGGCTGGCTCGCGTCGGTCGAATCGGACGGCGTCCGGGTCCTCCGCCACGATCCGCACCGCGAGATCGACCGAAACGCCGTCAGGTCGCTGACGGGGCTCCTGCGCGGGTTCCCGCTCGTTCACATCAACAAGACCGCACCCAGGAACAGCCTGCCGGTGATACCGGCGGCCCGACGCGCCGGCGCGAGGCACATTGTGACGACCGAGCACATCGTGCGGCGCCCGGTCTCGCACTACCCCCTGGGCGAGGTCGTCCTGACCACGCTCGTCAGGCGGACCAACAGGCTGGTCGACCGCATCGTCGTCGTTTCGGAGAACAGCAGGGAGAGCTATCTCAGGAACTACCGTCCGGACCCGCGGAAGGTCGTCACCATTCACAACGGAATCGACCTCACGCGCTTCCGGAACACGGCCTCCCGCGGACGGACGCGCCGCGAGCTCGGCATCACCGACGTCGATGTCGCGGCGGTCGTCATCGGACGACTGACGGCAGGAAAGGGACACGACACGCTGTTCGACGCCTTGCCTCGAGCGCTCTCGGGAGCGCCCGAGCTCAGGTTCCTCATCGTCGGGAACGGGCCGCTCGAGGCGGAGCTCCGGCGGCGAGTCGGGTCGGCCGGTCTCGAGGAGCGGACCCTCTTCACCGGCTTCCGGAGCGACGTTCCGGACCTGCTGGCGGCGGCCGACCTCTTCGTCCTGCCGTCACACGGAGAGAGCTTCCCCCTGACGGTGCTTGAGGCGATGGCGGCGGCGCTTCCCGTGGTCGCGACCGACGTCGGAGGCGTCCCGGAAGCCGTCGTCGACGGTCGCACCGGGCTCCTGGTGCCGCCGGCGGATGCCGCCTCGCTCGCGGACGCGCTCGTGAGGGTCGGGACCGACGCGGACCTCAGGCGCTCGATGGGCGAGGCCGGACGCGTTCGAGCGGAGCGGGAGTTCGACGAGCGCCGCTCGATCGGGGCGCTGATGGATCTATACAGCGGGCTCGAGGACTCGGGAGGAGGTCGCACGTGACGGAGCCTCTCAAGCTCCTCTCGGTGAATCAGTTCTTCTACCCAGACAGCTACGGCGGAGTCGAGCGGGTCGCGCATGAGACGCTCCGGAGGCTCGTCGAGCGCGGCCATCAGGTCGAGCTCGTGGGGCAGCGGCTCCAGCCCGATGCGCCGGACGTCGAGACCGTCGACGGGATCGTCGTCAACCGGTACGGCACGCTCAACGGGAGCAGGAGGTTCGGCGGGCGGACGCTCGCCGCGCTCTTCGGCGCGCGCGGCGTCCTCGGACGGCTCGCGCGCGACGGTCGCTTCGACGTCGTGCTCGCGCATCACTACTTTCCTTACTATGCCTACGCGGGGGTCGTCGGTGCGAAGCGCACCCCGGAGGTGATGACGTTCCACGCCTCCTACTGGCAGGAACTCAAGCTCGAGGGCGCCGATGTCAGCATCGGGAAGCCGCTCGAGTCGGCGCTCTTCGGTGGGCTCTCGCGAAGGGCGGAGTCGGCCTGCCTTCGCCGGGCCGATCGCGTGGTCGTGCTGAGCGATTTCTCCCGCGAACAGCTCGGGAGCTACTACCCCCTGGCTCTCCCGAAGGTCGTGAAGATACCCGGCGGGGTCGACCTGGAGCGGTTCCGTCCGGCCGACGATCGCGCGGCCGTTCGCCGCTCGCTCGGCCTTCCGGACGACCGCCAGGTGCTCTTCACTGCTCGACGTCTCGTGCCGAGGATGGGTCTCGAGAACCTCGTCGACGCGTTCGCAGATGTGCTCGACGCGCACCCCGATACGATCCTCGTCATCGCGGGGAAGGGACGGCTTCGCGAGCCGCTCATCGAGCGCGGCCGGGAGCTGGGGCTCGAGGACCGACTGAGGCTCGTCGGGTTCGTTGACGACGACGAACTCGTGTCGTACTACCAGGCGGCCGACCTGTTCGTGCTGCCTTCGCTCGCGTTCGAGGGATTCGGCATGGTGACGCTCGAAGCGCTGGCTTGCGGCACCCCGGCGGTCGGCACGCCCATCGGGGCGACCCCCGAGATCCTGAGGCCCCTGGCGGGCCAGCTTGTGCTGACGGGCACCGACGCCGTCGCCATCAGAAGGGGGCTCTCGGGCGTCCTCGAGTGGATCTCGGACGAGGAGGCCGCCGGCAGGTTCCGGGAGCAGTGCCGGGAGTACGTCGAGGGACGCTACGGCTGGGACCGCGCCGTTGACAGCCTGGAGGGGCTGCTCTTCGAGCTCCGCGACCAGGGGCGGCGGTCGTGAACGGCTCACGTCGCATCCGCTGGCTCCTCCGCCGCGCCTCCGCCATGGGACCGGCCGAGATCGGTCTGCGCGCGTCGCGCGGGATGCGGGACCGCCTGAGGCGGCGATCCGAACCCGCTCCCCAGGAGGAGCTCCTGACGTTCGCAGGCGCCGTCGCGCCGGGCGTGGGAGTCGACGCCGTTGGTCTTCTGACGGCGGCATCGCGTCGGCTCCTGGGAGGAACCGAACGGACGACGACCCTTCGGACGCTCGCGCGTCTCGGCGTGCCCGCCGAGGAGACCGTCCAGACGGCCGACCGGGTGCTGGACGGGGCGCTGCCCGCCTTCGGCCACACGACGATCCCGGTGGCGGATCCGCCGAGCTGGCACGCCGATCCATCATCGGGGCTCGAGTGGCCGGCTGACGTCTGGTGGAGCGATGTCGACTTTCGCTTCCATGCGGACGTCGGCGATCCGAGGTACGTCTGGGAGGTCAACCGACATCTCCACCTCGGCGTTCTCGCGAGAGCTCATCTCCTGACGCGCGAGCAGCGCTACGCGCAGGCCGCGTGGCGGCACATGACGGACTGGGTACGCCGAAACCCGCCTCATTTCGGCATCAACTGGGCGAGCCCTCTCGAGGTCGCCATTCGGCTGATATCCTGGACGTCCGCGCTGTCGCTCATCGGAGCGGAGGGCGCAGAACGGGGCGACGTCGAGAGCGTTCTCACAAGCTGCGCGTTGCAGGCGCGGCACGTGTCTGATAATCTGACAGTCTATGGTTCGTCGAGGAACAACCACCTGATCGGGGAGGCCGCCGGCTTGCTGGCGGCCGGTGTCGCGTTTCCTTTCCTCGACGGCGCGGACGCCTGGGCACTGGCCGGGCGCCGCGTCCTGTCCAGGGAGATCCCGGCGCAGCTGTCGGCGGACGGGATCTCGCTCGAGCAGACGTTCCACTATCAGGTTTTCGTCATCGAGTTCGCGCTCGTGGCTCTGGCCTGCGCGAGGGCCGCCGATCTCCCGTTCGACGACCGGTTCACCGAGCGGGTAGGGAAGGCGGCGGCGGCGCTCGACGCGCTGGCGGACGGCGCGGCTGCGCCCCCGAACGTCGGAGACGAGGACGGCGGACGGGCGTGTCTTCTCGACGACCGCACCGGACGACAGGCGCGCGCCGCGTCCGCCGCCGCCTGTCTGGCGACCCGCGGCAGGCTTCCCGAGATGCTCGATCCGGCGGACCTCGCGGCGTCCGTGTGGCTCCTCGGCGGCGACGAGGTCGCCGCCGCGCTCGAGGCGCCGAGGCTCGACTCCGGCGCGCCCACGCGCGCGTTCCCGGACGGGGGCTACTTCGTCCTTGGCGACGGTCGCGCGCACTCGGTCGTCGACTGCGGTCCGCTGGGACTCGGGTCGATCGCCGCGCACGGACACGCCGACTGCCTGGCGCTCGAGGTCGCCAGGGACGGGGAGTGGCTCGTCGTCGATCCGGGCACCTGCTGTTACCACCGCGAGCGGCGGTGGCGGGACCACTTCCGCTCGACAGGCGCGCACAACACGGTGTCGGTCGACGGGCTGGACCAGTCCGAGATGCTCGGACCGTTCCTGTGGGGCGCCCGCGCCTCCGCGAACGCGTCGTTCCACGCCGCGAACGACCGGTTCGCCGTGTTCGCCGGCTCGCACGACGGATACCGGAAGCGTCTCGGGGCCGTGCACGAGAGAACGGTTCTCTTCGTGAGGCCGGGCCTCTGGCTGGTCCTCGACGTTGTGCGCGGCGCCGGGGTCCGCCTGCTCTCCTCGAGCTGGCAGCTGGCTCCGGGGCTCGAGCCCGCGCCGGGACAGGACGGCCCCTGGCGCGACTTCGAGGCCGGGGACGGCAGGCGGCTGCGCGTCGGGTGCTTCGGACCGGACGGGACCAGGGTCGAGACCCTGGCCGGGCGGGAGGATCCGATCGCCGGCTGGGTGTCCGAGGGCTTCGGACAGAGAGCGCCGGCCGCCGTCGTGAGGGCTCACTTCCGGGGGGAACTGACCGCCGGCCTCCTCTCGGTCATCTCCGTCGGCGACGATGTTCGGGTCGATGTCGACCTGGTCCCGGACGGGACGGGGGCCGGAATACGGATGACGAGCGGCGCCAGGACGGCGCGCGCGCTGATGGGTACATACAGGAACGGCGACACGACGTTTCGCGGGCTGGTCGGGCTGAGTCCCGGAGAGCCGGGCGACGTCGGGACCGCGACACTCGGCGCGGGCGTGCGCGAGTGGCGAAAGGACGGTCGCGCCGTGGACTTCGAGCCCGTTCCGAACGAGCTTCACCTGAACGGGTGACAGGAGGGAGACATCGAGACATGAAGGTGAGCGTCCTTGGACTTGGTTATGTTGGGTGCGTTTCCGCGGCGTGTCTCTCCGAGATGGGACACACGGTCATCGGCCTCGACGTCGATGAGCGCAAGACCTCGCTCATCCGGGACGGCGAGAGTCCGATCGTCGAACCCCGGCTCCCAGAGCTCATCGCGAAGGGCGTCGAATCGGGGCGTCTGACCGCGACCGGCGACTACGAAGAGGCCGTCAGCGGAACCGACATCTCCCTCGTGTGCGTCGGGACCCCGTCGGCGGAGTCCGGCAGTCCCAATCTGGAGTACACCAAGAGAGTGTGCCACCAGATCGGAGAGGTGATCCGCGACGTCGACCGCTTCCACACGGTCGTCTTCCGCAGCACGATCCCGCCCGGAACGGTGGAGCACGAGCTGATGCCTCTCATCGAGGAGGAGTCCGGGACGAAGGAAGGCGTTCGCTTCGGCGTCTGCTTCAATCCCGAGTTCCTCCGCGAGGCGTCGGCCGTTCAGGACTTCTACCATCCGCCCAAGATCGTCATCGGCGAGCGGACGCCCGGCAGTCGCGCGGGCGACGCGCTGGTCGAGCTCTACGCCTCGATCGACGCGCCCCTTGTCCGGACCGACATCAAGGTCTCGGAGATGGTGAAGTACGCCGACAACTGCTTCCACGCCATCAAGGTCTGCTTCGCGAACGAGATCGGCACGCTCGCCAAGGCCCTCGGTGTGCCGGACAGCCACAAGGTCATGGAGATCTTCTGTCTCGATACGCAGCTCAATCTCTCGCCGTACTACCTGAAGCCGGGCTTCGCTTTCGGCGGGTCCTGCCTGCCGAAGGACCTTCGCGCCGTCGTGCGGATGAGCAAGGAGACGGGCGTCGAGTGCCCCGTCCTCTCGGCCGCGACGCCGTCGAACGACCTGCAGATCGAGCGCGCCATCGAGATGATCCGGAGCACGGGCAACAGGCGCGTCGGCGTTCTCGGAATGAGCTTCAAGGCCGGGACCGACGACCTCCGCGAAAGCCCGATCGTCCAGGTCGTGGGCACGCTCATCGGCAAGGGCTATGAGCTCTCGATCTTCGACAAGAACATCTCGTGGGAAGCCCTCTTCGGCTCGAACCTCGGCTTCCTCGAACACGAGCTGCCGTACGCGCAGCGTCTGAAGGCCGACACCATCGACGAGGTCATCGAGCGCTCAGACGTCATCGTCATCGCGAACGCGTCCGAGGAGTTCAGAGACGTTCCGGGGCGCCTGGGCGCCGACAAGACGGTCGTCGACCTCGTTCGGATCGTCGACGACCCCTCGTCGCTCGCGTGCAACTACATGGGGATCGCCTGGTAGAGAGACCCTGGTCCCGAAGCCATGGAGGCGACATGCCTCGCGGGAAGCGCATCCTGATCATCGTGGAGAACCTCCCGGTCCCGTTCGACCGGCGCGTCTGGCTCGAGTCGACGACCCTCAAGCAGGCCGGCTACGAGGTCAGCGTCATCTGTCCGCAGGGACGCCAGTATCGCGCCGAGTACGAGGAGCTGGAGGGCATCAGGATATACAGGTACCCGCCGCCTCCGCCGACCACCACGAAGCTCTCGTACGCGTGGGAGTTCCCGTACTGCTGGTTCCAGTCGCTTCGGTTCGCGGGCCGCGTTGCGCGCGAGACGGGCTTCGACGCCATCCACGCGTGCAATCCCCCGGACACGTTCTTCCTGATCGGCTTCATCTACAAGGTCCTCCGGGGGGCGCGCTTCGTTTACGACCAGCACGATCTGTGTCCGGAGCTCTACGTCTCGCGTTTCGGAGGTCGCCGGGCGTTCTTCTTCTCGCTTCTCCGCTCGCTCGAGTGGGCGACCTACCGGACGGCCGACATGGTCATCTCGACCAACGAGTCGTACCGCGAGCACGCCGTGGAGGTCGGCGGCTTCGAACGCGACATGACCTTCGTGGTCCGGAGCGGACCGCTCCTCTCGCGGTTCCGACCGGTCGAGCCCGAGCCCGAGCTCAAGCGCGGACGCAAGCACATGGTCTGCTATCTCGGCGTGATGGCGCCACAGGACGGCGTGGACTACCTCCTGCGCTCCATCCGTCACGTCGTCGACGTCGTCGGGCGCACGAACGTCCACTTCGTGCTCATCGGCGCCGGGGATTCCTTCGAGGACATCAAGGGTCTCCGCGACGATCTGGGACTCACCGACCATGTCGAGATGACCGGCCGGATCCCGGACTCGGACGTCCAGCGCTACCTGTCGACGGCCGATCTCTGCGTCTGCCCCGATCCGAAGAATCCCCTGAACGACGTCTCGACGATGAACAAGGTCCTCGAGTACATGACGTTCGGACGGCCCATGGTCTCCTTCGATCTGAAGGAGAGCCGCTACTCGGCCGCGGACGGGGCCCTCTACGCGACAGCGAATGACGAGATCGAGTTCGGCGAGCGCATCATCCAGCTCCTGGACGATCCGGAGCTGGCGGAGGAGATGGGGCAGAAGAACCGGGAGCGGATCGTGAACCGGCTTTCGTGGGAACACACCGGTCGCGAGGTCGTTCGCGCCTACGACGCGCTCTTCGGGATCACGGGCGAGGAGGTGCCGGTTCCCGGCGCCTCGCCGGACGAGGACGAAGGGAAGGTCAGGAGCGCCGCGTGAATGGCCCTCTGGGGTGTGTTGCGGCAGTGACATACCGCTGCAACTCCAGGTGTACGATGTGCGACATCTGGAAGCGGGACGCGCTCGCGTCGGACGAGCTTCGGCCGGAGGACTACAGATGGCTGCCCCGGTCGCTCGTCTCGATCAATGTCAGTGGAGGCGAGCCCTATCTCAGGGACGACCTCCCCGACGTCGTGCGCGTGATGCGCGAGACATGCCCCCGCGCCCGCGTCGTCGTCTCGACTAACGGACTCGCGCCCGCCCGCATCGCGGAGATGACGAGGCGGATGCCCGGCGTCGCCGTCAGGGTGTCGCTCGACGCGGCCGGGGCGCTTCACGACGAGATCCGCGGCGTTCCGGGGGCGTACGAGTCGGTCCTCGAGACGGTCCGGTCGCTCAGAGAGGTCGGCGTTCGCGATCTCGGGCTCGCCGCCACGTCGACCGAAGAGCACGCTTCCGAACTCCCGAAGGTCAGGGAACTCGCCGGGAGGCTCGGGGTCGCGTTCATAGCGAGCGCCGCGCACAGCTCGCCCATCTTCTTCGGGGAGCACGAGACCGAGAGGCCGTCGTCCGACGAGGCCGCGCGCGTCTTCGGCGAGCTCCTGAGGGAGGACCTCGCCTCGAAGAGGCCGAGGGACTGGGCGAGGGCGTACTACTGGCGCGGTGTCATCGACTACGTGCGCGGCAGGCGCAGGCGGCTTCCGTGCCGGGCGGGGACCGACTTCTTCTTCCTGGACCCTCGGGGGGATGTCTATCCCTGCAACATCGGCGGTACGAGGATGGGGAACATCCGCGACGGCAGCTTCGCGGAGCTCAGACGGAGGACGAGGGACGTCGTCAACGAGGCCGTGTCCACCTGCCCGCACCAGTGCTGGATGGTCTGCACCGTGACGCCCCCCATGAGGCGGCGTCCGGTCGGGCCCGCGGCCTGGATCGCGGGCGCGAAGCTCTTCGGCATCGACACAAAGACAGGGCGCTGAACCGTCGCGCGGAGGTCGCGCGCCCCGGAAGTGTGAGGCCGGTCAAGGCATGAAGGTGCTCGCCGCCAACAAGTACTACTTCGTCAAGGGAGGCGCGGAGCGCTACTTCTTCGAGCTGGCCCGTATCCTCGAGGAGCGGGGTCACGAGGTCGTACCGTTCGCGATGGAGGACGAACGGAACGAACGAACGCGCTTCAGCGACTACTTCGTGTCTCACGAGCCGTTCGAGAACGAGACGCCCGTTTTCGGCAGGCTGGCGGCGGCGGGGCGTGTGCTCTACTCGTGGGAGGCCAGGCGGAAGATCGCGGCGCTCGTCGACGAGACGCGGCCGGACGTCGCGCACCTGCACAACATCGCGCATCAGCTGTCGCCGTCGATCCTCCACGGCCTGCGCTCGCGCGGCGTGCCGGTGGTGCAGACGCTGCACGACTACAAGCTCGTCTGCCCGAACTACCAGATGTTCGTCGACGGGGAGACGTGCGAGCGGTGCGGTTCGTTCAGGTATTATGAGGCGGTCCTCCACCGATGCATGCGAGGGAGCCTCCCCGCGAGCATGCTGGTGGCGCTCGAAGCGTACGCGCACCGCATGTTGGGGACCTATCTGAGGAACGTCGACCTGTTCATCGCGCCGTCCAGGTCGCTCCGGGACCGGATGATCGCGCACGGGGTCCCGGGGGACTCGATCGTGCACCTGCCGTACTCGATCGCTCTCGACAAGTACACGCCGCGGTACGATCCCGACGACTACGGCGTCTGTTTCGGGAGGCTCTCCGTCGGGAAGGGGCTCGGGACGCTCGTCGCCGCGCTTCAGCGCGCCCCGGGCCTCAGGTTCAAGATCGTCGGCAGCGGGCCGATGAAGGGCGAGCTCATGGAGCGGGCCGCCGGACTCCCGAACGTGGAGTTCACCGGCTACATGACCGGCGAGAGGCTCCACCGGGTCGTCTCGGACGCGCTCTTCGCGGTCGTGCCTTCGGAGTGCTACGAGAACTCGCCGCTGGCCGTCTACGAAGCGTTCGCCCTCGGCACGCCTGTCGTCGGGTCGACCATCGGCGGCATACCCGAGCTCGTCGTGGACGGCGAGACCGGGCTTCACTTTCCGACGGGCGACGCCGCTGCGCTGGCCGAGGCGATGACGGCGCTCATGTCCGATCGCAGGAGGGCGGTCGAGATGGGGCACGCCGCGAGACGGAGAGTCGAGACGGAGTACGGACCTCTGCGACACTACGAGTCGATCACCTCGATCTATGAGAGGGTCACACAGTGAAGATCGCAATGCTCGGACAGAAGGGTATCCCGGCCACGTTCGGCGGCATCGAACGGCACGTCGAGGAGCTTGCGACCCGCCTCGTCGCGCGCGGTCACGAGGTCACGGTCTACTGCCGCCCGTACTACACGAAGATCAGCGGGGATTACCGGGGCGTCAGGCTCGTCGTTCTTCCGAGCATCAGGACGAAGCACCTCGACACCGCGACCCACTGCGCGGCCTGCATCCCGCACATCATCTCCGAGGGATACGATATCGTCCACCTGCACGCGCTCGGTCCCTCGCTCTTCGCCGGCATGGCGAAGTGGGGAGGGGCGAAGACCGTGGTGACGGTGCACGGTCTGGACTGGCAGCGCGAGAAGTGGGGCGATCTCGCGACGTGGGTGCTGAAGCGATGCGAGTACACGTCGGTGTGGTTCCCCAACAGGACCATCGTCGTGTCGAAGGCGCTTCGCGAGTACTTCAGGGAGTCGCGCGGGGTCTCGGTCACCTACATCCCGAACGGGACCGTTCTCCCGCACGTCCGGGAGCCCGAGAAGATCCGCGAGCTCGGCATCGAGCCGGGGAAGTACGCCCTGTTCGTCGGCCGGCTCGTTCCCGAGAAGGGTTGCCACTATCTTCTCGACGCCTGGCGCAAGGTCGACTCGGACCTCGAACTCATCATCGCGGGCGGCACGAGCTTCTCGACCGACTACGTGGAGAAACTCCACGAGATGGGAGACGAGCGCACAAGGTTCCTGGGTTATGTCTACGGGGACGTGCTCGACGAGCTCTACTCGAACGCCCGCGTGTTCGTCCTCCCGTCCGACATCGAGGGGCTCCCCATCGCGCTCCTCGAGGCCATGAGCTTCGGGAACTGCTGTCTCACGAGCGACATTCCTGAGAACCTCGAGGTCATCGGCGACTGCGGCGCGACGTTCAGGAAGGGCGACGTCGACGACCTCGCCGGGAAGCTCCAGCGGCTCCTCGGCAACTCCGAGAGCTGTCATGCCATGGGAGACCGGGCCCGTCGGCACGTGCTCGAGACCTACGACTGGGACGGGGTCACGCTCCACACGGAGGCGGTCTACTACACGATGCTCAGGGGGTTCTAGCTCCCCTCGGAAGGGCGGTACCGTTGGACATCGTCTGCCGGCTGGACACGGAGCGCGAGGCTGTCGAGGCACTGCTCGACAGGTGGCTTCCCCCC
>CAZQSB010000007.1:0-11332 GCA_964596015.1 uncultured bacterium | reverse complement strand
CCCAAGGGGGAGTACCCCGAGCGCATCCACGAGGCCATTCGGTACTCCGCCCTGGGCGGCGGCAAGCGTCTCCGTCCCATCATCATGCTCGCTGCGGCGGGGGCCGTCGGGGGCGACGCTGACCTCATCGCGCCCTCGGCCTGCGCCGTGGAGTACGTTCACTGCTGCTCGCTCGTCCTCGACGACCTCCCCTCGATGGACGATGCGGCGCTCAGAAGGGGCAAGCCCACCACGCACCGGGTCTTCGGCGTGGCGACGGCGATCCTCGCGGCGGACGCTCTCCTGATGCACGCCTTCAAGCTCGTCGCGGAGAACGGAGTCTCCGTGGGAGCGGACGGGCCGAGGCTCGCCGCGGCCGTCAAGGAGCTGGCGACGGCGGTCGGGTCGTACGGGATGGTCGGAGGTCAGCACGTCGACCTCGAGACCGCGGCGCACGCCTCGATCGACCCGAAGACACTCGAGTACATCCAGAGCAGGAAGACCGGCGCGCTCTTCGTGGTTTCGGTCAGGCTGGGGCCGCTCCTTCTGGGCGCCCCGGCGGAGCGGCTCGACGATCTCGAGCGGTACGCCCGGAACCTGGGGCTCGCCTACCAGATCGTGGACGACATTCTCGACGCCGAGGGCGACGCCGAGACCGTCGGGAAGGACGTGGGCCGCGACGAGGACACGAAGAAGAAGACGTTCGTCACGGTGCACGGCGTCGATGAGGCCCGCAGGGTCGCCGGCGAACTGGTCGGCGCCTCCGTCGCGGCGCTCGACGGCTGGTCCGGGGAGGCCGACCTCCTGAGAGAGATTGCCGCCTACTGCGCAAAGCGGGCGGTCTGATGAACGGGGGAGAGTCGTGCGACACGCTGTGATCCTGGCCGGAGGCTGGGGAGAGCGCCTCTGGCCGCTCTCGACGAGGGAACGTCCGAAGCAGCTCCTGCCGCTGGTCGGGGACCGCGCGCTCGTTCGGCAGACCCTCGAGCGGGTCGAGCCGCTGGTCTCGTTCGAGTCGACGCTCGTTCTGACCGGGGCGACGCTCGTCGCCCCCATCGCGAACGAGCTTCCGGAGGTTCCGGCCCAACGCGTCATCGGCGAGCCCGTCGGTCGGAACACGGCCCCGGCCATCGCGCTCGCCGCGCACATCATCCTGCGGGAGGACCCGGACGGGATCCTCATCGTGCTGCCGGCGGACCACGTTGTGCGCGATCCGGCGGCGTTCGTCTCCGCGCTCGAGCTGGCCTGTGAGGCGGCCGAGGTCGAACGCGCGCTCGTGACGCTGGGCATCGAACCGACTCGCGCCGAGACTGAATACGGCTATATTCTGAAGGGCCCCTCATCTTCGATCCCGGGGGTGGACCACGTCGAGCGCTTCGTCGAGAAGCCGGACGCGGCCACGGCGCGCGCCTACGTCGAGACCGGCGGATACCTCTGGAACAGCGGGATGTTCGTGTGGAGGGCCGACCGGTTCCTCGATGAGACCGAGAGGCGGCTCCCCGAGGTCGCCAGGGCGCTCTCGCGTGTGGAGGCCGAACCGTCCGACCCCGACTTCACCGACGTTCTCGAGGCCTACTACGACTCGTGTCCCTCGGTCTCGGTCGACTACGGGATCATGGAAGGCGCGTCCGATGTGCTCGTGGTGCCTTCCTCGTTCGGCTGGGACGACGTCGGCGCGTGGTCCGCGATGCCTCGGATCTGGGGCGGCGACGAGCGAGGGAACTCGGTTCGGGGAGACGTTGTCGTGCTGGACGCAAGGGACTGCGTCGTCGACGCGGAGGACGGCGTCGTCGGCGTTCTCGGCGTCGACGGGATCGTCGTCGTGAGGACCGCCGAGGCGACACTGGTCTGTCCGAGGGATCGCGCGAGGGACGTGCGTGAGATCGTCCGTGCCCTCCGCGAGCGCGGCGGGAGCGAGGACTGAGCGACGCCCCGCTTGACCGGGGCGCGCGTTTCTGGTAACCATCCTGTTTCTGAGCGCGGCCGCGACAGGCCGACCGACAGGAACTCAAGGAGACCTGATGCCGCAGCTGAGGAAGGACCCGGTGCTCGGACGCTGGGTCATCATTTCGACCGAGAGGGGGAAGCGTCCCACCGACTTCGCCACGGAGCCCGAGGCGAGGCGGGGCGGCTTCTGCCCGTTCTGTTCGGGGAACGAGGACAAGACGCCTCCCGAGGTGCTCTCGTACCGCAAGGAGGGGACGAAGCCGGATTCCGCCGGGTGGGACGTCCGCGTCGTGCCCAACAAGTTCCCGGCGCTGGCCATCGAGGGAGAGCTCGACCGCGCCGGCGAGGGCATGTATGACAAGATGAACGGGGTCGGCGCTCACGAGGTCATCATCGAGACGCCCGACCACGACAGGAGTCTCGCCGACCTCCCCGTCGATCATGTGGCGCTCGTCGTCAAGGCCACGCAGGAGCGGATGGTCGACCTCCAGGGCGACACGCGCTTCCGGTACATTCAGCTCTTCCGGAACCGCGGGAGCGCCGCCGGGGCGTCGCTCGAGCACCCTCACTCCCAGATGATCGCGCTGCCCATCCTGCCGAAGCGGCTCATCGAAGAGCTCTCCGGCAGCAAGAAGTACTACGCGTACAAGGAACGCTGCGTCTTCTGCGACATCGTCGCCCAGGAGACGTGGACCAAGACGCGGATCGTGACCGAGAACGACCAGTTCATAACCATCGCGCCGTTCGCGGCCAGGTTCCCGTTCGAGGTCTGGATCATGCCGCGCGCGCACATGCCGTCGTACGATGTGATGGACGAAGAGGCCCGCGTCGCCTACGCGTCGATCCTCAGGGACACGCTCCGGAGGATCAACGCGTCGCTGAACAACCCGCCTTACAACCTTATCGTTCACACGTCGCCGACCGGCGAGCGGGATCTCAAGTACTACCACTGGCACGTCGAGCTCATGCCGAAGCTGACGAAGGTCGCGGGCTTCGAGTGGGGCTCCGGCTTCTACATCAATCCGACGCCGCCCGAAGAGGCAGCGAAGTACCTGAGAGAGGTCAGCATCTAGCCCGGAGAGTCGGGACCGAACGGCGGCCCGAACCCGGACCGGGATTCCGGAGGTTTCTTCGTGAGGATCGTGATCGCCGCTGCCGAGGTAGCTCCGTTCGCCCGCGTCGGAGGGCTCTCCGACGTCGCCGGCGCGCTGTCGAAAGAGATCGCGGCTCGAGGACACGACGTGTCTGTCTTCCTGCCGGCCTACGCCTCGATCGATCGGGACCGGTACGGTCTCGCGCCGGTTCCAGGCATCGGGACCCTCGATGTTCCGATGGGAGAGGGGACCGAGGCGTGCAGACTCTTCCAGTGCGCCATGCCCGGGGCCGACGACGTCACCGCCTACTTTGTCGATCATGAAGGCTACTTCGGCCGCGAGGGCATCTACGTCGACCCTGCCACGGGACACGGCTATCCGGACGAGGTCGAGCGCTACGGGCTCTTCAGCCGGGCGTTACTCGAAGCCGTTCTGGCGCTCGATCTTGCGCCGGACTGCATTCACCTCAACGACCACCACACGGCGCTGACCCTGGCGTATCTTCGCGAGGTCTACGCCGACGACGAGAGGCTCGCCCGGGCGGGGACGCTCTTCAGCATTCACAACCTTGGTTACCAGGGCGCGTTCGAGCCCGCACGGCTCCCCGGACTGGGACTTCCCGAGTCGCTGGCGAAGGCCGGCGGCCCGTACGAGTTCCACGGGTCGGTCAACAACATGAAGGTCGGCATCGAACTGGCCGACTACGTCAACACCGTCAGCCGGCGCTACGCCGAGGAGATCTCGAGTCTTCCGAAGTACGGACTGGGGCTCGAGGACGTCCTGGCCGCCAGACGCGAGCAGGGTCGTCTGGTCGGCATCCTGAACGGCGTCGACTACACGGTCTGGGATCCGTCCGTCGACGATCTCATCCCGGCCCGCTACGGTCCGGGGAACCTGTCCGGCAAGCACAGGTGCAAGGCCGCGCTGCTCGAGAGAGCGGGACTCCCGCCGGACGGCAAGACGCCGCTCATCGGCATCGTCTCGCGTCTCGCCGATCAGAAGGGCTTCGACCTGCTCAAGGAGGTCGGCGATGAGATCCCGAAGCTCGGCGCGAGCCTCGTCGTCCTGGGAACCGGGCAGCCTGAGTACCACGCGTTCCTGATCGAACTGGCGGAGAGGCATCCCGATCGCGTCTCGTCGAACCTCACGTTCAACAACGAGTTCGCGCACTGGATCGAGGCTGGCTCGGACATGTTCCTGATGCCGTCACGATACGAGCCCTGCGGACTCAATCAGATGTACAGCCTCCGGTACGGTACCGTGCCGATCGTTCGTGCCACCGGAGGACTCGTCGATACCGTGGTCGATCACGACCCCGACGGGGACCGGGGGAACGGCTTCGTCTTCGAGGAGTACGACGCCGGGGCGATGCTCGAAGCCGTCCGGCGGGCCGTCGAGACCTACCACGACGCGGCGGTCTGGTCCCGGATCATCGAACGCGGCATGGCGGCCGACTTCGGCTGGGCCGTCTCGGCGGAGCGCTACGAGGAGGTCTACGCCCGGGCGCTGGAAGCCGCCGGAAACAGGTGAGTAGCGGGCCTCTCGAGAGGTCGGCGGAGCCACGTCAGGACGGATCCTCAGGCGCCGCATGTCGGCGCGGGGAAGCGACTTGACACCCCCCGCGTCAGTGATTATACTCCGGAGTTGAGCGCATAATGCGGGAATAGCTCAGTGGTAGAGCGCCACCTTGCCAAGGTGGATGTCGCGGGTTCGAGCCCCGTTTCCCGCTCCAGATAGCAGCGAGGGCAGGGGGCGGTCTTTCACGTCCCCTGTTCTCACGACAGGCGGCGTAGCCAAGTGGCTAAGGCAGAGGATTGCAAATCCTTGATCACCGGTTCGAATCCGGTCGCCGCCTCCAGCACCGCGAACGGCCAGCCAAGACCGCCGGCTCCCCGGGATCCTCGGGTCCCCCTGAGGTGCCGGCGGTTCTGCTTTCCCGCCCTGCCGGGGTGGCGAAACTGGTAGACGCATCGGACTTAAAATCCGTTGAGGCCTGACGGCCTCGTGCCGGTTCGATCCCGGCCCCCGGCACCAGCCTTCACTTCGGTCCGCCCGGATCCGAGCCGGAGGCCCCGGCACGTCTCTCCCCGTCGAGAGCCAGCAGATTCCCCTTTGCCGTGCGTGTCCGCTCCATGACGAAAGCCCCGCAGCAAGGGCTTCTTCGCCGCTCGTGTTACTTGCCTCGTGGCATAAGACTTGCAGTCTGGCATGACAGTTGCGAGTCATCGAGGTCAGGTGAACGACGGAGGTGAAGGAATGGCGCGGAGCGCTCAGGCGGTGGCGGAGCGGAGAACGGGTGCGGGCGCTCTGGTCCTGTGGTTCGCCCTGGCCCTGACACTGGCGGTGCTCGCGCTGCCGACGGTCGTCTCGGCCGGCGGATACCCGCGGCTCGCCAACATCTACTTCGGTTCGCTCGCGCAGACCGACCTCGAGAAGCTCGCGAGATGGGACGTCGTCGTCCTCGGGAAGCGCGCCGAGGACCTGCACCGCGCGGAGGTCATGGAGCTCCGCGAGCACAATCCCGACATCACGATCCTCGCCCACATCGCGATCTCCTACCACGGTGGCTATGAGGACCCGCCGATCAACGGCGACCTTCTGCAGAAGATCGAGTTCGAAGACTGGTGGCTGTACGACTCCGCCGGCCGTCCCGTACGTCCGGGCTTCCCTGCGACGATGCTCAACCTGACGACCATGTGTGAGCCCGACAGCGAGGGTCGGATGCTCTGCGAGTGGCTTCCAGAGTACATCCACGAGAAGCTCGGGCCGGGAGGCATCTGGGACGGCGTCTATCTCGACTGCTGCTGGGACCGTGTCGGATGGGTGAACGGTTCCATCGACGCGAACCGCAACGGCATCGCAGACGACCCGGGCATACTGAACGACTCGTGGCGGGAAGGGCTCGAGATCGCCGTAGCCCGGCTTCGGGAGCTCGCAGGCCGCGACTACGCCATCGTGACGAACGGGAACAACACCCTCTACGAGCACTGCAACGGCGGTACCCGCGAGAACTTCCCGGAGATGCACGGAGGCTGGCTGGACAACATCCTCGACATGGAGCACGGCTATCGGACACTCGACGGGCGCTACGCCTCTCCCGCGATCAACATCATCAACTCGATCTGGGAGGAGGCGGCCACGCCGTGCGGTCCGATCCCGTCGAGCCGCGCGGAGCGTGAGCTCAGACTCGGTCTCACGAGCACGCTGGTCTTCGGCGACGGCTACTTCTCGTTCGACGGCGGCGCGGGCCTTCCGTGTCACAGCCAGCTCTGGTGGCACGAGCTCTACGACATCGACCTCGGCGAGCCTGTCGGCGAAGCCGTCAGCGTATCGGCCTACCCGGGTGACGCGGGCTGGATCGACCTGGGCGACATGATCAAGCTTCGCCGGTTCTCGAAGGGCGTCGCGATCGTCAATCCCAGCGCCTTCTCGCAAACGGTCGACCTCGGAGGATGGTACTTCGAAAGCCAGAGCTGGAACGGTGAGTTCTATCCTCAAAGCAGCGTCATGCAGCACGTGACGGTCGACGGCGCCTCAGGCGAGATCCTCGTCGGACGCGGCAGGCTCCTGCTCGGCGTCGCCAACGCCGCCTACAGCGCCCCCGAGAGAGGGGGCGTGACGCTTCACTGGGAGGAGGTTCCCGGAGCGACCTGCTACAGCGTGTATCGTGAGGACTCACGAGGGTCGGAGTACTCCGACCGCCGGCTGCTGGACGTCGTCGAGTCGACCACCTACTCGGACGCGACCGCGTCCGATGATGGACGGTACAGGTACTACGTGGCACCGATCGATGAACTCCACTGTGAGGGTCAGCTGTCTCGTCCGATAGAAGTCACGACAGCTATGGGGAGCGACCTGTCTATACTGCTCATGGTCAATGAGCCGGACGGGCTGCTGGCCCTCTCGTGGACGGTCCCGGAGGTCGCAGACGACCTGTCGATGGAGCTCGTGCGTTTCGACGAGCGCGGCGATGATGTCATCATCGGACCGATCGAACGGGACGGGTCCGGTCGGGCGATGTACGTCGACAGGGACGCCGTGCCCGGCGAGACCTACGTCTACCGGCTGGTTGTCGCCGACGGCGCCGGCGAGCGCGTCATCGGGACGGCCCGCGCGACCGCGCCGGCGCCTTCGACATCGAGGACGGTGCTGTATCCCCCGAGTCCCAATCCGGTGCGCGGCAGAACCACCATCGCCTTCGAGATCGCGGACGACGAGCGGTGGGGGAGCACGCCGACGACGCTCACCATCCACGACGTCTCGGGGCGGGTCGTGCGGTCGCTCGTGTGCGACGAGCTGCCTGCTGGTCCGCACGAGGTCGTCTGGGACGGTCGCGACGACTCCGGACACCACGTGGCCTCGGGCTGCTACCTCTACGCCCTCACGACCGCCGCCGAGCGCCGCACCGGGCGCATGGTCGTCCTGCGGTAGAAGCCGCACGCCGGAACCACCTCCCGAGAGCTCAGGACGCCGTCCGGTCGCCCTTTCGGACACATTCCGTACGACGCGCCGAAGACGGGACGCTCCGCTTGACACGGCCGCAGGCCGGTGCTAGCGTACGTCGCATCCGGACGCGGCCTGGCAGCTTGACCGGTCTCTGGGAGGTGTCCCATGAACGGTGTTGATCTTGTCATCCTCATCGTCCTCCTCATCGGGATCGTCGGCGGCATCGCCAGGGGCTTCGTCCGGTGCCTTCTGGGGTTGGTCGGTCTCGCTCTCGCCATCCTGCTTGCGGCCACGTATCATGGACAGGTAGCGGCTTCGTTCCTGGGGTTCATACCGGGCGACAGAGCGCCGGCCATCGTGGCGTTCATCCTCATCTTCATCGTCGTCGTCATCGTCGTGGGGCTCATAGCCGCGGCGGTCGCCCGGGCCCTCAGACTCGTGTCGCTCGGGTGGCTCGACCGTCTTGCCGGCGGTCTTCTGGGCTTCGTCATGTCGGCCATCGTTGCGGGGCTGCTTCTGCTTCTGGCCGTGATGGCGGGCTTCGGCGAGAACAAGGCGATCATCGACTCGTCGCTCGCGCCCCAGGTCCTCCGCGTCACCGACGGCATCGTCGCGTTGGTGCCGAGCGAGGCGCGAGAGCTCTTCGAGGACGGCTATCTCAAGCTGCGGCTGCGGTGGGAGCGCGCGCAGTCGAAGAGAGAGCGGCTCGTCCGGTCGGTCGGCCACGAGCCGGAGACGACGCGGAACCCGAGGGGAGTCTCCATATGATGGAAGCGCCGGACGCCGAAGTGTCGGGGCGTGGAGATGACACGCCGGACGGTTCGGCCTCCGACTCGGACGGGAGCGGGGCGGCTTCGGCGCCTCGCGAGAAGAGCGTCCTCGATACCCTCGGCATCGACCTCACGGAGCAGGCGCTCCAGGCAAGGGAGTCCGCCCTCGACGGCGGGCTGTGGGAAGCGGAACTTCGGCGCCTGAAGGAGATCCTCGGACGGCGCTACGGCCACTCGGCGGTTCTGGTGGGCCCCGAGGGGGTCGGGAAGCGCGCTCTCGTCGCCGAGATCGCGCGCCACGTGGCGGCCGGCCGAGTGCCCGCCCGTCTGGCGGGGCGTCGCGTCATCGAGCTTCCCTTCCACCGCGTGCTCGCAAGCCTGAAGCAGCCCGGCGACTTCGAGAAGATCGTCTTCGCCTCGCTGCGCGAGGCGGCCGTGCGCGACGACGTCCTGCTCTTCATCGACGGCATCACTCACTTCATGGGCGGCGTGGGTCGGGGAGAGGGCCTCACGAACGCGGCCTACGCCATCGAAATGGGCTGCCGGCAGCCCGGCCTCTATCTTCTCGGGAGCACGACGCCAGAGCTTCTGAGGGACGCCTCCGGGACGATGCCGTGGTGCGTATCCCTGCTTGTGCCCGTCGCGGTTCCGGAGCCCCAACGAGATGCCGCGATCGAGCTGCTTCTTGTCCCCGCGGCCGAGCTGGCTGAGTTCCACGGCATCGAGATCGGACGGGACGCCGTGGAGGCCGCCGTCGACCTGTCGAGCTACTACATCCGTGAGCTCGTGCTCCCGGGCAAGGCGGAGGCGCTCATCGACCGGGCCGCGGCCCGCGCGGAGCTCAGGAAGACGCTCGACGGTCGCGACGCCGGGGTCACTCGCGCGGACGTGACCGAGGTCCTCTCGGACTGGGTCGGCATCCCGGCGGCGAAGCTCGCCCGCCCGGGACAGGACCGGGAGCTGCTCGGTCTCGAGGAAGCGATGGCACGGCGCATCAAGGGGCAGGACCACTGCATCAGGAAGCTGGCCGACGTCATCCGGGTAGCGAAGCTCGGGCTCGACGCGAGGCCGGGCAGACCGGACGGGGTCTTCCTCTTCGTGGGCCCTCCGGGCGTCGGGAAGAGCGAGACTGCCCGCGTGCTGGCCGACGAGCTCTACGGCGGCGAGGCGGTTCTCTTCGAGTTCAACATGGCGCGTTACAGCGACGACGACGCCCTTCCGCGGCTCGTCGGTCTCAAGGTGGCAGACGTCGACTACAAGGGCGATCTCACGACACCCGTGGCCGCCCACCCCCACTGCGTCGTCGTATTCGAGAACATCGAACGGACGAACAGCGACGTGGCGGTCATGCTGATGCAGCTCTTCCGCAACGGCTCGGTGGCGGACGCGTCGGGGACGACCGTTTCCTTCAGCCACGTGACCATCATCATGACGACGAACTCGGAGAACATACGTCCCGTGGTGGCGAACGAGCCGGGGGCCGTCGGCTTCGGGACGCCCGAGCGGGCGAACAGGGACCGCGACCTCGAGGACGTGCGCGAGGCGGTCGAGCGGTTCTTTCCCCCGGAGTTCATGGACGGCGTCGATGAGGTTCTACTGTTCGACCATCTCACGAACGACTCCCTCAGTGAGATCGTGCAGCTTCACCTCGAGGACATAGCGCGCCGCCTGTCACAGCGCTCGATCCAGCTCACCGTCAGCGAATCGGCCGTGGCGCGGCTCGTCGAGAAGGGACACAGCCGCGAGTACGGCGCAAGGAACCTCGGCCGGACGGTCGAGGGTCTCGTTCTCAAGCCGCTCGCCAGGTTTCTCCTGGCGCGCCCCGGCGTCGGCTCGGTGTCGGTGACGACGGTCGAGGGCGACATCGAGGTCGGCCCCGGGACGGAGGCTTCGTGAGGTCCCTCATCGCCGGCGACGAGACGGGTACCGGGCGCGTGCTCAGCGTGCTTGACCCGGGGAACGGCGATGTCGTCGAGGAGGTGACCTGCGTCACACCCGCGGAGGCCCTGTCCGCGCTCGCCGCGGCCGAGCGCGGCGCCCGCATCATGGAGCGGATGTCGAGATACGACCGGTCCCGCCTCCTGAGACGCGCGTCCGAGCTCATCGAGGAGAGGTCGGAGGAACTCGCGACCAGTCTCGCATCGGAGGTCGGGAAGACGCTCCGTGAGGCGAGAAGCGAGGTCGCGCGGGCCGTCGAGACCTTCGCCGTGGCCTCGGAGGAGGCGAGACGTCTCTGTGGCGAGATCGTCCCCTTCGACGCCGCCCCGACCGGTTCGGGCCGATTCGGGTTCGCTCTCAGGGTCCCGCTCGGGATCGTCGTCGCGATCACGCCGTTCAACTTCCCCCTCAATCTGGCGGCCCACAAGGTGGCCCCGGCGCTCGCCGGCGGTAACGCCGTCGTGCTGAAGCCGGCGTCGGCGACTCCCGTCACCGACCTCAAGCTGGGGCGTCTCCTGTACGACGCCGGTCTGCCGCCCGAAGCTCTGTCGGTCGTCGTGGGGGAGGGGAGCGACGTGGGAGGCGCGCTCGTCGAGGACCCGCGCCCGAGGATGGTCACCTTCACGGGAAGCGCCGCGGTCGGCCTGGCCATCCAGCGGAAGGCCGGCCTCAAGAAGACCGCGATGGAGCTCGGTTCCAACTCCGCCGTCATCCTGACATCATCGACCGACATCGAGGCGGCGGTCGAGCGCGTCGCCCTCGGGTCGTACGCTCTGGCCGGACAGGTCTGCATTTCAGTTCAGCGCGTGCTCGTGCACGAATCGCTCTTCGAGGCCTTCGTCTCGGCAGCGACCGAACGCGCCGCCTCCCTCAGGGTCGGCTACCAGCTCGACCCCGACACGGACGTCGGACCGATGATCACGTCCGCGGAGGCCGAGCGAGCCGAGCTCTGGATCGAGCAGGCCGTGGGCGCCGGGGCGGAGCTGGCGACGGGCGGGAGCCGCCGCGGCGCCTATCTCGACCCCGCGGTCGTCGTCCGGCCGCCGGAAGAGACGAGAGTGTGGCGCGACGAAGCGTTCGCGCCGATCATGGCCGTACGACCGTTCGCGACGCTCGATGAGGCGATCGACGCGGTCAACCGGTCGCGGTACGGGCTTC
>CAZQSB010000006.1:0-97978 GCA_964596015.1 uncultured bacterium | reverse complement strand
CCGAGGTCCATGTCGTACCCCTCGAGGTAGACGATGGGGATCTCGTCCTCGAGTTCGTCGGCCGCCTGGAAGATGCGGCGGATGAGCTCCTTCCCCTTCTCGTCCTTCGGGTGCGCCTTGCCCGCGTAGACGATCTGGAGGGGCCCCGCGATCCTCGTGATCGCGCGGAGACGGTCCATGTTATCGAAGATCATGTCGGCGCGCTTGTAGGGCGTGGCGCGCCGCGCGAAGCCGATGGTAAAGACCGCGGGATCCAGACTGACGCCCGAGAGGTTCCTGACGGTCTCGATGAGCGCCGCCTTGGCGGCCGTGTGAGCCTCGAGGACCTCTTCCCGATGGATGCTGATCGCGTACCTGAGATAGCGGTTGTCGACGCGCCATTCGGGCAGGTGCTTATCGAAGAGGTCGCGGAACGGCGGCGAGGTCCACATGACGGCGTGAACGCCGTTGGTGATGGAGTTGAACGGGTAGGTCGGGAACATGTCCTCGGAGATCTGCTCGTGCCGCATCGAGACGCCGTTGACGTAGCGGGAGCAGTGCAGCGCCAGCGAGGTCATGTTGAGCTCGCCGTCGTGCAGGCAGTTCGAGAGATCGAGGATCTTCGTTCTCGTCCCGCCCAGCACCTGCTTGACGAGTTCGTTCGGGAAGCGGTCGTGCCCCGCGGGAACGGGTGTGTGTGTCGTGAACACGCACTGCGAACGGACCGCCTCGAACTCCTCCTTGGTGGAGGCCCGCGGCTCGAGCTTCCCCATGACGCGCTCGAGGAGAGCCAGTGACAGGAGCGCAGAGTGCCCCTCGTTCATGTGACATGTCTGGACGTCCGTGTATCCGAGCGCCTCGAGCATGGCGATGCCGCCGATGCCCAGGACAACCTCCTGGCAGAGTCGATAGCGCTCGTCGCCGCCGTAGAGCTCACCGGTCAGGCGCTTGTCGTAGGGGTCGTTCGCGGCGAGGTTCGTGTCGAGGAAGTAGACGGGCACGACGTGGCCGTGGACGCCCTCGATCAGGTAGCGCCACGCGTGAACGAGGACCTTGCGCCCCTCGATCTCAACCTCGGCGACCTCATCGAGCTCCTCGAGGAACTCCTTCGGCTCCCAGTCGTACGTGACCTCTGTCTGATTCCCATGCTCGTCGAGCTTCTGCCTGAAATAGCCCTCACGGTGAAGAAGCGTCACCGCGACCATCGGCACGCCGGCGTCGGCGGCGGCCCGCAGGGTGTCCCCGGCGAGGACGCCGAGGCCGCCGGAATAGGTCG
This sequence comes from uncultured bacterium, assembly GCA_964596015.1. Classification (GTDB taxonomy): domain Bacteria; phylum Joyebacterota; class Joyebacteria; order Joyebacterales; family Joyebacteraceae; genus WJMD01. The sequence continues at coordinate 96,723 of CAZQSB010000006.1, read as the reverse complement.
GCATGTGGGATTCCAGGCCGATCTCCATCGAGAAGTACGCAATGGTCGTGGGTTTCGTCGCCCGGGTCATCGACTCTCCTTCTGGTAGATGTCCAGCGCTTCCGGCATGTGGTCCTTCAGCTCCTCGATCCTGGTGTCGGGGTGCGGGTGTGTCGAGAGGAACTCCGGCGGTCTCGCTCCGCCTTCCGCCGCCATCTCCCGCCAGAACCCGAGAGAGGTTCGCGGATCGTATCCGGCCTGCGCCATCAGGATCAACCCGATGCGGTCGGCTTCGCTCTCGTGCCGCCTGCTGTACGGCAGGAGCACTCCGACCTGCGCGCCGAGACCGTACGCCGCCATCGCAAGCTCCTGGGTCCGCGCAGGCTCCTCGTTCAACGCCTCGGAGAGCGCGCGTCCGCCGAGCTCGGCCACGAGCATCTGGCTCATCCTCTCGTTGCTGTGGTTCGCCACGGCGTGTGCGACCTCGTGCGCCAGCACGACGGCCAGCTGGTCGTCGGTCTCGGCGATCTCCAGCATGCCGGTGAAGACGCCGATGCGTCCACCCGGCATGCAGAAGGCGTTCGCGGCGTCGTCCCGGATGAGGTTGAAGCGCCATTCGTACTGCTCCAGCTCCGCCGTCATCTCTCTTTCTCGCAGGAATCGCTCGGTCGACTCCGCGATGCGCCATCCGACGCGCTCGACCCGGCCCGCCTCGGGCCCTGACGTCACGACGTCGGACTCAGCAAGGAGCTGCTCGTAGCTCTGCTCGCCCATCGCCACAAGCTCGCCCGTCGGCACGATCGTCAACTGCTGGCGCCCCGTCACCGGGACGGTCGCGCATCCCGCGGCCAGACCCGCGAGCGCGAGAGCCAGAAGCCAGCACAGGGCCCGGTCAGTCGTCCGCGCTCTCATCCTCCACCTCCTCGTCTCCGGCCACCTCGAACCCGCACGCCCTCATCGCCTTGAGAAGCTCGTTGGGGGTCTCGTACCACTGCCCCCACTTGCGCCCCATGTGCTCCGTCCACCCGTAGTTGTCGAACGTGAACGTCTCCTCGCGTCCGCCGACGAGCTTCACCATGTAGTTCGCGTTCCGGTAGTAGTCCTGCGCGAGATACCCCTCGTCCATGACCCGCGAGGCCTCCTCGACCGCGGCCTCGTCAAGCGTGGGATACTCGTCCTCGAACAGATGGAACGACACGGGGTAGCGGGGTCTCGTGGGCGGGTCCTCTCCCGGATACCCCATGACCAGCTGCACGACCGGGAAGACGCGCTCCGGCACGTTGTACTCCCTCCGAAGCGCCGCCGCGATGTACGGCGCCGCGCCGAGGAAGCAGCTGCCGAGCCCCAGGCTCTCGGCCGCGATCACCATGTTCTCCGCCATGTAGCAGGCGTCCTGTATGGCGAACAGCAGAATGGACAGGTCGTTGGTCCTGAGTTGCCATCCGCGATGCTCCATCACGCGCTCAAGCCGGTGAACGTCCGCGCAGACCGTGAAGAGGAGCGGCGCGCCGAACGGGTTCTTCTCGGCCCGGCGCGAGAGCAGCAGGCTCCCGAGCTGCGCCGCGAAAGGAGCCCGCTGACCCGCCCGCACGATGGTCTCGAGCACGTCGTCGGGGACCTCGCGGTCCTCGTAGGAGCGTATCGATTTCCTGTTCATCATCGCGTCGATGACGGGATTCGAGATCACGTCGCGTCTCCTTCCGGCTCCTGACCGTTTCGCTCGACGCTCTTTCCCGAGGCCGCCGACGTCCAGTAGATCGCCGCGGTCGCGGCGGGTATGCCGAACGCCAGCGCCATGGCGGCCAGGTCGCGGTTCCCGGCGATCCCGGCGGCGCGGGCGGCGCCTGCGACGACGAGGGCCGTCGCGCACCCGAGCCAGATGACGACGGCGCCGACCCGGGCTGCGAACCAGCCGACGATGAGACCGGCCACTACGGCCAGGAGTCCGAAGCTGAACACCGCGTCGCCAGGGGAACGTCCCTGCGCGAGATGAGCCACCTCGTGTGACGCCTGCCGCGCGAAGAGCAGGAGCACCAGAAAGCCGAGGACGCGCGCCATCCAGCGGCGAATCCCGAGACCCTTCCTGCTTCTCCCGCGCGTCGCTGCCGTCATGACCGGCTCCACTTCGCGTCCGGCGCTCCCGCCGTCACTGTCCGCGTCCTTCCTCGTCCTGCGTTCCCGCCGTCATGCGCCGCGTCCTGCGTTCCCGCCGTCACGGACTGCGTGTCTCAGCGCTCGGCGTTCCGGCCCGCACGTCTTCCTTCTCGACGAAGTCCCTGAGGAGACGCGCCGCCAGATAGGTACCCCACTCTCTCGCCTTCTCAGGGTCCCGGCAGTCCTCGGGCCTGGCCTTCGTCGCCTTGAGCATGAAGCGCGACAGGAAGGACAGATCGCCTATCTTGTCCTTGTCCCCGGGGATGGCCCCCGCGAAGAGCCCGATGTCGATCGGACTCACCTCCGGGTGGCGTTCCCTGATGGAGCGCAGGAAGCCCTCGGAGGTCGCGCGGTTCTCTTCCGTGTCCTCCTTCATCGTCATGCAGACGACGAAGTAGGCGACGGGAAGCTCGCTGAGTCTTCCGGTATGGCGCTTGACGAAGTCGGCCAGTTCGGGGTGGGGCCTCCCGGCGTGCACCGGGGTCCCCGCGACGACGGCGGCGTAGGGGTCGAGGTCGCGGACCTCGGACGCCGGGCGCACATCTGTCTCGATGCCCTCGCGGCGCAGCCCCTCCGCGATCGACTCGGCAACGGCCGTCGTGGAACCCGCCCATGTCGCGTAGGTCACGAGCACGCGCTTGTCCATACTCTCTCCTCCCCTCCCTGTGGTTCCCCCCGGGCAGCACGGCGACAGTCTATCACAGGCCGGCCGGAGTCGGAAAGCGAAGCTCAGGAAGCGTCGTCCTCATCGTCGGTGGGAAGCGCGCAGCCCCTTCGACCGAGGCGCGGGACATCGCGCTCGTCGAGCGCCTCCTGCCATCCCGACTGGGCGTCCGGCCGCTCGTCGAAGCGCCGCGAGTAGGGCTTGATGTCGAGCAGCGGCGTCCCGTCAAGGATGTCGACATCCGCGACATGAAGCCTCCTCCCGTCGCGCCGGACGACCCTGACGAGGCTCAGGCCGATGGGGTTCGGTCGCCTGGGCGCGCGGGTAGCGAAGACGCCGCGCTCCTCGTCCTCCAGGAAGGGCTTCACCCGAAGCGTCGCCTCCCCGCTCCTGTCGAACACGTAGATGAGGTAGACGTAGGTGAATCCCTCGATATCTTCGAGACCGCCGTCGAACTCGGGCTCGAGCTCCACGACGCCCTCGATGCCCCGCGCGAAGATCGGCTGAATGGGCGTCTTGGCCGTCTCCGTGTGAGGCGTTCTGATGACACCTATGGGCACCATGGCGAACTCACGCTTCATGACCAGACTCCGGCTTTCAAGGATGAACGTCAGGACGTCGCCACGGACCTGCGGGCGACGAGCATGATCTCCATCTCGTCGAGTTCGACGGGCTGCCTGTTCCAGGCGCCGGCGGTCCCGCCCCAGAGCGCTCGGACCTCGAGGCCCGCCGTGCGCGCCATGAGAACGAGCTCGGTGGGGACGAAGCTCCGTTCCCTTGTCACGACGGTCACGTCGCCGTCGGGACCGCGCTCCGTCATCTCGCCCGTCTCGGTCATCGCGGTCGGATCGAAGTCGCCGAACGACGGGTCGCGCCCCGCGGCGCGAGCGGCCCTGAGACCGTTCAGGACGGTCACGACGAGGCTCCCGCCCTCACCGAGCGCCGCGCTCATGCCCTTCAGGATGGAAAGCGGCTGTTCGACCGGGTCGTCGCCGCGCCCCAGAAGACCGAACGCGCCCTCGCAGAGCGATACCGCGGCATCGAAAGGCCCTTCGGGAAGGTCTGCCGTCGCGTCGCCGTGAAGGAACCTGACCGACACCCCCTCTTCCTCCGCGTGCCGCTCGGCCTCGCGGAGCATGCCTCGGGAAAGGTCGATGCCGGTGACCGCGAATCCCCGCTTCGCCAGCTCGACGGCGTGTCTGCCCGTGCCGCAGCCGACGTCGAGGACCCTGTCTCCCTCCCGAAGGCCGAGCTCCTCGACAAGGAAATCGACCTCATCCGTGGTCGCCCGCGTGAAGACGTTCTCCATGTAGGACGCCGCGTGGGCGTCGAAGAAGCGCTCCCAGTCATTCTGTGTCATCGCGTATCCTCCGTCGCATCGACGAATGGTCGCCCATGGGCGGCCCGGTCCTCCCCGAACGTGCGCCCCGCCGCCCGACCGGGGCTTCGTGACCGATGCTACACGCCCGGCGCCGCCCCGTCGAGCAGGCTCCGCTCCTTGTGCGAAGCCGCTCCGAATCGTATGATGGATGCTGGCAGGCGGCACTCCCTTTCCTTGACGGCACCCACCGCCCCGGCGGCACGTCCCCGAGGAAGGACCCGTTCATGAGGCTTCAGAAGACCGCCGCTGTGGCGGTGTTGGTGTTCCTGTACGCTCTTTCGGCCTCCGCAGGCGTGGTTCCAAGGCCGGCGTTCGTCGCGTCTCGGCCGGAGAGCGCGTCCGCGCGAGTCATCGTGAACGAATCAGACCTTCTCGACGGAACCCGCGCCGAAGGTGACCTCGGCGATGTGCTCCTCGAGAACGGCCGGGCCGTATTCATCGTCGGCGCCCTCGACCACGCGCCCGAGGACGCCGCGGCCGGCGGGCACCTGCTGGACGCCGCGTCGTCCGCCTCGAGACTCGACGTCCTCGAACACGTCTTCCTCACGCTTGGCGACTGGCCCAGGCAGGCCGTCTACGACTCGATGCGCGTCGCCTCAGGAGATGACGACGCCCTCGTCGTTCTGAACGGCGCCGACTCCGAGTTCCCGGACCTCGCGGTGGTCACGCGCTACAGGCTGTCTCCGGGCCTGGCATCGCTGCTCCTCGAGACCGTCGTCACGAACGAGGGAAGTTCCGAGCGCCAGATAGCCGCCGGGGACGCGATCGGCTGGGGCGACGCGCTCCACTTCGCGCCCGGCTACGGCTACGACATCACAGGCACGACCACGCTGTATGATGAATGGGTGGGCGCGGAGGGGGCGGCGTCCTACGGCTACTGCCCACAGAGCGGGTCCATGTCGTCGACGCACGGCATCGACTGGACGGACACGCGCGTGCTCCAGAGGGTCCTCTCGCCGGGCGACTCGGTCGTCTTCCGGAGACACCTCTGTGTCGGGGACGACCTCTCGGACGCGAGCGACGCGGTGCACGCGGCCCGGGGCACGGCCGTCGGCGTCATCGAGGGGGTCGCGGTTTCGGGAGCGACGGGTCTCGGCGTCGAGGGAGCGCTCCTGGACTGCGAGGTCTACGGGCTCGCGCCCTACACCCGCATGGTCACGGGAACCGACGGGAGCTTCAGCGCGACGCTCCCTCCCTCGCCCTTCGAGATAGACGTCACCGCGTCCGGCTACTACAGCGAGGACATCGAGCTCGTCGTGGCCGCCGGAGGAACGACGCGGGTCGAGCTGGAACTCCGGCCAGTCGGCTGGAACGCCGACAAGGGCGACACGCTGACCGTCGTCATGCGTCCCATCCTCTCGGTCCCGGCCATCTCGACTCCCGGGGGGGAGTTCGTCATCGAGGCGCTGGCGCCCCCATCGACCACAGGATGGGGCGCCGCCCTGCGCGACGACCACGGCGAGGCAACCCTCACGCTCGGGGGCGCGACGTTCGATGACACCAGGAAGCTCTGGTTCGTCAACGCCGTCGTTCCGGCCGACGCCCACGAGGGGATGCGCGACCTCGTCGTGACGGCGTCGGGCGGCATCGCGGACACGGTGGCGAACGCGGTCTTCGTGAGGCGTTCGATCGACGACGACTTCTACATCGTTCACATCACGGACACCCACCTCCCGACCCACAACTTTTCTCACGACGGCGAAGAGGCCCTCGAGGATTCGTCGGAGATGAACGATCTCAGGACCGTCATCGAGGACATCAACACCATCAACCCGGCCTTCGTCCTGCTGACGGGCGACCTCGTCAACGAGGGAGAGCTGGAGGACTATCTGGGCGCCCGAGTCTTCACCAGGGCGCAGCGTCTTCTCAAGACCCTCGATGTGCCGGTCTACGTCGTCGCCGGAAACCACGACATCGGCGGCTGGAACAGCACGCCGCCGTCGGACGGCACCGCCCGGCGCGACTGGTGGCGGTTCTTCGGCTGGCGCTATCTCGCCGACCCGCCCGCCGGCTGGCCGGTCCGCACACAGGACTACAGCTTCGACTACGCCGGCGTCCATTTCGTCGGTCTCGAGACGTACGACAACTACGACCACTGGCGTCAGTGGATCTACGGCAACGAGAGCCTGACCGACGATCAGCAGGAGTGGCTTCTCGCCGACCTCCAGCTCGCGGGCCCGACCACGCCTACCGTGCTCTTCTACCACTACGATTTCGGAGACCAGATCGACCTCCAGGCTCTGGACGTCGACTGCGCCCTCTGGGGTCACATCCACTGGTCGTCCGGGTCCGTGTCCCAGCCTCCCTACAACATCTCGACCGGAACGGTGTGCGACGGTCGGAGGCTCTACCGTGTGGTGCGCTTCTCGGACGGCGCGGTGCTTCCCTCGAACACCACCAGCGCCGGTTCTCTGGGCCTCCTGCTCGAGACGACGTTCGACGGTCCGAACGACGGGACGGCCGACTCCCTCACGGCCGAGGTCACGAACGGGACCGCTGAGCGCTTCGAGCACGCCGTCGTGCGCTTCAGGTTGAGAGCCGACGGGGCGCCCTACGCGGTCGACTCGGGGTCCCTCATCCAGACCGTCGTGGACGGCAACGTGGCGCACTGTCTCGTCGGCCTCGATGTCCCCGCTCACGGCGCGGCCGCCGTCGGCATCGCGCCCGACACGACCGCCGGTGGACCCTACGACATCGCGCTCCGTCAAAGCCGGCCGAACCCGGCGCGGAACAGCGCGACGCTCGCTTTCACACTGGAGTCCCGCGGACCGGTCGACCTCAGGATCTACGACGTCGCCGGCCGTCTGGTCGCGACGCCCTACTCCGGCGTCGCGGAGGCGGGACCTCACGAGGCGACCTGGGACCTCAGGGACGGCTCCGGCCGACCGGTGGCCTCGGGCGTCTACTACTACAGTCTGAGCAGCGAGGGCTTCTCGATCCGAAGGAAGCTCGTGGTCGTAAGATAGCGAGGGAGGAACCATGCGCCTGCTCGTCCTCGGCGGCGGTCTGATGGGTCGCGCCGCAGCCTTCGACATGTCGCGTCAGGACGACGTCGACTCGGTCCTCGTCGCAGACGTGAACAGCGAGTGCCTCGAGGAAACGAGGAGCCTCGTCGACTCGGACAAACTCGAGACCCTCGAGCTCAACGTCGGCGAGATCAGCGCGGTCGCCGAGGTCATGAAGGACGTCGACGCCGCGCTCGGGGCCGTGAGCTACACGTACAACGTGGAGCTCGCGAACGCGGCCATCGACGCGGGCATCCACTACTGCGACCTCGGCGGCAACAACTCCGTCGTCGACGCCGAGCTCGCGCTGGACGAGAAGGCAAGGGACCGCGGCGTCACGGTGATCCCCGACACGGGACTCGCGCCGGGCATGGTTTCGCTTCTCGCGATGCACGGCGTTTCCTCCATGGACGAGGCGCTGGACGTGCACATCCGCGTCGGCGGGCTCCCTGTCGACCCCAAGCCGCCGCTCGATTACATGATCGTCTTCTCCGTCCAGGGCCTCATCAACGAGTACGTCGAGCCCTGTCTCGCCATCCGCGGCGGCAAGACGGTCGGCGACCTCGAGCCCCTGACCGAGGTCGAGGAGATCTCCTTCCCCGAGCCCTTCGGCCGGCTTGAAGCGTTCCACACCTCCGGCGGCGCCTCGACCCTGCCGCGCACGCTCCTCGGCAAGGTCCGCAACCTCGACTACAAGACCATCCGCTACCCCGGACATGCTGCGAAGATGCACGCCATGTACCGTCTGGGGCTCATGAGCCGCGACCCCGTTGAGATCGACGGCCGGATGATCCAGCCGAGGCGCGTGCTCGAGGAATTGCTGTCGCTCAACCTCCCGCGTTCCGGCCGCGACGTCGTCCTGCTCAGGGTCACGGTCGACGGGACCAGGGAAGGCTCGAGCACGAGGGCGACCTACGAAATGGTCGACTACGGCGAGCCGGACCGGGGCATCACGGCGATGATGCGCGACACGGCCTACCCGTCATCCATCATCTGCCAGATGATGGCCCGCGGCGAGACCAGCCCCGGCGCGGTCCCGCAGGAGCTGGCAGTCGACCCGGGACGCTTCATCGAGGAACTGAAGAAGCGCGGCCTCCCGCTCGACGTACGATTCGAAGCTGCGTAGCCCGGCACGGTCCGGCAAGCGTGTCCGGAAGGGAGGAGTTCCGTGAGGAAGCTCGTGCCGGCAGCGTGCGCTCTGACCCTGGCCGCGTCGGTCGCAGCGGCCTACCAGGTCGACGAGCTCGCCGCCGACGATCTCACCGCTTTCGCGCTCGGGACCGACACCAACGTGCGCTCCGTCGAGCGCCTCGACGCCGGCGCCCTGACCGACTCGCTGCGCGCGGCCGAAGCCCGCGGCGCGGATTGGACGGACGATCCGTTGAAGGTAGGGCTCGAACTGGCGGGCCGGCGACTTGTCGGTCGTCGTCGCCTGATCGAAGCGAGCCATGCGCCGGGCGAGTGGGAACCCGGACGCCCGTTCCGGTGGGTCCGGGTGACCGTCATCGACGACGGATGGTTGGACGACTCCGTGACGGGCTCGAGAACCGTCCTCTGGCTGGTTCCGTGCGAGGACGCCGCGTTCAGGGTCGGGCGGGCGCTTCGGGCCCATCTCTGCAGCAGACCGCACTGGCGTTACTACTCCGCCGAACCGTGTCCATGAGAACAAGGAGGCTGTCCTTGAGGTGGCTTCATCTGCTGACCGTGATCGCCGCCCTCGCGCTCGTTCAGCCCGCTCCCGCACAGGAGGCGCCGCTTCTCGTCGACGTCGACTGGCTGTCCGCGAACCTGGACGCTCCGGGTGTAAGGGTCATCGACGTCGGACGTGACATCTACGAGTTCGAGGCGGGCCACATCCCCGGCGCGTCGTACGTCTCCAAGGAGTGGCTCTCGCGCGAGCTGGACGGCGTTCCCGGCATGCTCGTCTCGACCGAGACGATGAGCGTCGTGCTCGACGCCGCGGGCGTGACCGACACGTCCACGGTCGTCGTCTACGACGAGGGGCCGGCTCTGCTGGCGTCCCGGCTCTTCTGGGCGCTCGAGTATCTGGGCCATGAAGACGTCCATGTCCTGAACGGCGGCTGGATGAACTGGGTCTGCTGCGGCGGCGAGGTCGAGTCGCACCGGCCTCACATCGCGGACGGTGACTTCTCGGTCTCGCTGCGGGAGAGTCTGTATGCGACGGACGAATGGGTTCTCGAACACCTCGATGACCCTGATGTCGTCATCCTGGACGTCCGGACCCCGGCCGAGTACTCGGGCGAGGAGGCGATGTCGGACCACGGCGGCCACATTCCCGGCGCCGAGCACTACGAGTGGACGCTCTCCCTCGAACCGGACGGCTCGGGACTCTTCCGGCCGCTCGAGGAGATCCGGGAGAACCTGGCCGGGCTCGGCGTGACGCCCGGTATGGAGGTCGCCACCTACTGCCAGGTCGGAGCGCGGGCCGCTCACAGCTACTTCACCCTGAGGCTTCTGGGCTTCGAGCGCGTCCGCCTCTACGACGGCTCGTGGGCCGAGTGGGGCAACGACCCGGACCTGCCCGTCGAGGGAGGCGAGCGCTAGAGGCGGCGTTCCGCAGAGGAACCCGGTTCTCGTCATCTCCCCGTCGCCTGCTTGGCCTTCCGTGCCGTCTGTGCTACCATCCCGCCCGACAAACGAGCTGACTCCCGCTCACGCCGCGGAACGGGACGCGGCGCCCCGGCGTTCGCCGGCGGCCCCGCGCGAGCGTCCGCGCCCGTCGAAGGAGGTCGCCATGCCGGCATCGACCGTCTTCTGGGTTGTAGCTCCCCCCGTCGTCCTCATGGTCCTCACGATCATCTTCTTCGTCAGAACCAGAGAGAGGAGGTAGCGGATGGACCCGGTCCTCCTTGGCTTCATCGGCTATCTCGTCGTCGTCGTGGTGGTCGGCCTCATCGCGTTCCGTTTCACGAAGACGCTCGCAGACTTCCTGCTGGCCGGCAGACGGCTGGGCGCGTGGGTCGTCGCCTTCAGCGAACGCGCGAGCGGCGAGAGCGCGTGGCTGCTCATCGGGCTTCCCGGTCTCGCTCTCGCGAGCGGCTTCTCGGCCATCTGGTCTTCCATCGGCTGCGCCGCCGGCATCTTCGTTTCGTGGACGCTCGTCGCGCGACGGCTCCGCGACGAGACCGAGCGCCTCGACGCGCTCACCCTCCCCGACTACTTCGAGGCCCGGTTCGGCGACGCCAGCCACGCGCTCCGCATCGTCTCGATGGCCATCATCGTGTTCTTCTTCACGTTCTACGTCTCGGCGCAGTTCCTCGCCGCCGGCAAGGTCCTCCACTCGACCTTCGGCCTCGAGCCGTTCTGGGGCATGGTGATCGGGGCGGTCATCATCCTCTTCTATACCATCATGGGCGGCTTCTTCGCGGTCGCCTGGACCGACCTGGTCCAGGGCATCCTCATGGCCTCCGCCATGATCATCCTCCCCGTCGCCGCCTGGATGGAGATGGGAGGCACGGCCGGCATCGCCGAGCGGATCTCGGCCATCGACCCGGACCTTCTCACGGTCACCGGCGGTCAGACCGGAAGGTCGCTCATCATGGGGCTCGTCATCGGGAGCCTGGGCATCGGGCTCGGCTACGTCGGTCAGCCGCACCTTCTGACGCGGTTCATGGCCATCCGGCGTTCGAAGGACCTTCGGAAGGGAACGCTCATCGCGATGTCGTGGGTCGTCATCGCGTTCTGGGGCGCCGTGCTCGTCGGCATCGCCGGGCTCGCGCACTTCGGGGCCGGAACGCTTGCCGACGCCGAACACGTCATGCCGGAGGTCGCCAAGGCGTTCCTTCCCGCGGGCATCGCGGGCATCATCATCTCGGCGGCCATCGCGGCGATGATGTCGACGGCCGACTCGCAGCTCCTCGTCGCGACCTCGGCGCTCTCGGAAGACATCTACCACCAGCTCATGAACCGCGAGGCGTCGCAGCGAAGGCTGGTCGCCATCAGTCGCGTCGGCACGCTCGTCATCGGCGCCGTCGCGTTCGTGCTGGCGCTCCGGGCCGAGGAAACGGTCTACTGGTTCGTGCTCTACGCCTGGGCGGGGCTCGGAGCGGCGTTCGGGCCGGCGATAGTCCTCTCGCTCTGGTGGAAGCGGACCACGAAGTGGGGCGTGCTTGCGGGCATGGTCGTCGGCTCGGCGACGTCGGTCGTCTGGCACAACGTCCCGGCCCTCAAGGCGATCGTCTATGAGCTCGTCCCGGCGTTCTTCCTGGCCCTCATCGCCGTCGTCGTCGTGAGCCTGCTGACGCGACAGACCGGACCTGGCATGAATACTGCTCAATAAATCAATAGAAAACCATTGATTTCTTGGAATCAACCGTTTTTCATTGAGGACCATGGACACATCACGCAACTACTTTCTCCTGCTCGTCGACGTTCGGAACTCAACGCGTATGCCGTCGGGGCAGCTCCAGACAGTCATCGAGCGCCTCGAGAGCGAAGCCGATGCTCTCAACCGTCGGTTCAAGGGCGAGCTCGAACTCGCGCTCAGCCTGAGCTACGGAGATGAAGTCGCCGGCCTGTTCCACCGGCCGGACCGCGTGTATGACTGCGTTATCGCGCTCCGCGAGGCCATTGGACCGCAGGCAACGCTCCGCTTCGTTGTCTCGGAGGGATCCATCGGTGTCGTCTCCGAGAACATCCGGAGAATAGGCGGGCCGGTGTTCAAATCGGCCGACGAAGGAATGGACGCGCTCAAGGCGCAGCGCCGGTTCGCCAGGTGGCTCCTGGCGGACAAGACGACAAGCGCCGTCCTCACGTCGCTCTCGCTGCTCAGCAACGTTCTTGTGGAGGGGATGACTGACTATCAGCGTACCGTCTATCGGATGATGAGAGACGGATTCTCGGGCTCGGAGATCGCTGAGCGACTCGGGAAGTACCCACAGTCGGTCTCCGAGGCAATGAAGCGCGGGAGCGCAGACCTGGTCATCGAAGCGGAGTCCGCGATACGAAAGCTGGCGGCGCGGATCGAGACCTCAGCAGGCCGAGAGAGAGAGCTTCACAATGAGTGATCTCCTCGTCTTTGTCTCCTTCGGGATCGCTTCGTTCTTCCTGTCGTCGTTTCTCATCGGTGGAGGGATACCTCACCTCAGGGAGAGGGATTGCAGCGATGTCGACGAAGCCGAGTCAAGAGGGAAGGCGCGAAGACCTGTCGTCGACTGGCGGTCCGCTGGACTCTGGATCGGGATGTGCGAGGTGGCGCTCGTCTTCCCGCTTGTCTACTACAAGGAGTTCGGCGCGCTGGCCATCATATTCGGCGCCAAGGAGTACGTGCGGAAGGAGAGGATCCAGAAGGACCCCTCGCACTATCTTCTGGGGACACTCGTCAATCTGAGCATCGCCGTTCTCATGGCGCTTCTCGCGGAACGGGTCATCGACCTCACGGGCTAGAAGCTCGCTTTGGCCGAGGCATGTCTGCTCAGAAAGCCCGGGCCGACATCGGCCCGGGCTTCTCCGTGTTCTGAGTCCGTGTCCCTCGCGCGCCGATCGCGCGCGAGGTCTGCTGAGCTCCGGCGTCAGACCTTCTCCGACACCGACTTGCCCTGCAGGAAGAGGAGCAGGTAGTCGCGGCTCCCCGCCTTCGAGTCGGTCCCCGACATGTTGAAGCCGCCGAACGGATGCACGTCCACGAGCGCGCCGGTGCACTTCCGGTTGAGGTAGAGGTTCCCGACGTGGAACTCCCTGCGCGCCTTCTCGAGCCTGTCGCGCTTGTCCGAGATGACCGCGCCCGTGAGCCCGTACTCGGTGTCGTTGGCGATGCGGATGGCGTCGTCGAAGTCCTGCGCCTTGATGACGGCGCAGACCGGGCCGAAGATCTCCTCCTGCCCGATGGTGTCGCGCGACTTGACGTCCGCGATGATGGTCGGCTCGATGAAGAAGCCGTTCCCGGCGGCCTCCGAGGGCTTCCCGCCGTGGAGGAGCCGTCCGCCCTCCTTCTGGCCGATCTCGATGTACTTGAGAATGGAGTCCATGGCCCTCTGGTTGATGACCGGCCCGAGCCAGTTCTCCTGCTCCTTCACGGGACCGACCGTGATGGTCTCGGTCTCCTTCACAAGCTTCTCGAGGAACTCGTCGTAGACGTCGTCGACGACGATGGCCCTCGAGCAGGCCGAGCACTTCTGGCCCTGGAACCCGAAGGCCGCGGTCTTCACCGCCTTCGCCGCCATATCGAGATCGCAGTCGGCGTCGATGACCATCGCGTCCTTGCCGCCCATCTCTGCCACGACGCGCTTGATCCAGATCTGCCCGGGCTGCGTCTTCGCGGCCAGCTCGACGATGCCCAGACCGACGTCGCGCGAGCCTGTGAACGAGATGAACCGGGTCCGCGGATGGCCGACGAGCGTGTTGCCGATGGACCCGCCGGAGCCGGTGACGAAGTTGACCACGCCGGCCGGCAGCTTGATCTCCTCGAGTATCTCCATGAACTTGCGCCCGATGAGCGGAGAATCGCTCGAAGGCTTCAGGACGACCGTGTTGCCGGTGACGAACGCTGCCGACGTCATGCCGACGAGGATCGCCAGCGGGAAGTTCCAAGGCGGGATGACGACGCCGACTCCGAGCGGGATGTAGAAGTACTCGTTCTGCTCGCCGGGGATCTCCGTCAGGGGCTGCGGCTGGGCGTAACGGAGCATCTCGCGACCGTAGAACTCGAGGAAGTCGATGGCCTCGCAGGTGTCGGCGTCCGCCTCGACCCAGTTCTTGCCCTCTTCGAGCACCATGGTCGCGTCGAGTTCGAGCCTGCGGCGGCGCATGACCTCGGCCGCCTTGAACAGGTACTCCGCCCGCTCCTCGGCGGGGACGCGGCTCCACGACTCGAACGTCGCGTCGGCCGTCTCGATGGCCTTCCGGGCGAGGTCGGGCGTTGCTTTCTGAAAGAGGCCGAGCACCTGGTCCTTGTTGGACGGGTTCCTCGTCTCGAAGGTGCCGTCGCCCTTGACGTGCTCTCCGCCGATGATGAGGTCGTACTCCTTCCCCGCCTCGGCCTCCACCTTCGCGATGGCATCCCGCATGTCCTTCCGGAGCTTCTCGTCCTTGAAGTCGTAGACCGCCTCGTTCTTGAACGGCTGCTTCATGGTGCTCATGCTCCCTTTCTTCGGGGTTTCTGAGAGCGCGGCCCGGCCGCGCCGGGCTCCCGTGTGGTTCGTCAGGCAATGATACCCGAGGGCCGCCGCCGCTTCAAGGCCAAGGGGCTCTTGAACCTCGCTCATCGCGAGCAGGAGGTCGCTTCATCGACTTTGGGATGTCCGCGCACCGGCTTTGGGCTGGCCCGGCGGGCGCAACGTGGTAGAATGCACTCGATGGGGCGTCCGTACTGAGCGACACTTCCGGGAGGTGTGAGCAGTGAGACTTCTCGTCACGGGCGGAGCAGGATTCATCGGCAGCAACTTCATCAGGCACTACCTCGAGCGGCACGACGACTGCGAGGTCGTGAACCTGGACAAGCTCACGTACGCGGGCAATCTCGAGAACCTGCGCGACGTCGAGGACGATCCCCGCTACCGCTTCATCCAGGGCGACATCGGCGATCCCGACACCGTCGCCGGTGCCGTGGACGGCGCTCACGCGGTCGTCAACTTCGCCGCCGAGACGCACGTCGACCGCTCGATCGGCGACCCGGAGGGCTTCCTCAAGACCGACGTTCTCGGTGTCCACGTCCTGCTGGAGGGCGCCCGGAAGGCCGGCGTGCGGCGGTTCATCCAGATCTCGACGGACGAGGTCTACGGGCCCACGCTCGGCGAGCCGTTCCGGGAGGACGCTCCGCTCTCTCCCAGGAACCCGTACTCCGCCAGCAAGGCCGGAGGCGAGCTCCTGGCCCGCTCGTACTTCACGACGTACGCGTTCCCCGTCATCGTGACGCGCGGCGCGAACAACGTCGGTCCCAACCAGTATCCCGAGAAGGTCGTGCCCCTGTTCGCTACGAACGCTATGGACGACGCTCCCCTTCCGCTCTACGGGAGCGGCGACCAGGAGCGGGACTACACGCACGTTCTCGACCACGTCACGGGCGTCGAGGTCGTCCTGGAGAAGGGCGAGCCGGGCGAGATCTACAACATCGGCTCGGGGAACCACATGAAGAACCTCGACATGGCCCGGCTCATCCTCGACGAGCTGGGGAAGCCCGAGGACCTCATCGTCCACGTCCGGGACCGCGAGGGGCACGACTTCCGCTACGCCATCGACTCGACGAAACTCAGGCGGCTCGGGTGGGAGCCCGCGTACGGCGCGGAGCAGGCCATCCGCGAGACGGTGCGCTGGTATGTGGAGAACCGGAGCTGGTGGGAGCCCATCAAGTCGGGCGAGTTCCGAGAGTACTACGAGCGGCAGTACCGGGACCGTCTGAGCGAGGCCGGAGCGTAGGGCGGCTCACGCTGCGGAGCCGCGCGGGGTCGCCGGAACCTATCCGCGCTCGTACCAGGCGCTCCCGACGAGGAGCGCCACCGCCACTCCCACGACGACCGCCACGAAGACGACGAGCGCGACCGAGCCGAACCACCGGACGGTGAGCGGGAACGCGATCATGTAGACGCCGAGTCCGGCCAGGAGCCCTCCGATCAAGCGACCGAGCCTCGCGGGGTCTTCGACCGTCTTCTCGTCGTACCCCCTGACGATCCCCAGATAGCGCCCCTGCCAGAAGACCCTGGAGACCGCGACAATCAGTATGCCCAGAGGGATCGTGACGTAGGCCGAGCTGGCCGCAACCGTCGCGGACGGGAACTGCATGTCCCCGGAGGGCAGGCCCGGGATGCGCATCCCGGCGAGCACGTTCAGCAGGGCGTTCATGTCGTCCCTCCCGGGCTGAGCCTGAGTTCGGTCGGCGCTCGTCGTCCGCATCGTACATCCGCCCGGGCCCGGCGGCAACGGGGAACGTGGAGTCCGGTCGGCGATGGCGGAGCGCGGGGGCCGATCGGAGCCGGTCGGCGATGACGGAGCGCGGGACCGGTCGGCGCCGGACCGCGATGGGGGAAAGGAGCACCCGCCGCGGGCGCGGCGCACGTCCGGGAAGCGGCGCTCCGACCGCCACGAAAAGCCTTGATGCGGAGACGCCCCGAGCCCTACCATGTGGTCGCCGTTCAGCGACGCAGGTCCCACCTGTCCTTCACGCGGGAGACGAGAACATGACGAGAGATGACGCCTTGCGGGTCGTCGGGGAGCGGGGCATCCGCTTCGTACGGCTCCTCTTCACGGACATCGTCGGCTTTCCGAAGTGCGTGACCATCACCAGCGAGGAGCTCGAGGACGCGCTCGACGATGGGAAGGGCTTCGACGGCTCCTCGATCGAGGGGTTCACGCGCATCCACGAGAGCGACATGATCGCCAAGCCGGACCCGGCCACGTTCAAGATCCTCCCGTGGAACGACGGCGGCGAAGAAGCGCTCATGTTCTGCGACGTCCTCACTCCCGACGGGAAGCCGTACGAGGGAGATCCGCGCTACTGCCTGAAGCGCATGCTCGAGCGCACGGCGGCCATGGGTCTCACGTTCTACGTCGGACCTGAGCTCGAGTACTTCTACTTCACCAGCGCGACCGACCCGGGCGTTCTCGACCACGCCGGCTACTTCGACCTCACGCCTCCCGATCTCGGCGAGGAGCTTCGCAAGAAGACCATCCTCGCGCTCGATTCCCTGGGCATCCCGGTGGAGTACTCGCACCACGAGGTCGCGCCGAGCCAGCACGAGATCGACCTCAAGTACACCGACGCCGCGACGATGGCCGACGCGACGATGCTCTACAAGCTGGTCGTCAAGGAGATCGCCCGGAAGAACGGCGCTTACGCAACCTTCATGCCGAAGCCCCTCTACGGCGAGAACGGCAGCGGCATGCACACCCACATGTCGCTCTTCGAGGGAGAGCGGAACTCGTTCTTCGACCCGGAGGGTCAGGGACATCTCTCCCCCATGGCCCGGTCGTTCGTCGAGGGCATCCTCCGCCACGCCCGCGAGATCACGCTCGTCACGAACCAGTGGGTGAACTCGTACAAGCGGCTCGTCCCCGGGTTCGAAGCGCCGGTCTACGTCGCGTGGGCGAGAAGGAACCGCTCGACCCTCGTTCGCGTCCCGCAGTACCGGCCAGGGAACGAGCTCGCCACGCGCATCGAGCTCAGGAGTCCCGACCCGGCGTGCAACCCGTATCTCGCGTTCGCCGTGATGCTGGCCGCGGGCCTCAAGGGCGTCGACGAGGGCTACGAGCTCCGCGACCCGCTCGAGTCGGACATCTACATCATGCCCCACGAGGAGCGCCTGAGCCACGGCATCGAGATGCTGCCCGGGAGCCTCGGCGAGGCCATCGTGCTGGCGGCCGAGAGCCAGCTTCTCAAGGACACGCTGGGCCTCGAGAGCTTCGAGAAGCTCATCCGGAACAGAACGGCCGTATGGGACGACTACCGGAGCATCGTCACGCCCTACGAAATGGAGCACGACCTGCCGGTTCTCTGACAAGGAGGAGAACGATGCGCGCTGCTGCGGTCTTCGCGGTCATTGTCTCACTCGCTCTGTGTCTGATGTCCTGCTCATCGAGCGACCCGTCGTCGGCCGACACGACGCCTCCGACGGTCACCGACTGGAGCATCGCCGACGGGGCGACCGATGTCGGTCTCATCACGCCGGTCGAGGTCACCTTCTCCGAGGACATGGACGCCTCGACCATCACCGATACGACGGTCTTCGCCGTGGGCCGCGCGCCCAGGGGTTACGTCGAATACGACGAGGCCACGCGCACCGCGACCTACCTCCCGGACACGCTCTATGCCCAGAACGTCTGGCACGCGCTGGTCATCGACGGCCCGACGAGCGAGAGCGGCGTCCCGGTCGAGCGCGATTCGGTCTCGTTCCAGACCGGGGCCCTCGACTGCGCGCACCTGGTGGACCAACTCGAGCCGAACGACGACCTCCTCACACCGGCGGAAGTGCAGCTCGACCATGAGTATCACACGCTGACCATCTGCGGCGAGGACGAGGACTTCGTCACGTTCACGCTCGACGAGACGAAGAAGGTGACGGTCACCTGCCATTTCGACCATGCGGACGACGAGGACTGGTTCATCCAGTTTCTGCGCTCGGACGGCGAGAGCTACACGTGGCAGGGCTCTGGGGCATTCCCCGACTTCACCCGCGAGTTCTCCTTCTCATTTATGCCGGGAACGTACGTCGTCCAGCTCGACAGCTATGACGACCCGACCTACATCCTCTACGACCTCGAGCTGGCGACGTCGGAACCGTGCGTCGACGACCAGTACGAGGACAACGACTTCATCGACGAAGCTGCGCCGCTCACGACGAACGAGACGCACCAGCTGACCGGCTGCAGGCTGGACGTCGATGTCTTCTCGTTCCACGCCGAGGCCGGCCAGACGATCACGCTGACGGCCACGCAGACGGGCGGACTGTCGGCCCACTCGCGGCTCAAGCTCTACGGACCGGAAGAGGGACTTCTGACGTCCGAGGACTTCAATGAGAACGTATCGACGGTGAGCGCCGTCGCTGCGGATTCGGGAACCCACTACGCCCACACCAGGTACTGGGCGGACGTGGTCGCCTATGAGCTCCGGATCGACGTGGAGGACTAGCGCGTCCGGACCCGGTCGGCTCGGCCCGGCGCCGTCCCTTCCGCGCCCGAGTACCAAGAGGCGGCCCGCGGCGGGTCGGAGCTTCACGTCGCGCTCCCGGGCCACCCATGGCGGCTTTACAAGTGCGCCGAAACCCGCTAGAATCTGACGGCTCGAAAGCCCTTCCTGAACACAACTCATCCTGCGCCGACCCGTCGGAGCGACCTCTGACGGGTCGCTTGCGCCGCCGGCAAAGCCCACCGGCCGGGCGGGCGGCGCACTTCAAGGGAGACGCGATGCGGGTTCTACTCTCAGGCAACGAAGCCGTCGCCCGGGGATGCTTTGAGCACGGCGTGAAGGTCGCCACGGCCTACCCCGGCACCCCGAGCACCGAGATCCTCGAGAACGTGGTCCACTACAAGGACGACGTCTACTGCCAGTGGTCGCCGAACGAGAAGGTGGCCTTCGAGGTAGCCATCGGCGCTTCGTTCGGCGGCGTCAGGTCGCTCGTCGCGATGAAGCATGTCGGTCTCAACGTCGCGGCCGACCCGCTCATGACGTCGACCTCGGTCGGCGGCGACGGCGGGTTCGTCATCGTGACCGCGGACGACCCGGGCATGCACTCCTCGCAGAACGAACAGGACAACCGCTACTACGCGAAGTTCGCGAAGATCCCCCTGGTCGAGCCCTCCGACTCGCAGGAGGTCGTGGACTTCCTCGGCGCGGCGTACGAGATCTCGGAGCGCTTCGGCACGCCGGTGCTCTTCCGCCTGACGACCCGCATCTCGCACGCCAAGAGCCCGGTCGAGCTCGGAGAACGGACCGAGGTGCCGCAGAAGAAGTACGAGAAGGACACGTCCCGACGCGTCGTCATCCCGGCGCACGCCCGCAGGCTCCACGTCAAGGTGGAGAAGCGGCTCGAGGAGATCCGGGAGTTCGCCGAGACCTCGCCCCTGAACGTCGTCGAGGAGGGCGACCCTGAGGTCGGCGTGATATCGAGCGGCATCTCGTACCAGTACGCGCGCGACGCCTTCCCGGACGCGAGCTTCCTCAAACTCGGTCTCTCCTATCCATTCCCCATCGAGAAGGCGAAGGCCTTCTGCGAGCGCTTCGAGAAGGTCTACGTCGTCGAGGAGAACGAGCCGTTCATCGAGGAGCAGCTCCGCGTCGCGGGCGTCACGAACGTGGTCGGGAAGCCCGACGTGCCTCTCTGCGGAGAGCTCAACCAGGGCGTCGTCAAGGGCTGCCTGCTCGACGAGGCCGTCGGCGCCGACCCGGCGAAGGTCGCGCCCAGACCGCCGGTGCTCTGTCCCGGCTGCCCTCACCGGAGCACGTTCTTCATGCTGAACCGCCTCGGCATCGGCTCGACCTCCGACATCGGCTGCTACACGCTGGGGGTCATGCCGCCTCTCGAGGGGATCGACACATGTCTGTGCATGGGCGCCTCCATCGGGAACGCCCTGGGACTTGAGAAGGCCGTCGGCAGAGAGTTCGCGAAGAAGATGGTCGCCGTCATCGGCGACTCGACGTTCGTGCACTCCGGCATGACCGGCCTCGCCGACGTCGCCTACAACCGCGGCGCCACGACCGTCATCATCCTCGACAATTCGACGACCGCCATGACCGGACACCAGGAGCACCCCGGCACCGGCACGACCCTGATGGGCGAGCCGTCGGTCAAGCTCGACTACGTCGCGCTGGCCGGGAGCATGGGCGTCTCGGACGCCCGCAAGGTGGACGCCTACGACCTCGACGCCGTGAAGAGCGCCATCAAGGAGGCCGTCGCGCACGACGGGCCGTCGCTCCTCGTGATGGAGGGGCCGTGCGTGCTCCTCGACCGGAAGACGTGGGGCCCGGCGCTCGTGGTCGACCCCGAGAAGTGCACGAAGTGCGGTCTTTGCCTCCGACTCGGCTGCCCGGCCATCAGCCGGGACGTCGAGGGGCGGGCCGAGATCAACCCGCTCTTCTGCGTGGGCGAGCTCTGCTCGATGTGCGCGCAGGTCTGTCCGGCGGACGCCATCTCGGTGCCCGAGTCGTCCTGACACCGCTCACGCGGCCGCCGGGGGCTTCGCGACCGCGCGCGGCGTGAAGGGACCCGGAGCTTCCTCGGCGGCGAGTAACCGAAGGAGAACCTCATGGCTCAGAAGGTCACCAACGTCTTCATCTGCGGTGTCGGAGGACAGGGTATCCTCCTGGCGAGCGAGATCCTCTCCGAAACCGCGCTCGCGCACGGTCTCGACGTCAAGAAGAGCGAGGTCCACGGGATGGCTCAGCGCGGAGGCTCGGTGGTGAGCCACGTGCGGTTCGGCGAGAAGGTCTACTCGCCCGTCATCGCAGCGGGCGAAGCCGACCTCCTCGTTTCGTTCGAGAAGATGGAGGCGGTCCGGTGGATCCACTCGCTGGCGGATGACGGCAAGGTCATCGTCAACGCGCAGGAGATCGTTCCGAGCGGGCTCGAGAGCTACCCGAAGGACGTCGACAGGGAGCTGGGGGAGCGCGCGCCGAACGCCCTCATGATCGACGCGCTCGCTCTGGCAAAGGAGGCCGGACATCCCAGAGCCGTCAACGTCGTCATGCTCGGCGCTTTCTCGCGTTTTCTCGATTTCTCGATGGACGAGTGGAAGAAGGCCATCGAGAAGCGCGTCCCGCCGAAGACCGTGGACATCAACATCAAGGCCTTCGAGCTGGGCCGCGAGGCCGTGGGGTAGTTCCCGAGTCTGAGGCGCGCAGGTCCGGCGCGGTGGGCGAACCGCGCAGGGCAAGCGCGCACGCGGCGCAGGGACGCGCAGACCCCTGGCGGCGACTCCGGTCGTCCCACGCGGAAGGGTCTCATGGCGAAGAAGCCCGCGAAGAGGCACTTCAAGGGCCCCCTCAAGGAGACGGAGCACGACCGCGAGCTCCGCGCGGGGCGGGTCCTCCGCGCGCTCAGGAAGGCCTACCCGGACGTCCACGTCCCGCTCGACTACTCGACCCCGCTCGAGCTTCTCATCGCGACCATCCTGTCGGCCCAGTGCACGGACGCCCGCGTCAACGACGTGACCGCCGGGCTCTTCCCGAAGTACACCACGGCGAAGGACTGGTCGGAGATCCCTGTCGAGAAGCTCGAGAAGCTCATCCATCCGACAGGGTTCTTCCGCAACAAGGCCCGCGCCATCCACGAGGCGACGGAGGACATCGTAGAGCGCTTCGGGGGCCGCGTTCCGGACACGCTCGAGGACCTCACCAGCCTGCGCGGCGTCGGCAGGAAGAGCGCGAACGTCGTCCTCGCCCACGCCTTCGACATCCCCGGCATCATCGTGGACACGCATTTCCGCAGGATCACCCGGCGTCTCGGCATGACGCCGGAGCACGACCCTGTGAAGATCGAGTTCGACCTCATGAACACGGTCCCGAGGAAGCACTGGTCCGAGTTCTCACTGCTCGTCACGTGGCACGGCAGGGAGACGTGCACGGCGCGCAAACCCGCGTGCGGTGACTGTCCGGTCGCGAAGGAATGCCCGGCCGCGGACTCGGGCGGCGAGATAACCTGGAGGGTGAAGGAACCCGGCGGGAACGGTTGAGTCCCGCGGGTCTGAGTGCGAGGCATCGGCGCGAAAAGGCGACGGCCCGGCGGAGTCCGCCGGGCCGTCGTCGTTCACACCGTCATCTGCAGCTCTACTCGTCGATATCGATGGCTTCCACGGGGCAGCTGTCGGCCGCCTCGTCGACCGCATCCTCGAAGTCCTCGGGGACCTCGCGGACCGTGACATGCGCCACGTCATCATCCATCTCGAACACCTCGGGGCAGATCTCGACACAGAGACCGCAACCCGTGCAGGCGTCCTCGTCGACCCACGCCCGCATCCCGCGCCTCCTTGCAGAAGCCCTGGGTCTGGCCGGCCCCGGAGAACGCGTCCCTCGGTCGCCGACCGCCAAACGAAACGACGGGAAATCTAAACCGTCCGGACCGGGCCTGCAAGAGAGAAAAGGGACGCTACTCGAGGATGATGGCGTCCGTGGGGCAGCCGTCGGCCGCTTCCCTGGCGCAGTCCTCCTTGTCCGAAGGGACCTCGGCCTGCTTCACGATGGCCTTGTCGCCGTCCATCTCGAAGAGATCCGGGCACGTGTCCGGGCAGAGCCCGCAGCCGATGCAGTCGTCGGCCGATATTCTGACCTTCATTCCAGCCTCCCTTTCCTGTGGTGTGACCTCATACCCTTCGGATACTAACAATCTCGACCGTCGGAGACAAGTCCATATTCCACGGCCCGGAGCGCCGGCCGGTCTACCCGGGCGGTTGGCCTTGCGCCGGACCGGAGCCTCCCATATGATGGAGGCTGCCCGCTGGAAGACAGACGCTGCTGGATGACACGCCGGGGCCAAACAGGTTCCGGTCCCACTGAAGGAGAGAGCATGCCGGAAGCCATGAGCGACATGGAACGCATCGACCTCGCCCTCAAGACCGAGGAGTCGGGGAACCACTTCTACCTCGACGCGGCGGCGAAGACCGACCACAAGCTGGCCCGCGCCGCCTTCGAGGTCCTCGCCAAGGAGGAGACCCGGCACGTTGAGCTCATCGAGGCGCTCTCGCGCTCGCTGAAGGGCGAGGGAGGCCCCGTCGAGGCCGATTCGCCGGAGAAGACGGACCTCGAGAAGCGCGTCAAGACGGTCTACGAGAAGGCGGGCGACGAAAAGGTCGACGCGAAGATGGAACCGAAGGAGGCCTACGAGAAGGCCATCGAGCTCGAGAAGAAGATCGCCTCGCTCTACTACGGCTACATCGAGGAGTGCCAGTCGGACGAGGCCAGACGCCTCTTTCAGGCGCTCTACCGGGAGGAGCAGGACCACCTGAGCATGCTCGAGGACATGTACGGGTACCTGACCGAGCCGGGACGCTGGTTCATCGACCGCGACATGGTTCTTCTGGACGGCGCGTGATCCGGGGATGAACGGAAGAGCACACGAAGCGGACGCCGCCCGGACACTGTGGACGGGCGGCTTCCGCTCGGGCCTCGAGGACGCGCTCCTCAATCACCTGGCGCGCAGACGGCGGGACGAGCCTCTCGCACCGCTGACCGTCGCCGTGCCGACCAACCTTCTGAGACAGCACCTCTCCCGACGACTCGCTGAAGAGACCGGCGGACACGTCGGCGTCCGGTTCGCTACGCTCAAGGACCTGGCCGCCGACGCGGTCGGACCGGCGTTCCTCGCCGAGCGCTCCCCGATTCCACGAGGGGCCCAGGAGGTCGTTCTCAGGCGACTCATCGAAAGAGGGCTTCTGGCCGGAGGCTATTTCGACGCCGTCTCCGACAGGCCGGGCATCCCCGGGGTGCTCCAGCGCGCCCTCAGGACGCTCCGCGAAGGAGGGTTCACGCTCGAGAGCTTCGAAAGGACCGCCGCCCGCGCGCGACTGCTCGGCGGCGGACGTCGGAGCAAGCTCGCCGAGCTCCTGCGGGTATGGCGAGCTCTCGATTCCGAGCTGTCGGGGAAGGGCTGGTACGACGACCTCGACCTCATGGAGGAGGCCGTTCGCGCCCTCGAGGAGAGCCCGCTCGCTGAACCCCCTGTCGTCTACGGCTTCTACGACCTGAACGCCCTCCAGCGCAGGCTCGTCCGGGCGGCGCTCGGCGACGGCCCTGCGAACGTGTTCGTGCCCTGGGAGGACGTCGAGGCGTGCCGCTACGCCGAACGCGTGGTCGAGTGGCTGGAGAGCCTGGGATTCGAGCGTCGCGACGTCGCTCAGGAGAAGCGTCCCCGCCTCCCTCTGCCCGGGAAGACCCGCCTCCTGTCGGCGCCCGGCGAGGAGCGGGAAGCCCGTGAGACCCTCCGGCTCGCGGTCGAGGAGATGCAGGAGCGCGCTGTCAGCCGGCAGGACGTCGCCGTCCTCCTGCGCTCGCCGGAGATGTACGGCGACGCCTTCGCCGACGACCTTGCCGCGCTCGGGCTCACCCCTTACATCGAAGCGCCGACGCCGCTCGCTTCGTCGCGGGCCGGTCGCTGCATGCGAGCCCTCGTCAGAGCGGTGGAGAGCGACTTCGGCCGCCTCGAGGTCATGGAGTTCCTCGAGCTCGCCGACCTCGAGGTCGACGGCGGCGCCGCGCCGCTCGCGGCATGGAACCGCGCGACGTCGCTGGCGGGGATCACGTCCGGCGCGGACCGATGGATGACGTCCCTCAGGGCGCTGGAGCGGAGCCTGGAACGCGGGAGACGGGATGACGACGGCCGGCGGGACCTTCTGGGGCCCGCGCGGTCGCTGCTCGAGCTTCTCGGGAACATCCTGCCGCCCCTCCAGGCGCTCATCGCCGGCAGAGCGCCGCTCGGACCGCAGCTCGACGCGCTCATTGGCGTCTACGAGCGCGTCCGGACCGACCCGGGGGAAAGCGGCGCCGTCATTGAGGCGGTCGAGGGGCTCCGCCGCCTCGAGCCTTTCGCCGGGGACGTCACGTTCGCCGCGCTCGCCGAGCTCATCAGGAGCGCCCTTCGGAGCGGCGCGCGCCGCGGTGTCCGCTTCGGAGCGGGCGGCCCGAACGTCCTGAGCCTGATGGGAGCGCGGGGACTCAGCTTCCGGACCGTCATCGTGCCGGGACTGGTCGAGAAGGCCTTCCCTCTCCCCCGCAGACAGGACCCGATCCTCCTCGACGCGGAACGCGCCGCGCTGAACGGCGTGCGCGACGACGACGGGTTCCTCCCTCTCCGCGCCGACAGCGGGTCCGAGGAGGAGCTTCTCTTCCGGATCGCGGTCGGCTCGGCGGAGGAGACGCTCATCCTGAGCTTCCCGCGACTGGATGTCGCCAAGGGGCGCCCCCGCATCCCGTCGGTCTTCCTCCTCGACGCGCTGGACGAACTCACCGGGGAGCGTCACGATTACGAGGCCTTTGACAGGAGCCGGCACGTGACGCGCGTGCCCCTGTCGCGCCGCTTCCCCGACCGGCGCGAACGCGCGCTCACCGAGGAGGAATTCGACGGCTGCACCGTCCTTCAGGCCATGGAGGGCGACGACGAAGAGGCCGCCTACGTTCTGGCGGAGCACCCCGTGCGCCGGAGAGGCGCGGCCATGGAGGTCGCGCGCTGGGGGGCGAGCCACTTCACCGAGTACGACGGGGCCGTGACGTCCGAAGAGGCGAGGATCGCCGTCTCCGACCTCTCGGGCATCGGACCGGAGGGGACGCTGCCGGGCCGCGCCGTCTCGGCGACAGCTCTCGAGGAATACGCCGCCTGCCCGTTCCAGTACCTCATGCATCACGTTCTGGGCATCGCGAGGGAGGAGGGACCGGAGGAGGCCACCGAGCTTTCGCCTCTCGACCGCGGAAACCTCTACCACGACGTGCTGGAGAGCCTCCTCAGGGGAATGCGGGAGCGCGGCGAGCTGCCGCTCGAGGCGAGGGACGCTTCGAGGCTCCGGCAGGCGATCCGCGAGGCCGCGAACGGGGCCGGGACCGACCTTCCCGGCTACCGGGCCGCGAGGGACCTCGAGCTCGAGGAGCTCGAGACGCGGCTCGGACTGTGGTTGGCCTGGGAGCTTCGGGAGAACGCCTCGCACGAGCCGTACCTCTTCGAGAAGTCGTTCGGCGAGCCGCGCGACGCCGGCGAAAGCGTCAGGGTCGTGATGGAGTCCGGCGGGCGTTCGGCCTCGTTCGCGGGCCGGATCGACCGCATCGACCGGGCGCGAGGCGGCGGCCCGGCGCACGTCATCGACTACAAGACCGGGAAGGCGCCCACGGGGAAGGCCTCGACCGGGCTGCGCCACGGCACCCGCCTGCAGCTTCCCATCTACATGTACGGCGGCGACGCGATCCTCGGGGAGGTGGGCTCCGTCGGCAGGGCGCTCTACCTTCATCTGAGGGAGCCCGGAGGCCCGACCGCGGTCGAGTTCACCCGGGAGGACCTCCAGGAGAAACAGGACGACCTCTTGTTCGCCGTGGGACTCATCCTCAAGGGCATCGAAGAGGGCATGCTCTTCCCCTGGCCCCAGGGAGGACGCTGCCGGCACTGTCACTACGAGAGGGCCTGCGGCGTCATTGCGCTTCCGCTGGCCATGATGAAGCGCGGCGACCCGCGGGCCTCGCACTTCGTGAGCGGTCTGGCCGAGATCGAGTGAGGACGTGAACGTGGGCGACGACACCGGACGACGGCTCATAGATCGCACTGACCGCGACCTCGCTTCGGGACGCGACGGCGGCCTGGAACACACATGGCTCGTCGAGGCCGGCGCCGGCACCGGGAAGACCACGGTGCTCGTCGACCGCATCGTCGCGAACCTCGCGGCCGGCGTTCCCTTCGAGCGCATCGTCGCCATCACGTTCACCGAGAAGGCGGCCGGCGAGCTGCGGCTGCGCGTCAGAGAGAAGCTCGAGGAGCTGGCCGCGGAGGAGGCTCCCGACGGGCCCCTTCATCAAGCGCTCCGCACGATCGACCGGGCCGAGATCGGGACCATTCACGGCTTCGCCTCGCGGCTCATTCGTGAGCGCCCGGTGGAGGCGGGCGTCGACCCGGGCTTCGCCGTGGCCGATTCCCTCACGCACACCGTCCTCCTGAAGGACGCGTGGGACGAGTGGTTCCGTCGGGAGCTCTCGCGCGAGGAGATCCCCGCCCTCGCGGCCGTGAGGAGGCTCGGTACGCATCACGAACGGATCCGGAGCCTCGCCTTCGAGCTCGTGTCGTACCGGGACCTGGTCGACCTCGCCCCGGACCCCGGCGGCGCGCCGGACGTGCTGCAGCTCCTGGAGTCCTTCAGGAAGGGAGCGCGGGAGCTTCGCCGCGTCGCGGCGGCGGGCTGCCGGAACGATGACGACAACGCGGCAGTGGCCATCGCCGCGTTCCACCGGCAGGTGGAGAACGTCCGTTTCGTCCCGGAGCCTGCCGTCGCCTCGTACCTCCTCAGGGAGGTGAGTCCCGGACCCGGCGCGAGGACCGGGAACAAGACCAACTGGGACACCCACGCTCTGGAGGAAGCCAGGGAGATCGGCGTCCGCCTCCGGGAGGAGCAGCAGGAAGCGCTCCGACTGGCCGGACATCACGCGACGGCCGGGTTCCTCAGGTGGCTCATCGGCTTCGTCGAGGCGTTCCAGGCCACGAAGCGCGAGAGGGGCTTCCTCGACTTCGACGACCTCCTGATCGACGCGCGGGACCTGCTGCGCGACCACCGCGACGTGCGGCTGCATTTCAAGCGTTCGTTCGACCGACTGCTCATCGACGAGTTCCAGGACACCGACCCGCTTCAGTGCGAGATCGCGTTCTTCCTCTCGGAGCGCGAAGACGCTTTCGCGACACGCTGGCAGGACGTCGAGCTTGAGTCCGGGAAGCTCTTCATCGTCGGAGACCCGAAGCAGTCGATCTACCGTTTCCGCCGCGCGGACATCGAGGTCTACGAGGAGGCCAAGCGAGTCATCGAGCGCTCCGAGACGGAGCGGAAGGAACCGGACGGAAGCGACTCCCGGAGGGGCGGCGTGCTCACCCTGACGCAGAACTTCCGAACACGCCCGAGCATCATCGACGAACTCAACGCCGCCTTCTCCCATGTCATGGTCGCCCCCGAGGGCCCGAGGCGCTATCAGCCCGACTACGAGCCGCTCAAGGCCCATCGCGGCCTCGACGGGCTCGGTCCGGGCGTCGTGCTGCTGCCGCCGCCGCTCGACCTGCCCGACTCGTGGGACGACGGGCCGCGGGGCAGGACATCGTCGCAGATGCGGCGCGCGGCGGAGGCGTCGACCGTCGCAGCGTTCCTGAGGAAGCTCCTCGACGACCCGGAGAAGCGGGTCTGGGACAAGGCGTCCGGCCGGTGGCGGACGACCAGGCTGTCCGACATCGGGGTCCTCTTCCGGACCGGGACCGCGCTCGAGCAGTACGAGGACGCCTTCGAGGCGCACGGGATCGATTACCGGATCGCGGGCGGGAAACGCTACTACGCGCGCCGGGAGGTCAGGGAGCTCGCGACGGTGCTCGCGGCCGTAGAGGACCCCCACGACCTCATCGCCGTGGTCGGGGCCCTCCGGACACCGTTCTTCGGGGTCCCGGACGACGCGATCATTCTCCACAGGCACAGGACCGGCGGCCTCGATTACCTCGCGCGGACCGAGGGCGATGAACGCGTCGAAGAGGCGTTCGCGCTCCTGCGCGAGCTGCATCGCGCGCGCGATGCCGAGCGCACCCCGCAGGTGCTCGAGCGGCTCTTCCGGCTGACCGGCATCCTCGAGCTCTACCTGATGAAGCCCTCGGGCGAGCAGCGCCACGCCAATCTCAGGAAGGTCGTCGAGCTGGCGACGTCGCTGGGTGAGCAGGAGCTGCTCTCGTTCGGAGGCTTCGCCCGGTGGCTCGATGACGTGACGAACCTGACGCCCGAGGAAGCGGAGTCGCCGCTCTCGGAGGAGGGCGATGAGTTCGTCAGGATGATGACCATCCACAAGTCGAAGGGTCTCGAGTTCCCGGTGACGGTTCTCGCCGACCTCGGGGGCGGGACGCGCCACGGAAGCTCGTTCATCGTGGACCGCGAGGCGGAGGAGATGTCGTTGAGGATCGGCGGCCGCGACTCCGGGATCGAGACCGCGAACGACTCCGCTCTCCGCGAGCTCGAACGCGAGCGCGAGGCCGCGGAGGCCGTCAGGCTTCTGTATGTCGGAACGACGCGCGCCCGGGACCTCCTGGTCGTCCCATGGTTCAGCGGAGGCAGGGGCGGCCGGAGCCAGGCTCTCCGGGACCTCGCCGCGCTCCCCGACAGGGCGTCCCAGCCCGTCGAGTGGCTCGACTCGCCCCACACGAAGACGACGACGACCATCGATACGACGCTGCTCGACAGGGAACGTCCTGCGCCTGCGCCGGTGCGGCTCGACATCGAGAAGGCGCTCAGGGCGGACCCCGGAAAGACCCGCTCGGCGGCCGCGAGGTCGGAGTGGCGCGAGCGGCTCGAGCGACTTCCCCGGGAGACCGACACGGAGAAGCGGTACCGGACGCCCTCCTCGCTGGTCGACCACGCCCCCGCCCGGCGCGACGTGACGGCCGAGCCCGCTGAGGATCTCCCGTACGCAGGGCGCGACCTCGGTGTCCTCGTCCACGCCGCCCTCGAGCGCATCGACCTGTCGGACCCGGGCGATGTCGAGCGGCTCATCCGCTCGTTCGCCCGGGGCGACGCGCTGCCCGATGAGGTCGTGGACGAGGCGGCGACGCTCGTCCGACGCGCGCTCGCGACGGACACGCTCCGCCGGGCCGCCACGGCGCCGCGAGCGCTCCGAGAGGTCCCGTTCTGCGTGAAGGAAGGGAACGTCTACACGGAAGGGAAGATCGACCTCGTCTTCGAGGACGACAAGGGCGTCGTGGTGGTGGACTACAAGACCGACAGGATCCCGGATGAGGGGCCCGACGGGCTCGCGAGGCTCTACGGAGCGCAGGCCGAGGCGTACTCGCGGGCGGTCGAGCGGGTCTGCGGCCGGCCACCGTCGCGTGTGCTCCTGCTCGCGCTGCGGGCCGACGAGCCCGAGATAGCGATCCGATAGCGGCGCGGGCCGACGAGCCCGAGGTGACGCTCAGGTAGCGGCGCGGTCCGGCGCGCTCCCGCCGGGGGCCGCTACTTCAAAAGCACCATGCTCTCCGAGAAGGTCTCCCCTCCCACCGTCAGCCGATAGAGGTAGACCCCCGAGGCAACATCGCGTCCGCGCTCGTCGCGACCGTCCCAGGCCGTCGTGTGCGGCCCGGCCGGAAGCCGCGTCCCGTTCTCCAGCGTCCTCACGACCCTGCCCGAGAGGTCGTACACCGTCAGCGTGACGCCGGAGGCCCAGGGAAGCTCGTACTGGATGAGCGTCACGGGGTTGAACGGGTTCGGGTAGTTCCCCCGAAGCGTCGGCCGACCGTCGACCGCTCCGCTCGCGACGCCGGACCAGCCTCCCTCGATGATCTCGAGACGCTGGTCCGCCGCGACGCCGACCGCCCGCTCTACGAGGCCCGAAGGCCAGTGGACCTCGAGCGTGTCGGCGCTCGACGCGCCGCCGAGGCCGAACTCGAGCTCCAGCGAATCCTGCGAGAGGAAACCGACCGCGCCGGAGACCTCGCGCCACTGCTCCGTTCCTCCCGTCACGACGCGGACCCTGGCTCCGATGGCCGACCGGTTCGACATGACGCCCTCGAGAGCGACGACGAGCCAGTGGTTCAGCGATCCCCAGCCGTTCTCCAGCAGGCGGTTCGTCCCCGTCGCGAGCCCGTTGTTGCCGAGATAGAGGTCGAGGTCGCCGTCGAGGTCATGATCGGCGGCCGCCACCCCCCAGACGGAGCCCTCGTTCGTGAGAGGGGCGATGCTCCCGTTCGTGAACGTGTAGTCGGGCGGTCCGCCGTTCCGCATGAGCACGTTCGCCGCTCCGTACTTCCCGAGGTAGAGGTCGAGGTCCCCGTCGTTCTCTGCGTCGAACCACACGCAGCCTGTCCCGACACCGCTGTCCGAGAGAGGCGGCGTCGAGACGTCGGTGAAGACGCCGGCGTCGTTCCGGAACAGGTGGTTCATGGCATAGACGTTCGTCAGGTAGAGGTCGGGGTCTCCGTCGTTGTCGTAATCGCCCCACGCTGCGCCCGTCCCGTTCGCCGCGTCGGCCAGCGCGCCCGCGGCCACGTCCGTGAAGACCCCGCCGTCGTTCCGGAAAAGACGGTTCGCGGTCATCCGGTTCACGAGATAGCAGTCCTGGTCGCCGTCGAGGTCGTAGTCGGCCCAGACGGCCGACTTCCCGTTCCCAGCGTCGTTTAGGGGCGCGGTCGTCGCGTCGACGAAGACGCCGCCGTCGTTCCGGAAGAGACGGTTCGCTCCGTTGTTCGCGACGTAGATGTCGAGGTCGCCGTCGAGGTCGCAATCGACCCACGAGACGCCGTTGCCCTCGGACGCGTCGTCGAGCGGTGGGACCGTGACGTCCACGAACGTTCCCCCGTCGTTCCGGAAGAGACGGTTGGCCCCGTCGTTCACGAGATAGAGGTCGACGTCGCCGTCGTTATCGTAGTCGCCCCACGCGACTCCCATCCCGACGCCCGCGTCGTCCAGCGGAGCGGCAGTCGCGTCGACGAAGACTCCCCCGTCGTTCCGGAAGAGACGGTTGGTCCCATCGGAGTTGGCGAGGTAGATGTCCTGGTCTCCGTCGCCGTCGTAGTCGCCCCATGCCACGCCGCCGGCCCGGCCGGCGTCGGCGAGCGCCGCGTTCGTCGCGTCGGCCCACTCGGGAGACCGGCGTTCGACGACGGGAACGAGCACCATGGTCGTGTCTCCGGCGAACCGCATGCAGGCGGCCGACGCGCACGACGGATAGTCGGCCAGCGCCTGCTCGAGCGCGTCCTCGACCGTCTCGCCGGCCGTCACGTACGAGAAGAAGGCGTCCTGCCAGTCGATCGAGTAGGCCCAGCACATCTCGCAGGCCTGCTCGGCCATTCCACAGTAGCCGACGGTCGTCGCAGCCCAGCTCGAGCCCTTCCGGAACTCGTACGACAGGCTCCCGTCACCGACGCTGCAGAGGCCCCCGCAGCTGCCGATGAAGGCGAACGGCATGCGGCCGTAGCCGGCGATCCACGATTCGATCTCGCTGGCGTACGTCGTCTCGTAGCTCGTGCCGCCGGAGCACCCGCTCGCGAACGAGCTCGACCCGCCGTGGGCGAGCTCATAGAAGACCGCCGTCGTCTCGGACTGGACGTATGACTGGACCTCGGCCTGCGTCGGCCAGAGCGTCTCATCGGTCGGATATCCCATCGTCTCAAACCACGTGTGGGCGTTCCCCGACCAGGCGGTCCAGCCTCCCTCGCAGGGACTGTCGTACCAGGGCCCCGTCAGTGAGTACCCGCCGGCCGGCGGCGGGACGCCCGGGCCGAGCTTCTCGCCGGTCACTGCGTCAACGATGGTCACGTGCTGGAAACCGGCCATGTCCTCGCTCCGGATGAGCCAGCATGGGTTCTCGGGCGTCGGCGTGATCGGAAAGACATCGGATTCGGGTGAGATGACATAGAGGCCGACGAAGAGGACCGCGCCCGGGGCGAGCGCCATTGCCTCGGCCGCCGCGACGACGGGCTCGGGTGTCCGGGACTCAAGACCTTCGCGCCAGGAGGACTTCCGAGAGAGAAACTCGCCCGTCTTCCGGTCGAACCGGTAGACGATCTGGTCCTTCTCGACGACGGCGCCGTGGAGCGTCCGCTGGTGGTGATGGACCTCGAAGGGGCCGACCACGACCCGTTCGAACTCGAGATGGCCGTCGCCGTGCTCCTCGATGACCGCGAGAGGGTCCGCCGCGAGGGAAGGCAGGGCGAGGAGAAGCGCGAGGCCGACGAGAGAGAGACGCTGCATGGTCTTCCTCCAGACTGCGTGCCGCCGGCCCGCTTCGCAGAGTCGCGATCCGCTACCTCAGGAGCACGATCTTCTCGACATCGCTCTCGCGATCCGCGGCGAGCCGCGCGAAGTACACGCCGGACGACACGGCGCGTCCGTCCGCGTCCCGGCCGTCCCAGACGACGGAGCCGCCTCCCGCCGCTGCCGCGTCGAGTCGGGCCACCAGACGGCCCGCGAGCGAGTAGATCTCGACCGCCGCTTCGGTCGCGCCGGGCGTGGTGTACCGGATGGAGGTTCCGCCGCTCGACGGGTTCGGGCGAACATCAAGGATGCGCGCGCCTGCGATGACACCCTCGACGCCCGAGCCGACCGGCCAGAGGGCCGCGTCGACCGTGGTCCAGTCGCCGTCGGGAACGGTCACGAGGCCGACCGTCAGGCTCTCGTAGCCGGCGGCCTTGAATCGGAGCCTGTAGTCGTCGGGCCTCAGAGGGCGCCAGTAGCGGCCGAAGGTCGCGTCCGTCAGACGCGGGTCGAGGACCTCGGAGGTCGCCTCGAGCACCTCGACCTCCGCCACGAGCGGCGCGCCTGTCGCGGCGTCGACGACGTGCCCCGTCAGACCGGGGCCACTGGCGCGCTCGATGAGCGAATAGGAGCCGGTCGAGACGCGCTCGCAGATGCCGTCCACGTCCCCGGCCGGCGGGATGCACATGTAGCTCAGGATCTCCATGGTGAGACCGATCGTCCCAAGATGCCCGTACTGCCAGTTCCTGGCCTTGCCCTGCGTCGCGTAGCCGTAGAGGGCCGAGTAGCCGGTGCCGTCCGCCTTCTTCGTCCGGGAGGCCAGCTCGCTCGCGATGGCGTAGATGGTGTGGTGGTCGGGAGCGAAGCTGTAGCCGGGCCAGTACCAGGGATAGTAGACGCAGTCGCCCGACGAGATGAGCGGGCTGTGGTAGTTGAGCGCCATGACGGGCTTCACGGCCTCGCAGAGGTCGCGCATCGCCTGGGTCTCGTTCTCCGAGAAGGGCCACGGACCGCGGTAGTAGGACGCCGTCGTGTCCGGGTCTCCCCCGTCCCAGTTCCAGTCGTAGTTGTTGTTCGGGTCGACCCCGTCGAAGTCGAGGTCGAAGACGCCGTTTCCGTTGTTGTCGCGCGTGTTCTTGCGCCAGGTCTCGTCGACGCCGCCGGTCACGACCGTGTGGCCGTCCGGGTTCAGGATGGGGACGAACCAGATCTCGCACTCGTCGACCCACGCGGTCATGGTGTCGTCGACGCCGTAGGCCGAGGTGAGCTCATCGATCATCCACATGATGACCTCGAGCCCCAGCACCTCCTCGGCGTGGTGCACGCCGTCGAAGAGCACGACCGGCTCGTCCTCGTCGAACGCGACGTTGTCGGAGAGCTTCATGGCCCAGATGGCCCGCCCGTCGGTGGTGGAGTACCCGATGGTGTCGACGCGCGCGATGCCCGGATGCGCCGCGACCGTTGCGAGAAGCTCCGAGCGGACCTCCTCGTAGGTGTGGTATCGCGCCTCGAGCGCGGAGGCGCGCGTCGCACAGACCGCGAGCGCGGCGAGGACGACCATCATCAGAACGCGTGAGCGCATGCTCTCTCCCTTGTCGACAAAGGACCGACCGCGGTGCGAAGCCCGCTGCCGTTCCCCTACTTCAGAAGCACGATCCTCGCCCGCTTCGTCTCTCCGAGCGCCGACAGACGGCAGAAGTAGACGCCCGAGGCGATGTCGGAGCCGTCGTCGGACGTGCCGTCCCAGACGACCCTGTGGGGCCCGGCGCTTCTCGGTCCCTCGACGAGCGTTCGCACGAGCCGCCCGGCCACATCGAAGACCTCGACCGTCACCTCGCCGGGCTCTGGAAGCCCGAAGGAGATCGTGGTCGTCGGATTGAACGGGTTCGGGCTCGCCCCATGGAGGGTGACGACGCGCGGCGCGTCGCTCTCAGGGACGTCGGTCGACGGATACGCGTCGGGCGCGTCGGTCGTGAAGAGGATGGCCCGCCCGCCCGCGAGCGGCGCGGCCTCCACCGGATAGACGTTGCAGTGCGTGTAGAGCAGCCCGTCCGTCTGGTCGGGGCTCTCGATGCCGACCGTCGAGAAGTTCTTCTCGGTGTGCGTGTTGTGGATCTCGTGATACTGGAACAGGATCTCGCCGTCGCCGGTCGTCGTCGGGTAGACCGCCGGGTCGTAAAACACGATCTCGAAGGTCTGGTCGATGACGGCGTAGTCGACGCCGGCCCGGCTCCACTCCACGACGAACCGGCCGTCGCCCAGGTCCTTCGTCAGGACCTTCCCGCCGTGCTGCACCGGGTCGATGTCGTCCCAGAAGGGGGCGACCATCGCGTCGGGCCCGAGCGGATAAGGGATGGTCCAGTTCCAGAAGGCGTACTCCCACGACGGGGCGCCGCCCAGGGCCGCCCAGCCGTTCGAGCAGACCGCGAGCGTCGTGTAGTCCTCGCCGTAGTAGGTGAACGTGAACGGCAGCCCGACGTTCGTCGACTCGTCGTTCCCCAGCCCGAGGTCGACTCCGGTCCCTCCAAACGCCGGGTCGAGCTCGATCCAGGCGAAGGTCGGGGTCTCGGAGAAGCCCGCGTCGGTGTCGTCGTAGGCGTAGTAGCCGTGGTCGTCGGGACCGAGAGGCGAACTCGTCGTCGGGACGCCGACGGTCACCGGCACCATGACGAACTGCCCGAGACCCCAGTCGCCCGAGAGGTCGAGCGTCAGTGTGACCTGGTGCCCGACCGCCATGTCGGCCGCGGCCGTCACGGTGAACGTGTCTCCCCCGTTCGAGGCCTCCGAGCCCGCGGGCACCGTTCCCCACGCGCCCGAGCCGTCCACGACCGTGAGGCCGCTCGGCGGACCTGAGAGCGTGCCCGTGACGGACGTCGCGTCGAGCGCGCCCGAGTTCGAGAGCGCGACGCTCAGCGTGGCGGTCTCGCCCGGGTCCAGGACGCCGTCGCCGCCGACGGTCACCGAGTGGAGCGACAGGACCGGGGCGCCGATGACGAGGCGAAGCTCGCTCTCCCACCGCGCCCGGCCTCCGTCGGCCACGACGCCGAGAATGTACTCGTCGCCCTCGGCGAGCGAGCCGGGCACCTCGATGGCGAATCGCTTAGTCGCCGTGCCCCCGGCCGCGATGTCGCCGTAGACGAGCTGGTCCGTGGGACCCTCGACGGGCTGCATCAGTCGGGCGACGACGTCCGACGCCTGGGCGGTGCCGTAGTTCCTGAGCGTCAGGTCGATCTCAATGATCTCGTCGGGGTTCACCACGCCGTCGCCGTTCCCGTGGCTCGGTCCGGCCTCGTTGTCGTCGATGGCGTGCGAGTACCACCCGACGTAGACCGGGTCCTGCGCGACGTTCACCGCCCCGGTGTAGGGCCTGAAGCCCCTCGCCCAGACCGTCACGTCGATGTCGCCCTCGGTCGCTCCCGAGATGGGCATGCTCACGGTCGTCCCGCCGTGGAGCGTCCGGACCTCGTGGAGCTCGCCGTCCTTCCGGACGACGACGTCGGCGCCCGGGACAGGCGCGCCCGAGCCGTCGGTGACCATGACGTCGAGCATGTTCTGCCCGAGTGGGACCGAGACCTCGTGCGAGACCGTGAACGACTCAGGCGTCCGCGTCCTGAGCTGAAGTTCCGGGTCGCCGAGGATGTTATAGACGTTGAAGTAGAAGTCGACGTTCTGTCGGTCCTCATCCAGCGAGTCGGGGGATGCGTACTGCGGGAAGTTGTCGATGAGACAGAGCTCCGCCGCGAGCGCCGCCTGACCGAACGAGTCGACCTCGTCGAGCAGCATGGCCTCGTAGAACCCGCCGTCGACGGTGTTGTTCCACTTCGTGTGGGTCCAGAACTCGCTCGGGCCGTAGAACGCGGGGCCGCCCTTGAGGTCGGTCGGCGAGCCCGCGCGGATCCACGCCTCTCCGAACGCCGGGTCGGTGTAGCCGTCGAAGTTGCCTGTTCCGCAGACGCAGCTCGTCATGATGGGGAGCATCGTCCCGTTCGAGAGCGCGTTGATATCCGCAACGTAGAAGCTCGGATAGTACCAGCCGGTCGAGCCGCCCCAGCCGCGGTAGTTCACGACGCCGACGCCGGCGTTGATGGCGTTGCTGATGGGTACGGGCGATGTGACCGGCGGGTAGTAGACCGTGTCGACCTGGCTGTAACCGTAGTCGAGCTTCATCTCGCGAACCCGGAGTGTCGTGAGGCGCGGCGTGACGGGCGGCGGTGTCGCGCCGTAGTTCCCGGCGACGGCGAGTCCCCGTTCGTACCACCCCTGGTCGGCCGCGCCGCAGTCGCGCTCGTACTCGAGAACCTTCATGACGGCGACTGCCGTCTCGCTCGGACTGTCGGTCGGGATGC
This sequence comes from uncultured bacterium, assembly GCA_964596015.1. Taxonomy (GTDB): domain Bacteria; phylum Joyebacterota; class Joyebacteria; order Joyebacterales; family Joyebacteraceae; genus WJMD01. The sequence continues at coordinate 59,364 of CAZQSB010000006.1, read as the reverse complement.
GCCCGACGATGACCTCGGGCAGATAGTCCGTCCCCTCGAGCTCGCCGTAGGGATGGTCGGTCGGATTGCCCTCGTGGTACCAGGTCGGGAAGCTGCCGTACCCTCCGCTCGCGGCGTCGCCCACCAGCAGCACGTAGTCCGGCGGATTGTCCCACGTGAGATACGCGGTCTGGATGTAGTCGTGGATCTCGGCGGCGGACGGCGTCGGGTCGATCTCTGAGAGTGTCACGAGCACGGTCTCGATGCCGCGCCGGTTCTTCCACTCGACGAGCGGCTCGGCGGCGGCGGCGAAGCTGTCGTTCGCGATGACGAGATACGAGCCGCGGCGCGTCTCGGCGCCAGGCAGCTCGTCGTAGTTGAGCGCGAGGTCCCGGTAGAACGGCTCGAAGGTCGCCGAGCGCCACGCCCTGAGGACCTGCTTCTCGTTCACGGCGCGGCCGCCCTCAGGCACGACGCGGAGCGTGAGGCTCCTCAAGGCGCGGAGCTCCCCGGTCGCGGGGTTCACGCGCACGGGACGGACCTCCACCCGCGCGAGTCTCAGGTCGCGGAACACGACCGGCTCGCCGAGGACCGCCACGGAGGCGGGATAGAAGACGTCACGGCCGTAGACGTTCTCGCGGGCGACCTCGCGCGCGGTCTCGCCGTCGGTCCGGAAGGGCGCCGCCGGCGCGACGTCATAGCCCTCGAGCGAGACCTCATCGAGGTCGACGATCTCGAGACGCACGCCGCCTGTCGGCGGAACGGCCACGTGATACGTGAGTGCCGGCAGGTCGGGCTCTCCAGCGCGGTCGAGGCGGCCGGCCTCCGGAAGGCCGATGGCCACACCCGACGCGGCCGCCTCGACCGTGAAGCCCGGTACCGAGAGCTCGATCGTCACGCTCCCGTCCGTGCCGGACACGACCCGCGCCGAGGGCGGCGCAACAACCGACGCCGACTCTGTCAGCGGCGTCCACTCGGCCGCGCGAAGGCCGCCGGCGGCCGCGACCACGAGAAGCGCTGCGATGATGATCGTGCCGGAAGCTGGTCTCACGTTCCGTTCCTTCCCAGGACGCATTCGCGCCCGCTGGTGTCCACTCGACTACTCCTCCTCGATGACGACGAGTCCGCGGTCCCGGTCGGCCAGGTAGATCGTCGTCCCGTCCACGAACACTCCGTTGGCGTACGAAGTGACGATCCCGCCGAGCGACACGGGATTCGGGGGGTCGGTCACGTCGAACACGCGAAGCCCGGCGTCCTGGTCCGCGATGTACACGCGCCCGCTCCGATACGCGATGTCGCTCGCGTAGTCCACCGTCGCGACCGACGCCACGAGCGTCGGGTCTGACGGCGTCGAGATGTCTATGACGGACAGGCCCTGGAGCCCGTCCGCAACGAACGCGTAGTCGCCTTCCGCGCAGACGGCCCGGGCGTTCCCGGGCGTGTCCACCTCCCCGACGATCGAAGCCGACCCCAGGTCGGCCGCGTCGCACACGGCAAGCCCGGTCTGCTCGGTCGCCACGAGAATGAGCTCCCCGTGCAGATACACGCCGCGGGCGTCGCCGGACGTGTAGAGGTGTCTGATCTCCCCCGAGAACCAGCTCTGGTACTGGGGGTAGTACCGGAACTCCCAGATCCGGAGTCCCCCCTCAGCGTCTGCCGTGAAGACGTGATGAAGCGAATCCGGCCTGACCTCGATGGAGGCGACGTCGCGTCCCCGCGTGCTCTGGAACGTCTCCATCCGGGTCGGCAGCGCCGGGTCGCTGACGTCGAACGCCAAGGCGCCGTTGGGCCCGTCGGTCACGAACGCGAAGCTGTCGCCGGGCGAATACGAACAGGCCGTCACGTCGAAACTCGTCGACCCGACGCCCAGCACCGACGGCTGGGAGGGGTCGGAGAGATCGACGACGACGAGCCCTCCCTGTCCGGCCGCAACGAAGCCGAGGTCGCCCGAGACGTGCACGTCGTCCGCGTAGCCGACGACGGCGAGCGTCGCGAGAATGCGATACCCGTCGTCGTCTTCGTCGCCGCCCGAAACGGGGTCTCCCCGCTCGGCGCATCCCGGAACGAGACACACGACGACGACCGCGGCCAGCAGAAACCGCCACGTTCGATTGTTACGGCTCAGTATATCACGGTCTATGCATTCAATCAAGGAACCGCACTCCTTCCACTATGATGGTCACGCCGGTCCGCCAGGCCCCGTAGTCCTTCACGCCTCCGATGTTCTCGACGACCTCCGAGTTCGACGACCGGCCGCGGTACTCGACGAAGCCCTCAAGGGCGACGTCGCGCGTGAGCGGCGCCTCGGCTCCGAGGGTCGCGGTCCAGAAGCGGTCCTCCCGTCCCCGGTGGTACGGGTCGTCCTCGGGCTCCTTCGACGTCAGGAAGTAGCGTCTCGCGTGGCGCACCCGGCCGGTCACGATGAGCGGGCCCTGCTCCCACCCGGCTACGCGCCATCTGAGACGGGCCTCCCAGGCGTCCTGGTCGTATGTCGTATCGCTGTCGTCCGAGGTCGCGCGCGTCTCGCCGGGCTCGTCGGCCCCGCGCGCTCTCGACATCCTGAGCTCGTAGCCCAGGTCGACGCGCACGCCCGAGCGCGGCCTCAGCACGAACCGGACCCCGTACGTCCCGGCCTCGGAGTCGTACTCGACGAAGTCGGGGTCGTACCGGTAGACGTCGTAGTCCCACGACGCCCGAACATCGACCGGAAGCGAGCGGTCGCTCCCCAGCTCGAGCGAGAACCCGTGCTTCCGGTAGTCGCAGCCTCTGTATTCCCCCGTGTCCTCGTCCCAGATCGGCCGGATGCGGTAGCTCGGGATGACCGAATACTCCGCCCTGAGATACGCCACGCCGGGCCGGTTTTCCAGAAGTCGCGCTGAGAGCTTCGAGAAGCTCTTGTCTCCGTTCACGGTGTAGAGACGAAGGCGACCGGCGAACCTCAGCGATGTGCTCCTCTCCCCCGGCTCCTCGCGGATGAATTCGAACGACGCCTCGGGCTCGAGCCTGAGGTCGTCGAGCGTCTCCATCGGATAGCGGTCGGGTCTCGCTCCGTCGAGGAAGTCGTCCCGGTCCTCGTCGGAGTAGCGGTAGACGTTCGTGTCGTACGTCGTGCCGAGCGCGCCGCGCCACGCGAGCCGCCAGGGCAGGACGTCGAGTCGCCGGCGCACCGGGTTCACGTCAACCACGACGTCGGTCGGCCTCACGAGCCGGAGCTCGACGGTGTGGCTCCCTGCCGGGACGTCGACCCTGATGTGGTCGGGTCGCCCGACGGCCCAGTCGGGATGCATGGGATAGACGGACGAGCCGGGCTCGGAGCGCAGCACCGAGGACCAGAGACGCTCTCCGTCGAGGAACGTCTCGATCTCGATGGTGAAGGGACTCCCGGACGAGACGAACCGTCCCCTGACGATGGCGTCGAAGCGCGAGGGTCCCTCGACCTCGACGACGAGCGGCTCCTCGGCGGTGAGAGGGAAGTAGAGGTAGCGGCCCCCCCCGACCTCGATCTCGACCGGTGGCCTCGGGTCGGCCGGAACGAGCTTCGCAGATTGCGCGGGCGCGGAGCGGAGCGCCGCCGTCAGGCACGCGAGAAGAGCCGCCGCCCGGAGGAACCTACGGCTCATTCGTCACGTCCCCGCGCGGGATGTAGAACTTGACGCCGAGCTCGTCGGAGACGCTGTCGACCAGACGGAACGTGTACGCGTGAGGGCCGTCATCGACCTCGAGCATGAAGTGCCTGAGGCTGCCCACCATGTGCCGTTCCCTGTCGCGGCAGACGACCGTCTCCGACGGCTCCGTCTCGATCTTGTAGAGCTTCTCGGGCCCGTCGTCCTCGGTCACGCCCACGACGTACACCTGGTCGGTGAGCATCGTCTCGTCGAAGAGAAGCCTCGTGTTCACCTTGACGGCCGTCGGTCCGACGACCTCGAGGACGACCGGCTGCCGTTCGGTCGCGAGGTAGTAGACGAGCTCCTTGTCCCTGTAGAGGAACGTCTCGACACCCGCGGAGGAGACCGGCGCCATCGAGACGCGCGAGGGCTCGTCCCCGGCCCGTTCGAACGGGCGCGTGTCGACGACGGCGTCGCCCCCGGCGCGGACCCTGTAGCCGTGGAGCCCGGTCGGGACGTCGATGTAGAGCCGCCTGAGCCGGCCCGGCCCCATCGGCGTGAACGCGACGTAGTGGGCGTGGCTCGAGTGAAGCCCGGTGAACGACTCGGTCTGCACGTCTTCGCCGTCCCTCGAGACGATGAGCGTGTACTCCTCGCGGTCGACGTCGTTCGGCAGCCTGAGCCTGGTCAGGATCTTGAGCCGGGTCGGCCCCTCCACCGAGAACACCAGCGGTTCGTCGCCGGTCAGTCGATAGTAGGTGAAGGTCTCGCCGTCGACGAGGAGCTCGGTCTCGCCCGCGTGCGATGTCGGCGTGAACGAACGCCAGTCGAGCGCGCCGGCGTCCGAGGTCGCCGCCGTCAGGGCGGCGGTGACGACGAGCAGAAGTGAGACGGTCCGTCTCATGACCCCTCCGGTTTCGGTCGTCTGATGAGGTAGTGCTTAAGATCGATCCGGACCACCACGAAGATCAGGAAGCCGTAGAGCGCCGCCAGAACTGCCACGAGCGGCACGTTGTAGTGGTCCTGATAGAACACGCCGCCGCGTCCCACCTCGGGGATGGGCACCGGGTCGACCGAAAGGCCGTAGCGGTCGATGAACGGGTCGGCGGACGGAACATGGATGACGGGGATGCCACGGTCTGCCATCCGGACGAGCGCGCCGCGCCTCGGGAAGTTCTTCGTTCCGAGCACTTTCGACAGTCCGGGACGGACGAGCTCGTCGAGCCTGCTCGTGCCCACGCTTCCGAGGCCGCCGCCGACGTTGACATAGAGCGCGTACTCCCCGTCGCCCGCGGCCTCGTCGTAGATCTCCATCCTCCTGGCGATCGACTGGTCGAGCGACGGCTCCTCGATGAGAGGCACGTCGTTCCTCTGAGCGGCCTCGCGGACGAGTTCGCGTCCCCTCGGAGGAAGTCCCCGTCCCCGGTCGTCGCCGCCGCCGATCGACGCGGCGACCGACCCGCGCCTGATGATGTCGCGGTCCAGCAGGATGGACTCCATGTCGAGCCATGTCAGTTCAGGATCGGTCGCCCCCCACATCGAGGAGCCGACCGAGGTGATCGGCACCGGGGTCGCCCCGAGCGTCTCGATGGAGACGAGCATGGCGGCGTTCAGGAGCGGGTAGGAGCCGCTCAGGCCCAGAGCGACGAGGTCGCCCTCGCGCACGCCGGCCCGCTCGAGGAGCTGGACGAAGACGGCCGCCATGTTCGGGTCGAGCGCGCGGAGCTTCGCGTCGTGCGAGCCGCGGCTCGTCGTGATGAGGGAGAACTCCGGGCCGATGAGCCCGGTGTCGTTCGGGTCATTGACGACGTCGATCGGGCCGCCCATGCCGAGCCGCACCTCGCGTATGGCCTCGAGGGCCTCGCGGGTCAGCGTCGCGGCCTGCATCTTCTCACGGAACCAGGGCTGCGCCTCCGGCGCCCTCGAGCGCTCGACGACGCCGAGAAGGCCGAGTCCGACGACGGCGAGCGCCAGAAGCGCCCACGCGTGGACCCTACCAGGTCGGTACTTCAATGGGCGCCCCTCCGGTTGTCAGGATGAGAACGAGCCGCACCATCACCGCCGCCATGATCATGGAGAGCAGCGTCACCAGCGCCCCCTGACGGTCCATCCAGTACGCGATGAGACCGGGGATGATGTACCCGATGGCCTCGAAGCTCAGAAACTCGGGGAACTCGGGACGGCCGAACACGACGCGCGTCAGGTGACCGTAGAGAAAGCCGAGCAGGATGACCATGACGAGGAACCGCTTCCCGTAGAGCAGCATGAACTGCCCCATGGCCCGGGCGGTCAGGTACGTGAGGACCGCCGCCACGACGGTCCCGACGACGCGCCACGGTTCCGCGAGAGCGAGCGCGATGTACCCGGGGACCACCATTCCTCCGGCCGCCAGGCCGAACGCCTCCGAAAAGATGAGGCTCATGATGAGCCCGATGCCGATGGCCACAGGAATCACGAGCTACTCTCCCTGGATGAGATGGAGCAATTGCCCCCCGATGCCGCCGATGTTCCCGACGCCGACCGCGATGGTCCGCCTGCCCGCGAGTCCGGTAAGGGCCTCATAGACGTCGAACGCGCCCAACCCACCGAGGTCCGTGACCTTCGAAGCATCGAGGCCCCTCTGGAGCGCGATCCTGAGGACCGGCTTCGTCATGCCTCCGGCGAGGATGTAATGGTCGGCGTCGAGGTCCTCGGCGAGGATCTCGCCGAACTGGAAGGCGCGGTCGGGCCGGTCCTCCCGCATGCCGACGATGACGAGGACCGTGCGGTCTGGGTCGCTCCTCGGTTTCACGGTCTCCCACACGGCGCGCGTCGACTCCCGGTCGTTGGCGGCGAACGCGTTGACGAACTCGATCTCCTTGCCCTCCGCCTGGAAGCGATGGACCGTGAGCGCGCCGGGATCCGGCGGGGCCTTTCTCATGCCGCGCAGCGCCGTCTCGCGGTCGACGCCCAGATGCTCGCAGACGGCGAGCGAGAGCGCCACGTTCTCGGCGTGCTCGACGTATCCGAACCCCTCCGTGAGCGCCGGGTCGTCGGGCGTCTCGACCTCCCGGAGCTCGGCTCCCACGAGCGCCGCCCGGTCGCGGAGCGGTCCTGTCCGGTCGCGCTCGGACGTGAAGACGATGCCGCTTCTCGGGATCGTGCCGGCGAGCGCCTCGGCAACGTCGTCGACCGTCGGTCCCATCACGTCGAGGTGGTCGGGACGGACATTGGTGATGACGCCGACGGTCGAGCGGATCAGCTGACGCTCCGAGACCCGCTGCAGGTCGGGACGGATGGCCATGCACTCGACGACGAACGCGTGCGCCCGTTCACCGGCGGCGCGTGCGACGATGCCGATCTGCTCACGGATGTTCGCGGGACCGGGACGCGGCACGGGCTCCTCGCGGCCTTCGGCGTCGATGTACCGGGCGGCCGACCCTGTTGTCTTCGCGACAGTCCGCACCCCCCCCTCGCGGAGTCCCGCCGCGATGAGCCGGGTCACCGAGGACTTGCCGCGCGTGCCGTTGACGTGGACGCGGACCGGGAGGGCCTGGAGCCGTCGCGCGTGCATGCGGTATTCCACGAGGCCGTACACGAAGAAGGCCAGAGCCAGAAGCAGGACGAGCCACATACGCGATGCCCTCAGGTTCGGCCCCCGAAGCGAATCGAGGCCGCCCCCGAGGGCTCTGAAAGTGAAGCCGGATCCCCCGCCGCAAGGCGCCTGACCGTGGCCCTCCCAAGCTCGGCAGCGCGAAGCGGGACGAAGCCGGCACCAGACATCCTAACAAAGGAGGAGGGCCCTGTCAACGCGGACCGCCCCGCGCGCGGGCACCCGGGCGCCCGGGCCACGGCCGTCTCGCGCGCACAACCGGCCAGGGCTGTGTCGCGCTGACAGACAATCGACCCACGGCCGCGTCGCGCGCACGCCCCCGTCCCCATGCCCCGTCAGCGACGCACGCGAACCTACATCGCGTCCTCGTGCTCCTCCTGAAGCCTCTCGAGACGCCGCTCGCGTTCCTTCGGCGACGCCTGCCCGCGGACGAGGTAGTAGTACCCGATGGGAACGACGAAGAGCGTGAGAACACAGGCCGACGTCGCTCCGAAGGCGACCACCGTCCCCAGCGAGAGCCGGCTGGCCGCTCCGGCGCCGCTCGCCAGAATGAGCGGGACGGCCCCGATGGCGGTGGAGAGTCCGGTCATCAGGATGGGGCGCAGGCGCAGACGCGACGCGCGGAACACGGCCTCCTCAAAGTCGAGACCCCGGTCGCGGAGCTGGTTCGTGAACTCGACGATGAGGATGCCGTTCTTGGCTGCGAGTCCGATCAGCATCACGAGACCGATCTGGCTGAAGATGTTCAGGGTGACGCCCATGAGCAGCATGCCGATGCCGGCGCCGAGGATCCCCATGGGAACGGTCAGCATGATGACGAAGGGGCTCACGAAGCTCTCGAACTGCGCCGAGAGCACGAGGTAGGCGATGACGAGCGAGATGATGAAAACGAAGGCGACCGCTCCGCTCGACTCCTTGAGCTTCTCGGAGAGCCCCTTGTACCCGACCGTCGCGGACGACGGCAGCTCCTCGCGGACCGCGTTCTCGAGGAAGGCCAGGCACTGTCCCATCGAGTAGCCGTCGGCGATGTTCGCGGAGATCGTCACGGCCCTCATGCGGTTGTAGCGCCTGAGTTCGCTCGCCTCCGCGCGCTCCTCGAGCGTCACGAGGTTCGCGAGCGGAATGAGCCGGCCCGTCGTGGACGAGCGGACGTAGATGTTCTCGAGGTCGGTCGGCGTGCGGCGCTCCTCCTCGGCTCCCTGCAGCACGACGTTGTACTCCTCGCCGCGGTCGACGAACGTCGTGACGTTCCGTGAGCCGAGCATCGTCTGAAGGGTCCGTCCGACCGTCAGCGAGCTCACGCCCATCTCGGCCGCCCGACCTTTGTCGACCTCGACACGGAGCTGCGGCGTCGTCTCCTTGTAGTCGGCGTCGACGCCGACGAGCCCCGGGTACTGCTGCGCCTTCTCCACGATGATGTCGCGCCATCTCGCGAGCTCCTCGTACGTCGGCCCGCCGATGACGAACTGGATCGGCTGTCCCCAGCTGAAGGAAAGGCCCGACGGCTGAAAGACGAAGACGCGGACCCCGACGATCTCCGACAGCTCGCCCATCAGCTCGCGGGCGATCTGATCGGCCGAACGCTTACGATCGGCCCACGGAGCCAGGTCGACGATGGCGGTGCCCTGGTTCACTCCGCCGGCGCCCCACCCGGGCGTCATGGCGAGAACATGATGCGCCTCGCCACTCTGGATGAGGGGCGTGAGCTTGTCGGTCACCCGCTCCATGTAGCCCCGGGAGGCCTCGAACCCGGTTCCCTCCGGCGCCGACATCCTGACGAAGAGCGCGCCCCGGTCCTCCGACGGCTCGTACTCGGAGACTATCGAGCCGAGCATGATCCAGATCGAGCCGAGGATGAGGATGAGCACGGCGAGAGAGATGACGGGGTTCCGGACGGAGAGCCTGAGCGCCCGGTCGTACCAGGCTATGACGCGCCGGAAGACGGCGTCGACGGTCCTCGTGAGGGCGCCCTCGGATTCCCTCGGACGGAGGAGCTTGGAGCAGAGCATCGGCGAGAGCGTGAGCGCGACGATGCTCGAAAAGACGACGGCGCCCGCGATGGCGAACGCGAACTCCGTGAAGAGCCTGCCCGTCTCGCCTCCCATGAGACCGATCGGGACGAAGACGGCCACCAGCACGAGCGTCGTCGCGATGACCGCGAACGCCACCTCGTTGACGCCGCGGAACGACGCGAGAAGCGGCGGCTCGCCCTCCTCGATGCGCCGGTGGATGTTCTCGAGCACGACGATGGAGTCGTCCACGAGAAGGCCGATCGCCAGCACCAGGGCCAGAGAGGTCAGCAGATTGATGGAGAACCCGAAGGCCGCGAGGACGATGAAGGCGGCAACGAGCGAGATGGGGACCGTCACGGCCGGCACGAGCGCGGCGCGTCCGCTTCCCAGAAAGACGAAGATGATGCCGATGACGAGCGCGCAGGCGATGAGAAGCGCGAGACGCACCTCCCGGATGGCCGACTGGATGAAGACCGAGCTGTCCCTGAGGACGATGAGCTCCATGCCCTCCGGGAGCTGGGGCCTCATCTCCTCCATCGCGGCCTTGACGCCGCTGATGACGGCCAGCGTGTTGGCGGTCGACTGGCGGGAGACGCCGATGCCGATGGCGCTCTGCCCCTCGGCGGTGAAGCTGTCACGCAGGTCCTCGGGCGCGACCTCGACGTCGGCCACGTCGTCGAGCGTGACCAGATAGCCGTCGGCCCCGCGCACGATGACGAGGCTGCGGAAGTCCTCGGCGGTCCTGAACCCCCGTTCCAGCCGGATGGAGAACTCGCGCGTGTCTGATTCGAGGCGGCCGGCGGGCAGCTCCACATTCTCGGAGCGGAGGGCGCTCTCGACGTCCTGCACCGTCAGCCCGCGGGCGGCCAGCGCGCGTCTGTCGAGCCAGACCCTCATCGCGAAGCGCTTCCCGCCGAAGACCCGCGCGTCAGCGACCCCGTCGACGATGGAGAACCGGTCCAGCAGATGCCGTTCGGCGTAGTCCGTGAGCTCCATCTGCGACATCGTCGGATGTCTGACACCGATGATCAGGTCGGCCCCGCTCCCGCCGCCGCGTTTCGACACCCGCGGCGGGTCGGCCTCTTCGGGCAGCCTGCCGACGACGCGGCTCACGCGGTCCCGGACGTCGTTGGCGGCCTCGTCGATGTCGCGTTCGATGTCGAACTCGAGACTGACGCGCGAGTAGCCGTCGGCGCTCGCGGACTCGACCGTTCTCAGCCCCTCGATGCTGGAGACGGCCCCCTCGATGATCTGCGTTATCCTCGACTCGACGACGTTCGCCGCGGCGCCGCCGTAGCTTGTGGATACGCTGATGATGGGCCGATCGATGTCGGGGTACTCGCGGAGCGCGAGTCGCTGGTACGAGATGATGCCGAACACGACCAGCACGAGGCTGATGACGGTCGCGAAGACGGGACGCTTGATGGAGAGTTCGGAGAGGACCATCAGGAGGCCTGCCCGGTCGGGACGTCTCCCGAGGCTTCGGCCCCATCAGTGACAACGCGAACCGCTGCGCCGTCCCTCAGGCTCATCAGACCGTCGACGACGATGGTGTCGCCCGGGGCGACGCCGTCGGCGACCTCGACGAAGCCCACCTCGCGCGCGCCGAGTGTGATCTCGCGCTGCTCCACCGTCTGCCCTCCGTGGACGACGTAGACGTACTGCTTGTCTGCGTACGAGAGAAGCGCGCGTTCCGGCACGCTGGCCGACTCGCGCGGACAGCACGTGAGCTCGACCGTCAGAAGCATGCCCCCGCGGAGCCGACCATCGGGGTTCGGCAAGGTGGCCTGCATCCCGACCGCGCGCGTGGCCGGGTCGATGCGGGACTCTATGCCGGTCACCCGTCCCCGGAAGAGCTCCCCGGGCCACGGCGTCGCTCGCCCGACAACGGTCTGTCCCAGGTCGACCTGCGCCAGAAGGGCCTCCGGCACGGCGAAGTTCACCTTGACGACGCTCAGGTCGTCGAGGGTCGTGATCACCGTCCCGGGTGATACGAGCGCCCCGGGGCTGACCCTGCGGATGCCCAGAACACCGTCGAACGGAGCCTCTATGATGCGATCGTCGAGTCGCGCCTCGGCGGCCTCGAGGCGGGCCGCCGCCGCGTCAAGGTCGCCCCGCGCGACATCGAGTTCTTCCTGCGACACGAGGTCGCCGTCTCGGAGCTCCACCACCCGGTCGAACTCGCGCTTCTGCTCCTCGTACGCGACCCGGGCCTCCTGGACGGCGGCCGACTCCTCTGCGTGCCTGAGCTCGACCAGCACGTCCCCGGCCCGAACGGAGGCTCCGTCCTGGAAGTGGATCCCGCCGACGCGCTCGGTCACGGCGGGTGTGATGATGACCGACTCGTTCGGCGTCACGGTGCCGATGGCCTCCGTGCGGTCGGAGAACATCCGCGCGTCGACGACCTCGGTCACGACGGTCGTCACGCCCGGTCCGCGGGAGCGCTGGTCGGCGTCCCCCCGCTGGAGGACGTAGCGCGCCACAAGCACCAGGACCACGGCGCCTATGATGATGAGAACGGATCTCACGGGCTTCATTGCGTTCGCCTTCCCCACAAACCTGCTGCCGCCTCGCGTGGCGACCGCGGCCCCGAACAGATGACGGACCGCCCGGGATGAACGCCGGGCGGTCCGTAAGATAGCCGCCGAGTGGGCCTGACGCTACTCCAGCTCGATCTCGCGTACCTCGCCGAACGACGAGAGCGGCACCTCGAACTGCTCCCGGTCACCGACGAAGAGCATCGTGAGACCGTCGGGATGCAGGTACTCCCGCGCCGCCCGCTTCACATCGTCGATCGTCATGTTCTCGATGGCCTCGACGAGGCGCTCCGGCCGGTCGAGAGGCAGCCCCTCATACTCGTAGCTGATGAGACGCCTGACGATCTCGGACTTCGACTCGTACTCGAAGACGTGCTGGTTGAGATAGGTGTCTCTCGCCCGCTCGAACTCGTCCTGGTTCGGGCCGTTCTCCTTCATGTCCTCGATGAGGTCGACGATGAGACCGGCCGCCCGGCCGGCCGCGTCGGCCCGCGTCTGCGACGAGGCCGTGAAGAGCCCATAGGTCCAGGGGTCATCGCCGTACCGCGAGTACGCCGAGTAGGCCAACCCCTCGTCGGTCCGCACCTTCTGTGTGATGCGGGACGTGAAACTCCCGCCTCCCAGGATGAAGTTCATGACCCGGATGGCGGGCAGGTCCTCGTTCGAGCTGTTGACGCCCAGGTGCCCGATCATGATGACGGCCTGGTTGATGTCCTTGTATGCATAGTGGACCGACGTCTCGAAGTCCCGCTCAATCTCGGGAACGGGCGGGGGTTCGACGGGGTCGCCCTCCCACTCCGCCAGAGCCGCATCGAGCTTCGCCACGATCCCGTCGCGCGTCACGTCGCCGACGATGCCGATGATGGCGTTGTCGGGAGCGACGTACGACTCGTAGAACGACACCAGGTCGTCCCTGGTGATGGCCGAGACCGACTCGATCGACGCGTCGCGCCCCAACGGATGGTCGCCGTAGATGGCCTTCTGGTACTCGCGCCGGGCGATCGACCGGGGCTCGTCGTTCTCGCGACGCTCGGCCTCAATGAGCGACCCGCGGCGCAATTCGAAGACGTCCTCCGGGAACGCCGGACGCGCCAGGACCTCCTTGAGAACCTCGAGGCAGAGATCCAGGTCCTTGGTCAGGCAGTTGACGTGGACGTTCAGAGCGCGCGTCCCCGCGCTCAGCTCAACGCTCGCGGCGACGAACTCCAGCTCCTCGTTGATGCGCTCCCCCGGCCACTCTTCCGAGCCGCCGTTCCGCATGACCTGCGCGGTCAGCGTCGCGACGCCCTCCTTGCCCTCGGGCGAGAAGTCGGTCGGGATCAGGATGTGGATGTCCACGATCGGTATCTCGTGGTCCTCGATGAAGAAGCCGTGCATTCCGCTTTCGAACTCGAGGCGCTCGTACTCAGGCGTCTCGAGCTCGAGCGGCGGGTAGTCGAGGTCCTCAGGCGCTCGCTCCAGGACCTGCGGCATGCCCCTGCCCGTTTCCGTCTTCTGCTCGGTCATGGGCGCCGTCCCGGCGCATCCGGTGATGAGCGCCGAGAGCAGCGCTGCGGCCACGATCATGGCGGATATCATTCTCATCGGTTCACTCCTTGAATGGTGGCGAGGCCGGTGGCGAACCTAGCCCTGCTCCGCCTTCATGCGCTCCCAGAGCTCCTTGGCGTATTCGGCGCGGCCGGCCTCGTCGAGCGACTGGAACCGCATCATGAGCTCGCGCTGCTCTTCCTCCGGGAGAGTCTGCGCCCACTCCATGAGCTTCCGGAAATCGATCTCGCCCTCGTCGGTCTCGGTCTCCTCCGACTCGACCTGGACCAGCCAGCCGACCGTCCGGTTCTCCTCGGTGAAATACTCCTTCGCAACGCGCATGATGTCCGCGGGCGTCACGGCCTTCTTGCGCTCCATGTCGGTGTAGACAGCGCGCCAGTCGCCGCGCATCGCCTCGTACATGCCGATGCGGAACGCCATTCCGATGTTCGAGCCGAGTGCGCGGACGAGCATCGCCTCTTCGGAGTTCCAGAGCCGCTCCAGCTCGCGCACCTCGACCTCCTCTGTCTTGAGGCGCTCGAGCTCGGCGTAGACGGCGGCTTCAACCTCTTCGAGCGTGTGCGGCGCCTTGGGCTCCGCGTCGATGACGAACAGCGGCGCCAGACGGCTTCCCGGACCGATCCACGCGCTCGGGGCGCTCTTGGTCAGTCCCTGCTCCTCGTAGACCGACGTGTGGAAGCGGCTCGAACGGCCCTGCCCCAGAATGCCCGAGACCATCTCGAGAACGTACGCGTCGGGGTGAGGGACCTGCGGCATGTGGTAGCCGATCATGAGCGTCGGCTGCGCGTCCTTCTTGACGATGACCCGGCGCTCGCCCTGCTGCTCGGGCTCGCACGTGACGAGCGGCGGCAGCTCCTCCCCGCGCGGGATGCCGGCGAAGTACTCCTCCGCGAACGCCTGGATCTCCTCGGGCGTCACGTCCCCGATGAAGATGCCGAGCGCGTTGTTCGGCGCATAATAGCGGTCGTAGTAGTCCTGGAGGTCCTGCCGGGTCGTCATCTGGATGTCGGACATCCAGCCGAGGACCGGGCTTCTGTACATGCAGGCCGAGTAGGCCGTGGCCATGAACGACTCGTACAGCATGCTCTCCGGGTCGTTCTCGCTCATCCGGCGCTCCTCGGCGACGACGTCGCGCTCGGTGTAGAACTCCCGGAAGACCGCGTTCGCGAGACGGTCGGCCTCGAGAAGCATGAAGAGCTCGAGCCGGTTCGACGGAAGGTAGGCGAAGTAGAACGTGCCGTCGTACGACGTCCCGGCGTTGAGCATCCGGGCGCCGTTGTTCATGTAGGTCTCCCACAGCTCGTTCGAGACGACGAGCTCACGATGCTCCGTCATGACGTCCTGCAGCATCATCTCGTTCCGAAGGAGCTGGATGTAGAGGTTGAAGTAGTGGGTGTCGCCTTCCTCGACGAGACCGGGGACCTCCAGCATCTCCTCGGTGGGCCCGCGCTCGGCCAGCCTCTCGATGAGAAGCTCCAGTTCGAGAGCGCGGTCGGTGCCGACGGCCTCGCGGTCGGCCTCGCTCAGGTCGGCGATGATCGAAGTGGCGTCCTCCTGGAACATCTCGTAGCGCCAGGGCTGGAGCTCGATGCGGAGCGCCCGCATCGCCTCCGCCAGCTCGTCCTCGCGCTCGAGGAAGGCCTGCTCGGCCTCGAAGTCCATCGTGCCGACCGTCGCGGTCCCCTTGAAGAGCATGTGCTCGAGGAGATGCGAGATGCCGGTGATGCCGGGCCGCTCGTAGATGCTCCCCACCCTGAAAGCGATGGCGCAGAACACCACCGGCGCCTCGTGGCGCTCCACCACCAGGAACTTCATGCCGTTGTCGAGCTCGAACTCGCTCACCTTGTCCTCGAGGGTCTGCGCCCCCGCGGTTGCGGCGAAGCCGAACACGACGACGGCGCACATCAGCGCGGTGAGAACCCGCTTCATGGGCCTCTCCTTTCGTCAGGTCGTGGCGCTCGTCATCATTGACAGCGCGTGTAGAATGGAGTCTTCTGATGATACGACCGATATGAATGAACAGTCAAGCAGCGTCCGAACCGCGCAAAGGGGCGCTTCACGGACCGTCCGAGAGGGTCCGCCCCGCGGGCCGGTCGGAAGCGGGACGCCGCGGGAGACACGGGAGAGACCATGGCACACATCAGTGCGCGGGACGGCCGGGAGATTCCGGTCGGGAAGATCGTCGCCATCGGCGCCAACTACACGGACCACATCGAGGAGATGGGGCACACCATCCCCGACAGCCCGATGGTCTTCCTCAAACCCGCCACGTCCATCATCCGCGAGGGCGAGCCGGTCATCTACCCGCCGACCTCGCACCTCGTCCACCACGAGGTCGAGCTCGGGCTGGTCATCGGGGCCGAGGGAAAGGGCATCGCCGAGGGCAAGGGGATGGACCACGTCTCCCACTACCTGCTGGCGCTCGACATGACGCTCCGCGACGTGCAGCTCGACGCCATGAAACGCGGCTGGCCGTGGAGCGTCGCGAAGGGCTTCGACGGGGCCTGCCCCGTCTCCGAGGCGCTCCCGGTCGCCGACGCCGACGCTCTCTCTCGCATGCCCATCCGCCTCGCGGTGAACGGCGAGACGCGGCAGGACGGCACGACCGGCAACATGATCTGGGGACCCGGACAGCTGGTCGAGATCGCGTCCTCGCACTTCACGCTGGAGCCAGGGGACCTCATCCTCACCGGCACGCCCGCGGGCGTCGGCGAGGTGCGGAAGGGCGATGTGATCGAAGCTTGGCTCGGGGACGAGCTGAGAGTCCGATTCCCTGTAGAGTAGCGCAGGCCCCAATCCCAGGAACCGCTAGGCAAGCCGGCGTCGACGGACTAGAATCGCTCTCGCAGATCACACTCGGTCGCGGTGTCGCCGAGGCGCCGCGGCGAGACCCGTGCCGTACACCGGAGACGTCCCGTGCAGATCAGGACCATCGACACGGACGACGGAAACGACCTCGCTCCCTTCCTAGCGCTTCCCGCTGCAGTCTACGACGGGGACCCGCGGTACTGCCCATCCGCCGACGCCTCCGTTATTGCCGGGCTCCGCCGCCCCATCTTCTGGGAGCGTCAGCGGGTCCTGCTCGTCTCGGACGGTGATAAGCCGGTGGCCCGCCTCGTCGCCCGCCTCTCGCCCGTTCTCCGCGACGACGAAGGTCTCCCCATCGGGGTGCTGGGCTTCTATGAGGCGCTCGACGTGCCCGACGCAGCGAGACGCGTGCTCGATGAGGGCGTCCGCTGGCTTCGCGAGAACGGCGCCGGGACGATCGTCGGGCCGATGGACGGCGACACGTGGCATCGCTATCGTCTCAACCTCGGACCGCACGACGCCCCCCCCTTCCTCATGGAACCCTACAACCCTCCGTACTACGAGCAGCAGTGGCGCGACGCGGGGTTCAGTACCATCGAGAGGTACTACTCGAAGCGGCTCGAGGACATTCCGACCCTCGAGGCCGCCCTCGCGCCGAAGGTCGAGCGGGCGCTCTCGCGCGGCTACTCGCTCCGTCCCTTTCGTCTCGACCGCTACGACGAGGACATGGAGATCGTCCACCGCATCTCCTGTGAGATCTTCGCGGGAAACGCCTTCTACTCACCGATATCGCTGGAGGAGTTCCTCTCGCTCTACGCCGGCGTGAGAGCGCTCCTCGACCCCGAACTCGTGTGGTTCGCCCACGCGTCTGGAGGAGAGCCCGTCGGGTTTCTCTTCGCGTATCCGGACCTCCTCACACAGGTAGCCGCCATGCACGGTCTTCGCCGGGACACTCCGACGCAGAGTTCCTCTCTCGAAGAGGGCGGGACGACGACGGTCAACTTCAAGACCCTCGGCCTCGTTCCATCGCATCGCCGCACCGGGCTCGACGCCGCACTCACGCACCGCGTCTGCGCGGAGTCGACCGCGAAGGGATACACCGCGGCCAACCTCTGCCTCATCCGCAGGGAGAATCGTTCCGGCGCTCTCGTTCACGCACTCGGTCAGGAGATGCGCACGTATGTTCTCCTCGGGTACGAAGGCTGAAAGGGCAGTTCGCGCCGACGAGACGGCAGCGGACCCGTTGGTGGGTGCACCCGTTCGTCCCGAAGCCACCTCGGACTCCAACACGCTCACGACCTTTCTCAGCGCCGAGGGACGAGTCCCGAGTCGCGAGGCGATCATCGTCGACCGCGGCCGCGACATCGAGTCGATCTCGTTCGAAACGCTCTCTCACCGCGCCGCGGCTGTGGCGAAAAGGCTCGCGGAGCACGGAGTCCAGAGCGGCGACCGCGTCGTCGTCATGGTCCCCGTCTCGATCGCGCTCTACGAGACGATGCTCGCCGTCCTCTCACTGGGAGCCGTCGCCGTCTTCGTGAGCCCGTGGATCGGACCGTCCCATCTCGATCGGGCGATCGCGCACGTCGACCCTAAGGCGTACGTCGGGAGCTTCGCCGCCCAGCTCCTGCGCCTTCGCATCCCGACGCTCCGCCGCGTCCCGCTCGCGTTCACGACAGGTCGTCGGTTCTGGATGCTGCCCGCGCCGCGCTCGATCCGGATCACAGGGTCCTCCGGTGATTCGCTTGAGCGGACGCCGATTTCGTCGGAGGACCCCGCGCTCATCAGCTTCACGAGCGGTTCGAGCGGCGTGCCAAAAGGTGCGAATCGAACGCACGCGATTCTGAAGGGCCAGCACGAGGCACTCTCCGCCGCGTTTCCTCAGCGCGACGACGATGTCGACGCGACGATGTTCCCGGTCACGGTGCTCAATAATCTCGCCGCCGGCGTCACGTCCGTCGTGCCCAGGATCCTCTTCCGGGGACGCTCCCGGTTCGACGTGGAGCGCACGCTCCAGGTCCTCCGGTCGCACGGCGTGACGACGTGCGCGCTTCCGCCGCCGGCGCTCGACGAGATCGCCGCGCGCATGCGGCAACACCCGGACGAGCGACCGACGCTCCGCAGGATCGTCTGCGGCGGAGCCCCCGTCTTCAACGCGCAGATTCCCGGGTGGGTCGAGGCCTTCCCGGACACGGAGATCGTCATCGCGTACGGTTCCACGGAGGCGGAACCGGTCGCGCACGTCGAGGCGCGCGAGCGTCTTCGAGCGGAGAGCGACGTCCGGCCCGGAAGCCCCGGCATATGTGTCGGGATGGCCACGGCGGGTGTCCGCATCAGGGTCATCCGTATCGAGCCCGGGCCCGTCGAGCTTGGTGGCCGGGACGTGAGCGACCTCGAGGTCGCCCCCGGCGCCGTCGGTGAGATCATTGTCGCCGGTCCCCATGTGTGCAGAGGCTACTTCAGAAATCCGGACGCCGAGCGTTCCACGAAGATCGTTGACCACGCCGGCGAGGTGTGGCACCGCATGGGTGACACGGGCTACCTCGACGGCTCCGGGAGGGTGTGGCTCGTCGGCCGCGTCCATTCGACGATCCGGCGGGCCGGAGCCGACGTCCACCCGCAGCTGCTCGAGGCCGCCGCCCGGGACGCGGGCCCCGCCGTCCGGCGCGCGGGCGCGGTCGGACTGCCGGACCCGGATCTCGGTGAGCGCGTCGTGCTCGTACTGGAGACGGATGCCGGTGACGAGATCGTTCACACAGTGCGGTGCCGGCTCGACGACGCGGGATTCCAGGTCGACGAGATCCTGCGAACCGCGTCGCCTCTGCCGCTCGATCCGCGGCACCGTGCGAAGATCGACTACGACGCGCTCCGGAAGACGGCGCGGCGGATGGTCGGCGAATCAGCGAAGGGATGACCGGCCGTACCGGCGATGGCACGCACGAACGCCGCGGCGTGCCCGAAGGGGCACCTGGACGGGAGGCGAGCAGCATGACGACGGCTCGGGAACTGACACCGGTGTCACCGTTCAGACTGCGGCTCGGGGCCTACCTCAAGGAGCGCTTCCCGGTCGCAGGTCACGGCATCATGGTCGTCTCCTACTACGCCGCGTCCCACGCGCTGGCCCGCGCGCTCGTCGAGCCGGAGGCGCCGATCGTCGTCAGTCCGCGGCTTCTCGCGGGGGTCGTGACGCTGTTTCTCTTCTTCTTCCATCTCCGGGTCTTCGACGAACACAAGGACTTCGCGACGGACGGCCGCTTCCACACGGAGCGCGTGCTCCAGCGGGGCCTCATCACCTTGAGGGAGCTCCGGATCCTCGGCGGCGCCGCGATAGCGATCGAGTTCATCCTCGCGGCGGTGAGCGGCCCGGCAGCTCTCCTCGCGCTCGGTGCGGCGTTCGTCTACTCGCTCCTCATGCTCAAGGAGTTCTTCGTCCACGAGTGGCTCAGTCGGCGACTCGTGGCCTACGCCGTCACGCACATGCTCGTCATGCCGCTCCTGACGCTCGTCGCATTCAGCTTCGCCACAGGGGTCGCGTTTTGGAAGGCGCCGCCCGCGTACTGGCTCTTCGTCGGTGCATCATTCTTCCTCGGCATGGGGCTTGAGATCTCGAGGAAGATCCGCGCTCCGGAGAACGAAATCGATGGCGTCGAGACCTACTCGAGCATCCTCGGGACCTATCGGGCGGCGTACATGGTGTTCTGGATCCGGGCGCTCGACGTCGCGCTGCTGATCATCCTCGGACGCATGCTGGGGCTCCCGTTCTGGTATGCAGGCGCGCTGATCGCACTCTGGATCTTGACGGTTGGAGCGGTCGCCGTGTTCCGCACCCGGACAACGACCGCCGCCGCGGAGCGGCTCGAGTCGTTCGCCGCCCTGCATCTCATGGCTGCGAACGTTGTCCTCGCGGTCGCCGTCGTGCTCAGCACCGGCCTCGAGGGGAGGTGGACATGGTAGCCGCGGCCCGGTACGTCCACACACCGAACGGCCTCTCCCCGGCCGCCCCCATCGGGGGCAAGGCCGCGAATCTCGAGCGTCTGGGAGGGGCGGGCCTCGCGGTGCCGCATTGGCTCGCGGTGACGACCGACGCGCTTCAGTCGGCCCTCGCAGCTTCGGCGCTCGACGCGAGGGTCGCAGCGCGTCTCGCGGAGGCGGGAGACGGTCCCGACGCGCTCCGGGCGGCCTCGGACGAGATCCGCTCGTGGATCCTCGCTCTGGCGGTGCCTGACGAGGTGGCCGCCGCCATCGAGCGCGCATGCGGAACAGCGTTCCCCGTCGATGCTCTGCTGGCCGTGCGGTCGTCGGCCGTCGGCGAGGACGCGGCCGGCGAGTCGTTCGCCGGGCTCCACGACAGCTTTCTCTTCGTGGCGCGTCACGGGATCCTCGAGGCGGTCAAGGGCGTCTGGGCGTCGGCATGGAACGAGCGAGCCCTCTCCTACCGCAGGGAGCTCGGCCTTCCGCTCGACTGCATCGCCGTGGGCGTCATCGTGCAGGAGATGGTCGATGCCCGGGCGAGCGGCGTCGCCTTCACGGCCAACCCGGTCACCGGGAACGTGCACGAGATCGTCGTGAACTCCGTTTTCGGCGCCGGAGAGGGCCTCGTGAGCGGCGGGCTCGACGCGGACACGTTCATCGTCTGGAAGCAGGACCTCTCGACCAGAAGTGAGATCGCGGAGAAGGAGGAGGAGCTCGTGCTCGACCGGGACGCGGGCTCCGGTCTCACGAGGAGACCGCTCCAGGGTGCCCGTCGGCTCGAACCAAGTCTCACCGATGAGCACGTGCGCAAGGTCGCACGAACGGCCATCGAGATCGAGCGTCTCTACGGCCGCCCCCAGGATATCGAGTTCTCGGTCGACAGAACCGGGCGCGTCCTCATTCTGCAGGCGCGGCCCGTGACGACCGTCGACGAGTACGGGCCCGCGGCCGGGGACCGCATCATCTGGGACAACTCGAACATCATCGAGAGCTACTCGGGCGTCACGACGCCGCTCACGTTCAGCGTCATTCGTGAGGCCTACACGATCGTCTACCACTGCTTCGTAGAGGTCATGGGCATCCCGCCGCGGGTCGTCCGGGAGAACCGGGAGATCCTCGAGAACATGCTGGGACTGATCCGCGGCCGCGTGTACTACAACATCCTGAACTGGTACCGGCTGCTAGCGCTCTTCCCGGGATTCCGCTACAACAAGTCGTTCATGGAATCGATGATGGGCCTCAAGGAGCCCATCGACTTCGGAGACGAGACGCCGGGGTTCTGGCGTCGCCATTTCGTCGAGCTGCCGAGACTCGTGCGACTGCTCGCGCTCTCGGCCGGCCGGTTCGCCCGCATCCGGGGACTGGTGGGGCGGTTCCAGAGCGAGTTCGATGCGCACATGGCGCGCTGGAGGGCGGTCGACCTCGAACGTCTCACGCCGCGAAAGCTCTTCGATCTCTACCGCGAGGCCGCCGACACCCTTCTGTGGAACTGGAAGGCGCCGATCATCAACGACTTCTACGTCATGGTTTGCTACGGCGTCCTGAGGCAGCTCTGCGCCGCGTGGTGCGGCGACGAAAAGGAGTCCCTCCAGAACGACCTCCTCTGCGGCGAGGGCGACATCGAGAGCACAAAGCCGACGAAGATGCTTCTCCAGCTCGCTGCCATGGTGCGGGGCGATCCGGAGCTTCTGAAGCTCGTGCTCGAGCGGCCGCCGGAGGAGCTCGCCGAGACGATACCGAACGATGAGCGGTTCGAAGCGTTCGCCACCGAGCTTGGCCGCTATCTCGAGCTCTACGGCTTCCGCTGCATGAACGAGCTCAAGCTCGAGGAGTACTCGCTGCGCGACCGGCCGGCCTTCGTCTATCAGATGATCCGGAACTACGTGGCGCTTGACGACCCCGGGGCCGTCAGTATCGAAGCTATGGAGGCGCGGGAGCGCGAAACTCGGAGGCGAGCCGAGTCGCGCGCGTTCGGGGCGATCCGCGCGGGCCGCGGCTCCGCGGTCCGCCTCCCGGTCTTCCGATGGGTCCTTCGGAACGCGCGCCTCGGCGTGAAGAACCGGGAGAACATGCGCTTCGCGCGTTCCCGGATCTACGATCTCCTGCGCGACATCTTCCGGCAGACCGGTCGGAGGCTCGCCGAGGAGGGCATCCTCGACGAGCACGACGACGTCTTCTATCTCACGACCGGAGAACTCGCCGACTTCATCAAGGGCACGGCCGTGACGGCCGACCTGCGCGCGCTGGCGGCGCTCCGCCGGCGCGAGTTCGACCGCTACCACGAGGAGTCGGAGCGCGAACCCGACGACCACTTCGAAACGTTCGGCATGGTCTACCACAGGAACCGCTTCCGCGACGCGCGGCGGGAGGGCGAAACGGCTTCCGAAGGGGGGCTCCGCGGAACCGGATGCTGCCCCGGCGAGGTCGAGGGGCCGGTCAAGGTCATCCGAAGCCCGTCGGACGATATGTGCCTCTCGGGCGAGATCCTCGTCGCGGGGCGCACCGATCCCGGTTGGGTCCCGCTCTATCCGTCGGCCTCCGGCGTCCTGATCGAGCGCGGGAGCATTCTGTCGCATTCGGCGATCGTGGCGCGCGAGATGGGGATCCCGACGATCGTCGGGATTCCGGGGCTTCTCGGCACGGTCGAGACGGGTCAGCGGGTCCGGATGGATGGGTCGCTCGGAACGGTGGAGATCGTCGGAGCCAAGCCGGGGGCCGGAGCGCCTCCGACCGGCGACGGAACGCCGGGGGACCGCGAGGCGCCCGCACCAGGCGCGCCGCAGGAGGGCGGGGGAGCGTCCGACGGCCCTACGCCGGACGCCACAGAGGAATAACGTCGAAAAGCTGCAGCGCGATCATGGCCACCGCTGCGGCGAACTGAATCACGAGGAGCTCCCGCGGCCACACAACCACGTGGTCGGGGATCTCCTCGCGGTCGACGGACGATGACGCCGCGAGCGACCCGACGACCGTTACTGCCCCGACGGCCGCGAGCGGTGCCCACATGAGTTCTCCCTCGAAGAGCCCGGGAACCACGGCCGCCAGGAGCCAGGCGGGCGCCGCGGCCGCGAGCCCGACGCCGGGTTTCGACCACGCCGATCTCCCCCACTTCCGCTGGAACCTCCCGACCAGACAGAGCGACGCCAGGAGAGCGATCGACGCCACGTACGGCCCATGGAAGAAGCCGGCATTGCGGAAGCCCGCGGACGCGGCGAGCACCGCAAACGATGGAAGCAGGGCCTCCAGCACCACGGTCGCCGGCACGGAGCCGATCCGCGGCGGGATGAACCAGAGCGGAAGATAGGCGGCGAGCCCGAGCAAGAACGGGAGGGCCCACGAGACGGCTCCGAACGCCCAGACGGCCACTGCGAAGAGGATGAGAACGACAATCCCACCGGCGTTGAAGCCGCGCGAGCGGGACATCGCGAACGCGAGTCCGAGGCCGATGATGAGTGTAGCGACGTTCATCGCGGCGAGTTCGGCCGGCGGCCGCTCCGCGAGCCTGTCCAGCACGATGTACACGAGGAGCGGCACGAACAGGTTGTCGGTGCCCCTGATCGAGACCGCCTCGACCGCCGTCGCCATCGCGGCCGCGAGGATGGCCACGAGCACGGTGCTCTCGCGCGGTAGATCGGTCATGAGAAGGAGCGGCAGATGGATCGCCAGGAACGCCACAACGAGAAAGACGAGCGATCCCTCGAGGCTTCGCCTTGAGTCTCCGAACTCGTAGTGCCTTCTGCCGTACGTCGAACCGACGAGGGCAGCGAGCGCATCCGAGAGTCCGAGCACGAGGATCGACGCCACGTAGAGCCACGGCCGCCCGCGCGTGGCCATGAACAGAATGAGCACGGCGAGCGGATAGAGGCGATCGCCCTCGCTCGAGCGGGCGACACCGTGCAGGCTCTTCAGAAGGTTGAGCCGCTTCCCCGCCCACACGATGAGCGCGAACGAGCCCGTGAGGACGAGGACCGTCCACGCGGACTCAAGCATGAAGACGAAGCTCAGACTCACAAGTCCGGTAGCTGAGTGAATGAGCTTGCGCGTGAGCTCCGGCTTCGGGTCCGCGAGCCGGCGCCAGAGCTCGGCCCCGCCGAGGATGAGAACGATGACACCGGCGAGGAGCGCCCCGCGCAGGACCTCACTCTGCCAGGCCATGGTCGCTCCTTCCTGCTCCAGGAAGCAATCCCATCAACATCATCCTCTCACCTGCTCGAGCACGAACGCGCTGTAGAAGAACGCGAGATCCTTCTCGAACAGCCGGCGTGCCTCCTCCTCGAGTTGCGAGACGCGCTCCGAGTGCTCCGGGGGACACGAGCGCGGTGCGAGCATGTTCCAGTATGCGAGCCGCGCGCCCGGACGGGCCGCGTCGAGGAGCGTTGCATAGATGTGTCTGACCGTCGCCGGATCGAGGTACTCGAAGATGTCCGACAGGTTGAATCCGTCGAATCCCGGACCGCGATGCGCAACCGCGGCCTCCTCGACGGGCCCCACGAAGAGCGTCAGCCGGTCGAGCCCGTCGCGCACAGCGTCGAAGCGCTCGGGACGCAGGTAGCGTGGAAGCGCCCTCCTGAAACGACCGGTCAGAACATACTCCAGATACGGATTCGCGTGCGTCGGCAGCACGGTGAACGCGTAGCGGGTGCGTTCGAGGATGCGCTCGGACACGGACCCCTCGACGTAGCGGAAGAACTCCGGGTCCCGCCCGAGGCGACCCATGACGAACCGGCTGAAGAAGACACGGAACATCAACCGCCACCGCACGCTGTTCCAGCGCCTCTCGTAGAAGGCCTCGCGCTCCGGTCGTGTCCGCTCGGCGAGGAGCGCCTCGACCGTCCGCCGCCCGTGAACGAGTGGCAGCACATGTCTCCTGAAGAGCCGGAAGTAGCCCTCGAACTTCCCACAGTGGATTATGCCGCGCTCGACGTCATCGCGGTGAGCACGCCAGAAGGCCTCCGCCCACTCACTGAGCTCCGGTTCGAGCCGCTCGTATACCGATCGCCGGTCGTCGGACGGCTCGACGCCGAGAAAGGCGAGGACCTGCCCGTACTCGAGCCGTCGGAAGGCCGCCCGCTTGAGTTCGACGCAGGCGATCTGCGCGGCGCTCAGATCCGCGGCGACGACGTCCGCCCCCTCGGCAGCCAGCGCGAACGAGTTGTCGCCACCCGAAGCGACCGAGACGATACGCCTGCCGGGTGTGGGTCGGAGGGCTTCACAGAGAACGTCGGCATCCTCCCAACAGGATGCGTAGCGGACGAAATCGAGCACGACGCGCTCGGAGAGATCGGATGCGAGCTCGCCGCGGGCGTGCGGCACGCCGGGGCAGCCTTCAACGCGATTGGTCATCGGTCGCCCCCCGCCGTTACGACAATCGTGACAAGCGTGAGGTCGCAGGCGAGCCCGACCAGCAGCGTCGCCCCGAGCAGCGAACCGAAGTAGTGCACGGGCACGACTTCCGCCGCCAGGAATGCGGCAAAGCCGCCGACGAGGATGATCGTCGTCCAGGTGACGGCGCTCCCGCCCCGTCTGAGTGCCTCGACCATCGCTTCCCGTCTCGACAGCCCGCTCTGAAGGCCGGCGCGCGTATGGACGAGCAGGTGGATCGTGTCGTCCACAAGGATGCCGAACGCGATGCACGCGATCGACACGGTGGCCACGTCGAGCGGCACGCCGAACCACCCCATGCCGCCGAGCAGGAGGAAGATGGGCAGGACGTTCGACGGCGTGCCCAGCGCCGCCCATTTGAAGGATCTCATGAGAATAGCGAGCAACGCGTAGTTCAGGATCACGACGAGCGGCAGGCTCTTGAGAAAACTGGTCGCGAGGTATCGAGTCAGCCTCACGTAGAGAGGGAGATACCCCACCGGTCTGACGTGGACATCGTCGCCGAGCGATTCCTCCACGCTCCGCACGGCGCTCTCGACGGTTCGTCCGAGCTCAGCGGCGCTCTCCATCCGTGCGCGTGCGGAGATGTAGGCCGTGGAGAACGTGTGATCGACGGCGCGGTCGACGCGCGCGTCGCCGATGACTTCCCGCGCAAGTTCGACCATCGTGCGCACGGCCGCTGCGTCCTGCGGGATCACAGGCTCACGGCTCATCGGATGCCTCAGAAGGAGAGCCGGCAGGCTCATCGAGCCGTCGATGTCGGGATGGTCGTCGAGTGCGCGCTCCGCGTCGCGGAGCCTCGCCAGAAGATCCGGGTCCGTGAAGCCGGCCTCGGGCGCGGAGAGCTCGAGAACAAGCGGCGTGTAGAAGCCGTACTGCTCTTCCAGCCACACGCTGTCGCTTGTCACGGCGTGACGCTCCGGGAGGAAGCCGAGGCTGAACGTATCGATCCGGAGCCTGAGACACCCAAGAAGCGCCGCGACGAACAGCCCGCCGAGCACTGCGACGACCCACCACCGTCTCCGGATGATCCGCGCGCCGAGCGCCGCCGTCCACTCGCCGATGCGGTCGCGCTCCGGCATCGGGAAGCGCCGGGCCAGTGCCGAGGCCAGCGGAAGGCAGAGCAGCATCGACACGACGAACGACGACATGATCCCGAGCGACGCGAACAGGCCCAGCTCGCGCAGAACCCGGATGTCGGAAACGGTCAGCGCCGCGAAGGCGGCGGCGCTCGTCAGGCTGGTGAAGAGACAGGCCACGGCGATGTTCGTCACGGACATCCCGGCCTCCCAGACCGTCCCGTCCCCCTCAGACTCGACCGCCTCGCGTGCCGTGCCCCGAAGAAGATGAACGGCCATCGCCAGGCTCATGACCGCCACGATCGTCGGCACCGTCGTCGTGATCAGGTTGATCGGCACGCCCGCAAGACCGAAGGCTCCGGCGGCCCAGACCGTCGAGACGCCCGCCGCGACAAGCGCCACGAGAACGCGCACGACGCTCCGCATGGCCACGAGCAGGAGCACTGTCGCGATGATCGCTGCCGCGGGGAACACTCGGACGAGATCGTTGAGCGAGGCCGAGTTGATCGCGTCGAAGATGACGCCCGTGCCAGCCAGATGGTACTCGACACCAGCATCGCCGAGCATGCGATCGAGCAGCCCCCTGACCTCGGCCAGAATGACGGTCCTCTGCGCGTCGTTATCGAGGAGATCCTGCTCGAGATAGAGGAGCGTCGTCCGGCCGTCCGGCGAGACGAGACGGTCCGCCGTCGTCGGGTCGGTGAAGAGACCGGCCGCGACCTCGTCAACACCCGGTGCCTCGCCGGCTCGTGCGCCGCCGGCCGCGTCCGCGATGCTCACGACCGACCGGATCAGAGGGACGGACGCCAGCGAGTCGTCGAGCACGGTGATGCGCTCGACGATACGAGGATCCAGAATACCTCCGGGAGCGTGAACGGCGACGATGATCACCTCGTCGCTTCCAAAGCGCTCGGTGAACGCCTCGTACTCCTCGAGGACGGGATCCCCGCGCACGAACCAGCCGTTCAGCGGGTTCGCAATCTCCACACGCGTGAGGCCCCATATGAACGGGAGCGTCGCGATTGCGAGCATCGCGAGCGGGCGGGCGGGACGCTCGATGAGACGTCTAGTCGCGCGCTTCACTGTCGGAGGTCGGTCCCTTTCGACCGTACGTTGCGTGCGCGTCGGTGAACTGCCCGGCGGCCATCGCCGCGGCGATCGAAATCTCGCCGGCGAGGGCCGTCGCGCAGCAGATCTCCGCGAAGGCCCTCGCTTTGCCCGAACCGTAGCAGCCCATCATCTCCAGACACTCCTTGGCCGTCGGCAGGTGCGTCCCGCCTCCGACAGTACCGACGATGAGGCTCGGCAGCGTCACGAAGGCGTACAAGCCGCCATCTTCCGTGAGGTCCATGTGGTTCATCCCGATCGAGGCCTCCGAGACGCACGCGACGTCCTGGCCGCACGCGAGGAAGATCGCTGTGAGGGCGTTAGCGAAGTGGCCCTGGACTCCGATCGAGCCGCTCTGAACGCCGCCGAGAATCGACGTCTTCCAGTACTGGACGATCTCCTCGGGCTCGACATGCAGGAAGCGCTGCACGACCCGGCGCGGGATCGCCGCCTCGGCAATCACCTTCCTACCGCGCGCGTAGACGAACGAGAGCATCGTCGCCTTCTTGTCGCCCGAGAGGTTCCCCTCGACATACCAACGACGCGGCTTGACCGAGGCCCCCTCGAGAAGGTGCCTGCATGCGGCGTCGGTTGCGATGGTGACCATGTTCTGGCCCGCGGCGTCACCGGTCGTGTACTCGAAGACAAGGAAGACCTCCTTGCCGAAGAGGACCGTCCTCACGTCGTCGAGCATGCAGTGCCGGGAGGTCGTGGCGACGATCTCCTGAAGGGAGTCGTACTGCGGGATGGCATAGGCGAGGAACGAGGCGGCCTCCGTCAGGTCGTTGAAGACGAAACAGGGCGCGCGGCTCACGGCCTCGGTGATGCAGAGCGCGCTCGCACCGCCCGCCCGACTGATCACCTCGGCGCCGCGCTGGTAGGAAGCGACGAGCGCGCCCTCGGTGGTCGCCATGGGGACGTAGAAGTCGCCGCGCGCCTCGGAGCCGTTGATCCTCAGAG
Source organism: uncultured bacterium (assembly GCA_964596015.1). Classification (GTDB taxonomy): domain Bacteria; phylum Joyebacterota; class Joyebacteria; order Joyebacterales; family Joyebacteraceae; genus WJMD01. The sequence goes on along the minus strand of CAZQSB010000006.1, from coordinate 30,786 downwards.
GACCGATGACGCCCACGGGAACGCGAGCGAAGCCGACGAGACTCTCGATGTTGCCCTCGAGATCCTCCGGCTCGACCTCCGGACCCTGTCCGGCGAGCTGGTCGATGACGATCCCGCGTTCGCGGAGGAAGGCTCTCCGTCGTTCAAGGGCCTCGGCCGTGTGCTCGGCGGCAGCCGGCGGGTGCGGCGGAAGCGGGTGTTCCTGGGGTGAGCGCGGTTTGAGACGCTGAAGCCGGTCCTCAGGCGTCCCTCCAGCGAGGATTCGCTCGAGTATCGCGCTGGCGACGCGCTTCGTCACAACCACGGTGGGCCTCCCTCCGGGGTGGGCGGGACACGTCGATGGCCGTGCGGCCTGGAAGCGCGTCCTGTCCGGCCGGCGTCCGTCAGGAAAGGTCTTGATAACGCGGACCGTACGCTATCATTGTGCCAGCCGTCAATCAAGAGGAAGAAACGGCTTGCGCCCAGTTGCGACACGCGGGCGCGTCCAGTCCGCCGGAGAGGCGCCGGGAAGTGGGGCAGCCCTCGCATGCAGGCCCGGTAGGGACTTCGACTCAGCTCCCCGGCTTCCTCGGCAGCCACCCCGTCCCGGTCGCCCTGAGCTTGACCGGTCCGACCGTCTCCTCGACCGCTTCCAGCAGCTCCCAGCTCCCGATGAGGTCGGCTATCGACTTGATGTCGGGCGCGACGATGCGGTCCTTCTCGTAGGTGGGAACGACCTCGCGGACCTTCCGATGCGCGACGCGTGTGCCCTTCCCCGGGGTCTCGCCGAGGAGATCGAACGCCTGCGCGGCGCACATCATCTCGATGGCGACCACGTTGACGACGTTCCCGTTGATCTCGCAGAGCTTCCGCGCGGCGATGGGCCCCATCGAGACCGTGTCCTCCTGGTCGGCCGCCATGGAGAAGTTGTCGACGACCGCCGGGTGCGAGAAGACCTTGTTCTCCGAGCAGAGCGCCGTCGCCGTGTAGTGCGCGAGCATGTAGCCGGAGTTGAGCCCTTCGCTCTTCACGAGGAAGGCGGGCAGTCCGCCGTTCAGGTGAGGGTTGACGAGCCGGTTGATGTGGCGCTCGGACAGCGACCCGATCTCGCTCATCGCGATCCCGAGGTAGTCGAGCGCCATGGCGATCTGCTGGCCGTGGAAGTTCCCGCACGAGAGCTGTTCGCCGTCGTCAGGGAAGAAGAGCGGGTTGTCGGTGACCGAGTTCATCTCGATCTCGATCTGCTCCATGACGTAGTGGAGCGAGTCGATGGAAGGCGAGTAGACCTGCGGGATGCACCGGATGCTGTAAGCGTCCTGGACCTTCCCCGAGCCCTTCGCTATGAGCTCGCTTCCCTCCAGCAGCCGCCGCATGTTCTCCGCGACCACGACCTGCCCCTCGAACGGCCGCAGCTCATGGATGCGCGCGTCGAACGGTGCGAGCGGCGTCCGGAGCGCGTCGGCCGACATCGCGCTCGCGATGATGGCGTTCCGGATGATCCGGTCGGCGTCGTAGGCGCAGAGCGCGCCGCAGCCGGTGAAGAACTGCGAGCCGTTGATGAGCGCCAGCCCCTCCTTGAAGGAAAGCGTCAGAGGCTCAAGCCCCGCCCGCTTCATGGCCTCGGCGCCGTCCATGAGCTCGCCCTCGTGGAACGCTTTCCCCTCGCCCATCACGACGCAGCCGATCTGCGCGAGCGATGTGAGGTCACCCGATGTCCCGACCGAGCCTTTCTCGTTCACGGCCGGGACCACGTTCCGGTTGAGCATCCCGATGAGGGTCTCGAGAAGCTCCACGCGGACCGCCGAGTAGCCGCGGGCGAGGACGTTCGCGCGAAGCAGCATCGCGGCTCGGACCTTGTCCTCGTCGAACCAGTCGCCGACACCGGCCGAGTGACTGCGGATGATGCGCCGCTGGAGCTCCTCGCCCTGTTCTCCCGAGACCGCAACGCGCGCGAGCTCGCCGATGCCGGTCGTGACCCCGTAGATGAGAGCGCCGGACTCCATGAGGTCCTCGGCGGTCTTCCGGCATCGCGCGACGGCGTCCCGAGCCTCGGGCGCGAGCTCGACCGGCGCGTGGTTCCGCGCGACCTCGTGCGTCTGGTCGATGGTCAGGCTCTCTCCGTCCAGTACGACCTTCATCGGCTGCTCCTCCGTCTCGCGAGAACCTGCTGAACCGTCCGGCGTGCCCGCACGGCCGGCGAACGGCCCGGTATCTCTCTTCAACAGGAAGCCCGGGGACGTCGCCCCGGGCTCCCGTCACGTCCCACCGGTTGCTGAATCGTTCGAACTACTCGAGGCTTCCGACGACCTTCTCGACCTCCTCGAGGATCTCGCATGAGCGCACGAGCTCCTGCATGGTCGTGTGGTCCGGATACAGCGGGCGGTCCTCGTCGAGGTAGTCCACGTGCTTCCGGATGACCTTGTGCGCGGCGTCGGTGCCAGGAGCGCGGCCGTAGTCGCGAAGGTCGAGGCCCTGCGCCGCGGCCATGAACTCGATGCCGAGCACGCCGCAGGCGTTGTCGATGATCTGGTGGTTCTTGATGGCCGTGTTCATCCCCATCGACACGAAGTCCTCCTGGTCGGCGGCCGCGGGGATCGACTGGATGCTGGCGGGCATCGAGAGGATGCGCTGCTCCACGATGAGGCTGTCGGCCGTGTACTGCGAGAGCATCATGCCGGACATGAGCCCGGCGCCCTTCGTGAGGAACGGCGGGAGTCCCACCGAGAGTGCCGGATTCGTGAGCCTGTTCATGCGCCGCTCGCTCATCACGCAGACCATCGTCAGAGCCGCCCCCGCCATGTCCATCGGCAGGCAGACCGGCGTGCCCTGGAAGTTCGCGCCCGTCAGCGTGAGCTTGTATTCGGGGAAGAAGATCGGGTTGTCGCCGACGCCGTTGAGCTCGATCTCCACCTGGCTCTTCGCGTACGCGACCGCGTCGTGCGCGGCGCCGATGACCTGCGGCGTCGAGCGCATGGAGTAGGCGTCCTGCACCTTCATCTTGAGACGCCCCTCGGCGACGTCCCCGCCCGCGAGGAGCTTGTTGAGCGCGTTGGCCGTCCTGACGGCGCCGGCGAACCCGCGCACCTTGTGAAGCCTGACGTCGTAGGGCTTCATGTTGGCCATCAGCGCCTCGAGGCTCATGGCGCAGGCGATCTCGGCCTGCTTGAGAAGGCGGTTGATGTCGTAGACATGGACCGCGGCCATCGCCGTCAGCAGGTTCGAGCCGTTGATGGTCGCGAGTCCGTCGCGGGCCTTGAGACCGGGGACCTCGATCCCCGCGCGCTTCATCGCTTCGGCGCCCGGCAGGATCTCGCCTTCGTAGTAGGCCTCGCCCTCCCCCATGAGAAGAAGCGCGATCTGGCTCATCGGAGCCAGGTCGCCGCACGCGCCGACCGAGCCCTTCTGGCAGACGACCGGCGTGACGCCCTTGTTGAGCATCTCGACCAGCGTCAACGTGATCTCGGGCCGGCAGCCCGACTTCCCGTGGCAGTGGACGTTGATGCGCCCGGCCATGGCGCCGCGCACGTACTCGATGGGCGCCGGGTCGCCGATGCCGGCCGCGTGATTGTAGATGAGGTACTTCTGGAACTGCTTGACCTGCTCGTCGTCCAGCACGACCTCGGAGAACTCGCCGATGCCGGTGTTGACCCCGTACATGATCTCGTGGGCCTGGATCTTCTCCTCGAGCATCGCGCGACAGATCTTGATCCGCTCGATGGCGTCGGGAGCGACCTCCACCTTCTCGCCGTGGCGGGCGATCCGCACGAGCTTCTCGACCGTGAGGCCGGTGCCGTTCAGCGTGATGGACATTCCCTGTCTCTCCTGGTGAAGTTGTGGCAAAGGAACCGGCCCGGGACCGGGCCGCAACGAAGAGGATAGCAGAGGGGCCTGGGGGGGTCAACAAGAGGGGCCCGTCCGCGGACTCGCACGGGCGACGCACCCACCAGCGTGCGTCGCGGGCCAACGAGTGCTGGAAACGCGCCCGGCGTTCCCATAGCATGGGAACGACCGGGCGACTCGCCCGGGGCCGGAGCCAGCATGTCCCGACCGGGAGGCGCGCTTCAAGTGACCGACTTCATTCTGAACGACCGGCTCGTCGCGACCGAAGCCCATCCGGGGATGGTCGCCGTCGACCTCATCCGGCGGGAGTTCGGCCTTATGGGAACGAAGATCGGCTGCCGCGAGGGGGACTGCGGCGCCTGCACCGTCCTTCTGGGAGAGCTCGAAGGCGACCGGGTGAGCTACCGAGCCGTCCCCTCGTGTCTGCTGCCGGTCGGCGAGCTTCACGGGAAGCACGTCGTGACCATAGAGGGGCTCAACGGCGACGGGCTGAACCCGGTCCAGCAGGCGATGGTCGACGAGGGCGCCACGCAGTGCGGCTTCTGCACGCCGGGCTTCGTCATGTCGATGACGGGCTTCCTGCTCACGAGCCCGACGCTCTCGATGAACGACGCCGAGGCGTCCATAGAGGGAAACATCTGCCGCTGCACGGGCTACTTGTCGATCGTCCGGGCGGTCGGTCGGATGCTCGAGGGACTGGGGAACGACGTTCGGCGGGACGAGAACGCGGTTCCCGACGAGCGCGTTCCCGAGCTCGTTCGGGCCGGCGCGCTCCCGAGCTTCTTCGCAGACGCGCACGTCAGGCTGGCGAAGATCGCCGAAGGCACGACGGAGAACGTCGACAGCGGCGATGACGGATCGGCGCGGGCGACCGGCGTCGGACAGGGTCCCGCGACGCTGGTCGCCGGCGGCACCGACCTCTTCGTGCAACGGCCGGAGGAGCTCCGCCGCGCCAAGCTCGCCTTCCTGTCCCGGAGGCCCGAGCTCGCCGGCGTCAGCTCGGACGGAAAGACAGTCACGATAGGTGCTGCGACCAGGGTCGAGACGCTTCGGCAGGACGTCGAGCTTCGCGTGGCCCTGCCGGGCTGGAGCCACACGCTCCAGCTCATCTCGTCGGGACTCGTGAGGAACAGCGCGACGGTGGGCGGGAACATCGTGAACGCCTCCCCCATCGCCGACCTCACCATCATCTTCCTCGCTCTCGGCGCGACGCTCGTCATCGAGGAGGGCAACGGCGCCAGGCGCGTGCCGCTCGCGTCCTTTTTCCGCGGCTACAAGGTCCTCGACCTTGAGCCGGGCGAGGTCGTGGCCGCCGTCCGGTTCCCGGTTCCTGCTGAGAACGCGCGGTTCAATTTCGAGAAGGTCTCCAGACGGGGCCACCTCGACATCGCGGGTGTGAACTCGGCCGCGCTTATCGAGGCGGAGGACATGAAGGTCGGACGCGCCTCCCTCTCGGCAGGCGGGGTCGCGTGCGTGCCGCTCTATCTCGAGAAGGCCTCGGCTCGGCTCGAGGGCGCAACGCTCACGGCGGAGCTGGTCGCCGAGGTCGCCGACATCGCGCTCTCCGAGATCGACCCCATCACCGACGTGCGCGGGAGCGCGGAGTACCGTCGCCGTCTCACGCGACGGCTCGTCATCGCGCACTTCGTCGAGCTCTTCCCTGAACTCAGTCTGGAGGCGCTTGTCGCATGAGCTCCGTCGACACACAGGCGCACGTCCGGGCCGAGTCCCCGTTCGTGGACGACCTCCCGGAGCCCGCGGGAACGCTCCACGCGGCCGCGCTGCCTTCGCCCATCCCCCACGGCGCCATAAGACGTCTTGAGACGGAGCCCGCGATGAGGGTGCCTCGTGTCGTGGCGGTGCTCACCGCGGACGACATCCCCGGAGAGAACCAGATCGGGGGCATCATCCAGGACGAGCCGCTCCTGGCGGACGGCGAGGTCCACTACGTCGGACAGCCGGTGGCTCTCGTCGTGGCCGAGACGCCCGAGGCCGCGCGCGAGGCGCTCGGGCACATCGAACTCGACATCGAGGAGCTCGAGCCCGTCTTCGATCCGAGAGAGGCGGCGGCCAGAGGCTCGCTCATCGCGCCCACGCGGACCATCTCGACCGGCGACGTCGAGTCGACCTGGGAGCGCTGCGCGACCGTCGTCGAGGGCCGCGTGGAGTCCGGCGGCCAGGAGCACGTCTACCTCGAGACGCAGGGGTGCCTCGCGGTGCCCGAGCAGAGAGACCGTCTCAGGCTCTTCTCCGCCACGCAGGCGCCGACCGCGGTGCAGCGCATCGTCGCCCGCGTGCTGGGCTGCTCGATGCACGACATCGAGGTCGAGGTCCACCGCCTCGGCGGCGCGTTCGGCGGCAAGGAGGACCAGGCGACGGCGTGGGCGGCGATGGCGGCCGTGGCCGCGACGACCCTCGAGCGCCCCGTGAAGATCGTCCTCGAGAGAACCGAGGACATCGTGATGACGGGGAAGCGCCACCCGTACTCGTCGGACTACCGGCTCGGGCTCGACGAGAATCTGAAGATGGTCGCCTTCGAGGTCACCTACTACCAGAACGCTGGCGCCTCCGCGGACCTCTCGACGGCGGTCCTCGAACGCACGCTCTTCCACGCAACGAACAGCTACCACGTGCCGAACGCGCGCATCACGGGACTCTCATGCCGCACGAACCTCCCACCCAACACGGCGTTCCGCGGGTTCGGCGGCCCTCAGGCGATGTTCGTCATGGAGGCCGCGATATGTCGCGCGGCGGAGACGCTCGGCATCGAGGCGTGGCGCGTCCAGCGCGCGAACCTGCTCAAGGACGGGGACGAACTCCCGTTCGGCATGCGGGTCGAGGGTGCGACGGCCGTCAGGAGCTTCGATGCGGCCGCGAAGCGGTTCGACGCGCCGGGAACGTGCGCGAGGAAGAACGAGTGGAACGCCACCCACCCGTACACCAAGCGCGGTCAGGCTCTCATGCCCGTTTGTTTCGGGATCTCCTTCACGAACACGACGCTCAACCAGGCGGGCGCGCTCGTTCACGTCTACACCGACGGGAGCGTCAGCGTGAGCACGGCCGCCGTCGAGATGGGACAGGGCGTCACGACGAAGGTCCGCCGCATTGTCGCGCGCACACTCGCGATCGACGAGCCCCGCGTCCGGATGGAAAGCACGAGCACGGCGCGGGTCGCCAACACCTCTCCCACCGCGGCCAGCTCGGGAACCGACCTGAACGGCATGGCGGCGATGATGGCGTGCCGCATGCTCGTCGACCGCCTCCGGCCCGTGGCTGCCGAGCTCGCGGACTGCGGCCCCCACGACATCGAGTTCGAGGACGGGCGCGTCGTCGCCCGCGGCGGGCGCACCGAGATCACGTGGGAGGAGCTGGTCGAGGCGACCTACGCGCGGCGCATCGACCTCTCGGCGCACGCCTTCTACGCGACGCCGAAGCTCCACTATGACAAGGCAACGGAGAAGGGGCACCCGTTCGCGTATCACGTGTTCGGCACCGCGATCGTCGAGGCCGAGGTCGACATCCTCCGCGGCACGGCCGTCATCGACTCCGTGCGCGTCGTCCACGACGCGGGCAGAAGCCTCGACCTGCTCGTCGACCGCGGGCAGATGGAGGGCGGCATCGTTCAGGGCATCGGGTGGATGACCATTGAGGAGCTCGTGCACGACCGCGGGACGCTGCTCTCGGACGCGCTGAACACCTACAAGGTCCCCGACCTCCACTTCGTTCCGAGGGAGATCGAGGTCGTCTTCCTCGAGAACAGCGAGAATCCCGAGGCCGTCATGCACACGAAGGCCATCGGGGAGCCTCCGTTCATGTACGGCATCGGCGCGTTCTTCGCCATCCGGGACGCCCTGAACGCGGTGCGGCCGGCGCCGCCGGACGAGCCGGTCACCGCCCCGATGACGAATGAGCGGATACTCGCCCACCTCGAGGGCATATCGGCCGAGGCGGTCGCCGGGGAAATGGGCTTCGCCTGCCGGCTGGCCGAGAGAGGCTGCGAGGCCTGGGAGTCGGACGAGGGTGGCCCCTCCGGCGGCTCGACCGGGGGAGCGGACTCCTCAGGCGGCGCCGGGACCGGCGAGGGGAAGCGCGGCGTCGCGAGCGACCCGCGGGAGCGCGGCTAGCCCATGTGGATCCGCTACGAGAAGCGCGACGTCCTCTGTGGCCTGGTCATCTACGCCGCCGGCGACACGGTCGCCACGCTCATACTGGGAACGTTCGATCCGTTCCGCATGCTCGGGATGATGCTTGTGGGCGCGACCGTCTACGCCTACGAGATCCCGAACTACTGCGAACGCATCGAGATCTGCTCTGACCAGGTCTGCGGGCGGTTCCGAAGCGCGCTCTCGAAGACCGGGCTCGCGCTCCTCTACTTCAACCCGCTCTGGATCGCGCGGCATCTCCTTTTCATTCAGATCTTCTCCGGGAACTGGTCCGACGTGAGCGTCTCGATCCTCATGACCGCGCTCATCTCGTGGCTTGTGAACATCCCCCTCTCGATCACTGGGAACGCCGTCATCCAACTGGCCATACCTCTGAAGTGGCGGTTCCTCGGAAGCGCTGTCTTCTCGGGCCTTCTGGCCGTGTACTACGCTCTCTCGGGGGTCTGGTTTGCACAGTGACATCAAGCTCTGGCGCGCGGCCGACGAAGCACTCCGACGGGGCGTCCCCGCCTGCCTGATCGTGATGGTCGACGCCTCCGGGACCGTTCCCAACCGGCCGGGCGCGAAGCTCGTGGTGACAGGTGAGGGCCTGAGGCTCGGCACCGTCGGCGGAGGTCCGTCGGAGAAAGCGATCGTCGAGCGCGCCGAGCGCATGCTGGACGCATCGGCCCGGGGCGAGTCCGAGGTCATCGAGTTCGAACACTCCGAAGGCGGAGTCGGAACTCTCTGCGCCGGCACTCAGACCTTTGCGCTTCTGCGGCTCGAGCCGGAGGACGCGGCGGCCGTCGCGGACCTCGCGCTCGCGCTCGAGGAGGAGCGCGCGGGGACGCTGGTCCTCGACACGAACGGCGTCGCCTTTCTCGAAGAGCGGAATCCCGCCGTTCCCCGCTGGCACGAGAAAGAGGAGAACTGGCGTTACATCGAACCTCTCGGCGAGCCGGACCGCGTCACCATCGTGGGTGGAGGTCACGTGTCTCTCGCGCTCTCGCGCGTCCTCGCTCCTCTGGGGTTCCGCATCGTCGTGCTCGACGACCGGAGCGGCCTCGAGACGATGGAGGAGAACATCTGGGCGGCCGAGCGCCACGTCGTCGACTATGACGACGTCGCAGGACTCGTTCCCGAGGGCGACCGGAGCTACGTCTGCATCATGACCTTCGCGCACGAGCGCGACCAGCAGGTGCTCCGCGCGCTCATCGACAAGCCGCTCAGGTATCTCGGGATGATGGGAAGCGACGCGAAGGTAGCCTCCATCTTCGCGAACCTCGTCGACACCGGCGTCTCCCCCGCCGCGCTCGCGCGCGTTCGCGCCCCCATCGGGGTGCCCATCGCGAGCGACACGCCCGAGGAGATAGCGGTCAGCGTGGCAGCCGAGCTTATCGCCGTCAGGAACGGCGCTCCCCTCGTATGGAGAGAGAAGAGGGAGGATGGGCCATGAGGATCAGGGTTCCGTACGGAAGGACCTTCCAGACGGCCGATGTCCCGAACGAGCGTCTCGCCGGGCTGGTGGAGCCACTGCCGGTCGAGCCGCGGCCGGAACGCGAGGTGCTGGATTCGGCCTTGGAGAACCCGGTCAACGGGGAGTCTCTCGAACGCTTCCTCGAAGGCGCGTCGAGCGTGCTCATCGTCGTGAACGACGCCACCAGACCGACCCCGACGGCGAGACTCCTCGACCATCTCACGTCGTCGCTCCGGGGGCTCGAGGTGACCGTGGCCGTCGCGACAGGAACCCACCGCGCTCCGACCGAGGTCGAGCTCGGCCGCATCCTCGGAGAGCCGTCCCTGAAGATAGGCCGCGTTCACATACACGATGCGCGGGACTACACTGCGCACGTCCGCCTGGCGGAGACGTCGTCCGGAACGCCCGTCATCGTGGACCGCGTCGTCCTCGACGCCGAGCGCGTCCTGGTCCTGAGCTCTGTCGAGCCGCACTACTTCGCCGGCTACACGGGCGGGCGCAAGTCGATCCTCCCGGGAGTCGCGGCGTTCGAGACGGTCGAGGCCAATCACGCGCACGCCATGTCCGACGCCTCGAGGCCGCTCCGGCTCGAAGGCAACCCTGTTCACGACGACATGATCGAGGCCGCCGACATGATCCTCGACCGGCGCTACTACGGGATCATGACCGTTCTCGACAGCGACGGCCGCATTCACGCGGCCGCGGCCGGAGACCTCCACGGGTCACTGCAGGCGGTCGTGCCCGCCGCCGAGAAGATCTACGCGCCGAAGGTGGAAAGGAAAGAGAAGATCGTCGTCGCGGCCGTGTCGCCGCCTCTCGACATCAACCTCTATCAGGCCCAGAAGGCGCTCGAGCACGGCATCCTCGCGCTCGAGGACGGCGGCGTCCTCATCCTCGTCTCGCCCTGTCACGAGGGGCTGGGAGACGACACCTTCGCCAGGGCTCTTCAGGCCGCGGGAACGCCCGAGGAGGCCATCGCCGCGCTTCCGGAGACCTACCGGTTCGGCGACCACAAGGTCGCCCGGATCGCGCGCGCCGTGAGACGTTTCGACGTCGTCGCCGTCACGGGGATCCGGCCCGACCTCATCGCGTCGCTCTTCATGCTTCCTGCCGACGACCTTCAGTCCGCTCTCGACGAAGCGCTGAGGAAGCGCCCCGATGGACGGGTGCTCGTCATACCTCGCGCCGCGGAGACCGTGCCGCGGGTGGGCTGAGCTCTCGCCAACGACCGCGCGCCTTGCTGCCGCGCGCGACCGCGTTCACGCCGAACAGCAGAAGGCCGGCCCTTCAGGAAGAGCCGGCCTTCGCCCTGCACGCGCCCTCTTCGAGGGGTCCTACACCGGGAACATCCCGAAGACCATGCCCGTCAGGAAGTACACGAGCACCGTCATGACGACCAGTCCGATGAGATGGAGCCAGAAGCCGGTCCGCAGCATGTCGGTCATGCTGAGCCTCCCCGAGCCGTAGACGATCGCGTTCGGGGGCGTGGAGATAGGGAGCATGAAGACGTTCGAGCACGCGAGCGTCGCCGGGATGATGAGAAGGAACGGCGAGACGCCGATGGCGGTCCCGACCGCGATGAGGATGGGAATGAGCATGTTCGCCACGGCGGTGTTCGACGCGATCTCGCTCAGGAACGAGGCGATGACCGTCACGATGATGATGAGCACGAGCGGATGGAGCGCGCTCGAGAGAGGGAGCGAGCTTGCGATCCACTCGGCGGCGCCAGACTCGAAGAGGCCCTTGCCGAGCGCGAGTCCGCCTCCGAAGAGATAGAGGATGCCGAACGAGATCGACTTCGCGTCGCCCCAGTTGAGCGCGGTCCTCCACTTCCTCACGTCGGTCGGAATGATGAAGAGCAGGAGCGCGCAGAGCAGAGCGATGAGAGCGTCGTCAAGACGCTCCTGGATGACCTCCATCGCGGAGAGCGGAATGCGCGTCCAGAACGGCCGGCTGATCCACAGGAACGCGACGAGGACGAACGCTCCGATGGTGTACTTCCCGCCCAGTTCGAGAGAGCCGAGCGTCTCGCGCTCCTCCTCGATCGCCGATCCGCCCGCGATGGCCTTGGCCTGAGGCTTGTAGCTCCTCCACAGGAACCACCACGTGAGCGGCAGCATGACGACGGCGAACGGCAGACCCACCTTGAGCCAGTCGAAGAACGTGATCTCCTCGCCGAGCAGCGTGTTCGCGAAGCCGGACAGGAGCACGTTCGGGGGCGTTCCCACCAGCGTCGCCATCCCGCCGATGGTCGCGGAGTACGCGATGCCCAGAAGCAGCACGATGCCCAGCCTCGATTCGGCCTTGAGCTTCGAACCGGAGAGCACGGCCATCCCGATGGGGAGCATCATGGCGGTCGTCGCCGTGTTCGAGATGAAAGCCGAAAGGAAAGCCGTCAGCGCCATGAAGTAGAACACCAGGCGCTTCGGGCTGTCGCCGACGCGGACCAGGATGCCCAGGGCCATGCGGCGGTCGATGCCCCACTTCATCATCGCCCGGGCGATCAGGAAGCCGCCGAGGAAGAGGAAGATGAGCTTGTTCGCATACTGCGCCAGGGCCTCCTGGAGCGGCAGGATGCCCAGGAGCGGGAGCAGGGCTCCGGGAAGGAGCGCCGTCGCGTAGATGGAGATCGCCTCGGTCCCCCACCAGATGGCGCAGAGAGCGAGCACGCCGATCATCCGACCTATCTGGGGTTCCAGTCCCGTCGGGAAGAAGACGAAGAAGAGGAACGCCGCGATGCCGAAGACGAAACCGAGCTTGCTCTTCACGAGCTCCGAGCTACCGGACGAGCCGGCCATGTCGCGTGACCTCGCTCTTCAGACGCACCGAACCAGCCGGATGCGCCGCGCCGCTCCCGTGAAGGAGCGGCTCGTGGACTCATTGCCGTTGACGATGCCATCCCATTACCACGCCGAGCCCCGCTCAGTCAAGAGCACAGCAACATCTAATAATACTCCAATCAGAGCCTCAATGCCAGCCTTTTGTGAACACAGATTCACTCTCGCCCCCGGGCGGCAGCGGTGGCGCGTCGGGCTCCGTCGCGGTGGCGCGTGGGGCTCAGTTCAGCGGAGAACGACGAGCTTCGTGTGACTCGTGAAGCCGCTCTGACGGGCGAAGTAGACCCCTGAGGCCACGGCCCTGCCATGGCCGTCGCGGCCGTCCCAGTGAGCGCCAGAACTCCCGGGCCGGACAGTCACCTCGGCCACGCGGCGTCCCGCCACGTCGAACACCTCGACGGACTCGCCGGGGCCCGCCGGCGCCGACAGCGCGAAGGTCGTCGCCCCAGTCGTGGGGTTCGGCCATGCGTGCAGACGTGTTCGGGTTTCGGAACCGGCCACGCCGGTCACGTCAGAACCCAGGAGAACGAGATCGTGCGGCGGGAGCCCGACGAAGACCGGACCTGACGCGCTCTCCTCTCCGGTCGCCGCGTCGAAGATGCGCACCCCGGGGTCCGTATAGGTCCTGTCGCTGATGAAGAGCTGCGCGGAGCCATGATGCACTTCGATGTCGGCCACGTTCCAGCCGCCCGGCCGATGGACCTCCTCGATGAGCGCGCCCGACGCCATGTCCCACGCGACGACGAACGCCTCCCATCCGGGAGATGTCACCGAGATGACCGCGTGCGCTCTTCCGTCGACGTCGCGCGTGATGTCGTTCAGGTCGCCTCCCAGGAACGCCTCGGTCGTCGCGAACCCGAGCGACTGGAAGGTCGCCGGATCGATCACCTCGACGCCGCCGTCGAGGACGCCCCAGCTCCCGCTCTCGGTGACGAGAAGGTGTCCGGTCGCCTCATCGACGAGGATCTCACCGTAGGGATTCGTCGCCGCAAGCTCGATCGCCTGCGTTCCCGGGGTTCCCGGATCGACGTCGACGAGGTCGTTCGTCGCGGGGTCCACGACGACGAGATAGGAGGGCGGTACCGGCGTCCAGTAGAGGTCGCGGTCGATCCTCTGCACGGCCACGAAGAGGCGACCCCCGACGTACGCCAGACCCGACATCTCCGGCAACCCGTCCGCGTCGGCGAAACCCGAGAGGTCGATCGAGTCGGTGACGGCGCCGGTCGTCGGGTCCACCTCGAGAAGCCAGGCGCTCTCGTACCGCGACACATAGGCGCGCGTGTCCGAGACGAAGGCGATGTCCTCCGGGTTCGAGCCGGGACCGACCGAGAACTGGATGAGCGTCGCGAACCCGCTGTGCGGGTCGAGCACCTGGACGTTATCGGCGTAGAGACGGTTCAGAACGTAGATGAGTCCTCCGCGCTCCCGGGCCACGGCGTCGCTGTGAACCGACGCGACGTTCGCGTCGACGTTCCAGGGAGGCAGGACGCCGACGGTCGAGACGGCCCCGCTGACGCTGTAGTCGCTCGCGATCACCACCACGCTGTCGGAGGAGACTCCCGGCAGGGACGCCGCGAGAAGCAGAGCCGCGGCGAGCAGGGCGCGCGTCATGATGAGCTCCCATCGAGTTTCACGGTCTTCGAGAGCGACAGACGGAACGACCTGCCGGGAAGAGGATAGCCCTCGACGTCGGTCACGCGCTCGTCGGTCAGGTTCTCGACCTCGCCGGTGACCTGAAGCGTCCCCTCCATGAAGCGGACCGACACCCCGACGCCGTGCAGCGCCCGGGACGGGCTCTCGTTCTCGGGCAGGTTCGCGCGGTCACGGTACGACGCGCTCTCGTAGTCGAGCTCGTAGAAGAGGGTGTAGCGTCCCGCGTCGCGGGTCGCCCTCACGAACAGATCGTGTTCGGGCGCGTGAGGGACGCGCTTCCCGTGATACACCGGAGAGAGGCCGGTGTCGACCGCCCGCTGCGCGGTGTACGACCCCGACACTCTCACCTCGCGCGCGTCTCCGAGCGCGAACGACACCTCGACGCCGTCGACCTTCGCCGAGTCCAGGTTCCGCGCCTTCACCGTCCGCTGCGAGTTCTCCAGGAACACGATGAGGTCCTCGCGCCGACACCGGAAGAAGGCGACCTCGAGGAACGACGTCCGCCCGAGGCGGGCAACGAAGCCCGCGTCGAGCGTCGAGCCTCGCTCGGGCTCGAGTTCCGCGTTGCCCTCGACCGAGCCCGCCGAACCGAAGAGCTCGAGCGCGCTCGGGAACCGGGCGTAGTCGGCGTAGTGGGCCTTGAGCTGGAGCCGGGGTGAAGGCGACCACCTCGCGCCGACCGCAGGCGCGTGGTGCGTCGACCAGTGCGGCTCGGCGAGCGGCTCGGGAGGGCCTCCGACCGGGTCGGGCGCCGCGAAGTTGTCGCGCGACTCCTGATAGCGGTACGAGGGAACGAGTTCGACGGCGCCCGGAAGCCTCAGGACGGCCTCGCCGACAAGCGCCGTCGAGCGGCGCTTCCTGTCGAAGCCGCCGCCTATGACCGGGTTCTCCGACTCGGGCGTGAAGCGGTCCCAGCGCGACTCCGCGAAGACGCGCGCCGCGTGCCTCTCCGGCGACCACTCGACCATGCCGTTCACGCCGTACGACAGAGACTCATCGTCCGAGCCGAAGCGTGGGAACCCCGTCTCCCTGTCGGGGTTTCGGAAGCGCTCGCTTCCGTCCCGTCGGAAGGCCGTCCCCGAGAGCCGGAACCCGCCCGGCAGTCTCTCGGTGGTCTCGAGCGTGCCGCGAAGCAGGTTCCCGAACGACTCGAACGAGACATTGTCGGTCTGGACGCTCTCCCGCCCGGGAACGCCGCCCTCGCTGAAAGACACCTCGTCGGCGATCGTGAGCCGGAGTCCCCTCCAGACGGGCGCCGCGAACCTCGCCAGGAGACCGGTCTCCTCCACGTCGGCGTTGCGCCGGACGACGGTCCGGTCGTCATCCGGGTTCTCCGGGGTCCCATGCCGGTCGAGATATTCGTAATTCCCGTCCGACACGAGGTGGTGCAGCGACACGCTGTACGTGCCGTCGCGAAACCGTCCCGAGGCCATGAGGTCGACCGAGCGCATGCCGAAGCTCCCCGCGGCGACCTCCGCTTCGACGATCGGGAACGAAGGCTCCGCAGTGACGAGGTTGACGATACCGCCCATGCCCGCGCTCCCGAACCCCGCCGGCGCAACGCCGCGGTAGACCTCGATGCGCTCGAGGTGTGCCACCGGGATGTTCGGCAGTCCTCCGGTTCCCCACTGCTGCGACTGAAGCGGCACGCCGTCCAGGTACACCTCGACCTGCCCGGGCGCGCTGGCGCGGATCGATGGGGTGACCATCGCCCCCAGACCTCCGTACCGGGTGACGCGGACGCCCGCGCCCTCCTCAATGAGGTCGGCGACGCGGAGCGGCGCGGAACCGGCGCGCCCGGGGCGATGCACCGTCGCGAATCCGGCCAGGGCCCTCAGACGATCCTCGGGGGTCGGTCGCTGCGCGATGACGCGGAGGGTATCGAGCGTGAAGACGCCGGGCTCAACGCCCGGCGAGGACGCGGGCTCCGCCGCCGGAAGCGCCCCGGCGAGACAGAGCATGATGAGGGCGCCCGCGATGGGCGCGACAAAGCGCGTTCGCATGAGGCCTCTCCACGGACCGCGAACAACTCCCACCGGCAGGTCTTCTGGCTCTCGGGTCGTCCTACTCCCCGCCGTTCCCGTGCGCAGAGGACGGTCGCGTGCGCGCCGGGGCTTTGCGGGTTTCGTCGCCGACTACAGCTGCGGGACAGCACCGGCCTCGAACCGGTTTTCCCTGTCGGCCTTTCGGCACCCGGTGGGTCTGGTTGACTGCTCAGATGATAAGCGCGACCGGGGCCCGCGTCAAGACCGGGCGCGGCCCGACGGACCCCCCGGAACGCGGAGGGGCGGGCCGATGCCGGCCCGCCCCATGGAGTGAGTCGAGGAACCCGCGTGCTTCTACCTCAGATGGATGACCTTCGTCGAACCGGTCCAGGAACCGACCCGGGCGCGGCAGAAGTAGATGCCCGACGCGACCTCGTGGTCGGTCGCATCGCGCCCGTCCCAGACAAGCCGGTTCGCGCCCGCGGGAAGCTGGCCGTCCGCCAGCGTCGCGACGAGGCGGCCCGCGAGGTCATGGACCTCGACTCTGACCTCAGCCGGCTCGGGGAGCGACAGCCTCACGGCCGTCTCGCTCCTGAACGGGTTCGGGACAGCCGGCCCGAGAGAGAGAGCGACCGGACTCTCCGGCACGCCGGTGCCGCTCAGCACGTATGCCTCGAGCTGGACGGTCAGATCGTCGAGCGTCATCCCGCCGGTGACGGCCGTGCAGTCGCGCGTCGAGAGGGTCAGCGTGGCCGCGTAAAGCGTCTCGTCGCTCGCGCCGGTGTCGTCGAACTCGAGAGCGAACAGAGCCGGGTCGGCTCCGGCGGACCCCGGCGTGAACCCGCCGGTGAAGCTGAACCGACCTTCCGCGCCGACGATCTCGGCGTCGTAGATGTCGAGGAGCGCCTGAAGGGCGCTGTAGTCCTTGTTGTGGACGGCCAGGGTCTCCGCGGAGAAGGCCCCGACGGCGTGAGAACCGAAGTCGAGCGTGTCGAGAAGCACGACCGAGAGCTCGTCGAGCGACGGTACTGCGTGGTCCACGACGGTGCCCGAGAGTCCGACGGTCCAGGTCGGGTCGTCGAGGTCGTTGGAGTTCACGTCGAGGCCGCCGACCTTCGCCCCGACCGTGGCGGTGTCCATGGTGATCTCGTGCTCGAGGGTCTGCCCCGCCCCGACGAGGTAGATGTTCCCGGGGGCGGCGAAGCCGGTCGGCGCGGAGAGCGTGTACTCCAGGTCGTCCGACGGCGCAACGGCGACGTTCGAAACTGAGAGCGTCTCCGCCGCCGCGGCGCCCACGATGACGTCTCCGAACGCGAGCGACGTCGGCGCGTCGAGCCTCG
The DNA here is from genome assembly GCA_964596015.1 of uncultured bacterium. Lineage (GTDB taxonomy): Bacteria > Joyebacterota > Joyebacteria > Joyebacterales > Joyebacteraceae > WJMD01. The sequence continues at coordinate 13,533 of CAZQSB010000006.1, read as the reverse complement.
CCGGAACCTGCAGGTCGAGGATGACCGGAAGGTGGTCGCTCGCATCATGCAGGGCGTCGGCCATCGCCGCGGGCACAGCCTGGTTCGTCGGGTCGTTGATGGCCTGGTTTATCCGGGCCCCGTCGTTGCCGAACGCCCAGTAGGAGTCCGCGACGTACGAAAGCCCCTCGCCGTCGTCGAGAGCGTAGGAACAGAGGATGAAGTCGAAACGGTCGTCCATCCCGCCCCAGTCAGTGGTCGTGGCCTGCGTGAACAGGTGCCGGTAGCTCCAGTTGTCGTGCCACGTCCCGCCGGTGTTGACCGGGTCCTTGCTGCGTCCGTCGTTGTCCACCTGGAAGCCGATGAGCATCTGATAGGACGTCTCGGAGCTGGAACGGATGTTGAAATCTCCCGCGACCATGAAGTTGCTGTCCGCCGGGTAGTCGTTCAGGTAGTTCCGGATGTCCGTCGTCTGGTCGAGACGCTTGTCCTGATCGCTCGATGCGCTCCCGGCCTTGAGATGCGTCGAGAGTATGGTCAGCTCGGCCTCGGACGAGGTGTAGCCGTCCAGCCGGAAACCGTAGACGTTCGTCAGCCGCACGTCGGTGTTGATGGTGTCCGAGGAGATCGAATCGAGCACGGCCGTCTTGTAGAAGCACGCGTTGTCCGTGTCCGGTCCGTTGATGAACGGCATGATCCAGTACTCTCCCGGGGCGATCTGCTCGAGGACGTCGGTGTAGAAGAGGTTCCGGGCCTGGATGGACTGGAACTCCTGGCAGACGATGATGTCGGCGTCCACGGAGTCCATGATCGTGCGGAGAAGCGGCAGCTTCGTCGTGGAGTCGTTCGGCCAGTTCTCGATGTTGTACGTGCAGACACGGATGGCCAACGCCTCGTCGGCCGGCATCGCCGCCATGAGGGCGAGAGCCAGGACCAGTGTCGTCATCGCGCCGGCGCGCAGCGCGCGGGGGAACCGCATTGAGGGGCCTCCTCATCTCATCTGCGCCCGGAGCAACGCGCTCCGGGCCACGACCGCGTCCACGCGGACGCGGGGTAGGCTCATTTCCTATTCTACCACAGAATGAGCAGGTTCTCAAGAAATGGGGTGTCGGGAGCCCCCTCCTCGCGGCCGGGCCGCCGAGGCCCGGCCGCCGCGCCGCGTGTGGTCGCCGAGGCTCCCGTGTGCTAGGATTCGCGCATGGGATACGGCGCATTCCTCTTCCAGGCGGCCCTCATATCGCTCTCCGGTGTCATGGCCCCCGGCGCGGTCACGGTCGTGGTCGTGGGACACGGGGCCAGGAGCCCGCGGGCGGGCGCGCTCATCGCGCTGGGGCACGGCGTCGTCGAGTTCCCTCTGATGGTGCTTATCGTGCTCGGGCTCGGCCCGCTTCTCGAGCGCCCGCTCGTCTCAGGCATCATCGGCATCGCCGGGGCCGCGGTCCTGTTCTGGATGGGCCTGGGGCTGCTCAGGTCGATCCGCCGGGAGCAGGACCACACCGTTCGGAGGGAGTCGTCCCCCTTCGTCGCCGGCATCCTCATGACGGCCGCCAACCCGTACTTTCTGGTCTGGTGGGCCACCGTGGGCGCCACTCTGGTCTTCCGCGCCTGGGAGTTCGGGGTCTGGCAGTTCGCCGTGTTCGCCGTGGTGCACTGGTCGCTCGACTTCGGGTGGGACTTCTTCCTCTCAGCGGCCTCCTACCGGGGCGTCAACGTCCTGGGCGAGCGCTTCCTCAAGGGCGTGAGCCTCGTGTCGGGCATCCTCCTCATCATATTCGGAGTCCGGTTCCTGTGGGATGGCTGGAGGACCCTCGCGGCGCTCTGAGCCCACGGAAAACGTATGCCATCCCCGCGACCCGCCCCACCGAGACGCCCGACACCTCAAGACCACCGTGTGCCGACGGCCCGCGGCGGCTGAACGCGGCCTCACCCATTTGCCCTGTCCTGCCGTAACTTGCCATGTTATAATGGTAATGATATCGGACCCCAGTCGCCTTGACTCCACGGAGGGAGCCGGACGATGACTCGCACGCTTCGCCTTGCGGCCCTGGCCTGCCTCGGACTTCTTTGTGTTCTCATTCTGACCCCGGGGCTCTTCGCCGCCGACCGGACCGGACCACAGACCGAACTCCCGATCGGGCTCACGCCCGAGGAGCGGACCCGCCTCGACGAGATCGGCGCGGCGCACCGCAGCACGCCCCCGGCGACGCCGCCGGTCAGGAACCCCGGCGAGTTCGAGCCGATGACCGGCTGCATCGTCCGCTACAGCTCCGGCTTCGGCGTGCCGACCAGCATGCTGGCGGAGATATCCGAGGACATCACGCTCTGGGTCATCGTGGCCAACTCCTCACAGGAGTCGTCGGCGACCTCCGAACTCCAGTCGGCCGGCGCGAACATGTCGAACGTCGACTGGATCTACGGTCCGACCGACAGCATCTGGACGCGTGACTACGGTCCCTGGTTCATCATCGACGGCAACGGCGACCAGGGCATCGTGGACCACATATACAACCGTCCCCGCCCGAACGACGACCTCATCCCGAGCGTCATCGGCTCCGACTGGGGCATTCCCGTGTACGGGATGGATCTCGAGCACACCGGCGGGAACTACATGTCGGACGGCCGGGGCGTCGCGATGTCGACCGAGCTCGTCGTCAACGAGAACACCTCGCTTACGACCGCAGAGATCGACTCGATCATGTTCGACTACCTCGGCATCACGCGCTACGAGAAGCTCGGATACATCGAGTCGGGCGGCATCCACCATATCGACTGCTGGGCGAAGTTCCTGTCCCCGGGCAAGATCATCCTGAAGGAGGTCGACCCCGGCCACTCGTCGTACACCGCGCTCGAGGCGCGCGCAGACTACCTCGAGTCGCTGACGAGCTCCTGGGGCCGGCCGTACGAGGTCGTGCGCGTCTACGCGCCGAACGACGAGCCGTACACGAACTCGATCATCCTGAACGACAAGGTCCTCGTCCCCATGTACGGGACCTCGAACGACGCGGCGGCCATCGCGACCTATGAAGCCGCCATGCCGGGCTACGAGATCCTCGGCTACACCGGCTCCTGGCTCACCGACGACGCGATCCACTGCCGAGCGATGGGCGTCACGGACCGCTACATGCTCTACGTCGACCACGTTCCGCTCTTCGATACGGCGAACACGACCGAGGACTACCGGGTCGGCGCGAACATCATCGACTACTCGGAGCAGGGACTCGTCACCGATTCGCTGCTCGTCTACTGGCAGACGGCCTCCTCGCGAGCCTGGACGCCGGTCGTCATGACCTCAGCCGGCGGCGACTCGTTCTACGCGGACATCCCGGCACAGAGCGCGGGCACGGAGGTCTCGTACTACGTCTTCGCGAAGGACAATTCGGGGCGTCGCGAGTTCCTGCCGTACGTCGCCCCCGGTGACGTCTTCAGCTTCGACGTCATCGTCGACACCGAGGCGCCGGCCGTCGTCCACTCGCCGCTCGGCGACCAGACGCAGGCCAACTGGCCGGTGACGGTCTCGGCCACGGTGACAGACAATATCGAGCTCTCCTCGGTCACGCTCGAGTGGACGAAGAACGGAACGCCCCAGACGGACATCGAGATGACGCGGGTTCCGAGCACTTCGGTCTACGAGGGGACCTTCACCGGCTCCGTCTCGGTCGGCGACGACATGGCGTATCGCATCGTCGCGACCGACGGCGCGACGAACACGACGAACGAGCCCTCGAGCGGCATGCACACGTTCGGCATCGTCGACGCCATTCCGGTCGTCATCTGGGAGCCGGACCCGTCGCCCATCTCGGGCAGCGAGCTCATGACCATTCTCGACGCGCTCGACGTCAGCTACGACTACACGACGAGCGAGCCGAACTACTCCGACTACCAGTCGGCGTTCATCTGTCTGGGCGTGTACTCGTACAACTACTCGCTCTCGACGGACGAGGCGAACGCGATCGTCGCGTTCCTCAACGCCGGCGGGAAGGTCTACATGGAGGGCGGCGACTGCTGGGCTTACGACTCGGCGAAGTCGATCTACAATCCCTACTTCGGCGTCGCGGGCATGAGCGACGGCTCCGGCGACCTCTCGACCGTGAACGGCGAGGCCGGCTCGATGTGCGAGGGCATGAGCTTCTCGTACGCGGGCGCCAACTCGTACATGGACCACATCAACGCCCAGACGGGCGCCGTGCGGACCTTCACGAACCCCGCCGACGGCGCGGGTTGCGGCGTCACAAAGGACGCCGGCAGCTACCAGACCATCGCCCACGCGTTCGAGTTCGGCGGACTGGTGGACGGCGCGAGCCCGTCGACGAAGGAAGAGCTCCTCACGGACATGCTCGAGTTCTTCGGCATCTACGACACGGGCATTCCGGAGGGTGAAGGCGTCATCGATCGACTGGCGCTGCATCAGAACGCGCCGAACCCGTTCAACCCGGTGACGGAGATCGCGTTCGACCTGCCCGAGAGGGCCGAGGTCGAGCTCGCGGTCTACGACGTCTCGGGCCGGAAGGTGGCGACGCTCGTCGACGGTATGACCGACCCGGGCCGTCACCGCGCGGGCTGGAACGGTACGGACGACGCGGGGCGCGGCGTGGCCTCCGGCGTCTACTTCTTCCGACTCTCCCGCGGCGGCGAGACCATCGTCCGGAAGGGCGTCCTGCTCAAGTGACCCGAACAGGCCCTGCCTGAGCGGTTTCCTGTGGCGCCCCGCACCGTCGTGCGGGGCGCCCCTGTCTGTCTGAGCAGACCGCGCGAGCCCGGGGCCTTCGTCCGCGCGTGCCGCCACATGCGGGGGCGTGCCCGACGACCGCACGGCGACGGCCGCCCCATCCACGCTGTCATACCGTCGTCTGCCGTGCTATGATGGTGTTGTTGAACCCACCGTGCCATTATGGAGGGAACTGAACGATGGCCCGTCCACGCCGCTGGGCGATCCTGTTCGTTCTCGGGCTGCTCGCCGCACTCGCGCTCCTGTCGGAACGCTCTGTCGCCGTCTCGGATGAGCACCCGACCGACCTTCCCATCCGGCTCACTCCGGACGAGCTGACGCGTCTCGACGAGATCGGCTCCGTTCACTGGAGCACGCCCCCCGCGACCCCGCCGGTCAGGGACCCCGGCGACTTCGAGCCCGTCACGGGGTGCATCGTGCGATACCACGACGGGTTCGGTCTGCCGATGGACCTTCTCGTCGAGATCGCGGAGGACGTGACGCTCTGGGTCGTCGTCGCGAACTCCTCCCAGGAGGTATCAGCGAGAAACGAGCTTCACTCGGCCGGCGCGAACATGTCGAACGTCGACTGGAGCTACCATCCGACCGACAGCATGTGGACCGGCGACTACGGCCCCTGGTTCATCATCGACGGCGATGGCGAGCAGGGCATCGTCGACCCCATCTACAACCGCCCGCGTCCGAACGACGACCTCATTCCGTTCTTCATCGGCGACGACTGGGGCGTCCCGTCCTACGGCATGGACATCAAGCACACGGGCGGGAACTACATGTCGGACGGCAGGGGCGTCGCCATGTCAACCGAGCTCGTCATCGACGAGAACCCGTCGCTGACGCCGGCGCGGATCGACTCGTTCATGCACGCCTACCTCGGCATCACGCGCTACGAGAAGCTCGGCTACGTGGAGGGGTTCGGCAGCATCCATCACCTGAACTGCTGGGCCAAGTTCCTGTCGCCCGGGAAGATCCTGCTGAAGCAGGTCGACCCGGGCCACGCCTCGTACACCGCGCTCGAGGCGCGCGCCGACGAGCTCGAGTCAATCAGCAGCTCATGGGGCAACGCGTACGAGGTCGTCCGCGTCTACGCGCCGAACGACGAGCCGTACACCAACGCTCTCATCCTCAACGACAAAGTCTTCGTCCCGCTCTACGGGACCGCGAACGACTCCGCGGCGCTCGCCACCTACGGGTCCGCCATGCCCGGCTACGAGGTCCTCGGCTACACGGGCTCCTGGGAGACCGACGACGCCATCCGTTGCAGGACGATGGGGGTGACCGACCCGTCGATGCTCTTCATCGACCACGTGCCGCGCTTCGACACGGCCGAGACGAGCGAAGACTACCGCGTCCGCGCGAACATCATCGACCACTCCGGTCAGGGACTCGTCACCGACTCGCTGCTCGTGTTCTGGCGGACCGACAGGTCGCGCGCGTGGACGCCGATCGTGATGACGTCTGCAGGCGGCGACTCGTTCTTCGCCGACATCCCGGCGCAGCCCTTCGGAACCGAGGTCGCCTACTACATCTTCGCCAGAGACAACTCGGGGCGGCGTGAACACGTGCCGTATGTCGCGCCCGGGGACGCATACCGCTTCAGCGTCATCGACGACTCGCTCAAACCGTCCATCGAGCACACACGGATTCAGGACCGACTTCCGTCGGACTGGCCCGTGACCATCTCGGCGACCATCACCGACAACGTCGGGCTCACGTCGACGATCATCGAGTGGACGAAGAACGGCGCGCCGCAGACCGACATCGAGATGGCGCGTGTTGGAGGCACGTTCAGCTACGAGGGGACCTTCCCCGGAACCGTGTCGGTCGGCGACGCGATCACCTACCGCATCGTCGCGACGGACGAATCGTCGAACACCGCGTTCGAACCGTCATCCGGAACGCACGGCTTCATGATCGTCGATGCCATCTCCGTCATCGTCTGGGAGCCGGACGCGGTCCCGAACTCGGGCGCCGCGCTGATGCTGCAGATCGACCGTCTCGGGGTCAGCTACGACTACACGACAACGATGCCGACCCTCTCGGACTATCGTTCCGCCTTCATCTGCCTCGGTGTCTATCCGGACAACTACGCGCTCTCGACCGCCGAGGCCGACTCGATCGTCGCCTTCCTGAACGCGGGCGGGAAGGTCTACATGGAGGGCGGCGACTGCTGGGCACACGACCCGGCCAAAACGACGTACAATCCGTCCTTCGGTGTCTGGGGAATCAGCGATGGGTCATCGGACCTTTCGTCCGTCGACGGCATCGACGGCACGATGACCGACGGGATGAGCTTCACGTACACAGGCGCCAACCGCTACATGGACCACATCAACCCGCTCACAGGCGCCGGGCGCGTCTTCACCAACCCGGCCGACGGCGCGGGCTGCGGGGTCGCGAACGACGCGGGCGGCTACCAGACCGTCGCTCTCGCGTTCGAGTTCGACGGCCTTCAGGACGGAGCGGACCCCTCGACGAGAGAGGAGCTCATGACGCGCATCCTCCAGTTCTTCGGCGTCTACGACACGGGCGTTCAGGATGAGCACGACGGCGTCATCGAGCGCCTGGCGCTCCACCAGAATGCGCCGAACCCGTTCAACCCCGCGACGGAGCTCGCCTTCGAGCTGCCCGAGCGGGCCGACGTCGAGCTCGCCGTCTACGACGTCTCGGGCCGGAAGGTCGCGACCCTCGTCGAGGGCGCGGTCGAGGCCGGCCGCCACCACGTAGCGTGGAACGGCACGGACGACACCGGCCGCAGCGTGGCCTCCGGCGTCTACTTCTTCCGCCTCTCCCGAGGCGGCGAGACCATCGTGCGGAAGGGCGTCCTGCTGAAGTGAACGGGTCCGGAACGCCTGTTTGATGTGGAACTGAGGAAGGGACCGCCGCTTCTCCAGCGCCGCGCGTCCCTTTCTTCGGGACGGCGGCCTCGGGTCGTCGTCCGCGAGCGGACCGTGGAGCCACGGCCGCCGGCAGGAATCTCCCCGGATCATCTTCGTCGAAGGCTGTCTGCGAGAGGGCCGCTGGGGCTCAGCAGGGAAGCTGCCTCACGTCCTGCGGGCGATCATGACCCAGGCGCGGGTCAGGAGAAGCTCGCGCGGGTACTCTGAGAGTTCCTCCGCGATCTCGTCGGTCAGGAAGCGTTCGCCCTCGAGCTCGCCGGGGTCATGGTTCACTCCGGCGCCTTCGAAACGGACGACGTCGAGCCGCCCCTCGAAGGCCGACCGGTACTCGTCCGGTCTCATCCGGTTCAGAGGGACCCACGCGGGGAACCTGTTTCCGCGGAGATGGTCCCACGGCGGCACCGTCTCGGACGACTCTCGTTCGGGGAAGGCCCACTCCATGTGGTGCCCGCCGGAGAGCGAGTAGAAATTGTGGATGAGAGCGTAGAAGAACCCCCCGGGCTTCAGAAGCCGACGCACTTCATCGGCGAACCTCGGGACGTCCGCAACGTGCTCGAGCACGGCGTTCGACGCGATGAGGTCGAACGAGTCGTCGGGTAGGTCGTAGCTGGCGGCCGCCGGGTCGGCGACGACGAACGTGATGTCGCGGCGGCGCTCCATGAGCTGCGCCCCGGCGTGACGTTCGAGCGCCCGGTAGTACGCGCCGTCCCACAGCACGCGCCGCACCGCCGACTTCATCGCGCGTTTGAGACCGCCGTGCCGCGCGGTCCGGAGGAAAGCCGCCGGGAGCGGGTCCGGTCTCACGTAGTCGACGTCGAGCGCCGTCGCGCGCGCGCCGTGCGCAGCGCAGAGAAGCGCGAACGGGAAACGCTGCCCGCAGCCGAGGTCGAGCACGTCCTTTCCCCGAACGCCGTCGAAGCCGCTCTCCTCGAGCTGGCGCATCGTCTTCCCGTAGACATCGCGCACGTCGTGCTCGGCGAACCGCTCGGTCGACCCGGAGTGGTAGCGGACCAGTTCCCTGAACTCGCGAAGCAAACAGCTCTCCCGGAAGTCGGTGGACGCTCCGGACCTAGCGGATCACGAGGAAGACGAGAGCGATGACGACCGCGGTGACGGCCGCCACGACAGCCGCCAACGCGCCGGCCGCGCCCAGCCGACCTCTGTGGATCACGAAGCCCACGGCGAGCGCGACGGCGCTCACGACCAGCATCGCAACGGCGTTTCCGAAGGCTGTGAGAATCAGTAGGACCGCCACGACGACGGCTGCGTACATGTCGGACTTCGACCAATCGGCCATGTCGTCCTCCCGGAGTGAAACCTTCACCGTCCCTCGCGGCCGGTCCCGGGACCGCCGCGCACAGGCGCAGTCTGCCTGAAGCTCAGGGGAAGCTCAAGCCCTTCTCTCTCGCCGCGTCGACCTGCTGGGCCATCCCCGGGGCCTCGACGGTGTCCCTGAGTCGCATGGCGCGCTCCGGGGATGTCTGAGCGCGTGCGGCGCCTTGAACGAGGATCTACTCCTCCAGACCGACGTCCCGCGCGCTCAGCTCGGCCGGGTATTCGATCTCGTAGCGGACGACGAACTCGCGCCGCTCCCCCGGCGCGAGCGTGAACCGCCACGTGAGGATCCCGTCCTCGCTCCGCTCGGTCGGCTCGGGCTCTATCTCGATGTCGTCGACCTCGACGTCCTTCATCTTCGAGACCGGGACGCGGTCGAGCACCACGATGTCGACCGGCCGGCTTTTGAAGCTCTCCACCGCGCTCACGAACTCGTACGCGATGCGGACCTCGTCGTCGTCCGCGCGCGAGAGCGTCTCGCGCGAGCGAAGCTCGTGCTCGACCTCGAGGTTCTGGTCGGCTCCGAGGTAAAAAGTGAACTCGTCGCCGGGGACCACGCCGTCGAGCCGGTCGCGCCCCACGAAGTCCGAAGACGCGGCTCCGCCGCCGGCGGGCACCGCCTCGATGTAGACCTCCGCCTGTCCCGGGAGGATCGGAAACTCGAGCGGGTTCTCGAAGCTGCCCTTGAGGAAGACGTGCTCCGAGAGCCTCGGCACCGCCTCGAACACGTACTCGCCGCCGAACGCGCGCCGCACGATGAGAACGCGGCGCGGCTCCGCGCCGCTCTCGAGATCGACGGCGCGCGGCACGACCAGGCTGGCCGCGAACTCCGAGACCTCTGCTGTCGCCTCGACGTGATCGGCGATCGCGATGCCGTCGACGTACATCTTCACCTCGGACGAGCGTCCGCCGCGGACGTGGATCGCATCCTCCTCAAGTATGACGCCCGGCTGTGTGGCGATGGCCTCCGCGTCGGTGCTCAGCGCCCGGACCTCGCCGACGGTCTCCTGTGCCCTGTAGGCCGTCGGGCTCAGGGCGATGTCGGCGCGGGCCGTCCTGCCGGGCGTGACCCGCACGTTCCGGACCCTCCCCCGCTCGTACCCGATGAAGCTCGCCTGGAGTGTGTGCGATCCCGCGGGGACGCCGGCCAGAACGAAGGCGCCGCCTGCGTCCGACAGCGTCCCGAACGAGGTGCCCATTATCGAAACGTTCGCGTACGGGAGCGGGCTCCCCATGGTCGCGTCGGTCACTCTTCCGCGGATGGTCCCCGTGGTCATTCCGACGTAGTGCGGAGCGAGCGGCGGCGGCGCCGCGCCGATGTGAGGCTTCGCGGTGGAGAGGACGACGTTCACCCCCTGCCAGTCCTCTCCGGTCGACTGCGCGAGCCGGGCACCATAGGAGAGCTCCACGACGTCGTCCCGTTCCATGTACCGTACGGCATACTCGGGGGTCCACGACGCGTCGGGCACGATGTAGGAGAGTTCGACGTGCATCGTGCCGGGCTCGTCGACCTCGCATTCCACGGCCAGGACGCGCCGCCGGGAATCGACCTGCATCGCGCCGAGCTCGGAGAGGAGGTGTTGGCGCCTCTCGACGAGCTGCTCGGTCTCCTCGAGCACCGCGCGAAGCTCTGTCTTCACGTTCATGAGCTCCCGCTCGTAGAAGTCGAGGAACGCTGTCCACTCCGCGACGCCGAACGACCGGTCGGTCAGCCGTTCCTCGGCCAGCCCGGCCGAGAAGCCGCCGATCGACTCGGTGAGGTTCTCTCGCTCGGAGAGCGTCTTCCTTCGAAGCTCCAGTTCCCTGAGCTGGTCCCTGATGCCGTCAAGCTCTCGACGGTACTCCGCGGCCCTCGGAGGAAGGGTGGTGTCGCCGGCGGCCCTCCTGAAGTCGATCCCGACGATGCGGGCGCCCTCGAGCCCTGAACCGACGACGTCGACCGACGACTCGGCTGCGCTCCCCGGAAGGTCCCGGCAGATGAGCCGGTACGCTCCGCGCTCGAGCTCGACCTCGCCCTCGCGCACGACCTGAGCCTGACGACTGTAGACCGTGGCCGACACGATCTCGGTCGTGAGAGGGGTCTCCGTCTGAGCGGGCAAGGACGCAGGAACGGCGGCGAGGCAAAGAAGGACACAGAGCGGAACGAGCGTCGGGCGGGCGGGAACAGCGGGTTTCCGTGACATCGCGGACCTCCCTGGATTGCGACATCGTCCACCGGGGCTGTTGTCGGTGGCTCCGCCTCCAGTATACAGGAAGGGACCGCGTTCGTCACGAACGAGGCCCCTTCGTCTTCGGTTCGGTATCCCGGAGCGTACCCGTCATGAGAGCGACCAGCTCGTCGAGTTCCAGCCGGTTGATGTGCTCGACGAACCGGAAGCCGACATCGAGGACGCCGCTCATGCCTCTTCATGCCCGAGACGGCGCCGGACGTCCTCAGCATGCGCCTCGTAGTGCTCGAAGGTGTTCTCTGCGATGATCCGCCACGGAATCCAGTCCTGCGGCATGTTCTCGAAGCGGGATGGGTCGTTGAGGTCCTCGTCCTCGAGCGTGGCGAGCTGTCGTTCGAGCTCCGCGTGGGTCGCCGTCGCGTCCCGGAGAACGTCCTCGGCGGCGCGTTCACTGTTCATCTCCGTGATGGCGTCGTTCCGGTCCGCCCGCGAGAGCTTCCAGAGCTCGGAACCCTCCAGTCTGCGCGTCCGCAGAAGCTCCACGAGCTCCTTCTCGAACCACGAAACGTGAGCGACAATGTCTTTCAGAGTCCGCCCGTCTTCTTCGACGACAGTCTCCATGCGGCCGTCGACGACGCCCGCTATGAGCGTGCTCCAGTCCTCCCACGTCGAGCGCACGCGTTCGAGAAGCTCAGCTCTGGTCACCGCCCTTTCTCCTTCTCAAGAACCTCGTGCACCTTCGCGGCCAGGTCGCGGACGCTGAACGGCTTCTGGATGAAGTTCGTCCCCTCCTCAAGCACGCCGTGCTTCGCGATGACGCTCGCAGCGTACCCTGACATGTAGATCACCCGGGCGCCGGGCTGCCGCTCAAGAACGAGTTCGGCAAGCTGGTGGCCGTTCATCTCAGGCATGATGACATCTGTGATCAGGAGACGAAGCGGCCCATCGTATGACTCCAGCACCCTCAGCGCCTCGCTCGGGGTCGCGGCGGTGCGCACGGAGTAGCCGAGCCGTTCGAGCGCCACCCGGCAGAGACTCAGGATCGCGCGCTCGTCCTCGACGACGAGGACCGTCTCTCCCGAGCCGCGCCGGATCGCGGCATGCTCTCCCTCCGCGGCGCCGGCGACCGCTCCCCCGTGTCTCGGAAGATAGACATGAAAACTCGAGCCCTCTCCCGGCGCGGTCTCCACGCTCACGTAGCCCTCGTTCTGCCTCACAATGCCCCAGACGGTCGACAGGCCGAGTCCGGTGCCTTCGCCGACGTCCTTGCTGGTGAAGAAAGGCTCGAAGATCATGGCCCTGGTCGCCGGGTCCATGCCTCGACCGGTGTCGGAGACGGATATCACGACGTACGACCCCGGGATGATGTCTCCGTCTGTCGTCGCGACGGGCTCGACGATGTCCGCGTTTCTGGTGCTGATCGTGATCGTCCCGGTCTCCTCGATGGCGTCTCGAGCGTTCACCACGAGATTGGCAAGAACCTGGTTGACCTGGCTCGGGTCGATGCGGACGGGCCAGACCTCCGGAGCAGGCTCCCAGGAGACTTCGATGTCCTCTCCGATGAGCCTCCCAAGCATCTTCGTCATGCCGGAGATCTCCTCGTTGAGGTCGATGACCCTGGGTTCCGCCATCTGCTGCCTCGAGAACGCGAGGAGCTGGCGCGTGAGGTCGGCCGAGCGTTCAGCGGCCTTCCGGATCTCCCTCACTTCGTCCGCGAGCCCGCTCTCCTTGTCCAGCTTCGCGAGCAGCAGCTCCGTGCCGCCCAGGATGACCTGGAGCATGTTGTTGAAATCGTGCGCCACGCCGCCCGCCAGGCGACCGACGGACTCCATCTTCTGCGCCTGGATGAGCTCGCTCTGCAGCTCCTCGCGCTCTTCCTCGATGTCCTTCCTGTCGGTGACATCCTCCACGAAACCGAGCAGTCTGTCTTCACTCAGCTTCACGGCCGCGATGGACCACCACCGCACTTCGCCGCTCTTGTGGACGTACTGCACCTCTCCATGCCACACGCCGTCCTCCTGGAGGCGCCGCAGGGAGTACTCCGCGGCGCTCTGCCACGACTCGGGGATGATCTCGAAGACTCCCATCCCAAGAAGTTCGTCAGATTCGTACCCGGTGACTCTCGTGGCGGCCGGATTCACGTCCAGATAGCGCCCGTACCGGTCCGCAACGAAGACGCCGTACGGCGCGTTCTCGACGTAGCTTCTCCAGCGCTCCTCGCTCTCCCGGAGCGACTGCACGGCGTGCACTCTCTCTGTGATGTCCTGGAAGGTCCCGCGCATCTTCACGCACCGCCCGTCCTCGAACACCGGCTCGCCGTAGACCCTGACCCAGAGACGCGTCCCCTGCGCATTGTCGACCTGCACCTCGATGTCGAACGGGGTCCCCTCCCGTACTGCCCGCTCGTAGTGCTCCATGGCGACCGCCA
>CAZQSB010000005.1:89686-101770 GCA_964596015.1 uncultured bacterium | reverse complement strand
AGTGCTCCCGCACGATGTCCTTGACCTTCATGAGGCGGGTGGCGTTCGCGCGCTCGAGCTCCGACAGCCGGTCCGAGATGAACCGGATGGTCTCCTCGAGGCTCGGGACGAGGATGTGCTCGAGGGCGTTGACGCGGCGCCGCGTCTTCTCGAGCTCGGCGGCGAGAAGCTGGATGGCCTTCTCCATCTCCGCCACCTTCATGAGCTTCGGGAGAAGCTCGGCGTAGAGCGACATCGCGCGGTCGAGCTCGGGCGTCGTGTCGGCCAGTCCGTAGCCGAGCTCGCCCTCCTCGGGAAACTCGACCGAGAAGCGCGGGACCTTCAGGTTCATCACCTGCTCGCGCTCGGCCTGGAGCGAGACGGTGCGGCGAGAGAACGCGAGCGCCGCATCGAGCGCGCTCCCGTCCATCTCGAGCCTCGCCGACACGAACGCGCGGTACGCCCGGGCGAGCGCCTCCTCGACCTCCGCCCGAAGGTCGCGCGCCTCGTGGACGAGCCCCAGGAAGCGACGCATCAGCTCCTCCTGCTTGTCCTTCAGGAGCTTGTGGCCGCGCTTCGCCAGCGTAAGGCGTCGCCTCAGCCTCAAGAGCTGCATCCTGTTCGGGTTCGCGCGGATCCGCATAGACACCGCTCCGGCGGCTCGTCGGGGGACCCCGCCCAGTCGGACGGGCGCCTCCCGGGAAAGCCGCTACTTCTCTCCGGTCTCGGCCACGACCTCGTCGCTCCGACCCGCGGCGACGGCCTGCTCGTCGCCGGTCGGCTCGTCGCCGGTCGGCTCGTCGGTCTTCCTCTTCATGTACTTCTCGATCTGCTCGGGCTTGACGCGCTTGAGCTCGGAGGTCGGCAACATCTCGAGAAGCTCCCAGCCGAGCGTCAGCGTTTCCTCGATGGTCCGGTTCTCGTCGGTGCCCTGCCGAACGTAGCGCTCCTCAAAGAGGTCCGAGAACTTGTAGAACGCCTTGTCCTCCGGCGAGAGCGCCGCCTCGCCGAGGATGACGGCGAGCTCCTGCGCCTCCTTGCCGCGCGCGTACGCCGCGAAGAGCTGGTTCGCGAGGTTCGCGTGGTCCTCGCGCGTCCTCCCCTTCCCGATGCCCTTGTCGCGCAGACGCGACAGCGACGGGAGCACGTTGATCGGCGGGTAGATGCCCTTCCGGTGAAGCGCTCGGTCCAGGATGATCTGCCCCTCCGTGATGTAGCCCGTGAGGTCGGGGATCGGGTGTGTCTTGTCGTCCTCCGGCATCGAGACGACGGGGATCTGCGTGATGGAGCCGTTGCGCCCCTTGATGCGGCCGGCCCGCTCGTAGATGGTCGAGAGGTCCGTGTAGAGGTAGCCCGGATAGCCTCTGCGTCCGGGAACCTCCTTCCTCGCTGCCGAGATCTCGCGGAGCGCCTCACAGTAGTTCGTCATGTCCGTGAGGATGACGAGCACGTGCATGTCGAGGTCGTAGGCCAGGTACTCTGCGGTGGTCAAGGCCATGCGCGGCGTCGCGATGCGCTCGATGGCCGGGTCGTTGGCGAGGTTCATGTAGAGCACGGCGCGGTCGATGGCGCCGGTCCGTCGGAAGTCGGAGATGAAGAACTCCGCCTCCTCGAACGTGGTTCCCATCGCGGCGAACACGACGGCGAAGCTCTCCTCGGTGCCGAGCACCGAAGCCTGTCGCGCGATCTGCGCGGCGAGCTCGGCGTGCGGCAGGCCGAAGCCGGAGAAGAGCGGGAGCTTCTGCCCGCGGACGAGCGTGTTCAGGCCGTCGATGGAGGAGACGCCGGTCTGGATGAACTCGTTCGGGTAGTCGCGCGCGGTTGGGTTGAGGGGCGCGCCCGAGACGTCCCGCTTCTCCTCCGGGATGATGTTGGGGCCACCGTCCTTGGGCCTGCCGAGGCCGTCGAAGACGCGGCCGAGGACGTCCCGCGAGAGGCCGAGCTCGAGCCCGCGACCCAGGAAGCGGATGCGCGCCGTCTCGACACTCACACCGGTCGCCCCCTCGAAGAGCTGCACCAGCGCCGTATCCTCGTCGACCTCGAGCACGCGCCCGCGCCGCACCTCGCCGCTCGGGAGCTCGACCTCGACCAGCTCCTCGTATTTGACGCCGGAGACCTCGCCCACAAGAATGAGCGGTCCTGCGATCTCCTGGACGGTCATGTACTCCTTCACCATCGGTGTTCTCCTGGCATGAGGTTGCTCAGTCGGTCGTTCTTCCGCGCGCCGCAGGGAGCGCCGTCGCGTCGCCGGTCTCTCCGGCCGCTCGTCCGCGGCTCCCTACGCGACCTCCTCGGCGCCCACCTTCTTCTCGACCAGCTCCTTCACGGCCTTCTCGATCTGGTCGCGGATAGAATCGAAGCGGTCGAGCTCGCTCTCCGGGATGTATCGGGAGCGCGAGATCTCCTCGTTGACATCGAGCGCCGCGACCTCTTCCGCCGTCACGCCCTGCTCCATGGCGTCGGTCGCGAGACGGTGCAGCAGCATGATGTTCCGGAGCATCCGGTACTGCTTGGGGAACGACGTGTAGGTGTCCACGTCGTCGAACGCGTTCTGGTGCAGGAAGTCCTCGCGGATGGCCTTCGCCGTCGCAAGGATGAGCCGGTCGCGGTTCGAGAGCGCGTCGACGCCCACGAGACGCGCGATCTCCTTGAGCTCCGCTTCCTGCTGGAGGATCTTCATCGCGCCGGTGCGCATGTCCTCCCACTCCTCGGAGACCTCCGTCCGGAAGTACTCCTTCAGAGCGTCGTGGTAGAGCGAGTAGCTGGTGAGCCAGTTGATCGCCGGGAAGTGGCGCTCGTACGCGAGCCAGTCCTCGAGCGACCAGAAGACCTTCACGACCTTGAGCGTGGCCTGAACGACCGGGTCCGAGAGGTCGCCGCCGGGCGGCGACACTGCGCCTACCGCGGAGAGGGCCCCGATTCGGTCCTCGGAGCCTAAGCACTTCACGCGCCCGGCGCGCTCGTAGAACTGCGCGGCGCGGGCCGGAAGATACGCGGGGTAGCCCTCCTCGCCGGGCATCTCCTCGAGGCGGCCCGACATCTCTCGGAGCGCCTCGGCCCAGCGCGAGGTCGAGTCGGCCATGAGCGCCACGGAGTAGCCCATGTCGCGGAAGTACTCGGCGATCGTGATGCCGGTGTAGATGGAGGCCTCGCGCGCGGCGACCGGCATGTTCGACGTGTTCGCGACGAGCACGGTCCGCTTCATGAGCGGCTCGCCGCTTCTCGGGTCCTGAAGTTCGGGGAACTCGAGCAGCACGTCGGTCATCTCGTTCCCGCGCTCGCCGCAGCCGATGAAGATGACGATCTCGGCGTCGGCCCACTTGGCGAGCTGGTGCTGGATGACGGTCTTGCCCGCGCCGAACGGTCCCGGCACGCACGCCGTGCCGCCCTTGCCGAGGGGGAAGAACGCGTCGATGACGCGCTGCCCCGTGACGAGCGGCTCCTCGGGGTTGAGGCGCTCGACGTACGGCCTCGCCTGGCGCACCGGCCAGCGCTGCATGAGCTTCAGTTCGTGTGTCGCGCCGTCCGCGTCGGTCAGCTCGCCGATGACGTCGGTGACCTTGTGCGTGCCGCCCTCGAGCTTCGTGAGCTTCCCCTTCATGTTCGGGGGCACCATGATCTTCTGCTCGACGAGCGTCGACTCCTTGACCGTGCCCAGTATGGAGCCGCCCACGACCTCCGAACCTATCTCGGCGGTGGCCACGAACTCCCACTCGCGGTCGCGGTCGAGTCCCGGCACGTGGATGCCCCGGGGGATGAACGCACCCGCCTGCTCACGGATCTTGTCCAGGGGACGCTGGATGCCGTCGTAGATCGACTCGATGAGCCCCGGTCCCAGCTCGACCGACAGCGGCTCTCCGGTCGACTCGACGGGCTCGCCGGGGCCCAGGCCGCTCGTGTCCTCGTAGACCTGGATCGATGCGAGGTCGCCGCGGACCTCGATGATCTCCCCGATGAGCTCCTTCTCGCTCACCAGACAGACATCGAACATCTTCGCCTCGCGCATCCCGTCAGCGACGACGAGCGGACCCGAGACCTTCCGGATGGTTCCCTGGACCTTCGCTTCTGCCATGCTCGTTCTCCTGTCGGTCAGAACGTGCGGCCGGCACTAGCTCCTGCCGGCTTCGCTCAGAATGTCGGCGCCGACGGCCGCAGACACGGCGCGCTGGATCTCGGCGGCGATGAGGCCCCGTGAGCCTGTCACGCTCGGAAGCACCGTGATGGTCGGAAGCGCCTCGTCGCGGTACGCTTCTATCGCGTCGGAGCTCGCCTCATAGACGTCCTCCGTCACGAAGATGATGGAGAAGCCCTCGTCGACGAGCGACGCGAGCGCCTCCCTTCCCTCCGCGGGGTCGTCGACCGGCACGGCCCGGATCCCGAAGGCCTTGAATCCCCAGACCGAATCCCGGTCGCCGATGAACGCGATCTCCTTAGGCATGGATGGACCTCAGCCTGTCCTCGATGGCCCGCCGGTCGAGCCCGTCGGCGCGCCCGACGATGCCCATCCGGAGGAGCTTGCTCTCGATGCGCCGCTCGAGGATGTAGGCAACGAGCGGCTCGATGCCGTAGGCGATGGTTGTCGCCGGATCCACTCGCTTCAGAAGCTCGTTGTCGCACGCGAGCTCGAGCGCATAAAGCTCCTCGGGCGACCACTCCCTGAAGACCGGCGCCAGCCCCGGATATGGTCCGAACTCGAGCGCGCGAGCCAACGACTCGAACGGCTCCCCGAACTCCTTCTCGAAGAAGATCCGCTCGAGCGTGCCGCCAGGGATGAGCTCCGGCACCAGATCGACCGCCTCTCCCCCGCCTTCCTTCACGCGCGCGAACGTCTTCACGTTCAAGAGATCGATCTCCGCGCGGAAGTACTCCTCGAGGAAGCGGTTGCCGCGCTCGCGGGCCGTTTCGAGCTGGTGCCTCCAGAGCGCGGCGTCGACCACGCGGTCGATGGAGCGGACCTCGTTCGTGTCGCGGAACGCCTCCTCCGCGTCGCGCGCCGCCTCGGTCAGGAACTCCGGCAGAAACGTGTAGTCCCTGTCGGCGACCGCTTTCCTGAGAGTCTCCGTGTCCATGGTGCCGACGCCGCTCGTGAGGCCGATGTCGTCCGTCTCGACGGAAAGCAGCGAGGCCTTGAGGAGCGCCTTGAGGTTGCGCGCGTCGGCGCGGAGCCGGAAGCAGTCGATGAGCTCGGGCTCCGGCGCTATCCTCGCGACGGCCTGGAGCGTCGAGGCGAGCGCCTGCTCCAGTCCGCGCTCGATCTCGGTGGGGCTCCCCACGTCCGCGAACGCTTCCTGGTACGCGGTCTCGCCGAGCGCCTTCAATGCGCCCTCCGGCGACTCAGAAAGAAGGCGCTCGATCCACTGACGATCGAGGAGCCTTGTCTCCATGCCGCGGATCCTGGCGACCGCGTAGGCGTATCTGGTGTCGTCGGACATGCTCCGGTCCCGTCTCCCCCGAGAGACAACGACGCTTGTCGCGTGCCGGCCCGTGGTCCGGCTACGCCTCTTCCTCCGACCCGAACAGGATGGCCGCGACCACTGACTCGTTCTGCTCGCGTGCGGCCCTGAGGATCGTGTCGAGCGTGCTGTTCGTCTCGGTCTTCCCGCGCTTCAGGATGATCCCGCCGTCGATGCGGCGACGCTCATCGGACAGCGTGAGCTTCGCTCCGCCGCCGATCTCGCGCGACACCGCATCGAGGAACGCCTGGTCGATGCGGTCCTCGTTCTCGCCGATGACGACTTCCTCGTCACCTGTCTCCACCGCGTCCTTGAGCACGGCCGCGACGAAGCGGCGATACTCGTCGACCGGCATCGCCGCGAGGCGCTTGTGCGCCTCCTCGAAGACGCGGTCGATGAGCCGCTGCTTCTCCGAGAGCAGCTCGCGACGGGCCGAGAGTCTCGCAAGCGTGACGACCCGGTTTCGCTCCTCCTCCGCGCGCTGCCTGGCGGCGGCGTCGAGCCTGTCCTTCTCGCTCTCCGCCCGTTTCCGCGCGGCCGCGACGATGCTCTCGGCCTCCTGCCGACCCTCATCGGCCAGAGCCTCCGCATCACGGTTCGCGTCGGCGTCGATCTTCTTGATGATGTCCTCGAGTGCCATGCGTCCGTGCCTCACGCTGTTCCGCGCCGTCGGAGGACCTTCTCCGCCCGCGCTCGGATTGCCGCGTCTGTCTTCCTCGGCCTACGTCGCCTCGACGGCGCCCAGAAGGAGGATCGTGCCGAGAAGGCCGAGCACCGCGTACGTCTCAACGACGATCGCGAAGATCATGCCCTTGCCCATCTCGTCCGGCCGCTTCGCGACGAGACCGCAGGCCGCGCCGGCGACCTTGCCCTGGTAGATGCCGGACGTGAGGCCCGTGATGGCGAGCGGGATGCACGCGAAGAGCACGCGCCATCCCTGACCGACCGACATCGCTTCCATCCCGAGCTCGGTCACCTTGTTGATGGCGAGGAAGAGCCCGACGATGCCGTAGATGCCCTGGGTGCCCGGAAGCGCCTGCAGCAGAAGGAGGCGCCCGAACTTCTCGGGGTCCTCGGCCACGACACCTGAACCGGCCTGGCCCGCTATCCCTGTGCCGAGCGCCGACCCGGTTCCGGCGAGCGCGGCGGCGATGGCCGCCCCCGCCAATCCCAGCATCAGTCCTTCCATGCTCGAACTCCTTTTCCGATGGAGTGAATCTGTCTGCTCTCCTGGTCTCTGCCGTCCCAGTCGGCGCGTTCCGCGTGCGCCTCATCTCCTGATTCCCGCGTTCAGCGGGAGGTCACTGCGCCGCCCCGACGACGCCGGGACGGTCGGCCGTCAGGCGCCCTCGCGCCGCACGACCGAGTATTTCCTCGAAAGGCGGAACGGCTCGAACGCCCGGCCGCCGCCCTCGAAGAACTTCGAGAAGAACTCGAGGTACTGGAGACGCGCCGAGTGCACGAAGCCGCCGAGCGTGTTGACCGCCAGGTTGAAGAGATGCCCGCCGATGACCACGACGATCGCCGCGACGATGCCGACCATCGGGATTCCCATCGCCATGTCGGCGACGCCGTTGATGGCCATCGCGATGGCGCCGGTCGCAAGACCGAGCGCCAGAAGTCGCGCGTACGACAGCACGTCGCCGAAGTAGCCGACGACGTCATACAGCTTGAGCACGCCGCCGAGTCCCTTCATGACCGGATTCGGGTTCTTCCGGGCGCCGGTCAACACCACCACCGCGCCCATCGCGAGCGCGCCCCTCGTCGCGAGTGTGTTGATCGTCTCCGGAACCTCTCCTCCGAGGATGAACCCGTATCCGAGCGGCGCGAGGAAGAGCAGGAAGAGGATCCAGACCAGCTGGTCGAGGACGCCGTCGACGTAGCGGCCGTCGCGAAAGTCCGCGACCATCTTGATCCCGAGTCCCGCGAAGATCTGGACGATGCCGACGACGAACACGACGTTCAGCATCGTCATCGGCTCCTCGAGCGGGTTCAGCAGCACCGCGCTTCGCATGAACGCGGGAAGCAGGTCGGTTTCGATGCCGAACCATCCGCCGGTGAAGAAGCCGACGACGGCCGTCGCGATGCCGCCCATCAGCATGAGCTGCATGAGCTTCCGCCCGCCGCTCCCCCGTTCCATCTTCGTCATGAGGAAGGCAGCCGCGGCCGCCAGCGCGATGCCGTAGCCGCCGTCGCTGAGGCACAGCCCGAAGAAGACGACGAAGAACGGCGCCAGAAGCGGCGTCGGGTCGTACTCCCAGTAGACGGGCCGGCCGTAGAGCGTCGTCACGAACTCAAGCGGCTCCACGACTCGGCCGTTCGAAAGGTCGATCGGAACGTCCTCCCCGCGTTCCGGGTCGCGCGACGCGAAGTGGGTCTCTCCCGCGATCGACTCGACGCGGCGCCGGAGCGCCTCCTCATCGCGTCCGCGCACCCATCCCTCTATAAGGAAGGTCCGCTCGGTACCGACGAATCTCTCCTCGGCCGCTGTCCGCGCGAGACGCTCGCGGAGTTCGTCGTGGACGACGAGCACCCGGTCGTAGTCCGCGGCGATCTCCTCGGCTTCCCTCTTCATGTCATCGATCGATGCGGCCGACTCGTCCGCTCTGCGCCGGAGCTGCTCCGCCGCGACCTCCGGCCGACCGACGGCGCCGGAGAGGTCGACCGGGCGCGCGCCGTGCCGCTTGAGGACGGGCGCGACCGATGCATCTTCGCTCGTGAGATAGATGACGACGAAATTCACGCCCGCACCGGACCGCGAGACCTCGAACGCCGCGGAGGCGGTCGCTTCCTCGGCAAGGTCGTCGGTCAACGGCTTGAAGGCGTTCGTCTCGACGTTCAGGAGGGTCACGCTGGTCAGTCGGGTGTCGGTCGCATCCTCGACCGCCATGCCCAGACCGGTCCACTTGTCGAGCTCCCTGGCGAGCGATCTCAGCCGGAGCGCCTCGGTGTCCGCCGCCCGCATGCGCCCCTCGAGGTCGACACAGCGCTCGTACCACGCGTCGATGTCGAAGCCGGCGCAGAGCTTCTCGTGCTCCTGCGGATCGAGCACGATCCTGCCCCCGAAGAGACCGCCGCTCTTCGGCGCATAGGGTTTCAGGAATGCGCGGAGGTACTCGAGCCTGGTGAGGTCGGCCGACTGCCGCCGTTCGATCTCGCGGCGCTCCCCGTCGTCCCTGTGGACGCCCGTCTCGACCGATGGTTCCGTGATGTGCAGGACGCCCCCCTCCTGGAGGGCGCGAACGATGTCGTCCTTCGCGTCCGTGTGCGCGACAAGCTGGAGTCTGCGCATCCGACTGACGGCCATCGATAGGTTCTCCCCGTCGCTCAGGCCTCAGCCGTGATCGATGACAGGACCTTCACCACGCCGGCCTCGACGTTCGCCTCGGCCGCGGTCCTGACCATCTCGACGCGCTCCCTGCCTTCGGCGGCGATGCGCTCGGCCTCTCGCTCGGCCTCGGCCCGTGCGGACTCCACGGCCTCGCGCTCGGCCTCGCGGGCCGCGCGCCGCGTCTCGTCGAGGAGCTTCTCCGACGCCTCGTGGGCCTCCGCCACCGCCCGCTTCTTCTCCGCCCTGCCCTGTCTGCGAGCCTCGTCGGCGCGCGCCTCTGCTTCCTTGATGCGTTCGATCGCGTCTGCGACCACCGCATCCTCCTTCTGGAGAGAACCGATGGGCGGCGCTATCCGCCGCCGTTCCACCGTCTTCCACACAACAGCGCGGCCGAACGTCGTCTCAGCTACGACTGGCCGCACCGCCGTCTAACTGCTGGTATCTGCTCAGCTTGGAGCCTCTCACAAACTACTGACAAACTCGTAGTTCGGTGGATAACCCGCTTTCGGCGTTACCGACCGGATGCCACAAGCGATTGCTCTGTCTGGAGTTAGCCCAGTGAGGGTCCGCTGTGCACAGATATCCACAGCTCGTGGTGCGAGCCCGCCCCATCGGCCGACCAGGAACTCAGTAGGTCGCCTCGGCCTCTTCGAGCTCCTCGGTGTCCTCTTCCAGATCGAGCTCGGTGTCCTCGCGCCGTCTCGGAGGCTCCTCCCGGATGTCACCCATCTGGCAGTTGCCCTGGAAGACCACGCCGTCCTCGATGACGAGGCCGCGCGTCTTGATGTCGCCGAGGAGCTGCGAGCCCCGCTGGAGCTCGATCTTGCCGGTGGCGAAGACGTTGCCGTACATGTGGCCGCCGATCACGGCGTTGGCGACGGTGGCGTCACCGTCGACCTTGCCGCTCTCGCCCACGACGAGCGTGTCGGTCGCCTCGATCGTGCCCTCGAAGTCGCCGTCGACCTGGATGCTGCCCTCGACGGTGACGTCGCCCTTGAGGGTGGTGCCTTCCCCGATGATCGTGTTCACAATGCCGACATTCCTTTCGTCGTCCTTCGTGAACATTGTCTACCCCCCGGCGGCCGGCCGCACGCTCTCAGTGAACGCGCCCGACTCGCCTCCGCGTCCGTGCACACGGGACGTCGACGATACCAGAACGGCCGATTTCAAGTCAACACCGTTCGGCCCGCACATGCCCGTCCCGTCGAAACTTCCGCCCGAATCTCCATTCGCCCGCCGACCCCGTCCTGAGGCCGATGCGCGACACCTCGTGTTCCGCTCCTCACGTGTCCGAACCGGTCTCAGCCGACTCCCGTACGGTCAGGAGCAGCTCCACGATCCGGGACAGGTCCTCTTCCGAGTAGTACTCGATCCTGATGGTTCCCTCGTCGCCCAGGCGGTCTATCCGCACCTGTGTCCCGAACGTCCGCTGAAGCCTCTCCTCGATCTCCCGCACCACAGGATCGTCGGTGCGCCGGCTGCGCGGCTTCTTCTTTCGGCGCTGCTTGCCGCGCACGAGAGCCTCCAGCTCGCGAACCGACAGCCCGCGCTCCATGGTCTTCGACGCGAGCACCGACCTCTCCTCCGCGGTCGCGGCTCCCAGGAGCGCTCGTCCGTGTCCCGCGCTGAGGCCGCCCGCCGAGAGAAGCTCCTGCACGTCCAGCGGCAGCTCCAGAAGACGAAGCGAGTTGGCGACCGTACTCCGGTCGCGTCCCACATGTTCCGCAAGCTCCGACTGGTTGAGACCCGCGATCTCCATCAGGGCCTCGTAGCCGTGCGCTTCATCGATCGGGTTGAGGTCCTCCCGCTGGAGGTTCTCGACCAGCGCGAGTTCCAGCGTCTCGGCCTCTCCCGCCTCTCGCACGATGGCCGGGATCTTCTCAACTCCCGCCAATCGCGCCGCGCGCAGCCTGCGCTCGCCGACGATCAGCTGGTAGCCTCCAGTCGGCATCGGCCGCACGACGACCGGCTGCAGAACGCCGTGCGCGGCGATCGACTGCGACAGCTCCCTGAGCGAGGTCTCGTCGAAGCGGGTGCGAGGCTGCTCCTTGTTCCTTTCGATCAGCTCGACGCTGATCTCGGCAACCGCCCGGGCCTCGCCCTGGTCCTGCGGAGCGTCAGGTATGAGCGCCCCGATGCCGCGTCCCAGTGCCTTCCTCTTCATGGTCGTTCCTCTGTTGTGCGCGCGTTCTGACGAACGGCTCCGTCTCCGATGTCCGAGCGGCGTCAGCTCCCGTGCGCGGACTCGACAGGCGCGTTCATCGGCTGCTTCTCGCGGAACATGATCTCCTTCGCGAGCTCGATGTAGCTCTCTGCGCCCGACGACAGGATGTCATAGAGGATGATCGGCTGTCCGAAGCTCGGCGCCTCGCCCAGCCGAACATTCCTGGGAATCATCGCGCGGTACACGCGGTCCCCGAAGTACCGCCGCGCCTCCTCGGCGACCTGTCGCGCCAGGTTCAGCCGCCCGTCGTACATCGTCAGGAGGATGCCCTCGATGCGGAGCGACGCGTTGAGGTTGCGCTGAACAAGTCGGATGCTGTTGA
This sequence comes from uncultured bacterium, assembly GCA_964596015.1. Classification (GTDB taxonomy): domain Bacteria; phylum Joyebacterota; class Joyebacteria; order Joyebacterales; family Joyebacteraceae; genus WJMD01. The sequence continues at coordinate 90,461 of CAZQSB010000005.1, read as the reverse complement.
GGAGCTGACCCAGTCCTTCCAGAGCATAGTACTCGCACTGGATCGGCACGATCACGGTGTCGGCCGCAGTCAGCGTGTTGATGGTCAGAAGACCGAGCGACGGCGGGCAGTCCACGAAGATGAAATGGTAGTTGTCGCGGATCGACTCGAGAGCCCGACGCAGTCTCGTCTCGCGCGCCATCACATTGACGAGCTCGACCTCCGCCCCGATGAGGCGCTGGTCAGAGGGAATCACGTCCAGAAACGGCAGCTGCGGAACTGCCATGATCGCGTCTTCAGCGGGCGCCTCTCCAATGAGGACCTCGTAGACGCTCGTCTGGACGTCGTCCTTGGAGATCCCGAGGCCGCTCGTCGCATTCGCCTGCGGATCGATATCGATCAGCAGTGTAGGACGCTCAGCGACCGCCGTACAGGCTGCAAGGTTGACAGCTGTCGTGGTCTTCCCCACGCCGCCTTTCTGATTGGCTATGGCGATCATGCGGCTCACGTGTCCGTCCGTGGATAGAATGAATGTGTCCACAATCGCAGCAGATCGATTGCTCAGCCTGATGCGAGAGACAACCAGTCCGTGAACGTCCTGTCAAGAGAGAAAATGGGTACAGGTGGAGTTATCCACAGCTTTCTGTCCGGGTAAGGGGCTTGTCGGGAGTCGCTGGCAGCTACGCTGGGCAGATTGTTGGGCGGTGTTTCACGTGAAACGCTCAGTCTCGGGGGCCCCGGTGTTTCACGTGGAACACTCGTTGAGATTCCTCCATACCAGGCGGACTCCGACCAG